>CAZSRS010000016.1:0-89073 GCA_964609625.1 uncultured Desulfovibrionaceae bacterium
TCTGCCCCTTGGCGATGGACACGATGCCCGAGCGGATGATCTCCGAGGCGTAGGCCCCCTCGAACAGGCTCAGGGCCAGCACGGCGGAGATGAAGCGCCCCATGTCCACCACGGGCGAGAGCACAAAATAGATGAAGAAGATCTGCACCAGCAAGGGGGTGTTGCGCACGGTCTCCAGGTAGGCGCGGGCGATCCAGCGCCCTACCATGGAGTCCGAGAGCCGGAGCATGGCCGCGCCCAGGCCGCAGACAAAGGCCAGACCGAATGCCGCGCCCGTGAGCTTGAAGGTCATCCACAGCCCCTGCAGCAAGGGGCCCTGATGCCAGACGCCGTCCTGGAAGAACAGAATGTACCGGGGCACGCGATACCACTGCCAGTGGTAGCCCAAGCGCTCCGCACCCTGAAGGGTCAGGTACACCAGCCCCGCGCAGAGGAGCGCGAAGAGGAGGATGTCGCGGATGTTCTTGTCGGTTCGAGCGTGCACGTCGCGGTGATCCCCTGGTTGCGGTGCGGTGACGGGCAGCCATTTGCATAGTGCATTTGCATCAGGATGACAAACGCATGCTGGAATAAAAGGAAGAAAAAAAGGGCCCGGATTTGGGCGGGGTCCTGTCCGGGTTCCGCGATGGTCTCACCCGTGAACAGGCGATTGACCTACATCGAGTCGGGCGCCCTGTGCAGCAGCCAGCTGACGCATTGTACCTTGTCTTCCAGGATGCGGCACTCCTCCCGCTGCTCCTCTACGTAGTCCGCGAGAATCCGGGCCAGTTCCGGGTGCTCGGCAACGATTTCCGCTGCCCTGGTCTCGATGCGCAGCTGATAACGGCGGTTCTGCTCGATGACGAAGGCCTGGGTGAAGCGATACTCCCTGAGTATCGTGTCGCCGTGGGCGGTGATCTGGTTCAGGGCCTCATCCAGGGGGGCGAGTTGCTCGTAGCCGGGGTGGAGAATTTTCTTGTCCAGACGGTAGCCGTCGTCCAGGAGCATCAGACCATCGGGGCGTGTCATGGCACGCATGGCGCCCACGGTCTCCTCGAGGTTGCCCAGGACGTCTCCCACGGCGATGCAGAGCACGGCGTCAAAGGGTTCGGAGGGTACAAAGGTCCTGATGTCCGCGAGCCGGAACTCGCAGAGACGCTCCAGGCCGGCGTTTTTGGCCGTGTTGCGGGCATGCTCCACGAAGGGGGCGTAGAGGTCCAGGCCCAGGACATGGGCCTTGAACTCCTGGGCCACGGCCAGGGAAATGGCGCCCTTGCCCGCGCCCAGGTCCAGCACCCTGGAGCGGGGGCCGATGCCGGACCCGGCCAGAAAATCCAATACCACTTCTGGCGCGCCTCCAAGGGCGTGGAAATCGCGCAGCAGCCACTCCATGTAGGGCAGCAGGGCCGGGTGCACGCCGAAGGGGTTGGGGGGCGGGGAGTTCCGATGGTAGGTCATGGTCAATTGTTCCTAAGGCTTCTTTTCATCCTAACGCCCGCAACGCATGCGCTTCCAGGCGTTGATCAGGCCGTTGGTGGAGCTGTCGTGCCCCCGCACCGGCTCGTCGTTCAGCAGTTCTGGCAGGATGGCCGTGGCCAGCTGCTTGCCCAGTTCCACGCCCCACTGGTCAAAGGAATTGACCCGCCAGATGCAGCCCTGCACGAAGATCTTGTGCTCGTAGAGCGCGATGAGCGCCCCAAGGTTCCTGGGCGTGAGCAGGGGGTAGAGGATGGAACTGGTGGGGCGGTTACCGGGGAAGACCTTGTGTTGCAGCATTTTCTGGATGTCCTCCTCGGACTTCCCCGCCACCGCGAGTTCCTGGCGGGCCTCGGCCTCGGTCTTGCCGCGCATCAGGGCCTCGGTCTGGGCAAAGAAGTTGGAGAGCAGGAGTTCATGCATCTCCCCACGCGGGTTCAGGCCGCGGGCCGGAGCCAGGAAGTCGCAGGGCACGAGTTTGGTTCCCTGGTGGATGAGCTGGTAGAAGGCGTGCTGGCCGTTGGTGCCTGGTTCGCCCCAGATGATGGCGCCGGTCTGGTAGTCCACCATCTGGCCGTCCAGGGTGGCGCTTTTACCGTTGCTCTCCATGTCGCCCTGTTGCAGGTAGGCGGGGAAGCGCTCCAGATACTGGTCGTAGGGCAGCACGGCGTGGGATTCGGCGCCCAGGAAGTTGTTGTACCACACCCCGAGCAGGGCCATGATCACGGGCATGTTCCGTTCCAGGGGCGCGGTGCGGAAGTGTTCGTCCATGGCGTGCGCCCCGGACAGCAGTTCCTCGAAGTACCCGAAGCCGACGGACAGGGCGATGGACAGGCCGATGGCCGACCACAGGGAGTAGCGCCCCCCGACCCAGTCCCAGAATTCGAACATGTTTTGCGTGTCGATGCCGAAGTCGGCCACGCCCTTTTCGTTGGTGGAGAGCGCCACGAAGTGCCTGGCCACGGCCGAGGGGTCGCCGGCGTGCTCCAGCAGCCAGGCGCGCGCCGCGTGGGCGTTGGCCAGGGTTTCCTGGGTGGTGAAGGTCTTGGAGGCGATGATGAACAGGGTGCGCTCGGGCTGGAGCCGCTTCAGGGTCTCGGCGATGTGCGTGGGGTCCACGTTGGAGACGAAGTGTGTACGGATGCCGGGGCGGGAGTAATGCGCCAGGGCGCGGGTGACCATCACCGGCCCCAGGTCCGAGCCGCCGATGCCCAGGTTGACCACGTCCGTGATGGTCTGGCCGGTGTAGCCTGTCCACTCCCCTGCATGAACCCGGGCGACGAAGTCGCGCATCTTCTCCAGCACCGCGTTCACGCCGGGCATGACGTCCTTGCCGTCCACGAGCATGGGGCGGTTGGAGCGGTTGCGCAGGGCCACGTGCAGCACGGCGCGGTTCTCGGTGACGTTGATCTTCTCTCCGGAAAACATGGCCTCGCGCCGGGCTTCCACGCCCTGCTCCCTGGCCAGTGCCAGGAGCAGATCCATGGTCGCGCGGCTGATGCGGTGCTTGGAGTAGTCGAGGAGCAGGTCACAGGCCGAGAGGGAGAAGGTGTCGAAGCGGTCGGGGTCCACGGCGAACAGATCGCGCATATGCACGTCGGCCATGGTCGCGGCGTGGACCTTCAGGGCTTTCCAGGCTGCGGACTGGGTAGGCAGGGTCATGGGGCGCTCCCGCGGGGTTGTGGATTGGCCGGGAGAGGTTCCCGGCTGACCGGTGTCCCCGGCTCATTTTTGTGTTGCCTTTCATCGAGGCAAGGTCATAGTCTCGCATGGCGTTATATCGTGCGCGACGGTAAAGAGCAATGTATTGAAGAGATAGGGGGGAGACAGGGTGTTGCAGGAAGTTGGGCAGAGTTGATTTGCAGCTGAAAATAAGGGAATAACAGTCGTGTCGGGAGCACGTTGACGGAAATGTGGGGAACGGATAGGTGTCGAGTCCTTCCGGATCATGTTCTCTGGAACCATAACCTGCAAAGAGAAAGAGAAACGTATGAATTTGTGCATAGTTGGAACCGGTTACGTGGGCCTTGTGAGCGCCGCCTGTTTTGCTGAGACGGGCAATTCCGTGTGTTGCGTGGACGTCAACCCCAAGGTGGTGGAATCCCTGTGCAGGGGTGAAGTGCACATCTATGAACCCGGACTCGAGGAAATGGTCCGCCGCAATTTCAAGGAGGGGCGCCTGCGCTTCACCACCGACCTCAAGGAAGGGTTGGGCGACGCCCTGCTGGTGTTCATCACCGTGGGCACGCCCAGCAGAGAGGACGGCTCCTGCGACTTGAGCTACGTGCATCAGGTGGCCCGCGAAGTGGGACGACTCATGGAGGATTATAAGATCGTGGTGGATAAATCCACGGTGCCCGTGGGCACGGCCGATCAGGTCAAGGCGATCATCGGCGAGGAGTTGCAGAAACGCGGCAGGAACATCGAGTTCGACGTGGTCTCCAACCCCGAGTTTCTCAAGGAAGGCGACGCCGTGGGCGACTTCATGAAGCCCGACCGGGTCATCGTGGGCACGGACAACGTGCGCACCGCCGAGATCCTCAAGGCCTTGTACGCGCCTTACGCCCGCAACAGGGAAAAAATGATGGTCATGGGCGTGCGCAGCGCGGAGATGACCAAGTACGCGGCCAACTGCATGCTGGCCACCAAGATTTCCTTCATTAACGAGATCGCCAACATCTGTGAACGCGTGGGCGCCGACGTCCGCGACGTGCGCATGGGCATCGGCTCGGACCAGCGCATTGGCTACAGCTTCATCTACCCAGGCGTGGGTTACGGCGGCTCCTGCTTTCCCAAGGATGTAAAGGCCCTGATCCAGACCGCCGCGGCCAGCGGCTACGAGCCGCAGTTGCTCAATGCCGTTGACGATGTGAACAACAGGCAGAAACTCCTGCTGGGGCGCAAGATCTGCGACCACTTCGCGAAAGAGGGCGGCGTACGGGGCAAGGTCCTGGCCCTCTGGGGCCTGTCCTTCAAGCCCAACACCGACGACGTGCGCGAGGCCGCGGCCCTGTCCATCATACGTCACGTGGTCGCGCAGGGCATGCGCGTGCGGGCCTTTGATCCCGTGGCCGGCGCCAATGCGGCCAGAGAGCTGGCTGACTTGGCCGAGGTGGCCATCGTGGACGAGCAGTACGAGGCACTGGAGGGGGCCGACGCCCTGGCCGTGGTCACGGAGTGGAACCAGTTCCGCAGCCCGGACTTTGCCCGGATCAAGACCGCCCTGCGCTCTTCCGTGATTTTTGACGGGCGCAACTTGTACTCGACCCGGTTGTTGGCGGAAATGGGACTGAAACGCTATGGCGTGGGGCGTTGAACGCAGGGTACCCGAAGGACTCAGCTCACAAGGCGCATACAAGTGCGCAATTGCAGCTCCATGAGGATGATGCGCTCATAGTCTTGGGAATAGATGTTTTCATGGGACATTTCTTCTTCGAGAAATTTTTCAAGATACTGGGTTTCCTCCCAGAAATCGAGAAGTTCGTCGTCACCGAGGGACTTGATTTGCTCTGACAGGGGGAAGTCTTCGGTTTGCATGAAAAATCGCCCCATGTATGTATGCTCCTTGCCTGAGGGTGTTGGGGAGTACGTATCTGGACGAGCAGCGGACGTCAACAGGCTGGACAGCCAGCCTGTTGAAAAAGATCCCGCTGATCATAAATACATCGAAGCCCGAGCGGCAGGTCGCGGGACATGCCCTCACGGAAAAGTTGCAGGGGGCGCGGCGTGATACCCCACGCACCGGGTGTCTGCCTGAGGTTCTTCAGGTGAAGTCCGTGTTCCACTTGTGTTTCGACTGAAATGATCTTACAACGCATCCTGAGGGTACGAGACACTTCCTTGAGGAGTTTGGCCATTGGCATTCTCCGGCCAAATGAGGTAGGCTTCCCGCCTATACATTGCTTGACTGGGCGGAGGACGGACTAAACACGGCGGATAGTCATCGAGCAAAGAGGACGCCCATGGAAGAAACGCAGAAAAGACAGGATGCGGAGTTGCTGCAGCTCGTCACCTTCAGCATCGGCGAGGAAGAGTTCGGCGTGGACATTCTCAAGGTGCAGGAAATCATTCGCACCATGGAGATAACCAAGGTCCCGCGCGCACCGGCCTTTGTTGAAGGGGTCATCAACCTTCGGGGCAAGGTCATTCCCATAATCGACCTGCGACGGCGATTCGGATTGCAATCCAGGGATCACGACAAACACACCCGGATCATCGTCATCGAGATCAGTAACATGATCGTGGGGTTTGTGGTGGACTCGGTTTCGGAAGTCTTGCGCATTCCGGCCAATACCGTGGAGCCGCCTCCGCCCGTGGTCGCCGGGTTGGAATCCGAGTACATAAGCGGTGTGGGCAAGCTGGAGGACCGGTTGCTCATCCTGCTCGATTTGGATCGTTTGCTATCGGGTGAAGAACGCAGCATGTTGCATCATATCTGAGTACGGAGGTCTTCCCGGACACCCCGCCAAGAACGGGAGCCTTTTTCGGCCCTCCCCTTGCAAAAGGGGAGCGGCCTTGTTGTGTTCTGCATGACATCCCAACTACTTCACATTGTATACAGCGATTACGACCATGTCTTATGCTTTGCCCGCGATCGTGCAGGAAGTCCTCCACGGTCCGGGCCGTTCCGATACCATATGTAAAAGCGGTCCAGCCACGCTGGCGTTCCTGGCCAACGCGCTGCTCAGCCGGGGAGCGAGTCCCGTGGTTGTGGTCAAGGACCAAGCCGAACTGACCGCCGTCAAGGCCGTACTCAGATTGCTTTCTCCACGCACGCAGCATGACCTGCGCTATGAACAATGGTTGATCATGCCGGCGTGTGTGCATGCCGGCGGCCGTGGGGGGCGGCGGAGTCTGGAATGGCCCCGCCGGTTGGCCTGCCTGCACGCTCTGGACATCGGCGGTCCACGCGGTCTGTTGCTCACCGCGGACTGCCTGCTCGCCAAGTGGCCGCCCAGGAACTTCTTCGAGCACAACTCCCTGGAGCTGCGCAAGGGAGAGGAACTGTCTTCCGAACTGCTCCTGGAGCAGGCCGCGCTTTGGGGATACGAGCGCGCTCCGCTTGTTTCCAGACCGGGCGAACTGGCCATGCGCGGCGATATCCTGGACATCTTCCCGCCGGGCTACGACACGGCGCTGCGGGTGGAATTCTTCGGGGACACCATCGACGATCTACGCCTTTTCGACCCCATCACCCAGTGCTCCAAGGCCGATGTACAGGAGGCGGTGATCCTGCCAGTCCGCCCCACGGTGGCCGATGCGGCGGCGGGTCGCCAGGCCAGGGAGTATTGGCGTTCCCTGCGCCTGGAAGGAGTGCTTGACGAATCCCTGGAGCAGGCCCTGCTCAGGGGGCTCGAGGAGGGGCGCGGACCGGAGTTTCCAGGCGTCATGTATCCCGACGCCTCGCTGCTGGAGGATTGGTTGCCGGTGAATCCGGTGTTGCTGCTGTCCTCCACCAGGGAGAAGGACGGACCGGGATTTGCCGCCTCTTATCTCGAAGAGTCCCTCTGGGCTTGGAACGAGTATTTCGAAAGCGAGGCCGCTACGCTGCCACAGTCCTTGGTCCTTCGGGAGCCCGACACCCTTGATCCCGTGTTGCGGCAACGTCGGCGTTTGTTGTTCGAAGACCTGAGTATCGGGGTGGAGAAACGCGGCACCGACCTCCCCGAATTCACCCTGGAGGACTTCGACGGGCTGTTGGCCAGATTTCGGGAGCACCGGGAGGAGCAGGACAAAGATCGCCCCTGGCATACTTTGGTGGAATTGCTCGGAGACTGGGACCGCACCCGACGGCAGACCATCCTGGCCTTCCACAGCGAGCGGAGCCGCAGGAAGTTCCTCAAGCTGGCCGAGGAGGAAGGGCTGCGTTTTCATCTGGAGTACGACCACGGGGCCCAGGGGATATTTGCGCTGGTCGGGACCCTGGAACGGGGGCACGATCTGGCCTGGAGCCAGTCCCTGATCCTGGGGGAGCCGGTGTTGCAACCCCGCGCCGCGTTCAAGGCTAGGCCGCGGGATCGCGCCTTCGAGGGATTGAAGAGCTATGAAGGGTTGGCCGCCGGGGACCTGCTCGTGCACCGCGACTATGGGTTGGGGCGTTTCGGTGGGCTCACACGCCTGGAGATCGGCGGTGTGGCCAACGACTATCTCCTGCTGCTCTTCCAGGGCGAGGACAAGCTCTATCTCCCGGTTGACCGTCTTTCGCAGGTGCAACCTTACAAGGGCGTGGGGGAAGATGAGCCGATGCTGGACAAGCTCGGGGGCGTCGGCTGGACCCGGACCCGGGAAAAGGCCCGCAGGGCCATCGAACAAATAGCCCGCGATCTGGTGGAGATGTACGCCTACCGCAAGGTGGCCAAGGGATATTCCTACGGTCCGCTGAACGAGATGTACCGCGAGTTCGAGGCCTCCTTTGGCTTCGAGGAGACGCCGGATCAAGCCCGGGCCATCCAGGACGTGCTCGAGGACATGGAGCGCCCCGAGCCCATGGATCGGCTGGTTTGTGGCGACGTGGGCTTCGGCAAGACCGAGGTGGCCATGCGTGCCGCCTTCCGCGCGGCTTTGGAGGGCAGGCAGGTGGCCTTGCTCTGCCCCACCACGGTGCTGGCCGAACAGCATTACCAGAATTTTCGGGGCCGCCTGCAAGGATTCCCGGTGAACGTGGGCATGCTCAGCCGCTTCGTGCCGCCCAAGAAGCAAGCCCAGGTCCTGGAGGCAACCCGACGTGGTCAGGTGGACATCCTCATCGGCACGCACCGGCTGCTTTCCAAGGACGTGGTGATTCCCAACCTGGGATTGCTGGTCCTGGACGAGGAGCAGCGTTTCGGGGTCAAGCACAAGGAGCGGCTCAAGACCATGCGCAAGACCATCGACGCGTTGACCCTGACGGCCACGCCCATTCCCCGCACCTTGCAGCTTTCCCTTTCGGGCATTCGGGAACTCAGCGTCATCGAGACCCCGCCGCGGGAGCGCAAGGCTGTGGAGACGGCCATTCTGGAACGTGATTCCGCGCAGCTCAGGGCCGTCCTGGAGCGTGAGTTGCAACGCGAGGGCCAAGTGTTCTGGGTGCATAACCGGGTCCAGGGATTGGAAAGGGTGGAAGCTTATGTTCGCGAACTGGTTCCGGGTGCCAGGGTGGCCCAGGCCCACGGCCAGATGCCGGAGCGCCGGCTCGAGGAGGTCATGCACCTGTTCTGGCATGGTGAGATCGACGTGCTGGTCTGCACCGCCATCATCGAATCAGGGCTTGACTTTCCCCGCGCCAATACCCTGGTGGTGGACCAGGCCCAGATGTTCGGACTGGGGCAGCTCTATCAGCTCCGCGGCCGGGTAGGGCGTTCGGATCGTCAGGCCTACGCCTATTTCGTGGTCCCTGACCTGGAGCGGCTCAACGAGGTGACACGCAAGCGGTTGAAAATCATTCTGGACATGGACTATCTTGGTGCCGGTTTCCAAGTGGCCATGGAAGACTTACGGCTCAGGGGCGCCGGCAACATCCTTGGTGAATCTCAATCAGGGCATATTGCCAAGGTAGGACTGGACCTTTTTCTGGAAATGCTTGAAGAAGAGGTGCGCCGCATCCGGGGCGGACCGATCCGGGATGATACCGATCCCGAGATCAGCATCGGTTTTCCGGCGAACATCCCGGAATCCTACATGCCTGACGCTTCGGACCGGCTGCGCTACTACAAGGGGTTTTCCACGGCTCAAGGACCGGAAGCCTTGGCCGAGTTGGAGGCCGAGGTGCGTGACCGTTTCGGAGCCTTGCCCGACCCCTTGCGCGATTTTTTGGAAGTGCTGGCGGTGAAGCGGGTGATGGCCAGGTTGCAGGTGGTCAAGGCGGAATTGGGCGAGTCCCTGGTCCGTATGACCTTTCGCCAGGACACAAGAGTCGTGGAGCCTCGCGACTTGGTGGAGTGGGTTGCGGAACGCAACGGCCGGGCCAGGCTCAAACCACCGTCCACGCTTGAACTACGGATGGAGAGGAACGTAAACCGACGTGACGAGCTGCGGCGGCTGACGCAGGAGCTGGAGAGCCTTGCGCGGCAGCCTGCCGTCGCTGCCTGATCACGATACCGAGAGGTCATGAATAAATTCATCATCTTGTTGCTGCTGTCAATCGCGGTCATTGTCGCCGGATGCAGCCAGGAGGCCAGCGAGGTAGGCGTTGTGGCCCGGGTCAACGGCTACCCCATCCATCTTACCGATGTGGAGGCCAAGTATGACCTCTCCCATCTGGGGTGGTCCGGTTCGGTCGCCCCGTCGCTGGGTAAGCTCAAGTCGGAGTACAGGACTATCCTGGCCGAACTCATCGCCCAGGAGCTGATCTTTCAGGTCCTGGAGGAGAAGGGTATTCCCGTGACCGAGGAGGAAATGCTCCAGGCCGAGGCCAGGGTGCGCGCCGATTATCCCAAGGGGATGTTCGAGCAGGTGATGGTCGAGGAGTACATCGATCTCGACATCTGGCGCAGACAGCTCAAGGCGCATTTGTCTTACGAGAAGTTATTGGACAAGATTCTGCGACCGAGAATCTCTGTCGAGGTCAGCGAGGCCGAAGCCTATTACCAACAGCATGGGCATGAGTTCAACGTGCCGGCGCGAGTGCACTTTCTTCTGGTCATGGGAGCGGATAAGTCACAAATGGAGGAGGCTGTATCTTTGTTCAATCGCGGAGTTGACGGAGAGTCTTTGTCCCGCGAGTTGGACGGCGTGGAAGTCCAGGAAGTGAAATTGCCATTGGACAGATTGACCGAGAAATGGTCAAAGGCCCTGGAGAGCGTTGAATCAGGCGGTGCCACGCGCGCTCTTTCCGCCCAGAAAGGCTACGAGGTCTTGATTCTTCTTGACCGACAGCCGGCTCGTCGGCTCTCTCTCCAGGAGGCCTACCCCATGATCGAGAAGACACTTCTGGAGGGAAAGCTGTTGGAGGCGTATGCGGCGTGGCTGGAAGAGGAGATCGACAGCGCGGATATTTTTATCAGCACGCATCTTCTTGCTGGAGACGACGAAGCCGAAGACGAAAACGAGTCGCTGCCCACCCCCACGCTCGATGAACAGCAAGGTGATCCCGCGACCGGCGTTGAAGAACAACCTGAAGCCGAACCTGATGCACTGAACGGAGAAGAGCTGGACATGACCCCGGACGAGGTGCCACAGGAAGGTGAAGAAGAGAAGGGCGATACCGCCGCTTCGGGTACGTAAAGATGGTTGCACAACGTATGGAAACCGGGTAGGATTTTTAAGTTTATAGTTCAGTGGGCAATTTGTCGAAATTGTTTCTTGTAATGTTGTCCTTATTTTATTGTTATTGTTATTGGAGGGTGACTTGTTGCGTAAGCTCTTTATGACAACCATTTTGGCATTGATTTGTGTAGTGCCGTCTGTATCTTACTCTGCGGAAGTGGTGGACAGAATCGTGGCTGTTGTCAACGGTAAAATCATAACTCTTGCCGAACTCAATAAAGCAGTCGCGGCTATTCTGCATGCTTCCAACAAAAATCTTGATGCACAGGGAGATTCTGCTGAAGTTCAGAAGATACGCAGGGAATTGCTCGACAAGATGATCAACGATATTCTGCTCCGACAAAAAGCAGAAGAATACAATATCGATGTCTCCGAAGCCGAGGTAAAAGCCTACATCGACAACATCAAGGACGAGAATAACATAGACGAAGAAGAGTTGGCACAGCATCTCGCAATTCAGGGCCTGACTCGATCCCAATTCGAGGACAACATCCGAGGAAACATATTACGCAGCCGGATCATCACCGTTCTCGTCAAGCGAAAAGTCATCATCACCGACGATCAAGTAAGGGCCTATTACGAGGCCAACAAGGATTCCCTTTCCCGTTCCGCGGGACTGCGCCTCAGGTTGCTGGTGTTTGCCGACAACGCGGACAGTGAAGGGGTGCGTAACAAGATCGCTACGGGTGAAATGACTTTTGCCCAAGCCGCCTCTGCCATGTCCATCGGACCTGCCGCGGATCAGGGAGGCGATCTCGGCGAGGTGAACCTTTCCGATTTGGTACCGGAACTGCGCGAGGTCGCGTCCCATCTCCAGCCCGGCCAGGTCAGTCAGACGTTTCTTCTCCAGGGGAAAAAGGCCGTTATCCAATTGGAGAGCGGTGGTTCCGCCTCGGGGCCTCCCCCCTTCGAGGAAGTTCTGGAAGAGATTCGGGCCAAGCTTATGGAGCCGTTGCAAGAACAATTGTTCAGCGAACTGGCGGAACGCTTGCGTCAGGACGCCATTCTGGATATCAGGCTGTAATTTTTATCCAGTGGAATACAAATGCCGAACACCATGCGTGAGACAATGAGTATCGTGCGATGACATCCCGTGAAATTGGCGAATTGCTGCGCCAGGAGCGCATGCAACAGGGCATGAGCCTCGAGACGGTCATGAAGTTCACCAAGGTCAGCCGTCGGCACCTTGAAGCCCTGGAAGACGGTCGTATCGAAGACCTGCCGCATCCTGTCTACGTCAGAGGATTCGTCAAGGTGTACGCCGAAGTGCTCGGGTTGGAGATCAAGGGGTTGCCGCAGATTCTCGATCAGGCCTATGGTGGGAGCCCCGAAGCGACACAGTTGGAATCCCGGCGCCGTTCTCGCGGTACGGACATTACGTTGTCCAGGGGACCGCGTGAAAAGCCCTGGCCCAAGATACTGCTCCCTCTGATCATTGTGGTGCTTCTGGCGGGTGCCGGCTACGGCATCTGGTACCTGTTCTTCACGCCCAGGGCGCCCAAACCCGTGGCAGAGGTGCCAGCACGGATCGAAACCACGACTGGACCGGCCGCTACGCCTGCCACGCCCCAGATCGCTCCCCCCCCGGTGCCCGATATCCTCTCTCCCTCTCCGGAACCGGTTGAATCCATTGTCCTCGAACCCGCTCACGTGGACGGTAATCTGACTGCAGAACCGGTTCCTTCCGCCCTTCTCGAGGGTGCTCCCCAGGAGGGGGGTGCCCCTGAAGGTCCGAGCCCGCTGCAAGAAGCCCTTGAAAGCCTGAAGGAACAACCCATTGTCATCGCCTCGGCCGAGGCACGCGCCGCCGATGTCGCTTCAGTGCACATCCTCCAGATCGTGGGCAAGGGCGAGTGCTGGATAGAGGCCAAGGTGGACAGAGATTTCACCACGGACTTCTATGTACGCGAGAGTGAACTCGTGGAGATTCGCTTTACCCGCGTACTGGCCGTCAAGTTCGGCAATGTCGGCGTCGTGTCTCTGAATTTCAACGGGACACCCTTCACCACTTCCGTTCCACCCAGCGGGGTGAAGACGCTCACGTTTCCGCCGACGCCCTGACAACGACGTCCTGGCGAGGAGTTACGTGCAGGAATTTTCCGAGAAGGTTCTGGTGCTGCATGTGGGGCGTTTCCGGGAAGCCGACGCCTGGGTCAGGCTCTTTTCCCCGTCCCGCGGTCTGTTCACCGCCTTCGCCTTTGGTGGCTGCCGCAGCAGGCGACGCTTCTGCGGCTGTCTCGATCCCCTCAACGAAGTGCTCTTCCGCGTCAAGGGCAACAAGCTCGGCACCTACCTTTGTCTGGAGGAGGGCGTCCTGGTGCGCTCCTGGCAGCGGCTCAGGAAGGAACCCCGTCTCCTCGGCCTGGCCGTGAACTGCATCAAGTTCACCGAGGCCATGATCTCCCAGCCCGACAGCTGTCACCAGGCTTACGAACTTCTGGCCCAGACCCTTGACGTCCTGGACGCCGGCGACCTCGACGTCACGCCCGGCAATGGGGCATTCGCCGCCGGCATCCCCACACTGTTTCGCGCCACCCTGGCCTTCAGCCAGGGCTACGCACCACGGCTCGACACCTGCGTCGATTGTGGAGCATCTGGGGAACTCCAGGGCGCCAGTTTCCTGGTGGAGCAGGGGCAACTGCTTTGCCGCCGTTGCACTCCGGGCGGCAGGGGGTTGTATCTGCCAGTGTCCAGCTTGACCCTGGCGGCCATGAGGCGCCTGGAATACTGCGCGCCCCAACAGTGGGCGGAACTGCGTCTCCCCTCTCCCGCGTTCAGGGAACTGGCCGTCATCGTGGATCATTACGTACGCTTCCACCTCGGTTTGGCCTGGGATCGGGGGCGGTTCCGCCAAGTCTGATTCTCTGGGGTGACGACGCAAGACAGCGCCGCATCCGGCACTCCCGCTCCGAGCCGTGCATTCCTTCTGGTGTTTTGTTCCGTAAGATGCTATGCGGCTTGGCCGCAGCATATTTCCGCACACCGCGCGCCCGCGGGCGCCCTAGCAGGAGAGAGGCATGCATTTTCAAGACGTGATACTTACCTTGCAGCGGTTCTGGTCGGAGTACGGCTGCCTGATCCAGCAGCCCTACGA
Organism: uncultured Desulfovibrionaceae bacterium; assembly: GCA_964609625.1. GTDB lineage: Bacteria > Desulfobacterota > Desulfovibrionia > Desulfovibrionales > Desulfovibrionaceae. Next base: position 13,793 of record CAZSRS010000016.1, read on the forward strand.
TGTGGAAGTGGGCGCGGGCACCTTCAACCCCGCCACTTTTTTACGTGTCATTGGGCCGGAACCCTGGAATGTGGCCTATGTCGAGCCCTCGAGGCGCCCCACGGATGGGCGCTATGGCGAGAATCCCAACCGGCTGCAGCATTATTTCCAGTTTCAGGTGATCCTCAAGCCTTCGCCGCCTGATGTACAGGAAATCTACCTGCGGAGCATGGCCGCCCTGGGTATCCATCAGGCCGAGCACGACATCCGCTTCGTGGAGGACGACTGGGAATCGCCGACCCTGGGCGCCTGGGGTCTGGGCTGGGAGGTCTGGCTCAACGGCATGGAGGTCACGCAGTTCACCTATTTTCAGCAGGTTGGGGGAATCGACCTCTTCCCGGTCAGTGTGGAACTGACCTACGGCCTCGAGCGCATCTGCATGTACTTGCAGGAAAAGGAATCGGTCTACGACCTTTCCTGGAATAAGGAGCTGACCTACGGCCAAGTCTATCACCAGGCCGAGGTGGAGCATTCCAAATACAATTTCGACTACAGCGACGCAGCCATGCATCTGGAGCACTTCAACCACTTCGAGGCTGAATGCCGAAGGCTCTGCGACGCCGGGCTGCCCTGGCCGGCCTATGACTACTGCCTGAAATGCAGCCACACCTTCAACATGCTCCAGGCAAGGGGCGCCATTTCCATCACCGAGCGCACGGGCTACATCGGCCGGGTGCGGGCACTTGCCTCCAGGGTGGCGGCACTGTACGCGGCGCAACGCGAGGAAATGGGCTATCCGCTCCTGCCCAGGGACGCCAAGGAGGTGGCCTGATCATGCCTTGTTTCGTTTTTGAGATCGGGACGGAAGAAATGCCGTCGCGGTTCCTGTCTGGCCTGGAGAACGCGCTGTGCGGTGAGTTCGAAACGCGCCTGGCCGCGGCGCACATCGATTTCAAGGGGTTGGAGGTCCACTCCACCCCCCGCAGGCTGGCGGTGCTCATCCCCGAGATCTCGGCTGTGCAGCGCGCGAGCGAGGAGTTGGTGACCGGCCCCCCGCGCAAGATCGCCTACGACGCGGCGGGCGCGCCCACCAAGGCGGCCCTCGGTTTCGCCAAGACCCAGGGCGTGGACCTGGGGCAGACCTTTCTGCATACCACGGACAAGGGCGAGTACCTGGCCGTGCGCAAGCGCGTGGGCGGCGGCGACGTCGCCGTGCTCCTGCCGGAAATCCTCAAGGCCGTGACCCTGGCCCTGCCCTTTCCCAAGCGCATGCGCTGGGGCGCGGGCGAGTTGACCTTTGGCCGCCCCATCAGGTGGATACTGGCCATGCTCGACGCCACGGTCGTGCCCTGCGATCTGGAGCGGACCCATAGCGCCGGACAGACCCAGGGGCACCGTGTGCACGGCCCCGGCCCCTGGAGCGTTTCCCACGCCAGTGAGTATGCGTCCGTCCTCGAACAGCAGGGCCAGGTGATCCTGGAGGCGGAGCGCCGCCGCCAGGCCATCCTGGAGCAGGGGGACGCCCTGGCTGCGGCCACGATCCCTGGGGGCAGGGTGGTCTGGAAGGAAAGTCTGTTGCAGGAGGTGGTGGGGCTAGTGGAACTGCCCCGGCCGGTGCTGGGCGCCTTTGATCCAGCATTCCTGGAACTCCCACGCGAGGTGCTGCTCACCAGCATGGAGAGCCACCAGAAGAGCTTCGGCGTGGAGGACGGGCAAGGCGCGCTCACCGCGCACTTCCTCTGCACCCTGAACATCGAGCCCACGAATCTGGACTTGGTGCGCAAAGGTTGGGAGCGCGTGCTCAAGGCCCGGTTGGAGGACGCTCGCTTCTTCTGGAAGACCGACCTGGCCCAGTCCATGCCCCAGTGGCTGGAAAAGTTGGAGCACGTCATTTTTCTCGCCCCCCTGGGGAGCATGGCGGACAAGGCCAGACGCATCGAAAGCCTGGCCGGCCATTTGGCCCTTGAAGTGGCACCCGGGAGCGAAGCCCTGGCCAGGCGCGCCGGGCTCATCGCCAAGTGCGACCTGGTCACGGAAATGGTTGGCGAGTTCGCGGACCTGCAAGGCATCATGGGCGGCATCTACGCCCGCCGGCTCGGCGAGCCCGAGGAGGTGGCCCAGGCCGTGTACGAGCACTACCTGCCGGCCGGCCCGGACAGCCCCGCGCCCGCGACCCTTTGCGGGGGGCTGGTGTCCATGGCCGACAAGGCCGACACTCTGGCCGGCTGTTTCGGTCTGGGCATGATCCCCACCGGCGCCAACGACCCCTACGCCCTGCGGCGTTGCGCCTTGGGTATCTGCCGGATCATCCTGGACAAGGGGCTCAGGCTGGACCTCGACGCCCTGCTGCGGAGCGCCCTGGCAGGCTACGGGGAGCGACGGTGGAAGCTTGCTCCTGAAAAGTGCCTGGATTCACTGCACGAGTTCTTCGTGCAGCGGCTCAAGAGTTATTTCACGGGGCAGGGCTTCTCCACCCTCGCGGTGGAGGCGGCGGTGGGCGCCGGCATCACCGATGTCTGGGGGCTCAAGGCGCGGCTCGAGGCCCTGCAGGCCTTCAGCAGAGAGCCGGACTTCGAGCAGGCCGTGCTGACCTTCAAGCGCGCCGGCAACATCATCGTCAAGCAGGGGCAGGAGGCAGGCGCCGCCCTCGACGGCCGCTTTCGACAGGAGCTGCTGGAAGCCCCCGAGGAAAAGGAGCTGGCCCGGCAGATCGAACTCCTGGCGCCACGCTTCGACGAGCTGTGGCAGCGTGACGCCTACGCCGAACTCATGGGCCTGTTGCGTGAGCTCAGACCCTATGTGGACGCCTTCTTCGACCACGTCATGGTCATGTGCGAGGACTCGGCATTGCGGCTGAACCGTCTGAACCTGCTCAAGGCCCTGGTGGACCGTTTGGCCAAACTGGCCGACTTCAGCGCCCTGCAGGTCTAGATTTTTTTCTTGACAAGGGGTGCGGCAGGCGGATATCTAACTTTTTTGCCGCAGTTGCGGCTGAAATGATTACTCGACGCCATTTGCATCGCAAGGAGAACTATACGTGGCCAATCACAAATCCGCTCTCAAAAGGCACAGGCAGAGCCTCAAGCGTCGCGCCAAAAATCGCGCCGTCAAGACACGCATCAAAAACGTGATCAACGAGGTGCGCCAGGCCGTGGAACAGAACGACAAGGAAAAGGCCGGCCAGGCCCTGCAGCTCGCCACCAAGGTCCTGGACAAGGCCGCGAGCAAGAAGGTCATCCACTGGCGCAAGGCCTCGCGCAGCGTGTCCCGTCTCTTCCAGGCCGTGAACAAGTTGAGCTGATCAAGCAGCCCGTTTCAGATCCGCCGTTTCCAGCCCGTCGTGCAGCATCGCGACGGGCTTTTCCCGCTTCTTCCCCCCCTCTATCCAAAGCAGGCTGGAAAGGTTGCCGCCATACTGGCGCAACAGGTTGCACAGCTGGTTCTCCAGGTCTTTCACATAGCCGGTGGAAGGGGAGCGGCCGTTGAACATCACCACAAAGGCCAGGGGGCGGCCCAGGGCGTCCTCGGCGTAACCGGCCAGGCTGCTCACGCCCCGCATGAACCCGGTCTTGGCCAGCGTCCTGCCCGAAGCTGGAGTCCCGCCCATGCGACGCTTGAGGGTTCCATCCATCCCGGCCACGGGCAGCGAGTTTTTGAAGACGCGGGCATTGGGGCTGCGGTGCATGTAGCGCAGCAGGGTCAGGAGGGCATTCGCGCTGACCCTGTTGTCCCGCGAGAGCCCCGAGCCATCCACGGGGCGGAAATCCTCTCTGGGCACCCCCACGCTTTCCATCCAGGCAGAGAGTACCTCCGCGGCAATCTCCCGAGAGGCGTGTCCCTTGCGCGAGGCAGCCGCGGCCAGGAACAGTTGCTCTGCAAAGTGGTTGTTGCTTTCCTTGTTGGTGAAATCCACCAGTCGGGAAAGCTGCGGGGAGCGGTGAGTGTACAGCACTTTGCCCGGGGGGAGCGCGTTTTGTCGCCTTTCGACACGGGGCGGGACCTGGAAGGTGATACCCGCCTCCTGCAGCACCGTGGCGAAGACGTCTACGAAATAGCCGGCAGGGTCATCCACGGTGATGGTGCGGGTGCGGTTGGGATAGCGGCCGGGCAGCACGCCCGTGATCTCGATGACGTTGGTCTCGGGGAGGCGGGTGATGTCCAGGGTATTCTTGGCGTTGCGCGCTCCGGTGCGGGCGTTGTTGGTGATTTGCACGTGGCGGGTTGGGGGCTCCAGCTTCACGGAGACCGGTGCTCCGCCGGCGCCCGCGTTGACGAATATCTTGATGCAGTTCTCATTGTAGGAGAGGGCGTCGGTCTGGGCCGCGTACCAGACCGGGAGGTCCGAAAGTTCCCAGCCGGGGTAGAAACGGAAACGGGAGAAGAGAGAGGCATCACCCACCACGCCTCCTTGGATGGCGGTGATGCCGGCATCCTTGATGCCGCGGGCCCAGGCCCGGAGCACGGCGTAGGGGTCCCAGCCGTGCTGGCGGGCGGAGATGGTGGGATCACCGGAGCCGCGGATCACCAGATCTCCGAGCAGGGTATGTCCAGTGATGGGGCCGGTGGCCTCGATGCGGGTCTGGAACTGGAACTCCGGGGAGAGGGTTTCCAAGGCCACCGCCGTGGTGAACAGCTTCATGGTCGAGGCAGGGGCCAGTTGTCTATGCATGTTTCGTGCGTAGAGCAGGGCGTCGCGGTTGCTGTCCCGTGCGTCCAGGGCGACCACGCCGATGGACAAGTCTGCGTTGGCGAAGCGAGGGTCGGAGAACAAATCGTCGATGGCGGCGCGCAGACGGTGGACTTCCGGAGTGTCCAGGGGCGCGGCAGCAGGAACGTGGATGCGCGGCGGAAGTTCTTGTTTCTCAATGGGAATGAATGTGATTTCCGGAACCAGGACGAGCCGGGGCTCGGGTTCGTGGACCGCGCACCCCCCAAGCGAAAACAGGAGGAGCAGGAGAAGGAGAACGGCATGCGGGAGCGGATGGGAGTATGTTGGAATCAGGTCTGGTTTCATGGAGGCAGGAAATACAATTTGGTGTATTCTCGTGTCAACAGGCAACTACCCCCTCCCCAACCCCCTTGGGTTATAGGTTGTTGGTGTGGCTGGTCGGTACCGTCCGCACAGCGAGAAGCCCAACCGGCACGCACTTCCAACCCTGGGCAAGCTCTGCTATCCTGCCCGCATGCGCCATTACCCCATATCCCTTTCACTCGAGGGCAAGCGTTGTCTGGTGGTCGGCGGCGGTGGCGTGGGCTGGCGCAAGCTGGCCACGCTGCTTTCCTGCTCCCCTGCGGAGGTGCTCGTGTTGGAGACGGCGGAGCCCTCCGTCGAACTCCGCGGCCTGCTGGAGCATCCGGCGGCACTTCTGACCCGCCGGGGCTTCGAGGAGTCCGACCTGGACGACCGTATCCTGGTCGTGATCGCCACCGGCGATCGCGAGTGCAACGCCCGCATCGCCCAAAGTTGCCGGGAACGCGGCGTGCTCTGCAACGTGGTGGACGCCCCGGAAGAGGGCGACTTCATCGTACCGGCGCACATCTGCCTGGGCGACTTGGTGGTCACGGTCTCCACGTCGGGGCAGAGTCCGGCCCTGGCCCGCGCCATCCGGCAAGACTTGCAGGAGTACCTTGCTTTGCGTTATGAGAACTTTTTGACTGTCATGGGACGCCTGCGCCCCCTGGTGCTTGGACTACGCGTCTCTACGGGAGAGAATACCGAGTTGTTTCGCGCTCTTGTGGCCTCGGACCTGGCCAACTCGTTGCAGGAAAAGGACTTGGCCCGGGCCCGCGCCGTGTTGGTCCAGCTGTTGCCGCCCCCCCTGCACTCCATGATCGACGAGGTTCTCCATGGACTCGATTGAGCTGCTTAAAATCGCCGTGGTAACGTTCTACGGCGCCGGCACGGTGCTGTTTTTCTGCAGCGCGCTGCTGCGCAGGGAGGCACTGAAAAAGGGCGCGGCCTGGTGCGCGTTCATTGGATTCGGCCTGCACACCGGTGTCCTGGTGGCAGACGCCATGGGCCATACCTGGCTTACCCTGCCACGGGGATATTACGTCAAGTTGCTCTCCTGGTGCATGCTGGGGATTTTTTTCCTGATCTGGTGGCGCCTCAAGCTCGAATTCCTGTCACTCATCGCATCCCCGCTGGCCTTGTTGTTGTTCATTTTCTCCATGACCTTGAGCGCCAAGACCGCGGTCATGCCCAAGGCCCTTTCCGGGCTTTTTTTCGGTTTGCACATCGGCACGCTGTACCTCAGCCTTGGGCTGCTGGTCACGGCCTTCGGCGCGGGCATTTTGTTTCTGTACCTTGAGAAGAAGATCAAGGCCAAGGAGAGGCTCACGGGCTTCAGCAAGGACATGCCGGCCCTGTCCGCCTTCGACAAGGCCAACCATCTGGCGGTACTCATCGGCTTTCCCGCCTTCACCCTGGGCTTGCTTTCAGGTTTTGTCTGGGCTCGAGGCGAGTGGGGCAAGGTAGTCACCTGGGATCCCAAGGAAATCATCTCGGTGGTCATCTGGCTGCTCTTCGCCCTGCTGTTCTACCAGCGCACCATCATGGGTTGGCGAGGTCGCAAGCCTGCGAGGTTGGCCATCCTACTCTTTGTCTTCGCGGTTCTCTCCCTGATGGGGGTCAACCTTTTCCTGCCGTCGCACCACAGCTTCCAGCAGTGATCCATGCAAAACAACATTTACCTCATAGGACTCAATCACCGCACCGCCAGTGTCGAAGTACGGGAGAAATTCGCCCTGGCCGAATGCGAGAACGCCACGAGCGCGCCCTTTCCACCCCAGGGCGCGGTCAAGGAAATCGTGGTGCTCTCCACCTGCAACCGAGTGGAGATGCTGACAGTGGGCAAGAGCGGCAACGCTCGGGAGGAAGCCCTGGCGCAGTGGGCCGCCTTTCGCGGCGCCACGGTGGAGGAACTCCGCCCCTACGTCTATATTCACGAGAACCTCGATGCCGTGAAACACCTCTTCAGCGTGGCCAGCAGCCTGGACTCCATGGTGGTGGGCGAACCCCAGATCCTGGGGCAGCTGAAAAAGGCATACAGCCAGGCCGTCCAGCACGGCACCACGTCCGTGATTCTCAACAGATTGCTGCACAAGGCCTTTTCCGTGGCCAAACGGGTGCGCACCGAGACCGACATCGGCTCCAACGCCGTGTCCATCTCCTACGCCGCGGTGGAATTGGCCAAGCGCATCTTCGGCAGCATGAGCGAGTACAAGGCCATGCTCATCGGCGCCGGGGAGATGGCCGAACTGGCGGCCCTGCACCTACTCAACGCCGGCATCAGGAAGATCATGGTGGCCAACCGAACCTTTGCCAGGGCCGAGGACCTGGCCAAACAGTTCAGGGGCGAGGCCATCGTCTTTGAATCGCTGTTCACCCGCCTGGCCGACGCCGACATCGTCATCAGCTCCACGGGCGCGCCCCAGGCCATCATCAGGGCCAGGGACATCAAGGATGTGCTCAAAAAACGCAAGAACCGCCCCATGTTCTTTATCGACATCGCCGTACCGCGCGACATCGACCCGGACGTCAACAACCTCGACAACGTCTATCTCTACGACATCGACGACCTCAAGGAAGTGGTGGAGGAAAACTTGGCCCAGCGCCAGGGGGAGGCTTCCAAGGCCAGGGCCATCGTGGAGAGCGAGGCCAGGGCTTTCGGCACCTGGCTCAAGTCCCTGGATTTGCAGCCCACCATCGTGGACCTGCTTGACCGCGGCGATAGCGTGGTGGAAAAGGAAGTGGCCAAGACCCTCAAGCGTCTGGGCGCGGAAAAGGACCCGGCGGTGCGCGAAGCCCTGGAGGTCCTGGCCCGCTCCATGACACGCAAGATCCTGCACGCCCCCATTTCCTTTCTCAAGCGACGCTCCCAGGAAGAGGAGCCGTCCCAGCGCTACATCGACATCACCAGAAGGATGTTCAACCTGGACAACGAGCCGGCGCGGCCCGACGCGCATCCGGAACGAAAAATCCAGCCGGCCGACGACCCCGCCGCTGCCGCCGCTGACAGAGAGGAAACGGAATTCTGATGCGACTGTATCTCATCGAAGACATCTACCTTGAGCACATGGAGCGCATCAAGCACGCCCTGGACGACCGTGGCTTGGTCAGCTCCATCGAGGGGCTGTACTGGCTGCCCGCGCCCAAGGAACTACTCAGCGAGGAGCAACGCGCCCACACGGACTGCGGCCCCCATTGCCTGGCCCTTGAACTGGGCAAGGACTGGCTACGGCTGGAACTTCTCGTCAGGGGGCGCTCCACCATCCGCTGCTCCTGCATCGCCTATGCCCGACCTGAACTGCGCGCGCATATGATCGACTGGTTGGACACCCTGCTCAAGGAGCTGGACGTTCCGGTCTGACCACGGGGGCAGCATGAGCACACCCCAGACCTTGCAGGACCTTCCCCCGCGCTGGGCGCACTTCTGTCTCGGCGTGGAGCGTTTCTTGCGTGAGGAACTGCATGTACCGTCCCTCAAAGGTGAGACACTGCTCCTGGCCGTTTCCGGTGGCGTGGATTCCACAGCCCTGGCTCTGATCCTGCACTTCCTCGGGCCACGACTCTATTGCCGATTCCAGGCCGTGCACCTGGACCACGGTATCCGTCCGGAATCCAGGGACGATGTTCGTCACGTGAAGCGATTCTGCGCAGCCCTGCACATCCCATGCAACACCGAGCGCCACGACGTGCCGCACCTGGCCCGTGAACTCTGCCAAGGGCTGGAGCATGCCGGCCGCACTGCCCGCAAGCGCTTCTTCAGCCGAATGCTCGAAGCGTCCGGCGCGGCCTGGATCGTCACAGGACATCAGCTCAACGACTTGGCAGAAGACCAGCTCATGCGCCAGTTGCGCGGCACGGGCTGGCCAGCCCTTGGGGGCATGCGCGGCTTGGTCCCTGAGGAGCGTCTCCTGCGCCCCCTGCTGTTGACACCCAGGGCGACCATCCTGGAATTCCTGAATGCCCTCGGCGTTTCCTGGCGTGAAGATTCCATGAACCAAGACCCCGGCTGTCTGCGCAACCGGGTGCGCGCGAGGATCGTGCCGGCCATGTTGGACGAGAACCCCGACTACCTGAACGCCGCGGCCGCGCTCTGGCGGCAGGCGCGTTTGGATGCCGACTACTGGACGGAAATGGAGCGGGGAAGCTCTATGCAGCCCCTGCCCCACGGCGGGCTGCTGCTGCCGGTGGCCACGCTCGACCGAAGCCATCAGGCCCTGCGACTGCGATTGTACAAGCGCTGCCTGGAAGTGCTGGGGCCTGGGCAGGCTCGGGCTGACAATCTGCTGCGGTTGGAGCGTTCTTGGCGGGAGAGGCGCGTGGGGGTAAAGGTACAGTTTTCAGGCGGGAAATCCGCCATCGTTCTTTCCCAGGGCATCGCTTTTACGGTTGGTGAGAACCGTGAAGCGGCGCGCCTTGGCATTGACAAGGGCTAGGCAGTTCAGTAGAGCTTGTGAAAATTGTTTCGAGGAGGAGTGGTTGTGAATATCTTGATTTTCGGTCCCAACGGAAGCGGCAAGGGCACCCAGGGCTCCCTGGTGAAGAAGAAATACGACCTGGCTCACATCGAATCCGGCGCCATCTTCCGCGAACACATCGGCGGTGGCACCGAGCTGGGCAAAAAGGCCAAGGCATTCATCGACAAGGGCGACTTGGTACCCGACGACATCACCATTCCCATGGTCCTGGAAACCCTGAAGGTCAAGGGCGCCGGCGGTTGGCTGCTGGACGGCTTCCCCCGCAACATCGTCCAGGCCCAGAAGCTCTGGGAGGCCTTGCAGGCCGCCAACATGAAGCTGGACTACGTCATCGAGATCCTGCTGCCCCGCGAAGTGGCCAAAAACAGGATCATGGGACGCCGTCTGTGTGTCAACGACGCCAACCACCCCAACAACATCTTCATCGACGCCATCAAGCCCAACGGTGACAAGTGTCGTGTCTGCGGCGGCGAACTCAAGTCCCGCTCCGACGACCAAGACGAAGGCGCCATCAACAAACGCCACGACATTTACTACGACTCCAACACCGGCACCCTGGCCGCGGCCTACTTCTACAAGGACCTGGCCGGCAAGCAGGGCTTCAAGTACCTCGATCTGAACGGCGAAGGCAGCATCGACTCCATCAAGGAGACACTGCTGGCCCAGCTGGACTAGCGTTTGTCTTGTCAAGATCAGCGGGGGGATACCTTTCCGAAGACAGGTTCCCCCCGCCCCTTCCCTTCCCACAGAAACACCCGATAGACCGTCTCGATGGCGACCATGAAAAGTGGTTGCCGTGGAGAGGAAAGCCTCGCAGTCCATTGCTGGAAAAGGATGGTTGTCCGATTGACACGTGGGGCGTCGTCAGCCGAACGATGTCGTCAGCCGAACGATGGTGACGCGATTGGAAGAGCGGGCGAGAGCCGTCCAGGGAGGCCTGGATGACGTAGGGGCCTCCCAAATCGCGCATGAATTGATCATCCGGCCGAACACCGCCAACGAATGGCGAAAGCGGTTATGGCGCGCATGGAGTCGAAGGGCCGCGCGATCTGCCACGCTCTGACAAACTTCGTAAGTACACTGCGTCTTTTCGAGAGCGGATACTGAAAGTCTTGGAGGAGCCGCCATCCAAAGGACAGGCGAAATGGGACGGAGCCGCGCTGGCCTCCCGATTTGGGGCCTCGATCAACTCCATGAAGCGATTGAAGCGTTCAGCAAAGTCCAGTTGGAGAATGCGAAGCCATCCGTGTGGCGGAAACGCGAGGTCTCGAGTAGTCGACTCAAGAATACTGGGGCAGCTTCTGAGATGAGACACGAGACATAAGCACGCTCGTGTCGGACCGAGTCTTGTGGTGGGTGCTGCTGCCGGGCCTGGATGTGAGCGGGTAGACGGGAAGGGGGCGATGGGGAAGCACCGGGGAGCGGATCGGTGCACCGCTCCCCGTGGCTAATTGTTTTAATACATGCCACCACCCATGCCACCACCGGGCATCGGGGGGGTGTCCTTCTTGGGTTCGGGTTTTTCCGCCACGGCGCATTCGGTGGTCAGCAGCAGGGAGGCCACGCTGGCTGCGTTCTGCAGGGCCGAGCGGGTGACTTTCTTGGGATCGATGACACCGGCGGCGATGAGGTCTTCGAATTCGCCGCTGGCTGCGTTGAATCCGAATCCGCCCTTGCCAGCACGGACTTTTTCGACCGCAATGGCGCCTTCGAAACCGGCGTTCTGGGCGATCATGCGCAAGGGCTCCTCGATAGCGCGGCGGACGATGATGATGCCGGCCGCCTCTTCGTCATCAGCGGGTTTGACATTGTCCAGAGCCTTTTCACAGCGCAGCAAGGCCACGCCGCCGCCGGCCACCACGCCTTCTTCAACCGCGGCGCGGGTGGAGTTGAGCGCGTCTTCCACGCGAGCCTTCTTTTCCTTCATCTCGGTCTCGGTGGCCGCGCCGACATTGATCACGGCCACGCCGCCGACGATCTTGGCCAGACGTTCCTGGAGCTTTTCACGGTCGTAGTCGCTGGTGGTGTCTTCGATCTGGGCGCGGATCTGTCGCACACGCGCCTTGATGTCCTCGGCGGAGCCGGCGCCGTCGATGATGGTGGTGTTTTCCTTGTCGATGGTCACGCGCTTGGCGCGGCCCAGGTGTCCCAGGGTGGCGGATTCGAGCTTCACGCCCAGGTCCTCGGAGATGCTGGTGCCACCGGTGAGAATGGCGATGTCTTGCAGCATGGCCTTGCGGCGGTCGCCGAAACCCGGGGCCTTCACGGCCACCACCTGCAGTGTGCCACGCAGCTTGTTCACTACCAGGGTGGCCAGGGCCTCGCCCTCCACGTCCTCGGCGATGATCACCAGGGGGCGCCCCATCTTGGCCACCTGCTCCAGCAAGGGGAGCAGTTCCTTCATGTTGGAAATCTTCTTTTCATGGATCAGCAGATAGGCGTCGTCGAATTCGCAGACCATCTTCTCGGCATCGGTGACGAAATAGGGGGAGAGGTAGCCGCGGTCGAATTGCATGCCTTCCACCACTTCCAGCATGGTCTCCAGACCCTTGGCCTCTTCCACGGTAATCACGCCCTCTTTGCCGACCTTTTCCATGGCCTGGGCGATGATGTTGCCGATGGTGGCATCACTGTTGGCCGAGATGGTTCCGACCTGGGCGATTTCCTTCTGGTCGCGGGTAGGCTTGGCGATCTTGGAGAGTTCTTCCACCAGGGCATCGACTGCTTTGTCGATGCCGCGCTTGATGGCCATGGCGTTACGACCGGCGGCCACGAGCTTCACGCCCTCGTTGAAGATGGATTGGGCCAGGATGGTGGCGGTGGTGGTGCCGTCGCCGGCAACGTCGGAAGTCTTGGAGGCGACTTCCTTGACCATCTGAGCGCCCATGTTCTCGAACTTGTTATCCAGTTCGATCTCCTTGGCCACGGTCACGCCGTCCTTAGTGATGATGGGAGAACCATAGCTTTTTTCGATGAGTACGTTGCGCCCCTTGGGACCCAGGGTGACCTTCACGGCGTCGGCAAGAGTGTTCACGCCTTTGGCCAGCAGGGAGCGCGCTTTTGAATCAAAAAGGATTTCCTTGGCAGACATGTGTGTTCCTCCGAAGATGTGCGGGTAAGCGGGAGCTATTCGATGATGGCCAGAATGTCGTCTTCGCGCATGACAAGATGATCCACGCCGTCGATCTTGATTTCGGTGCCGCCGTACTTGGAAAAGAGCACGGTGTCTCCAGCCTTGACACTCATGGCCACGGTCTTGCCGTCATCGGTGGTCTTGCCGGGACCGGCAGCCACGACCTTGCCCTTGATCGGCTTTTCCTTTGCCGAATCGGGAATGATGATGCCGCCTTTGGTCACTTCCTCTTCTTCCAGACGCTTGATCAGTACACGATCAGACAACGGTTTGAGCTTCATGCGAATCCTCCGGAAAGTGTCATTTGGTTTTGTATTAGCACTCGTTTTGGTCGAGTGCCAGTCATTTAAGTCCTTTCCACTGCAAGTCAAGGGGCAAGCGTAAAAATGCTGCGTGGTCGATATTATGCTCAAAGAGGAATAATCACTGTAATCTTGATGGGGTATTCCAAGGGTGCTATAAGGGAACATTGATTAGGAATATCTTGGCGACATCCCTGGATAGGGTCAAACAGTGCACATTGCAAGGAGGATGTACATGGACACTCTGTTTCGTATCGATATGGGCGCTTCCGGCGGTCCAAAAGTCAGCAAGGAAGCGTTGGGAGACTATCAAGGATTTGGGGGGCGCGCTTTGACGTCCGCCATCGTGAACAAGGAAGTACCGGCCGACTGTCATCCCTTGGGCCCCGAGAACAAGCTGGTCATCGCGCCCGGGCTCTTGTCCGGTACCGCCGCGGCTAACTCCGGCCGGCTGTCCGTGGGCTGCAAGAGCCCCCTCACCGGCGGCATCAAGGAGGCCAATGCCGGTGGCCAGGCAGCTCAACTGCTGGGTAGGCTCGGCATCGCCGCAATCGTCCTGGAAGGTGTGGGTCCAAAGGACGGCCCCTACGTCATCCGCGTCAGCGCCGACGGCGTCAAGGTGGAGAAGGACGCCAGCGTGAAGATGCTCACCAACTACCAGCTCATGGAGAAGTTCCTGCCCGAGTATGAGAAGGACGGCTCCATGATTTCCATAGGCACTGCCGGTGAAATGCGTATGGCCAATTCCTCCATCGCGATCACCGACATCGAGGGTCGCCCCACCCGGCATGCGGGGCGCGGTGGCGTGGGCGCCGTCATGGGCAGCAAGGGCGTCAAGGTCATCCTCATTGATGCCGCCGGCGCCAAGATGCGCACCCCGGCCGATCCCGAGGCCTTCAAGGCCGCGAACAAGGTCTTCGTAGAAGGCCTCAAGAGCCATCCTGTCACCGGGCAGGGTCTGCCGGCCTACGGCACCAACGTGCTGACCAACGTCATCAACGAGGCCGGTGCCTACCCCACCTACAATTTCTCCACGGGGCAGTTCGCCGGCGCTTCCAAGATCAGCGGCGAGACACAGGCCGAGCTTGAAGCCAAACGCGGGGGCAATCCGACCCACGGCTGCCATCGCGGCTGCGTGATGAAGTGCTCCGGCATCTACCACGACAAGGACGGCAACTTCCTGACCAAGCAGCCCGAATACGAGACCGTCTGGGCCCATGGCGGCAACTGCGGCATCGACGACCTGGACGCCATCGCCATGATGGACCGCCTGGACGACGATTACGGCCTGGATACCATCGAGATGGGCGCCACCATCGGCGTGGCCATGGAAGCCGGCCTGATTCCCTTTGGCGACGCCCAGGGCGCCATCAACTTGGTGCATGAAGTGGGCAAGGGTACCCACCTGGGGCGTGTCCTGGGCGCGGGCACGGCCGCCACGGCCAAGGCCTTCGGCATCGAACGCGCCCCCGTGGTGAAGAACCAGGCCATGCCGGCCTATGACCCTCGCGCCGTCAAGGGCGTGGGCGTGACGTACGCCACCTCGCCCATGGGCGCCGACCACACTGCGGGCTACGCCGTGGCCACCAACATCCTCAAGGTCGGCGGCGACGTGGACCCCCTGAGCGCCAAGGGTCAGGTGGAGCTGTCGCGCAACCTGCAGATCGCCACGGCCGCGGTGGACGCCACGGGTATGTGTCTGTTCATCGCCTTTGCCGTCCTTGACCAGCCCCAGACCTTCCAGGCCCTCATCGACCTGCTCAATGCCCAATATGGCTGGAAACTCGACGCCGACGCCGTGGTGGGCTACGGCAAGAGCATCCTGAAGAACGAACGTGACTTCAATACGCGCGCCGGCTTCACGGCCCAGGACGACCGCCTGCCGCGTTACTTCATCCGCGAGTCCCTGGCGCCGCACAACGTGACCTTTGACATCACCGACAGCGACCTGGACCAGGTCTTCAACTTTTAGTTTGTCGCCGGTTCTACCCGAGGGAGGCCACTATAGCGGCTTCCCTCGGGATCCCCTTCACAAGCGCATGATTTGACCATACTATGACCTCACGGCGTAGGACACTGCGTGTTGAACTTCAATGCTTCGCGTCCCGGATTGCATCAGGCCAAAGGAATACTCTGAAATGACAAAAGAAGTTGAACGACTGCGGCTTCTCGGCGTGTCGGACGAGGGGCTCGGGGAACTGACCCCTCTCCTGGAGCGGGGCGTGTACATGACCGGCAGGGATGGCTCCAGCATGGCCGATTTCATGATCCGGGACCTGGGCCTGACGCCGGAATTCGTGGAGCGGAACGTCCAGACCGTGTTCCTGAATTACAGCCCGGTGGACGATTTCTCCACCGCGCGGATCCACGACGGCTCGGTGGTGGCGCTCTCCGCGGCCCTGCCCGGGTTGGTGGGCGCGGTGATGCGTAAGAGCGGTTTTTTGGCCTCGTTGCGGCAAGGCATCACCAAGGGAGCGGAACTGGGAGTGGAGGAGACCGGAACACCGGTCACGGTCCGGGTCAAGGCCTTCAATCTGCTTCGGGAGCCGCTCGCGCGGTTGTTCTTCCGCAAGGGCGTGCTGCTGCCCATGCGCGAGGCCGGCGAACTGCTGCGCTCCTTGCCAGAGGGCTTCTGGAACGGCTGCGCTGGCGTGGAGATCAAGGGGCAGCGGCTCGATCCCAGGCGCTATGAACTCGGCTTGCCAGAGAGCGACGCACTGCTTCTGCTGATTGCCGAAGCGCCGGAAGCCCCGAAAGGAGACGCCTGATGCGCATCATGGTCAAGGCATTCGCCACGCTGTCCTCGTATCAGCCCGAGGGCGGAGAACTCGATGTCGAATCGGGCGCCACGGTTGCCGACGTGCTTCGGCAACTGAAGCTGGACCCAGAGGAAGTGACCATCATTTTTGTCAACGGCGTGCACGCCGGGCTGGACAAGCCCTTGCAGGAAGGCGACAAGCTCGGGCTGTTCCCGCCTGTTGGCGGGGGGTAGTGCTTTCGGGCGTGGGCCGGACTTTGTACGCGGTCATTCCGACTTGGGCGAAAGGGCCTTGCGCAGCCGGCGCCACCAGGCCGTGACCCGCGACTCCGCGCCCTGGTCCTTGGGCTGGTAAAAGGTGGCGTTGCGCAGTCCGTCCGGCAGGTATTGCTGCCGCACCCAGGCTCCCGGGAAGTTGTGCGGGTATTTGTATCCTTCTCCGAATCCCCAATCCTTTTGCAGTTTCGTGGACGGGTTACGCAGGTGCAGGGGCACGGTCAGCCTGCCACTGCGTTTGATCTCCTGTTGCGCGGCGCGATAGGCCGCGTAGGTGCTGTTGCTCTTGGGCGTCACGGCCAGGTACACACAGGTTTCGGCCATGGGGATGAAGCCTTCGGGCATGCCCACGAACTCCACGGCCTGCTGGCAGGCCACGGCTAGGGGCAGGGCGTAGGGATCGGCCAGTCCCACGTCTTCGCTGGCCGAGAGGATCAGCCTGCGGCAGACGAAGCGCGGGTCCTCTCCCCCTTCGAGCAGACAGGCCAGGTAGTAGAGTGCGGCGTCAGGGTCCGAGCCACGGATGGACTTGATCAGGGCCGAAGCCAGTTCGTAATGGTTGTCACCGGCCTTGTCGTGCCGCAGGCGCATCTCGGGCAGGGCCTCGCGCATCCCCTCGCCGGTGCGCTTGTCCTCGGGCAGGGCCGCCGCATACTCCACCAGATTGAGCAGGGTCCGGGCGTCGCCGCCGGACATGTTGGCCAGCACCTGCAGGGCGGGGAGTTCCAATTCCATGCCCAGGGTCTGCGCGCCCCTGCGGGCCACTTCGGTCAGTTCGCCCAGGCTCAGGGGGCCGAGATTGAGCACGTGCAGCCGGGAGAGGAGTTGCCGGGTGACGCTGAAGGAGGGGTTTTCCGTGGTGGTGGCCAGCAGTGTAATCTCGCCGCTCTCCAGGAGTGGGAGAAAAAAGTCCTGTTGGGCTTTGGAAAAACGGTGCAGCTCGTCGAGAACGAGGACCCGCTGACCGGACAGGAGCTTGCGCAGTTGCTGCAAGCCAGCCTCGGGTGCGCTGACGCGGATCCAGGGAGAGCCGGTGTTCTGGGCCAGGAGAATGGCCAGGGTGGACTTGCCGCAGCCTGGCGGACCGAAGAAGAGCAGGCTGGGCAGGCGCTTGGCGCGCAGGAAATTCTCCAGCTTGCGCCTGATGCGCTCCTGTCCCACGAATTCGTCCAGGTTCGTGGGCCTGATCCTGTCGGCAAGGGGCTGGGAAGCGTTCACGGAGTCTCCTGTGCGGCCGAGGGCTGTTGCCCCGCCCACCAGAACAGCCCAAGGCAGAGCAGAGCGGCGGTTTCCCAGCGCAGGACCCGTTGCCCCAGGCTCACGGGTTCGGCGCCGGCCTCCAGGAGCACGGTGACCTCCTCGTCGTGCAGTCCGCCTTCCGGGCCCACGATAAACAGCGCCCTGTGGCAGGAGGTGAGGGCTTCCAGGCCCAGGACGTTTTGTTCCTGGGGGCGCTCCCAGAGCAGGAAGGAGCGCTGGAACCCGGGCAGGGCCTGGGCCAGTTGTCGTGCACCACGAGGCAGGGTGGCCAGTTCGGGCAGCCAGGGATTCTTGCTCTGCTTAGCGCCGGCCACGCACTGTTGCAGCCAGGTTTCCTTGCCCTCTTCGGGCACGCGTCCCTGACTGTGGCGCCCCTGCCAGAGCCAGAGCCCGGATGCCTCGAATTCCACGGCCTTTTCCATGAGCCACCCCCTGCGCAAGGACTTGCTCCAGCCTTGGGCGAGAACGCACTGTCTCCTGGGGCGCGGCAGAATCTCCAGGGATTCGGAACGCAACCTTGCGATGTTCTTGCTCACTGTTTCGATGCGGAACAGGCCGCGCCTGCCCCGGCCGTCGAAGAGCTGGACCAGGTCACCGGGCTTGTGGCGTAGGACGCCGAGCATGTGCCGCGCCTCCTGTCCCTGGATGGTCACGGAGATGGGGACGTCGGATACGGGCCAGTGCTCGGGCTCCAGGTAGAAGGCGCTCCCTGGAGGGGCGGTGGGGAGTTGGTCGGCCATGGCGCTGAGGAAGAGGTCACTCCAGCTTCATGCGAGCCGTGCCTTTTTTATAGAAAGGCAGCTCGGAGCGGAAGGCCGGCAGTTCGGTCTTGGCTGTTTTGACCATGAAGTTGTCCGCGGTTGCTGCATCCGCCCGGATATAGGCCAGGGCCACGGCATGGCCCAGGGACGGCGCGAAGGAGCCGCTGGTGACGCGTCCCACCTCGTTGCCGGCCTCGTCCAGGACCAAGTCGTGGTTTCTGGCGCTACGCCTGCCTTCCAGGATGAGTGGCACGAGGAGTTCGCGGACGGTGGCGGCGTTTCCCTTGCCCACGTAATCGGCCTGGGAGGTGAGCAGCATGCCGTAGCCGGCTTCTGTCGGGGTGTGTTCCTCGTCCAGATCATGGCCATAGAGAGGCAGGCCCATTTCCAGGCGCAAGGTGTCGCGGGCGCCGAGGCCGGCCGGTAGGACGCGTTTGTCCGCAAGACAGGCTTCCCATAGGGGCAGAGCCTTGTGCGCATCCACGTAGAGTTCGTAGCCCAATTCACCGGTATAGCCGGTACGGCTGACCAGGAGGGGGACGCCGAGATAGGTTGTCTGGAAAAAACCGAAGTAGCGAAGGTTCCTGAGGGATTCCTGGAGGACCACTTGCAGCACTTCGAGGGAGGCCGGTCCTTGCAGGTCGATCTTGGCGGTCTGCTTCGAGATGTCAGTGAGCTGCACGCTTTCGGGCAGGCGTTGCCGCAGGATGTGGAAATCCACCTCGGTGCGTGCGCCGTTGACCACGATCATGTAGTGGTCGCGCTCCAAGCAATAGACGATGCAGTCGTCGATGACGCCGCCTTGCTCGTTGAGCAGGAATCCGTAGCGGCAGCGCCCCGGCGCGAGGGTTTCGAGGTTATGGGCCACGGCTTTTTCCAGGGCGGCTTTGGCGTCCGGTCCCTGGACCATGAACTCGCCCATGTGGCAGATGTCGAACACGCAGGCCTGTTCCCTGGTGTGCTGGTGCTCGAGGAGGATGCCCTGGTACTGGATGGGCATGTCCCATCCGGCAAAGGGGGCCATCTTGGCGTCGTGCTCCAGGTGCCAAGCATGCAAGGGGGTTCGGTCCAGGCTGCTCACGGTGACTCCTTGTGAGGTTGTTGTTAATCGGCAGGGTGGATGACAAGGGGGATGGACGTTATCCCGCCTTGCGGATCTGCACGCTTTGGCGCTCCAGCCGTGCTTTGCGGATATCCTTGAATGCGTCCACCAAAGAAACGAGCTTGCCATACTGGCGTTTGATTTCCAGCCCGTAGGAGGTAAGTTCGGTATCCTTTTTCTCCACGTAGTTACCACGGATGTAACTGTCGGACAGGAGGCGCTCGCCGATGTGGATGATGTGGGAAACCAGCTCGTCGAAATAGTTGACTACCTCGAACTTGAGGTCGTGCATCAGAGCGCAGATCTGTTTGAGGGCATCGAGCCGGGAGAGTCGTTTGCCCTTGATATGCCCCTGTTTGAGGTCTTCCAGCGCGCGGACCATGCGTGCTTGCTGGATGTAGCTGTACTTGGTCCAGACCTCCTGAAAAAGGGAGTGCAGTTCCTGGAAGGACTCGTAGTTCTTGGTGTCCAGGAGGTAGTTGTCCAGGACCATGGCGATCTTGGCGAAGAACTCGTCGGAGTAGCTGATGATGCGGCGCTGGTGCTTGGAGAGCCAAGCGTAGAGGAACTTGAGCCGCTTTTCATCGGTTTCGGTGTTCTCCACCACCTCGTGGCGCTTGAAGACGATTGCCCCTCGATATTCCCCGCGCACGATGTCGTTGAGGCGCAGGAACATGTTGTAGGTGTCCTTGATGATGTTGACATTGTCCATGACCTCGCCCGTGAGGGGGTGGATGACCTCCTGGCTTTCCACTGAAAGGGCGCGGTCCTGGCGGATGTTGTAGGGGCTGTATTTGTGTTGCCGGTATTTGACCCGGAGGATGACCACATTCTTGCGTGGGTCGAGAAAAAAACCACCTTTCTTGAGTTTGGCGATGATCTCGCTCTGCTCCTTCTCCACACGCACCAGGGCGACCTTTTCCACCGAAGGATAGTGCTTGGCGGTTGGGGAGGAAAACATGGAAGTGATCGTGCGGTCGGATTGGCTGAGCACGCGGACCATGAACTCCTCGCCGAGCTTGTGCAGGCGTCTGGCGAAGAGCGCCGCGGAGGTTCTGCGCTCGGAGGCGATGGGAAAGCCGTATAGCTCCATGAGGTACTGATAGACGAAGAGTCTGTTGCGCTCGTAGAGCTGGTTGTCGCCAACCCTGAATTTCCCGAGTCTCAGGCCGAAGCGCTTGATTTCCGCGTCCAGATCAGAGGGAAATGAACCGTAGACCCCGGAGAGGGTGAAATTTCCGAAACTGTCCGTATTCAGAACATGGGCTCGATCCATCAGCTTCAGGTAGTCGAGCATCTTGGGGTAGAGTTCCAGATCCGAAATATCCTTATTGACGAAGCGGTTGGAAAAACTCTCCTGTTCCTTGCGCGGCAAGCGGTTCATCACGGTGTGCAGGTTCTGCGAGAAGACGGAATGCTCCAAAGGGCAGGTGGTTCCTCCCGTGACATCCTGGTACTCCATGAGGTTGTGAATGATGTCGAACTGGAAGATTTCCTGGAAATAATTGACCGGGCGATTCAGGGCGACCATGCTGAAGCCCGGGAGATCCTTGTGTTCGAAGAGGTCGGTCTCAAAGGAGGGCAGCAGTTCCCGGGATTCCACCAGGGGATAGTTTTTCAGTTCGAAATACGGCTTGACCAGGCAGAATTTGACGTGAACCAGGTCGAGATAGTCCTTGAGCGCCTGAATCGACGTGATGGTGGAGGAACAGGTAAAGCCGTTTTGTTTTCCACAGCCATAGGACTGTCCTTCACAAAAGGTGTCTTGCCAATCAAATGAAGATGTCATTTTTGTTTAATTCCAACATGATAGCTTTTTCTTGGTGGTTGATTCGTCCAGTGCCCACGACTTTTTTTTCTAGATTTTTATTATATCTTATTTCCGCGTGGATCTCAACGTATTACGCTGCCTTGAACGTGGTGCATCGCGACACGAGTTGTCGAGGTATTCCGGATTTCAGGGCGCGGTTGCCAAGCTCTTGACATTTCGCGTGGTTGTTACATAGTGATGTCAATCGGAGCGGGATAGAACAAACCCATGGAAAACGAGCATTATTTACAACGTGTACTGAGCCTTGTGTGCAGCGTCTTCGACGCGTATTCCGCCGTGTTGCTGCTGCGCCACGAGGAAGATACGTATCGCCCGGACGTCTGGTTCAGCCTGGGGGACAATGTTGACAAGGAGTGCCGCGTGACGTCGGGAAAAGGTCTCGTGGGCGCCATCCTCGCTTCGAAGCAACCCATGTTGATCAACAACTTCGACAGTTCCAAGGGGCGGTTGGAGTATTACGGACAGGATAGCGAGCAGAGTATCAAGGCCTTCATGGGTTGCCCCCTCAAGGATGACCTCGGCGTTCTCTGTCTGGACAGCAAACGGACATACTCCTTCAGTGACAAGGACCAGAAGCTGCTGCACCTCTTCGCGGACCTGATCCAGGACTACAGACTCAGACTGGTGGCGGCACGCAAGCACGAGGTTGAATCCACCTACTATCACAGCCTCCAACTCATCCAGGGGCTTCGCAAGCGCATGAGCCGTTGGGACGCCTTTCTGGAGAATTTCCTTTTGCTTCTCTCCGAGTGCACCGGGTTCGAGTATTGTTTTCTGGCAGCCCGCGACGAGAAAGGCAAATCCTACTACCTGGAAGGCTCGAGCCGCCCCCTTTTTTCCGGACGAAATCAGGACTTGAGCTTTCCCATCGGGACGGGGTTGGTGGGCTGGGTGTTCAAGAACAACAGCCCGGTCTTCGTCGGAGAGCAGGATCGTGGCAGGGCGCTTTCGCCACTGTTCGGCAAGAACGTCGAGACACCGGAGTTCCGGAGCCTGATGTGCCTGCCGCTGCATTTTTCCAGAGCCACCCGAGGTGTTCTGGGCTTCGTCCATCCTGATTTTCTCGACATTTCCGACCACGTCAAGGTTTTCAGCGAGCTGGCGGCGGTCAATCTGGAATTGTTTCTTGAGAACCTGTACCTCAAGAGCAAAATGAGCCAGCTCCGACAAGCCTGAACGGCTGCAGTGCGATAACATGGAATCCACGTCCAGCATGTTTTTGAATTCTCCAGACTGGAGCGCCGTGCTGCATCGAACCCTCGAGGCTGCGCGCGAAGCCGGTGCCATCATCCGCGACCACTGGTCCAAACCACGCTCTATTCGTTTCAAAGGGCCCATCGACCTGGTCACGGAAACCGACCTGGCCGTGGAGCGCCATCTGCGTGACCGGCTGGCGGATATTCTGCCCTGGGCCGGTTTTGTCGGTGAGGAGACCGCCGCGCGGGAGACAGGCTTCGAGTCCACGGTCTGGGTGGTGGACCCCCTGGACGGCACCACCAACTTCGCGCACAAGCTGCCCTTCGTGGCCACGTCCATAGGCCTTTGGCATCAGGGGGGAATACAGCTCGGTGTGGTCTACAATCCCATCATGGACGAACTGTTCTGGGCCGGCCGCGGCCAGGGCGCTTTTTGCAACGGTGAGCCCATGCGCGTGAGTCAGGCAGCGGAACTGCGGCTGTGCATGGCGGCCACCGGTTTTCCCTACAGCATTCTGCAGCACGTGGACCCCATACTGGAGTGCCTGCGCAGGACTCTGACCAACTGCCGGGGCCTGCGACGCTATGGCGCGGCGGCTCTGGACTTGGCCTATCTCGCCTGGGGGCGTCTGGATGTCTTCTATGAGGCCTTCCTGCACCCCTGGGACACGGCTGCGGGCTGGTTGCTGGTGGAAGAGGCCGGCGGCAGGGTTACACGGCTCGACCCTTCCCGACCTTTCAGGCTCGAGGCCAAGACTATCCTGGCCACCAACGGCCTGGTTCACGAAGACATTGCCGCGCTCCTGCGGGGCGCGGGGTTGGAACAGGCAGCCTCAGAAGAGACGTGAGAAAATCAACCCCTGGTGGTGGGCGTGGAGCAGGGCCGGGGTGAGTAGTTCCTCGAAGTTTTCCACGAGAAAGCGTACCTCGTCGGGATCCAGAAAGGCGCCATCTTCCACTTCGTCCGGATTGGGCGTTGGCGGGGTGTCGATGCGCCCCCCACTGTAGATGGTCACGAATTCGTAGCCCGTGGCCTTGCAGGCCCTCACCTCGTTGAGAAACACCAGACTCTTGGCCACGAGGCCCAACTCCTCGCGCAGTTCGCGCAGGGCCGCGTCTTCCCGGGCCTCGCCTGCCTTGACATGTCCGGTGGCCGAGAGGTCCCAGAACCCAGGATATATCTTCTTGCTCCGACTGCGACGTTGCAGATAGACCCTATTGCAGCTATCATAGATCAAGACCATGACGGAACGGTGCATGAGCGACTGCTTGTGCGCCTCGACCAAAGGCAGGACTCCCAGGGGGCGATCTTGGGCGTCCACTATTTCCACAAGCTCCGAAATGCCGGAATTTTGATCAGCTAGAGGCTTTTTTTTCATGCGGCAGACACCGAATGGATTGGGGGTTGGTCCAGGGCCACGGAGGATATCCAGGCCATCCAGGGCGGCAGGGGTATCCGGCGTTTCCGTGGTGTCCGGGGCAGTGGAGTTCTTCAGGCTCGGCAGCGTGGACCTGGAACAGATCCTCGCCCTGGAGAAGCAGTGTTTCTCCTGCCCCTGGAACGAAAAGCAGTTCAGGCTCGCCCTGGATCAAAAGATGTTCAATATCTTTGGATTGCGGGAGCATGGCCGCCTGCTGGCCTACCTCTCCCTCTATCACATCGGCGAGGAGATGGAAATCCTGAACCTGGCCGTCACCCCGGCGCGCCGCAGGCAGGGACTCGGGTCCAGGCTCCTGGGCCTGGTGCTGCAGATCGGCCGCAACATGGGCATCGAGCACGTTCTTCTCGAGGTGCGGGAAAGCAACGTGGCCGCACGCTCCCTTTACGCAGGCCTTGGATTCCGGCAGGTGGGAGTGCGCAGGCGCTACTATCCGGACAACGGCGAGGACGCGCTGCTCCTGCGTCTGGAGTTGGGCGAGGCCCTCTCCACACCTTCACGGGTCTCCCCTGCAGGGGGCGTGGGGACCTGACCGGTCACGGGGCACCCGCGGATTAGTCCCCTGGCATCGGACCTTTCAAGCCCCACGGGCTTGCACGCCGCGAAAAATCGGCTACAACAGTCCCAACACGGATGACATCGGACAGCTTTGCCTGGACGCCCAAGAACCGGGAGGTATTGGATGAAAAAACTCATGGCCGCCAATTGGAAGATGCACAAAACCCTGGCCGAGGCACGGGCCACGGCCGATGCTCTGGTACGAAAGCTCGACCCGTTGCCGGAAGACAGGGAAGTGCTCGTGTTTCCACCGTTCACCGCCGTAGCCGGGGTCGCCGACGCCTTTGCCGGCAGGGATGGCTTTCACGTGGGGGGGCAGAATTTCTATCCAGCGGAAAAAGGCGCCTATACCGGGGAGATCGCCCCCGCGATGTTGCATGACCTGGGCTGTACGTACGTCCTTACCGGCCACTCCGAACGGCGTCACGTCCTGGGCGAGAGCAGCGAGTTCGTGGGGCTCAAGACGGCGTATGCCTTGGAGCAGGGTTTCAATGTCGTGCTGTGCATCGGCGAGACCATCGAAGAGCGCGAGGCCGGTCGGGTGGAATTTGTTCTGGAGGAGCAACTGCGCATCGGGCTGGCCGACGTGGGCAAGAGGGCAACGGCGCTGAATCTGTCCATCGCCTACGAACCTGTCTGGGCCATCGGCACGGGCAAGGTGGCCGGTCCGCCGGAAATCCTCGAAGCCCACGCCTTTGTACGCAGGATGCTGGGGGAGATTCTGCCCCAGGCTGGGGCGGAGGTCCGCATCCTTTATGGCGGGTCCGTGAACCCGGACAACTGCCCTGAAATCATTTCGCTTGACAACGTGGAAGGAGTATTGGTAGGAGGTGCCTCTTTGGAGGTTGACAGCTTCAGCCGTATCGTGCTCGCCCAGGCCTCCACATCCCTGCACTAAGGAGTACGCATTGCAAGCCTTTGTTCTCGCGCTGCACGTCATCTTTTGTGTCGTCCTCGTCGTGGTTGTGCTGCTGCAATCCGGCAAGGAAGGCATGGGCGTGATCTTCGGCGGCGGCAGTAGCTCCCTGTTCGGCAGCTCCGGCGCCGGGGGGTTGCTCACCAAGATCACGGCCGTGGTGGCCACGTTGTTCATCATCACGTCGTTGTCGTATACTTACCTCACCCGTGAGAGCCATCTGGGCGAGCGTAGCGTGATGGATGCCGCGGTGGAGCAACAACTGGACGCACAGCAGGAGGCGCCAAAGCAGGAGCAGGGTATCGTGGTTGACGATGCCGCGCAAAAGGCCGAGGATGGCGGCGTCTCCGGCATCCAGACCGAAAACGCCGTGCAGGGGGCTCCGGAAAACGGAACCGACAGCTCGGGAGAAAAGCCCGCACAATGATTCGATGGCACGCCGAAGTGGTGGAACTGGTAGACACGCTATCTTGAGGGGGTAGTGGGCCAACGCCCGTGGGGGTTCGAGTCCCCCCTTCGGCACCACATATTTGCATACAGAACGCGCTCATACAGGGCGCGTTCTGTGCTTCTTGGGTGGCCTCAAGAAGACGCCTGTGTCGTGCGCCGCAGAAACTCGATGCACTCCCGCGCCACGGCCGGATGGAAGAGCATGCCCACGTGCGACATGGGCAGGGTCTCGCGTTCCTCCCAGCCCGCCAGATCCAGCCGCAAGGATTGCTGCGGCAAAACGAACTCGTCTACCGGACTGTATACGCTGAGACAAGGGCAGGGGGGGCGGACGTCAGCGGCCTCGATGGATTGGATCAATCCCTGGTTGGGAATCAGGCCACGTGCCATGCGACCGATGCCGAAGGCAGCCAGCCTGCTGCCCTTGTGCGGCGCGCCGAGGGTCACTGCCGCGCGTACCAGGTCCCGATCCTTGCCCACGGACATATAATGCCGCGTGAGCAGCCCCCCGAGGCTGTGCCCCATGAGCACAACGCCCTGGTCCGGGTGCTGGATTATCACCTCCCGAACGAACTGCTCCAATTCCTTGAAGGCTTTCTGGAAGTCTGATTTCCAGCAGTCGTACGTCAGGCCGTAGATGTTCTTGAATCCGGCACGCCGCAGCAGACGCCGGAAGAGCAGCCAGGCCGAGGCATTGTGATACAGGCCGTGCACCAGCACCACGGCAGGGCGGTCGTCATTGCGCGGTGACCTCGGCCGCCACAGACTACGTACATATCCCGAGACATAGGCCAGTCCCACCAGAAACTGGCTGCAAAAGGCGATGACCATGCAACGCGGCACTGTCAGGAGCAGGGAATCGTTGGTCCTCTGCCGCAACCAGGGCAAGCCCTGGTTGTTGACCAGTTCGTAAATATAGAGCAGGAATGTGAGCGCGACCAGAACGGCCACGATCTTGGCATAGAGAATCAATAGCGAAAGCAGCAGGGTCATGGCGTCTCCAGGGCGAATTCCGGTTGTGTGCACGGCTTTTTCATGAATAAGCAGAGGAATAATACCTGTCAAGCAAGGGAATGATCATGCAATTGACCGCATCTTATGAAGACTTCTTGAAGCTGGATATCCGCGTCGGCCGTATTGAACGTGTGAAGCCCTTTCCCAAGGCCAAAAAACCGGCCTACCGTCTGTGGGTCAACTTCGGCCCTCTGGGGGTGCGGCAGAGCAGCGCTCAGATCACACGGTATTATACCCCTGAAGACTTGGTGGGGCGGCAGGTCCTGGCCGTGGTCAACTTACCTCCCAAGACCATCGCCGGGTTCAAATCAGAGGTATTGGTGTTGGGGGTGGACGGCACGCAGGATGAACAAGGAGGTGGTGGTGTGGTGTTGCTCATGCCGGAGCGTGAGGTATCCCTGGGCGCCCGGATGTACTGACGCCACCGCGCGGGTGACGTCAGTGCTCGGGCAGGTGGCGCGGCTCAGTTGTCCGCATGGCTTTTGTGCAGCCGCCAGTGCTCCGGCGGGATGTCCATGCAGTATTCCCTGCCCCCCAGATGGGAGCAGAGCAGCAATCTGCCGCTGCCTTCTTCCCAGAACAGATTCCGGGACAAGAGGCTGATGCTGTCGCCCAGGGTCATTTGCCGCATTGCCGCTTCCGGAACATACCGGGGCAGGATTTGCCGTGCAGCTTTTTTAATGGCTTCCAGGGCCTGCCGAGAGATGGCGATGTCTTCGAAATCGATGGCGTGCCAGGAATCCTGCCGGGAGTGTCCGGCCGGGGCCGCATGCCCGCCACAGCCTGGAGCGTGTTCATGTGTCTGCATGATGGGCCTCCTTTTCCGGTTTTGTCATGACCATGCAAGGAGTGCGCCTGACTGCGGGGGAATGACGGCAGGGGTGACTTACAGCCGCCCCTGCCGGTAGATTCGAGATACGTGTCCTATTGCAGGATGTGGTGCAGGGACATGGCCTCGGCACTTTCCTTGAAGTGGATGTCGCCGTTGGCCAGGTTTTTACGGGTCAGGTTCATGATCTGCCTGACAGCGGCCATGCTCTGGTCGAACTGGGGCAGCCCCTTGGCCGTGAGCTTGATGGGGACCAACGAGCCCGAGAGGAAGGCTCCGGAGTCCGCGTCCAGTGTGGCCTTGAGCACCACGCTCTGGCCGCAGAGTCCTGTCGTGCCGAAGAGTTCGTAGGTCAGGAAGTTGCCGAGGCTGTAAGCGATGAGTCGCCCCTTGTAGATTTCCATGGCCCGCAACACGTGGGGACCATGCCCTAGGACCAGGTCGGCGCCTGCGTCGATGACGCTACGCGAGAAACGTACCACATTGCCACGGTTTTCGCCGAAAGCGAATTCGGTATTGTCCGCCACATTGGAGGCTGACGAACCCTCGGCGCCCCCATGAAACGAGACGATGACCAGGTCGTTGTCATTCTTGAGCGCTTGGACGATACGCATGGCGCCGGCGATGTCCTGGATGGGGTGGGCATATTCCCGGCCATGCTGGGAAAAACCGACAACGGCGATGCGCTTGCCTTTGAGATGCAACCGGCCCACGGCAGCACCGCCCACGGGTTGGATGCCGTTGGTCCGCAGGGTGTCGATGGTGCTCATTTGTCCCTGGGGGCCGAAGTCGTTGGCGTGGTTGTTGGCGATGGACAAGGAGTTGAATCCGGCGCGCACCAAATGTTTGACATAGCGCGTGGGGGTGCGAAACTCGTAGCAGTTGCCGCCCGCTTTGCCACACTTCGCGGGGGCGCCTCCGTCGCTCAGGGGGCCTTCAAGATTGCCGAAGATCACGTCGCCCCCACGGAAGAACCGATGGACATCGGCGA
Source organism: uncultured Desulfovibrionaceae bacterium (assembly GCA_964609625.1). GTDB lineage: Bacteria > Desulfobacterota > Desulfovibrionia > Desulfovibrionales > Desulfovibrionaceae. Next base: position 42,074 of record CAZSRS010000016.1, read on the forward strand.
AGATGTGCTCTCCATCGTTGGGGGGCAGATGATTACGCGGATAGTCCGAGCCCATCATGATGTCGCCCACCGCCACCACCTCGATGCGCCTGGATTCTGGAGTCAGTGGGTGGACCGTGGTCCGCAGCCCGGATGGGTCCCGACGCTGGCGGTAGCGTCCGGCAATGCGGGATTCGCTGTTTTTCACAACAGGGGCGGTGGCTGATTGCTCGCCCTGTGCCAAGGGTGTGTACCTGACGTCGGCCATGGCGGCCTGTCGCATTCGTGGTGCGGTGCTGGAAACGGTCCGGGCAGGCTCGGGTTCGGGCTTGTCTGGGGTGGAAACGGCTTGCGCAATGTGGGTCGGCTCTTGGAATTCCTCGGTTTGTTGCGCCAGCATACTGGCGGGGGCGCTTGTGCGATCCAGCTTGGCGGTAGGCCTGGGTACAGGTGGAATTCGCAGCAGACCGGCGTGCATGGGGCCCTTGTGCAGGATCTTCGCTACAGCGGCACCTTCTGCCGGGCGGGTGTCCTTTTCCGCCGCGATGGTTCTGGGTACATGCGGCGGCACTCCCTGGAAAAGTGCCGCGATTTGGTTCATGCCCAGTTGGTGACCGGCGATGCGTGGAATGAGATTGTTGTTCACTGAAGCCAGGCCGGTCTCGACGGTTCGCGGCTCCACTGTGAAGAGATAGCGGAAACCGGCGGCGTTCAGGGCCGCGATGTAGTCGTGGTTCCAGTGGCCGAAGGGAAAAGCGAAGAATTCGCTGTCCATGCCCACCAATTCCCTGAAGCGTACCTTGCTGGTCTGGATGTCCTTGCGGATGAAGTCCAGGTAGTGGCCGCCATTGTTGGAGCGCTTGGCTATGAGGCGTTTGGAGTGGGTGTGCGAGTGGTTGGCGAAGCTGACCAGTGGGGACTTCTTCAGTTTCTCGATGTCCTCCCTGCTCAGGCACATGCCCACGGGGTGTCCAGCGTATTGGGTGGAGATGAACAGGGTGAAGGGGAGGTTGTGCTCCTTCATGATCTCGAAGGCCAGCATGGTGGATTTCCAGCCGTCGTCGAAAGTGAAGAGCACGTTACGCCCCTGAAACGGGATGTTCTCGCGGATGTGTTTGCCGAAATCCTCCAGCGAGAGAAAGTTGTAGCCGTTTTCGAGCAGCAGCTCGACCTGTTTGCGGAAAAAGGTCGAGGATACGCTCAAGCTGGAGCCCATGTCCACCCCGTGGTAGCAGAGCACCAGGCAGCGGCCCAGGGGTTCTGCTGTCGGCGTTTGTGCATCGTGTGCCCCCGAGGGGAGCGAATCGCCCCGGCGCAAGGGCGTCGTGGCGTGGACGGTGATCTCCACCCTGTTGTTCTCGAGTCTGCCCTGTTGCGTGTCGTTGGACGTCAGGGGGCGTGACTGCCCCAAACCAAGGGCTTGGAGACGCTGCGGTGGAATGCCTTGCCCGCGCATGAGCAGATTGCGCACGGTTTCGGCCCTGCGCAGGGAGGTACGCAGGTTGGCGCTGCTGGAGCCCTTCAAGTCGGTATGGCCTTCGATGCGGGCCATGGCGCCGGGGTTGTCGTGCAACAGGACAGCCACCGTTTCCATGATCCGCAGGTTCTCGGTATCCAGCTTTTCACCCTTGTTGGAAAAGCGTATCACGAAGTGCAGGAGGTGTTCGCCGATCTCCGCTCCAACGGGGAGTGCGGCGTTGTCTTCCAATTCCAGGGGCGGACCCTTTTCCAGATCCGAGATGTCCAAGGCCATGGGTTGGGGCGTGGAGGGCGTTGGAGTGATGGGGGCAGTGGTGGATGTCACCGGTGCAGGCGTCGCCGCCATGGTGATTCTGTTGGGAGTGGGCGTCTGGACGAGTCGTAGTACCAACTTCCTTTCGGAGATGTCCCTGGAACTCAGACCATGAATGGAGCAGCGCTTCGAAGCGATGTTGTGGCGTAGGAGCAACAGCTTCATGACGTGTTCGGAGAGGCGTAGTGCTCGTTGTACTCCTTCTTCTGGCTGTATCAGGTGGTATTCAGTGGTGGTGATGTCGAGGTGTGAGTCAGGAGTGTTATGCAGTGCCAGGGCAACACGTTTGAGCACCTTTTCAAGTCGTATGGTCTGCGGATCAAGATGATCGAGTGAAAGAGAAGCAAGAAGTGTATCCTGTTGTGCTGCCTCTTTTGTTTTCGTAATGGTAGTGGCCGTATGCCACTGAGCTTGTGTACGCTGAAATGGGTTTTGTTTTTGGCTGCAACCAGGCACGAACAGCAATATCAGGAACAGCGGCAGGAAGCGCTTGAACATCACGGACACCCCACGATGATGTATAGTCTACATGCCTTGCAACAAGACGTAGCTGCATTGTTCATACAACGTTGCGCAAGAATGCGGCAGGCCCAGGCAAGACTGGACAGGGGCAAAAGCGGCGTCCGTAGATTCCCCACCGCCGCACAGAGCCCATGGTGAAAGCAGATTTGTGGATAGTACACCAACATGGCTGGATTGCAACGTGTAAATGCCCACTATGTACTATAGAAAAAATGTAATCAATATCTAGAGAAGTTGTCGCAGGAGGGGTGTTACAATCCAACGGCCTTGCGTAGCGCAATGATTTCCTGAGTTGTAAGTTCCCGGCAGCGTCCCCTTGGCAAATCACCGAGTTGCACGGGGCCTTGGGCAATCCGGCGCAGGAAGCGCACGCCCAGACCGAGGTCCCGGCACATGCGTCGAATCTGCCGGTTCACACCTTGGATCAGGGTCATTTCCAGCACAGGACCCTGTTTCGTGGGCTCCAGAACGCGCACGTCCACGGGGGCAAGCCGCTCCCCTTCACGCAGGCGCATGCCACGGCGCATCACGTCCAGGATTTCCCGAGACGGGAAGGAATTGACGCCCACATGGTAGAGCTTGGGCAAATGGTGGCTCGGGTGGGTCAGGCGGTGGGTGAGTTCGCCATCGTTGGTTAGCAGCAGGAGACCTTCGGACATGAAATCCAGACGCCCCACGGGGACGAGGCGCAGTTCCTGGGCTGAGCGGGGCATCAGGTCGAGCACCGTGGGTCTGCCCTGGGGATCGTGCAGGGTGGTCATGATCTTGGGCGGTTTGTGCAGCATGAAGTAAGCATGGTCCTGTCCGGCGGGTGGAAGCAACAACCGCCCCTGGACCTCGATGCGGTCCGTAACCGGGTCCACACGCAGTCCCGGGGAGACCACACGCTCGCCGTTGACCCGCACCTCGCCGCGCAGGATGAGTTCATCGGCCTTGCGCCTGGAGCAGATGCCGGCCTGGGCGATGACCTTGTTCAGTCGGATGTGTTGATCGTGATTGTCTGTGTTCATGGCTCGTGGCGCGGACAATGCCAGAGCCTGCCCCCTTGAGCAAGACGTAGCGATCGTGGCTGGTGCTGACAATTCCCTTTGCACGGGATACTGAATTTTAGTTGACAATCAAAATATCCATCCGTAAAATATTTTGATATTCAAACTAAAGAGGTGACTCCCGTGCTCGATTCGGTATTCCTGGTTGCAATGCAAAGTAGTCTATTGCTCGGCCTGATCCATGGTGTGAATCCCTGCGGCCATTCCTGGCTGGTCATTTCACCTTTCGTGGTGGGCAGAAGCAGTGGGAGCAAGGTGTTCTTCCTGACTGCTGCCTTTCTCCTAGGCACGGCCCTGGCCTGCCTGCTTATCGGCCTGACCCTCGGAGGACTTTCCTCGTTCTTCACGCCGACCATGTCCGTCTGGGTGGAGGTACTGAGCAACGGGGTGATCATCCTGCTGGGACTCATCCTCATCCTGCGTCCAGAGTGGCTGCACCATCACGATCATGACGAGCATGATCACGATCACGACCACGATCACACCCATTGCCTTGTCGGAAGCGAGCAGGGGAGAGGATTGAAGCTGAACGTGAACAGTGCCACCGGGGCGGGGCTGTTCCTCCTGGGGTTCGTGAACATGATCGTTCCCTGCCCCACGGTGGCGATCATGTACGGCTATGCACTCAAGTCCGGCAGCGCGTTGAAGAGCACCCTGATCTTCGGCGCCTATGCCCTGACCACGGCCATTGCCGTGGGTGTGGTCATTTTCGCGCTGCACAGGGCGGTTTCCATTATTCGAGCCTTGGAGCATCCTGGCTTGGAGGCTTGGCTCATGCGCGCCATCGGCGTATTGACCGTGTTGTTCGGCGTGTATTCACTGTGGACCGAGATGGGGGCGTCATGAACGAAGATATTGAGTCAACGGACAGTCTGAGCCGTCTGCTGGTGGAATTCTTCGAGAAGTTTTCCTCTTGGGAGCACGCGGTGGTGCGGGACAGCGGGTTGTCCTTGTCCCAGACGCATACCCTGGAGATTTTGGGTACACACGGCCCCATGCGCATGAAGGAACTTGCGGAGCGCATGGGCCTGACCACCGGCACCCTGACCGTGACCGTGGACAAGCTGGAACAGCTGGGTCTAGTGCGCCGCCGCCCCAATGAACAGGACAGGCGTTCGATACTGGTGGAACTCACCGCGGAGGGGGGGCGGCATTTTGAGGTCCACGACCAACTGCACGCCAGCCTGACCCGTGACATGCTCAGCGAACTGGACAGTGCCGAGCGCAAGACCCTGCGAACCTGCCTGGAGAAGATGCTACGTTCCTTCTGACGTGTTGCCCCTTAACAGGGTATCAGGGCCGGATGATCTTGGTGGCCAGTTGCAGGCTGGTGACCACGTCCAACATGTTGGTGGTTTGCCCCACCTGTTTTTCCTCCAGCAGCTCGAAGAATTCGAGGCAAGTGCCACAAACCAGGATACTGACTCCGGAGGCTTCCAGGGTGCGCAGTGTCTCCAGCACCGGACTGCCCGTGGTGGCCAGGGTGACACCCTCGTTGACCATGATGATCCGCCAGAGGTCCTTGCCCAGTTCGGGCAGGGTGGAGACGAAGTTGACCATGAGCTTGGCGCCCAGGGTCTCGTCACCGCGCCCCAAGGTCCTGGAACTGATGAACACGCAGATTTGCTCCATGTGCCTGTCAGGTGGAGGGGACTGCTCCTGGTTCATGATCTCGCAGGAGGCGGCTTCCGATGATGCGGCCGGAGATGCGTGCCCCTTGCTCAGGGTCAGTCGCCAGAGCCCGCTGTCGAGCTTTTCAGCCTCGCTCCGGTATCCTTTGATGGAGGCGAAACGGGAGATATTTTCCCGTGCGGCGTCGTTGTCCACCAGGACGGAAAACGAGTCTGGAGCTTTTTCCTCGATGCAGCGTTTGCATTCCAGAACAGGCTGTGGGCAGGGCAGGCCCTTGCAGTCGAGCAGTATCTCGGCCATTGTGTCTTTCTCCTTGGTGATTGCTTAAAAAAGAATCATGATTCCAGTCAGTGGCCCAGGTCAAATGGAAATACGTGATCCATTTTGGAAAGATACATAGACATTGTCGATACATTGCCCCTTGGGAAAGGCTCGCGTATAGGGAGGGGGTTCCGGCAATGGACCGGTTATCCGTGGGCAATCCGCTGACAATCGTTAAGTGACTGCAGATGAAACTTCTTCTTGAACCCGGCGCCGTCAGGAGTTGGCCGCTCCTGAAACGGTGCATGGGGTGCTTTCGCCCCTATTGGAAGCGAGTGGCCGTGGGCGGGCTGTCCATGCTGGTGGTGGCGGTCAGCACCGCGGGCTTGGCGTATCTGGTGCAGCCGGCCCTGGACGACATCTTCATTCGCAAGGACGCCGACGCTCTGCTGTTGATCCCCTTTGCCTACATCGCGCTCATCGTGATCAAAGGGTTCTTTCAGTACCTGCAGAACTACCTGCTCAAATCCAGCGGCCTGCAGGTGCTGGAAGACCTGCGCAACCAGCTTTACGACAGGATCATCTACCTGCCCTTGAAGTTTTTCGAGGAGAACCAGGTGGGCATGCTCATGAGCCGGGTGATCAACGATGTGCTGCTGATCCGCATGAGCCTGCCGGCCATGATCATGGTGGCACGGGAACTGCTGACCATGGCTGGGCTGATCTGCGTGGTCTTCTACCGCGACTGGCGCCTGGCCATCTGGGCCATGCTGGTACTTCCCGCAGCCATCTTCCCGTTCTTCTACTTCGCGCGCAAGCTCAGGAAATACGGCCGTCGCAACCAAAGCAAGCTGGCGGACATCGCCACGGTACTCCAGGAGATTTTCAGTGGCGTGCGCGTGGTCAAGGCCTTTGCCACCGAGAAGCCAGAAGCCCGGCGCTTTGCCGGCGAAAACAAGCGGTTGGTGAAGATCGCCCTCAAGGAAGTCGTGTACAGCGAGCTTTCCTCGCGGGTCATGGAATTGGTCGGCGCCGTGGGCGTGGGCTTGGTCATTTGGTACGGCGGGTACAAGGTCATCAGCGGCGAATCCACCCCCGGCACCTTCTTCTCGTTCATCGCGGCCCTGATCATGCTTTACGAGCCCATCAAGAAGCTGGCCAACGCCAACTCCGACATCCAACAGGCCCTGGCCGGCGCCGAGCGCGTCTTCGAGGTCCTGGATTCACCGGTCCTGACGGTGGAGCAGGGCGGCAGCGTGGAGTTCAAGGAAAACTTCAAGGAACTGGTCTTCGATACCGTGACCTTTGCCTACGAGGGCTGCCCCAACCCCGCGGTGGTTGCGATAACCCTCGTGGTCCGCGCAGGGGAGCGTGTGGCCGTGGTGGGCCCCAGCGGATCGGGCAAGACCACGCTGGTCAATCTCATCCCCCGTTTTTACGAGCCTCAGCAGGGCGCGATCCGGCTCAACGAACGTCCCGTGCAGGAATACACCTTGGCCAGCCTGCGGCGGAACATCGGCCTGGTCTCGCAGGACTCCTTCCTCTTCAACCTCAGCGTGCGGGACAACGTGGCCTACGGCCTGCCCGAGGTGGACGATACGGCAGTGGTCCAGGCCTGCAAGACGGCATATGCCCACGAATTTGTGGAACAACTGCCCCAGGGTTATGACACGCTGCTCGGGGAGCGCGGCGTGAAACTCTCCGGGGGGCAAAAGCAACGCCTGACCATCGCACGCGCCCTGCTCAAAAACCCGCCCATCCTGGTGCTGGACGAGGCCACCAGCGCCCTGGACACCGAGTCCGAACGCATCGTGCAACTGGCCCTGGACAACCTCATGCAGGGGCGCACCAGCATCGTCATCGCCCATCGGTTGTCAACAATTCTTGGCGCGGACCGGATCGTGGTCATGGAAAAGGGGCGGATTCTGGACCAGGGCCCTCACGCCCGTCTGCTGGAGAGCTGTCCACTGTATGCACGGCTCTACGCCATGCAGTTCGAGCCCGAAACCATGCTGGGGAATTCTCCGGCCGTCGGCAGAGGGTAGGGGTCATGCGCATCGAGGTGAATCACTACGCGCCGGCCATGGTGGGCCTGTACAGGCTGTGGGAGGCCAGCATGCGGCATGAAGTGGAGAACTGGCAGGCCGTGGAGCGGGCTAAGGCCCAGGGCCGGCAGGTTGTCTTCGCCCATTTTCACGACGAGACCTTCTGCCTGCCCTATCTGCGCCGCTTGGGACCCTTCCGTTTCGTGGCCATTGTCAGCCAGAGCAGCGACGGCGAGATCATGGCCCGGCTGCTGCAGGGCCTCGGCCTGGTCACTGCCAGGGGCTCCAAGTCACGCGGCGGGGTCAAGGCCCTGATCCTGGCGCGCAAGATGATGCTCAAGGAAAACATGATAGGTGTGGTAACGGTGGACGGCCCCAGGGGGCCGCGGCACGAGGTCAAGGAGGGCGCGGTCTACCTGGCCTACAAGACCGACGCACTGCTCACGCCCATCAGGATATTTCTCTCCAGGAAGAAGATCTTTCACAAGGCCTGGGACAAATTTCAGCTGCCCTATCCCCTGAGCCATTGCCGCATCGTGCTCGGCGAACCATACGCGGTGGGGCGGGGAGAACTTGACGCCGAGCGTCTGCTGCATGAGCAGAAGCGCCTGGAAGGCAAGATGCTGGAGCTGGCCTGACGGCCGGAGCCTGCTCTCTGACGCCGTGTCCCTGAATCCGGATAACGCGACCATGCTCGACTTCATCTACCAGACAGCCGCCCTGGCCGGCGGACGGATCGGCTTCGAGAATGCCGCCAGGCTGGGCAATCTGGCAGGCGATCTACTCTGGCACGTCCTGCCTGATCGGCGTACCCTGGCCGTGACCGCGATTACGGAGCGCCTGGGTCTGGAGCCGGAGCAGGCCCGATTGGTGGCCAGGCAGAGTTTTCGGCACACGGGGCGCAGCTTTCTCGAGACGTTCCTGACCAAGCGCGTGGACTGGCGCTTTCTCCACGAGCGAGTGACCTTCGAGCCCCGGGAGCGTTTCGAGACCATGCTCCGCACCCAGGGTCCCGCCATCCTGACCACGGCTCACGTGGGCGCCTGGGAACTCATCGCCGGGGTCATGGGGCTGTGCGTCAGGGATCGCCCCATGGGCGTGGTTGTCCGCGAGGGCAAGGACAGGGCTCTGAACCGGATGCTCAAACGCCAGAGGGGGCGCTCCGGCATCGCGGTCATCGGCCATCGCAACGCGGCCATGGCCGTGCTCAGGCTCCTGCGCAAGGGCGGTGGCTGCGCCTTTCTGGTGGATCACAACGCCATGCAACGCGAGGCTGTTTTCATCCCCTTCCTGGGCAAAGCGGCCGCGGTCAATGCCGGCCCGGCCCTGCTGGCCTTGCGCGCCGGTGCAACGGTTTGGCCCTGCTTCATGCTGCGTGGACCCCAAGGCGGCTATGTGCTGGAAACCCATGCCCCCTTGCATACACGGGAGCTGCACGGCACGCAGGAGGAGAAAATCGCCGCGATCGCGACGTTTTACACTGCGGCCGTGGAAGATGTTGTACGGCGTTGTCCTGAGCAATGGTTGTGGATGCACAAGCGCTGGAAAACACGCCCCCTTGGGGAGAGTGCGCAATAAGCTTTTCATTGCCGGAGATTCTGTTTTCAGGCTATAGTGCGCGCAACCATCCCAAGGGACACGAAATTCATGAACAGAATCCTGTCCAACCTCGTTTCCAGGCTATCCGCGGCGCGGTCATGGCTGGACCGCGGTCGCGTGATCGTGCTGTTGTCGGGAGTGACGCTCTCCGTGGTCCTGTGCGTGCTGTACGCCTTGCAGCCCATCTTTTTTCAGTACCTGGACGACAAGTACTACGACTCCATGCTGCGGCGTATCCACAAGTCCGAGACCTCGGGCGTGATCGCTATAGTGGACATCGACGAAAAGAGCCTCAGCGAGTTGGGGCAATGGCCCTGGCCCCGCTACCGGGTGGGGCGTCTCCTGGAGAAAATTCAGGGCCTGGGCGCGGACTCCGTGGCCCTGGATATAGTTTTTTCCGAACCCGACAGGACGTCTTTGGATATTCTGCGGGAGGAGTTGCACAAGGATTACAACATCAGGATCGATTTCCAGGGCCTGCCGCCGGTGCTGCGAGACAACGACCAGGTGCTGGCCGAGGTGCTACGTAAGGGGCCGTTCGTCCTGGGCTATCACTTCAATTTCGATGTATCCCAGCAGACTCAAGGGCCAGGCAAGTGCCATCTGGTGCCGGTGAACCTCCCCGTTGTCCGGGTACAGGGCGCCAGGTCCTGGGAGGAGATGCTCTACGATGCGCCAGGTGTGGTCTGTAACATCGCGGTCCTGAGCGAGGCTGCCGACGCGTCGGGTTTTTTCAACGCCCTGCCCGACGCCGACGGCATCATGCGCCGCTCCCCGCTGGTCATCGCCCACGAGGGCAAGTTCTACCCCGGCCTGGCCCTGGCGGCGCTCATGAAGTTCAAACCCGAGGCCGATCTGCTGCTGGCCATGGGCGATCTGGAGGACAAGACCCCCGGCTCCCAGTTTCTCCATTTCAACAACACGCGCATCCCCTTGGACGAAACCGGACAGATGCTGATCAACTACCGTGGCATGCGTCACAGCTTCCCCTATTTGTCAGCCGCGGACATTCTGCTGGATCGTCTGGATCCTGGCGTGCTCGTGGACAAGATCGTCTTCGTGGGCACCTCGGCCGCGGGTCTGAAAGATCTCCGGGCAACACCCATGGACCAGGTCTTTCCAGGGGTGGAGGTGCACGCCACCATCGCGGACAACATCCTGCAGCAAGACTTCATCAGGCGACCGGAAAAGAGCATTCTCATCGAGGTGCTGCTGATCCTGGGGCTCGGTGTGTGCAGCACGTTGCTGCTGGCCTGGGCCGGCGCCTCCTGGAGCCTGGCGCCCCTTGGAGTCGTGGGGGGGGGGGTGTGGTATTTCACGGAATGGAGCTTTCGTTCCCGCGGGTTGTTCCTTTCGCCGTTGTTTCCGTTGGTGGCCCTGGCCACGAACTTTTCCCTGCTCACGCTGATCAAATACTGGCGGGAGGAATCCCAGAAACGTTTCTTCCACAACGCCTTTTCCCAGTATGTGTCCAAGGCGGTGGTGGAGCAGATGGTCAAGTCTCCTGACAAGCTCTCCCTCAGCGGCGAGGAGCGCGAGGTAAGCATCCTGTTCTCGGACATCCGCGGCTTCACTAGCATGAGCGAACGGCTCTCGCCAAACCAGGTCAGCCAACTCCTGCAAGCATACTTCACCCCCATGACCGCGAAGATCATCCAAACTTCGGGCACCCTGGACAAGTTCATCGGTGACGCCATCATGGCCTTCTGGAACGCCCCCCTGGATACGCCCCAACATCAGGAAAAGGCGGTGCAGGCTGCCCTGGGCATGCATGAACAACTTGCCAGGTTGAATCCACAGTTCAAGGAACAGTTCAACCTCGAGTTGCAGATCGGCGTGGGTCTGCATTGCGGCTTGGTGCGCGTGGGCAACATGGGCTCCAAGGATCTCTTCGACTACACCATCATCGGCGACAACGTGAATTTGGCTTCGCGTCTGGAAGGGTTGACCAAGTACTACGGCCTGGGAATTCTGGTCAGCGAGGGCATCCGCAACGCCTGCGCCCCTGGGAGCTTCCACTTCCAGGAGGTGGACCGGGTGCGGGTCAAGGGCAAGGTCCTGCCCATCGCCATCTACACGCCCTATTCCTTGGCCGACAAGGTAGTGTATGCCGAGGAGCTGGAGCTGCACGAAAAGGCCATGGAGCTGTATCGTGCCCAGTCCTTCAAGGAAGCGGGGCGATTGTTCTCCGTGCTTCGCAGCCAGTACCGAGACCTGAAGCTGTACGCGCATTACCAGGAGCGCTGTTCCACCCTAGAGACAACACCTCCCGGCCCAGACTGGGACCTGGTCTTCACCCACGAGTCCAAGTAATCTCCGTGGCGCCTGGAGGAATCAGCTTTCATTCCTGATTCTTCAGGGCATTTCAGGATACACTACAAACAAGGAGACGGCGGATGAGCGTCATCGTCGAATTGTCGATCTTTCCTCTGGGCAAGGGAGAAGGCGTGAGCGCTGAAGTGGCCCGGGCCGTGAAACTCATCGAGGAGTCCGGCCTGTCTTACGGGTTCGGCCCCATGAGTACCTGCATCGAAGGGGAGTGGGGCGAGGTCATGGCCCTGATCACGCGCTGCCACGATGAGCTGCGCAAGGACTGCAGCCGGGTGTTGGTCTATCTGCGGGCCGATTCACGAGACGGCGAAAACCGGATGCAATCCAAGGTGGAAGCAGTGGAGCGGCATTTTTCCGCACCCCTGAAGAAGTGAAGCAGCACATCGTCGATTGAATCCTCGGACGGCGCGGCAGGAAGGCCGCGTCGCCCGAGGGCCGGGAAAAGGTAAGTCATTTTTTCTGGAAGTATTGTTCCATCTTGTCTTCGAAGTTTTTCGCGAATTCCGCCAACGGAGCCATGATGCCCTCGTTCCAGGATTCGCCGCTGATCCGTTCGATTTCCTTGAGCTTGTCTTCGAGTTCTTCACGCCGCTGCCTGAGTTCGGCAGCCTGCCTCTTGCCTTCCTCCTCATTTTTTGGGTCGGTGGCGTGAATGGCGGCGAGTTCGAATTCCTTGATCTGCGCATCCCAGGTCGTGAGTTTTTTCTTCAGTTCCTTGATGTAGTCCGTCATGGGAGCTCCTTGTCCAGTGGTTGAAGGTATCGCCTCCGAACATCCTGCCTCGCACCGGCAACCAAGCCATATTCAGGCAAGCCTGGAGAGAACTTGTCAAAGCCGGGCCTGCCCAAGGGAACGCAATCCACACATCCTCTACGTAAAACCCCTTTTCAAGAGTGTCAATTGCGGAATGAACTTCCTCTGGATCTGATCACTCACGCCTGTTTGCCAGCCCAGCGCAACACGGAATCCATTTCCCGCAACAGAGCTGGATAGTCCAGGGTCAGGAATCGCCCGTCCCGATAACAGATCCGGCCGTCGACCATGGTCAGCCTTACCTCGCTGCCATTGGCGGCGTAGACGAGGTGGGACAAGGGATTGTGCACCGGGATCATGTTCGGGACCTGGAGATCCAGGGCGATGAGGTCGGCCGGCCCGCCGGGGGTCAGGCTGCCCAGCTCGGGCAGGCCAACGCAAGCGGCGCTGTTGATGGTGGCCATGTCCAACACCTGGGGCGCGTGGAGCAGGGTGGGGTCCAGAGTCGCCACCTTCTGCAACAGGGCGCAAGCGTTCATTTCCAGGAACATGTTCAGGGTGTTGTTGCTGGCGGCGCCGTCCGTTCCCAGGCCGGGGCATAATCCCGCATCGAGCATGGCGCCGGCCTTGGCCACCCCAGAGGCTAGTTTCATGTTGCTCTTGGGCGCAAGTACCACCTTGCTGCCGGTCTCGGCCAGGAGGGCAATCTCATCCAAGGTCAGGTCCACGGCATGGACCAGCACGCTGCGCGGCGACAGCAGGCCCATGTCGTTCAGGAAGGCCACCGGGCGTTTGCCCAGTTTTTTCAAACATTCCGCTGTTTCGCGGGGCGTCTCCGCGCAATGGGTGAACCAGACCGTATCGTACTTTTCCGCCAGGGTGAAGCTTCGGACAATTTGCTCCTCGGTGGCGGTGAAGACCGTATGCGGCGCCAGTCCGAAATGGATGCGCTCGTGGTCGGCAAAGCGTTCGAAGAGGTCCTCGATGATCTCGAAGGCCTGCTCCGTGTTCTGGTAGGAGAGGGTGGGGAAGGCCAGCAGCCCCTCGGCCAGAACGGCCCGCATGCCGCACTGGTCCACCACGGAGGCGGTGACGTCCTGGTGAAAGTACATGTCCATGAAGCAGCAGGTCCCCGTGCGCAGCATCTCGGCGCAGGCCAGTAGCGAGCCCAGGCGTACCAGTTCTTCGGTGAGCTTGGCCTCCAGTGGCCAAATGCGGGTGGTCAGCCACTCCAGCAGGGGGAGGTCGTCGGCCACGCCCCTGAGCAGGGTCATGGGCGAATGGGTGTGGGCGTTGACCAGGGCGGGCATGAGCAGGCTGTGCCCGAGGTCGATCCTCTGCACCGCCTGGAAGCGGACATCGAGGTCGGCGGCGGGTCCCAGGGCCAGGATCTGCCTGCCGGCGACGGCCACGGCGCCCTGTTCGATGATCTCGCGCTCATGGTTCTGGGTCAGGACATACTCGGCGGTGAGTAGGATGTCGCAGTATTCGGGCATGAAACCTTACCTCCGGCAGTAGCCGTATCGAGACAATGTTTTGACAAAGCAGGGGGGAAATACTACAGTGAAATCGCCCCTTCGCGCGTTGATTCTTGCGCGGATGACATGGGACAGACTCATTGCACATATCGCACCGGAGGACAACATGGATCTGCGCAGCTTCATCCGTGACGTGAAGGATTTTCCCAAAGAGGGCATCGTGTTTTTCGACATCACGCCTCTGCTGGCCGAGGGCAGGGCCTTTGCCTACGCCATCGACGCCATGGCCGAGCAGTTCCAGGACATCAAGGCCGACAAGATCATCGCGGCCGAGGCTCGTGGTTTCATCTTCGGTGCCCCCTTGGCCTACAAGATGGGGCTGGGTTTCATTCCCGTGCGCAAGCCCGGCAAGCTCCCCTTCAGGAATGTCAGCGTGACATACGACCTGGAGTACGGCACCGACACATTGTGTATGCACGAAGACGCCATCCGCTCCGGCGAGCGGATCCTGATCATCGACGACCTCATCGCCACCGGCGGTACCGTGGAGGGCATGGTCAAGCTGGTGCAGAACGCCCAGGGCCAGATCGCCGGCCTCGGCTTCCTCATCGAACTGGGCTTTCTCAAGGGATCCACCAGACTCAACGGCCTGGACCACGTCTGTCTGCTCAAGCTCTAACCACGGAACACAGCTCATGGAAAAGATTGGCATCATCGGCGGTAGCGGTCTGGACAATCCGGAAATTCTCAAGGACGAGGTGGAACTCGATCTGTCCACGCCTTACGGTTCACCCACATCCACGGTCAAGAGGGGGCGCATAGGCGACAAGCAGGTCTTCCTCCTGGCCCGGCACGGCAGGGAGCACACTGTGCCCCCCACGCAGGTGAACTTCAGGGCCAACGTCCACATCCTCAAGGAACTGGGCTGCGAATGCATCCTGGCCACCACGGCCGTGGGCTCCTTGCGCGAGGAAATCGACCGGGGGCACTTGGTGATCCTGGACCAGTTCATCGACTTCACCCGGCACAGGTTCGTGACCTTCCACGAGGTCTTCGAGCCGCACCGGGCCATGCACACGCCCATGTCCGAGCCCTTTGACGCCAGGCTCAGGGGCATCTTCTGCACCGTTTGCGAGGAACTGGAATTCCCCCACCACAAGACCGGCACCGTGGTCACCATCGAGGGGCCGCGCTTCTCCACCAGGGCGGAGTCCAGGATGTTCCGGCTCTGGGGCGCCGATGTCATCAACATGAGCATCGCGCCGGAGTGCATATTGGCCAACGAGATCGGCCTGCCCTACGCCGCGGTGGCCATGTCCACGGACTATGACTGCTGGAAGACCGACGAGGCCCCCGTGACCTGGGAGGAGATCCTGCACATCTTCAATCTCAACGCGGAAAAGGTAACCAGACTGCTGGTGGAGAGCATCGCGCGAGTGTAGGTTGCCAGGGGCCTTACTCTCGCACGGCCAGGCCGCAGCCGTCCCTGCCGTAGGCGTTGCCGTTGTAAAGCATGTACGTCTTCCCCTTGTGCTCGAACACAAAGGGATAGCAGATCATTTCGCTGTCCCAGCCAGTGGGGGACACGTCCAGGCCCGTGTCGTTGCAGCGGCTCCAGACCATTCCGTCCTTGGAGCGGGCCAACCGCGGTCGGTAGGTCCCGCTCCCCCCTCGTGAACAGAACCACATCTCGTAGCCTGCGTCCGTGACCCTGACCACGGGGCGCGCCAGGGCGTATTCACCGGGTTCGAAGTCAATTGCCACGGAATGGGGGCGCCAGTTCACGCCGTCGTCGGACAGCGCGAGCTTGATGCGGTAGTAGTGTTTGGCGGCCTGCCCTTCCTCCAGTTCCCACCTGTCCGCGGAGACGTACCACATCTTCCAGACATTGCCTTCCTTGACTACCCAGGGCGCGGCCGTGAGAAAGGGATCGTCGGGATTGCGCCCCAACACCGGCGCTTCGGAATGGCGCTGGAAGCCGCGCCCTCCTTCGGTACTGCACGCCAGCCCGATGAAGAACAGGAAGGGCACCACCCGCGCCAAGCTCCAGCCCGTATAGTACATGTACAGCGTGCCCTCCACGTCCAGGACGCAGTGGGGCATGACCCCGCAGTCGTCAAAGGCGCCCGGCCGCCCCAATGGGAGCAGTGGGGCCTTGGCGTGGTCGAGGATTCCGTGTTGGGGGCGGGAGACATCGATGTCCGCCCATGCGGCCTGGGCCCTGTTGCTTCTGTCCCTGGGAGCGAAGTAGACCCTGAAGACGTCACCACTCCTGTGCACCGGGGTGGGGTTCTGCGCGTGGGTCAGAGCCCAGGGGTAGCCCAGGGGCTCGATGACCAGGCCGAGCTTTTTCCAGGAATACATGGAGTCTCAACGCCGCATGCAGTGCATGTGCACGAGTTGCATGAATCTTTCGCTGTCCAGGGCCGCACGCTCCGTGGGGGGCATCACGTACACGCCGCCGGCCTCTACGTGGCTGCCGATCAGGGCGTTGGGGCCGATGTAGCATTTGGCGCCGATGTTCACGTTGTTGGAGATGGTGCAGTTGTTGCCCAGAAAGGTGCGTGCGCCCACGGTGCAGTCGCCGCCGATGCAGACGTGGGAGCAGAACCAGACGTGATCCTCCACGATGGTGTTGTCACCCACGTGGTTGCCTGACCACATGACCACGTTGTTGCCGATGGCCACGTCCAGGTTGATGGTCTGGTTCTCCATGATGAAGCAGTTCTCGCCCACGCGCAGGGTTTCCGGCGAGTGGACCGAGGGACTGACGCAGCTGATGAAGTCATAGCCCTTTTCCTTGCCCTGCAAGTACTTGTTCATGCGCAGGCCGTTCATGTCGTCGTAGCTCAGCAGCGTGAACATCCTGTATTCGCCCGGAGGGAAGGTCTGCTGCACTGTCTCGAAGGGCACGAGGGGGAGGTCCATGTAGCTGTCCCCTTGCATGTAGCGTTCGTCCACGGTGAACCCGCAGATTTCGTGCTTGTTTTCGTTGGTCAGGTAGCGGTGCGCCACGTAGGCGCCGCGCCCCGCACCGAAGAGAATGACTTTGCTCATGGCTGCCTCTGGGGTTCTCAGCGGGTTTTGAAATGGCGTAGCACGGCCGGTCTGTCGATCTTGCCGTTCTGGTTCATGGGCAGGGATTCCATCACTTCCACCATGTCCGGGAGCATGTAGTCCGGGATGACCTGCCCCAGGGCGTTCAGCACGTGGTTACATTCGAGGCAGGAGCCCTGCACCGCGGCCATGATCCGCCCCGCCCTGTCCTCCGCGGGCAAAAAGACCACGGCGGCCCTGGCCACGCCTGGCAGGCAGCAGAGGGCGTTCTCGATCTCCTCGAGTTCGATGCGGTAGCCCATGCGCTTGACCTGGTTGTCGGTGCGCCCCAGTATCCAGATCGTGCCGTCTTCCGGCGCCACGCGCACCAGATCGCCGGTCCTGTACATGGGCTCGCGGTAATCGGAATTACAGGGGTTGGTGCAGAAGGCAGCCCTGGTGCGCTCGGGGTCGTTGTAATACCCCAGACCTACCTGGGGGCCGAGCAGGCAAAGTTCGCCCACTTCCCCCTGCGGGGCGGGCCGTCCCTGGTCGTCGAGCACGAGGAAGTCGAAATTCGGGATCAATCGCCCCAAGGGGGGGTAGCCCTTGAGATTCACGAAATCGTCGGCGCTCAATCGATAGGTGGAGCAGATGCAGGTACACTCCGTGGGGCCGTAGACATTGTGGAATTCGGCCTCGGGGTAGGTGTCGAAGAGGAGCTTGAGCTTGGCCAGTGGGTAGCCCTCGCCGCCGAAGATGAAGCGCCGGACGGAGCGGAAGGTTTTGGTCGAAAAGGCGCGGATGGTCTGCAGGTAGATGAGCATGGAGGGCACGGAAAACCAGGAACTGCACTGCAGGGTGTCGATCTTGCGCACCAGGTCGCCTGGGGACAGGGTCTCCTCCCTGGTGAAGGGTACCAGGGCCGCGCCGGAAAACAGGCTGGAATAGATGTCGAAGACCGAGTTGTCGAAATAGATGGGATTGACGTTGGTCAGCCGTTCGCCAGGGCCGAAGCCGTAAGTCTCCACACTCCAGTCGACGAGGTTGAGCACGTTGGCATGGGTCATAACCGCGCCCTTGGGAAAACCCGTGGAGCCGGAGGTGAACATAACGTAGGCCGGGGTGTTGCCCACGATGTGACTGGAGTCCACGGGAGTGTCCGGAAGCTCCGCGGATTCACGCTCCAACTGCTGGAGTTGCAGCAGGGGGCGGTCCACGCAGCCCGCGAGCCCAGCCACGGCGTCGTCCTCTCCGGCGGGCAACAGCAAGGCCGGCTTGCAGCGTTCCACGATCTTTTGCAGCCGACTGACAGGACTTTCCGGGTCCAGGAAGACGTAGGGAGCGCCGATCTTCAGACAGGCCAGCAGGGCGGCATAGGTTGCCGGGGTCTTGCGGCCGCCGATGCAGACTACGTCGCGTGGCCGCACGCCGCGTTGCAGCAGGCCGCGGGCGAACCTGTCGGCCATGCGCTCGAGCCGCGCATAGGTCACGACCTCGTCAGGAGAGAACAGCAGGGCCGGGGCCTCTGGATTGCGAGAAACCACCTCCCTGAACAGCTGCGGCAGGTTGTACACGTAGCTCAAAACACCAGCCCTCCGTCCAGGGACAGCACCTTGCCGTTGAAAAAGCCGTTGGTCAGGCAGAACAGCACGCCGTCCACTATCTCTTCGCTCTTGCCCAGTCGCCGCAGGGGCACTTCCGAGACAATTGTCTCCAGGGCCTTTTCCGGCATCACCGCATGGGTGGAGGAGGTATCGGAGTAGCCCGGGGCCACGCAGGTAACCCGGATGCCGAGCATGCCCAGTTCATGCGCCCAGGTCTTGGTCAGTGCCTCCACCGCGGCCTTGGAGGCGGCGTAGGCCGACTGCCCTGGATTGCCCTGGGCCGAGATGGAGGAGATGTTGACGATGACCCCCCGCGTGCGTTTGGAGAGCATCTTCTCCACCACGGCGGCGGTGAGCATGAACACGGCGTCCAGGTTCACTGCCATGACCCTGCGCCAGGTCTCCGGGGAGTGGCGTACCAGGCCTCCAGGGCCGAACTTCACCAGGGGCTCGTTGTAGAGGATGCCCGCGTTGTTCACCAGGGCGTCGATGCGCCCGTGCTTCCCGAAGAATTCCTCGACACAGGTGTTGATGGACTCCTGGGAGCAGAGGTCACAGGCATGGGCCGAAACCCTGTCCTGGTCGGCCAGTGCCTCCAGGCCCTGACGATCGATGTCGAAAACGCCCACCTGGGCGCCTTCCGCCGTCAACCGTTGCACAAGGGGGTTGCCGAAGCCGCCGCAACCGCCGGTGACGATGACAGTCTTGTCCTGTAGTTTCATGTGCCGCCCCCCTGTCTGGCGATGGTTCGGGCAAAGCGCCCGTTATCCCTGCTTGCCGTCCAGCGCGGCAAGGGTGCTGCGCACGGTCTTCACGTCCAGCATGACGGCGATCTGGTCAAAGGAGAATTGCACGCCGTAGGTGTTCTCCAGGGATACGATGAGTTCCATGTGCCGTAGGGAGTCCCAGCCCGGAACGTTCTTGAATTCCGTGGTGTCGTCGATGTCCACGGCAGGGATGCGCAGCACCTTGCCGAGGAGTTCGTTGAGGTTCGCTTCGCTCATACCTGACCTTTTGCAGTGTTGTTGTATCGGATCATGGGAACACTCCCTTGCCTGTATTGCTTCTGCGCTCTTTGCCTGTTCCCTGTCGTGGCGAGGCGGAGGAACGCCTCATCTGGTGACGATGTTGTCCCAGCGCACGCAGGGTAGCTGGTTTTTCTCCAACATGAGCGCCATGTCCGCCTGGTTGAAGGGGTTGACCCCCAGCACCACCACCAGGTCCGCGTTCCTGTCCAGTGTACTGAAGTCCTTGACCGGCTTGCCGAGGAATTCGCCGCTGCCGTTGTGGATGGTGCAGTAGTCCACCCGTTTCCAATAGTTGGGGCAATAGGCTGCCAGCAGCCAGGACCAACTGCTGGTCCCGAAATTGGCCACCAGGGTATGCCCGGCCACGGAGGCGGTCAAGTGTTCGTCGCAGGTCACGTAGCTCTGGATATAGGCCCGACGCCTGGTAAAAAAGTCTTCCGGCGGGGCGGCGGGCCAGTCGTCCGTGGGAAAACGGGACAGGGCACGCCCCAGCACGATGAGTTGCTTATCCCGTAGGCTGTTCACCCCGGGCGCCTGTTTCCAGCACAGCACCTCCAGCCCCACGGATCGGCCCAGCCGGGATAGGTTCTGCGGTGTGAAGGAGAAGTTCTGGTCGCTGAACATGATTTCGGCGTTGGGGTGCGTGGCGTCGGGGCAGGTGACCACCAGGCAGCCCTCGGGGGTGAGGCAGGAGGCCAGCTTGCCCAGGAACTCCACGGGATCCAGGACATGCTCTATGACATTGGTGGAGTAGACCAGGTCATAGGTCCTGCCCGGATTCCAGGCCGCGTCGATCCGGCCTGTGGTCACATCGAATCCCATGCCGCGCGCCGCCGCGCTGTTATCCTCGGATGGTTCAACCCCGTGCATGATCGCGTCGGGATAGACCTCGCGGAGCACACGCAGCATCCACCCCCTGCCACAACCGGCATCCAGGACGGAGCGCGGTGTGAATCCCGGCAGGGCGCTATGGATCCATTGGGCCATGGCAAGATAGCGGGGGCGGTCGTACTGTTCCGCCCCAGGGCGGGAATAAAAACTGTATTCCTTCTCGTAAAAGGTGGTCTCTCCAAGCAGCCTGGTGTTCACGCGTCGCACCAGGCTGCATTGCATGCACTGGGCCTTTGACAGCGGCTCAAGAATGATCCGCCCCGTGGTGGTCATGGAGTGGCCGTAGGGAGAGGGCAGATTCCTGAACTCCGAGGAGCCGCACACAATGCAGTTCATTGCGGATACCTTTTCGAACAACAGCTAAGCCTCGTTGGATGGTTTCCTGACGGTTTCCTGGATCACGAATCGCGGCCGCCCCTTCACTTGG
Organism: uncultured Desulfovibrionaceae bacterium; assembly: GCA_964609625.1. GTDB lineage: Bacteria > Desulfobacterota > Desulfovibrionia > Desulfovibrionales > Desulfovibrionaceae. Next base: position 62,504 of record CAZSRS010000016.1, read on the forward strand.
TCGAAGATCTTGGCGATGTACAGCGCGCTGATCCCGATGACCGTGATGGTCACGCCGCAGCAGAAGATCACCGCTGTGATCAGACTTGGCCAGCCCACGGCATTGGACCCGAAGAACAGGGCGCGGAAGATGATGAACAGCCCGTAGAGGCCGGAGAGCACGCTGAAGCAACAACCGAAGAGGATGGAAATGTAGAGCGGCCTTTCGCTGAAAGAGATGATGCCGTTGAGCGCGTGGCCCAGGGACTTCAGGAAGCTGTACGAACTCTCGCCGGCAAAGCGCTCCTTGTGCTCTATCTCCACGAAGTCGCATTCGAAGCCCAGCCAACTGAGGATGGCCGCGTAAGGCTTGTGCATGTCGCCGACCTGGAGGTACGCATCGGCGACCTTTCGGGAAATCAGGGAGAACGTGCCCACGGAGCGGTCGTAGATCTTCGCGCCCTTGGGCAGCAGCAGCGAGAACACCAGCTTGAAGAGCAAGGCGCTCAGGTTCTTGGTCGCGGAATGCCGACGCGAGGTCTTGCGGGTGAAGACCACGTCAACCCCTTGCAGGGCCTTGTCCAAAAGGTCCTTGATATATGCGGGGTCCTCCTGGAGGTCGCAGTCCAGGACCACGAGGTAGTCGCCGCTGCTCTCGGCAATGCCGGCCTCGATGGCCGCGTGCTGTCCGAAATTCCGGCTCAGACGCACTCCCTTGACATGGGGATCCCAGGCGCAATTCTCCTTGATCCTGTCCCAGGATGCGTCTGGGCTGCCGTCGTTGACCAGGATGATCTCGTAATCCCGGACAGCCGGGATGTCGCGCGCGGATTCGCCAACGCGCCGGACCAGTTCGTCAACGATGGCCTCTGCCCGGTACACGGGGCTGATGACCGAGAGCATGACCCCGGAGCCCTGCCTCATGCCCGCTCTCCCTTGCGCACCAGGAGGGTGAATTCGTAGAGCTGATAGTCGTGGAGCAGGGCCACCTTGCGTGAAAAACGTTGCATGCAGTAGTCGAAGATGAATCCAGGGTCAGCGTACCACAGATGGGGGCGCATGAATGGCGGGTCCGAATACGCCGTGAGCATGTTACAGGCAAAACCCTTGACGCTGGCCTTGTCCATCGCTTGTAGGGTCTCCAACACGTAGTCCAGCCATTGGGAGGCTGGAATGTTCTGCTTGACGTTGAAGATGCCGCTGGCAATGGTGTAATCGGCCCGTTGTAACTCGCAGCCACGGATGAACTGCGGGGGGCACTCCGCAAGCCTGTCCTGCCAGAGCTCCCGCGCGGCCAGGATCATGTCCTGGGAAATGTCATACCCCACATAGCGCACCGGGTGTCCCACGGCCCGCAGATAGTCGAGAAACGCGCCATAACCGCAGCCCAGGTCGTTGACGGAGTAGTCCTGCTCGCCGGGTTCCACCACGCGGTGCAGTTGCGCGAAACGCACGAACTGCGATTCCTCGCCGTTCCAGTCCACACCGCGCGGGGTCGGGCCGTGCGCCTGGATCTTCTCGGAATAGTAGCGGTCGACGTGACCCAGGATGTTGGAATGAGGATTGTTCTTCGTGGGCATGCGGGACGCTTTCAGGGAGGTTGCAGGTGAATGCCGCCTTTATCCGACGCCGGCGATGTACTTCAATACCCGGGACAGCGCAAGATGCAGCGGCTTTTAGGCGCCCTGGGCAACGTGGAACGCGACTCTATTTTCCGTGGTGCAGGATGTCAACACCACCTCTGTCAAGCCGCGGCCCTGAAAACCTTGTCCAAGAGGCAGATTGTGAACCACTGCCAGCAATCAGCCAAGAGCCGCGCGTACCTCGCCACCATTACGGAGCACCATGTCGCGGGCACCTTCCACGCCCAGGCAGAGCAGCGGATCGATGACGCTCACGGAATGCTCGAAGGGTGGATGCACCTGTGGGTATTCCGGATACTCGTAGCGCATCCAAGCCACGGCGATATTCCGGGCGGTGAAGCGCTCCACGTCGAGATAGCCTTGGGCCGCTGGTCCCGAGATGTATAGATCGGCTCCGGCAGCTTGACAGAGTTCCAGGAGACGCTGCGAGGGGTCCGTGGCCGTGATCCCGTAGCCCATGGACCAAGTCACCCTGGTCTCGATGCCCAGTAGTTTGCACAGGCCGGTAATGAAGCAGTGGTTGATATCGCTGAGATGCGTCGCGTCGGCGCAAGCAGCGTACATGGTCTCCAACTGCGGAAAGATATCGTGGAAGTGCGCGGCCTTGGCGTAGTTGTGCCGGATGGCGGCCAGGTGCTTGCGCGCCCAGTCGGAACCGTCCACCTCTGTCTCGTGGATCAGCTGGTCGTACTTGTTTTTGACCTTCACCGGGATGGTCAGCCAGCTCACGCCCTGTGGCGTCTTGATCTTGTTGCGGTTGCGCCAGTCGCGCCGGGTGTACTGGCAGTCGTCGTAGAGGATGAACTCGTCCACGGCGTTGATCATATCGAAATATCCCTTCCAGGGGATATAGTTGGATTGGACGATGGCGACGGCTTTCATTGTTTTGGCGTTGGGCTGACGTAGAGTTTCAAGACCGGATTGTCGAGGAATTCGGGCACGGGGGTGAAGTTCTCCTTGAAGTATTGGTGGAGCAAGGGATGGGTGTTCGCGAAGAGCAGGTCTTCGCGGCCGTCCACGGCGATGTCCTGCAGGAGTACAAAGGCGGGGCGCGCCACCTGCATGCGCAGGATCTCCCTGCGCTGGAAGGCCTCGTTCCTGGGCCAGAGGGCGCAGAGTTCCCACAGCGGTGACTTGCGGTCGAACATGGCATAGGTGGTGGGCCAGAAGGGCAACACCACAAAGGGGCGGCCGTCAGGGGCGTAGGCATGCACCACCCGTTGCAACAGTTCGATCTCTTCGGCGTGGCGGGGCCGCACGGCCAGGGTGTCGCTGCCGGCCTGAACCTCCACGCACTGCCCCCCGAGACATTTCCAGCCAGGTTGTGTGGGGAACATCACCAACAGGCTTGTGAGGCAGAGCATGACTGCCAGGGGATAGCCGAAGCGAGTCTTGCCGCGTCCAGCCAGCACAAAGCAGCCGATGAGCAGCGGAAACACGCCCAGGGCCAGGTGAGGTATGTCGGCACGGGAAAAGGCATAGTGTGCGTAGGGCAGGGCCAGGAATACCGCCGCTGCCAGTGCGGAGGGTGTGGAGCGCCCTCCGAGGCGTCGCCAGCCGACCCAGGGGATGCCGATGAGCGGGAAGGCGAGCAGAGCCATGAAATACACCCCGGCAAAGACACGGCGCAGATAATCCACCGTGGTGTATGTATCCGTGGGTACGGTCCAAGGCCAGGGTATGGGCAGGGTCAGGTTGGTGGTGTTGATCTCCGCGAGGAAAAGGATGCTCTCCCAGAAGGGTTGGACGAACTCCGGCACCAGAGCGAGCATGGCCAGCATGGGCAGGTAGCCCAGAAGCACTCCCAGGGACCAGAGCACTCCCCCTCGGAGCAACCCCGGCCCTGGGCCGGACGAGTTCCAGGGTCTGATGGCCAGCCAGACGAGAACTCCGAGGCTGCTCATGACGCCGTAGACGCCGTGGTTGCGTCCGAAAAAGGCGGCCAGGCCTACCACGATGCCGGCCAGCAGATACCGCCGCGCCGTGGGGTTCTGGATCAGGAACGCCATGGCCCCGACCAGCGCGATGGACACGACGATGTCGAAGTAGTTGTGTCTGGGGAACATCCAGACCAGCAGCGTGACCAGGGCCATGAGCGCCAAGGGTGGCCGCGGGCCGCGGGCATGCCGCAGCACCAGGAGCATGGCGATGCATAGCCCCAGGGCCTGGAAGGCGGCCGCGGCTGCCCGCTGGGCCAGGATGCCGTTGTCTCCCAGTAGGCGCATGATCGCCGCCGACCAATAATAACGCCCTGGATCGTAGGACATGAAGTCCCGGATGGGCACCTCGCCCAGCATGACCCGTTGCGCCCCGTACCAGAGAAAGCCCTCGTCGGCCAGGTCGAAGCCCTTGTGCCCCTGCCAGAGAAACAGGGCGACCACGCCGGTCACGGCAAGCAACAGGACCTGGAGAAGCAGGGCGCGGTCATCTTTCTGGGGTATGGGATCGGCCATCGGCATGGGGGAAATGATCTTTGGTAGAGGTGAAAGTGTTGGTTGAAGTCTGTCCGTATCGAACTGGACTTGCTAGCCCAAGCCGGGGATGAGCGCAAGTATTCCTTCTGCCGCTGCAAGATGTTGTTCCGTCAAACTCGGGCGTAGAAATCGTGGATCGCACCGACCACCGCGTCGGCGTCTTCAGGTGCCATCTCATAGTATAACGGCAGGCGCAGCAGCCTGTCGCTGATGTCGTCGGTGACAGTCATAGCACCGTGGGTCCGGCATATCTTCCTGCCCATGACCGAAGAGTGCAGAGGCACGTAGTGGAACACGCCGGAGATTTTCCGCTGCCTGAGGAAAGCGATGAGTCGGGTGCGCTCCTCCAGAGAGCCGGTGACGATGTACATGATATGGCCGTTGCAGGTGCCCTGGGACTCTGGGGCCCGCAGGCGGATGTGGCCCTTATGCTCCAGGGGGCGCAACCGCTCGGTGTAATGATCCAGCAGCCGGCACCTGGCCGCGATGATGGTCTCCGCCATCTCCAATTGGGCGTAGAGGAAGGCGGCGATGATGTCGCTGGGCAGGTAGGAGGAGCCGATGTCCACCCAGGTGTATTTGTCCACCTGCCCTCTGAAGAATTTTTTCCGGTTGGTGCCCTTTTCCCAGATGATCTCGGCGCGCTCCGTGAGTTCCGGGTCGTTGATCAGCAGGGCTCCGCCTTCGCCGCTGATGATGTTCTTGGTCTCGTGGAAACTCAGGCAACCCAGGTCGCCGATGCTGCCCAGATATTTCCCCTCGTGGGTGGAGAGCAACCCCTGGGCCGCGTCTTCGATAACCCGTAGCCCTTTGTCACTGGCCAGGGAGCGGATGGCATTCATGTCGCAGGGAGAACCGGCATAGTGGACCGCGGCGATGGCCTTGGTACGGGGGGTCACGGCCTCGGCCACCAGGCGTTCGTCCATGTTCAGGGTGTCCTCGCGGATGTCCACGAACACGGGTATCCCCCCGCGCAGGGCAAAAGCGTTGGCCGTGGAGACAAAGGTGAAGGAAGGCATGATCACCTCGTCGCCGGGGCCGATGTCGCAGAGGATGGCGGCCATCTCCAGGGCCGCGGTGCAAGAGTGGGTGAGCAGGGCCTTTGGGACGTGCAGCGTCTGCTCCAGCCATTGTTGGCAGCGCCTGGTGAAGGGACCGTCGCCCGAGATGTGGGCGTTGGCGATGATGGCCTGGGAAATGTAGTAGAGTTCCTTGCCCGCGACATATGGTTTGTTGAAAGGGATCATCGGCTTGCCTCTCGAAGGGAGTGTTCCATACAGTGGTGCATGACCACCAAGGAACATGCCAGCAGCATCGCGGCCAAGGCAAGAAGTTTTTCAGGATACGATCGACCTCGTGAAGAAAACCGAGGATCACGGGACGTGGAGAAGTGCCGTTGCGGATTATCGTGCAGTTGGAGCGTGGGGAGTCCGCCGAGGTGTGATACGAACCAGGCCAAACAGACCGCTGGCCGAATTGCTGGCAGGCACCCCCGGCAATGCCCTGATGGCGATCCCCCGTATGTACCTGTTGTTGGAAGTGCGTAGGGTGTTGCAGAAAATACCGTATGCGATCACGTCGGGAATGTTGAATTGGGCTTGTTTTGGAGCTCAGCGTAGTTATATTGTATGTTGGTTCATTCTCACGAGCTTGCTTGGTTTACCAGATTATCCCATTTTTTGCACAAGGCTCTCGACTTGGTGTAATGACAGTGATAATCTTCTTGTCACTGGGAAAAACCAACCATCAGCCAGGAGAAAAGGGTATGGTCCAACAAAGCAGACGGCTACTTATGCACACTGTATTATTGCTGTTAGTCTGTACGTTTTTACTTGCAGGTTCTGTTCATGCTGCTTCTGAGTACGATTTTCAGGTGAACAACAATACTGATTCGACGATCACGCACCTGCTTGTCTCTGAAGACGGAAAACAGTGGGGAAAGTTCGACATAGGTGCGGGAATCGCTCCGGGGCAATCTGCAATGCTCGTTTGGGACCAAAGCACGAACGATCAGGACTGTGAGCAGTATATCAAGGCGGTTTTTGACGACGGCAGTGAGTCCGAGCCGGAGATGTTCGACTTTTGCGAAGACGATTTAGTATTGGAGTTTTAGAGGGTTCCCTGTCTCAGTCGATGTACTTGCAATGCAGTCACTTTACGATTGAGGTGGGGTGGTCCTTTTGGACACTGGTGTAACACACCGCATGCGGTACGTTGGTCGATTCACGACGTGGGGAAACGGTATTCCACGAAAAAAGGGTTCCGGCATCATGCCGGAACCCTTGAATTTTTGTGGTAGCGAGGGAGGGACTTGAACCCCCGACACTGCGGATATGAGCCGCATGCTCTGACCACCTGAGCTACCTCGCCACGCTGAGGGCGTTTTTATTGATAGCCGCCCAAAAACGAGTCAACTACCTGAACGCTCGAAAAATGGCAAGCGTTTTTTCCCCGCATGATGAATGGTTGCTCATGCCGTCCAGAGCAGCAGCACCAGGCCGGCCACGATCAGCCGGTAGACGGCAAAGGGTCTGAGGGTCATGCGCCCCAGCAGGTGGATGAAGCCTTTCACAGCCAGCCAGGCGGAGAAGAACGAGACCACGAAGCCCACGGCGAAAAAAGGGAAGTCCGCAGCCGAAAGGAAGTCCAGGCTCTTGTACAGATCATACCCAGTTGCCGCGAACATGATCGGCACCGCGGCGATAAAGGAGTACTCTGCAGCCAGCAGGCGGTTGGCGCCCAGCAACATACCTCCCATGATGGTGGCCGCCGAGCGCGAGAATCCGGGCCAGAGCGCCAGGCACTGGAACAGTCCCACACCCAGGGCCAGGGCCGGGGTGATGGCGTCGATCCCGTTGTAGCGTGTCCTGCGGGGCAGGGCTTCCACCAGGAAGATGAGCAATGCGCCTACGGCCAAAGCCCAGGCCACTGGTGTTGGTGCGAAAAGCCGCTCCTTGATGACGCCGTGGGACAGCAGGCCCAGCACGCTGGCCGGTACCGACGTGAGAAAAAGCAGGAACAGGCCACGCAGGCCCGAGAACCTGTGCTCCGCATCCGAGCGCAGGAGCATGAAGAAGCGCTGCCGGTAGATGACCACAACCGCCAGGATGGCGCCCAACTGGATGACCACCTCGAAGGTGGCGGCACGGGCGTCGGTGATGCCCAACAGGTGCCCGGCAATGATCAGATGCCCGGTGGAGGAGACGGGAAGGAATTCGGTCAGTCCTTCCACTATGCCTAGGAACAGGGCGGCAAAGAGTTCGTGCATGGTCCGTGGCCTTGGTGAATGTGGGGGTCGGAAACAGCCTCCTACGTTACCGAGGCCGACGTTGCAAGCACATGGCATAATGGTGTACAGCCGGCTATATGCTCAACACACAGCATCCGATCCGGAACCGATGCGATGAAGTCAGACAGGCGGCCGACCGAGGTCGCGAGGAGATTGCCCATGGCCACTGTCATGCCCGACGATGAATTGCTGCGTAAAGCTATCCGCTATGTCGACGAGGCGCTCAAGGAACAGGGAAAGTCCAAGCGCAGTGCCCTTGAGGAGGCAGCCTTACGCTTCAATCTGGGGCCGATTTCCTGCCAGTATCTGCAGTCGGTTTTTTCGGACCACCCAGCCCCCGAGGATAAACGCCCCCTGTGAAGCTGCTGCATCAACGCCTTTTTACAGAACTCTTGGTTCTGTTTTGCATCTGCCTGGTCGCGCTCCTCTCCCTGGTCATCCTGGGGCGCGTGTTGCAATTACGCGAACTGATCATGATCCTGGGGCTCAGCCTGTGGGACATCGTGCTGCTGTTCGTCTACCTCAGCCCGTTTTTCATGCTGTTGATCATCCCAGTGGCATGCATGTTGGCGGTCTTTCTCACTTTTTTACGCATGAGTTCGGACAACGAACTCTTGGCCCTGAAATCCGGCGGCATCAGCCTCTACAGGATGATTCCGGCACCGCTGCTGTTCTGTCTGCTGTGCGCATTTCTCACGCTGCTCACCTCGCTGTACGGGCTTTCCTGGGGCATGTCGCGGTTCCGCGACACGTTGATTGACTATGCCAGAAGCAAGACCAGGCTGGTGATTCAACCCGGCGTTTTCAACAAGAACTTTCCGGGTCTCACCATCTATGCGCAGAACGTCAACATGAGCCAAGGATTGTTGGAAAACATCATCGTCGAGGATCGTACCCGGAAGTCGATCACCACGACGGTTCTCGCGCCCCTGGGTGTGGTGCAAACCGTTCCGGCCAAGGGGCAGATGGTCATCGCGCTGAACGACGGGCGCATCTATCAGCAGGAGGGGGAGACCATCAACGTGCTCAGCTTTGATAATTACCAGGTGCGGCTGGACCTCGTGAGTATACTCAAGGATTATAATATCGAGCAGCAGAAGCCCAAGGAGATGTCCTGGAGGCAGTTGCGCGAGCTGCGCCAGACGCCCGAGTTGCTGGAACAGCAGAGCGAAAGCTACAACCGGAAACTCGAGGTGGAGCTGCAGAAGCGCTGGGTCTTTCCCGTGGCCTGCATCGTGCTGGGACTGTTTGCCATGCCGCTGGCATGCAGCTTTGTCGGCCTGAACCGGCAGTACGGCTTTTTCTTGGCGTTGGGGCTGTTCCTGGTCTACTATTCCCTGCTTTCCCTGGGTTTGAGCCTTGGGGAGAGTGGTGTGCTGCCTCCTGCCATCGGGCTGTGGCTGCCCAATGCGTTGTTCCTGGTTCTGAGCGCTTTGGGTATTCGCATGGCCGCGGAAGAACGCAGCCTGAACGTGGTGGAGTGGTTCAGACATCTGCGCTTCTTAGTGAGGCGTGAGGCGTGAAGCTGTTGCATCGCTATCTGCTCCGGCAGAATCTGCTTCTGCTGCTGGCCTGCATGGGTGTGGGCATCGGCACCTATATTCTGGTGGACGTCTTCGACCGTCTCGATGATTTCGTGGAAGCCGGTCTGGGGCCACGCACGATAGTCACCTATTTCATGGTCAAGGTTCCGTTGATCATCTCCCAGATCCTTCCCGCCGTGTTCCTGCTCGCGGTGCTCCTGCAGCTCGGACTGATGGCCCGCAACCGGGAGATGCTGGCTTTGCAGGCCCATGGCGTGGCTTTTGGGAGGGTGGTGTTTTTTTTCGTGCTCTATTCCCTGATCATGTCTCTGGTACAGCTTGCCTTTTCACAACTCGTGGGTGTTTACGGCGAGCAGGAGGCGGGGCGCATCTGGAAGGAAGACGTGCGCAAGCGGCAGATGGACCGCAGGATTCTGGAGAACGTCTGGCTCAAGGAGGGGCGCTATGTGGTCAAGCTGGACAAGACCGTGCCCTCACGCCAGAACGGCGAGGGCATCACGGTCTACCTCCTGGCGCAGGAGGCCATGGCCTGGGAACAGATCATCAGGGCGCGTCATTTTCAGGGCAGTACAAATGGATGGCGTCTCCAGGATGTCGAGATCCTGAATACGTCGGGTTTTGTGGTGGAGCGCAAAGAATTTCTGGACTTGCCCCTGCATCTGGATCTCAGGGCCTTCGTGGCCATGGATCCGCACCGCGACCCCTCGCAACTGCCTTTATGGCAATTGGGGCGGGTCATTGATGAACTGCGGATTTCGGGCTCCAACGTGGAGGCACTGCGTAGCGTGTATCATTTCAAGATTGCCTACGCCTTTTCCCTGCTGGTCATGTGCCTGTTGGCTCTTTCCCTGTCCACGGTGCAACAGAATATTTTCGTCAATGTTCTTGCAGGGCTGGTCTTGACATTTGTCTATTACGGCCTGTCCATCGTTTTCGTTTCCGCCGGGCAGAAAGGGTTCATCCCCGCGGTCTCGGCGGCCTGGATCGGAAACGTGGCCTTTTGCCTGCTTGCCACGGCACGGTTGTTGTGGCATGGCCGACAGCGCGCGGCCTCGGGAGTCTGAGCCTCGCACTCGGACTCAAGCGGCGGCCTGGAGTAACCGCTGCCAGAGTTCGTCACGCCCCAGACCCGTCTTGCTGGAGAAGAGTAGCGGCTCGGAGCCCGGTATCAGGGCAGACCAGTCCCTGACGCGCAGGGAGCGTTCTGACTGATTGCATTTGTCGGCCTTGGTCAGTACGGGCAGGATGTTCATTCCCAGCCGGGAAAGATAGGCCGTGAGTTCTTGATCCAGGCGTTGGGGCGGATGCCGACAGTCCAGCAGAACGGCCACGGCCGCGATGCGTTGCTTGGCCACGGTGAAATAGTGATCCACGAGCTTGGCCCAGTGATCGCGCTCCTGTTTGGAATACTTGGCATAGCCGTAGCCGGGCAGATCCACGAGGTAGAGTTCGCCCTGCCCCACACGATAGTAGTTCAGGCTGCGCGTTTTCCCCGGGGTGGCGCTGATCTTGGCCAGACCTTTTCTGCGCCCAGCAAGACAGTTGACCAGCGAGGATTTGCCCACGTTGGAGCGACCTGCCAGAACCACCTGCGGCGCGTCGAGGTCCTGTAAAATCTGCTTATTGGTGAAGGCCGTGGCCTCCAGTGTCATCGTGGGAGGCTTGAATTCCGTCTCATGCATAATCCACTCCATGCCTTGACAAAGCCGGCGCTTGAGTCAAACTTGGATTGACCCCGAGAGTTGGAAAAGGAGTTGCAAATGGCATATACCTTTCTCGTGATGAACGGGCCGAATCTTGGTTCCCTTGGCGAACGCCAGCCCGAGATATACGGTACGCAAGGCATGGATTCTCTGCAAGACCTGGTGCCGACCCTCATGGGCGACAATGCCCGTGAAGTGTCCTTGACGTTTTTTCAATCCAACAGCGAGGGTGCGCTCATCGACCGGTTGGAGCAGGCCAGACGCGATGGAGTGCACGGCGTGGTGCTCAATGCAGGGGCCTACACACACACCAGCCTGGCCCTGGCCGACTGCCTGGCCTGGATCGGAATTCCCTGCGTGGAGGTGCACCTGAGCAACATCTGGTCCAGGGAACCCATCCGGCAGCAGAGCCTCATCGGGCACCAGGTGATCGGCGTCATTGCTGGATTCGGTATTCTCAGCTATGGGCTGGCGGTGCAGGCCCTGTGGCGGCACCTGCGTACGACCGGTTCGAAAGCCTGACGGAACCATATTGTTATGCTTCAATTGTCGCGGCGATCGATGGACCCTTTCATTCCGCCGTTGTGATGTCCGAGAGGCGCGGGCACGCGCGTATCGGGCCAACCATTCAGGAGACCTAGAACACCATGCTTTCCACAACTGACTTCAAACGCGGTCTGAAGATCGAAATCGACGGAACCCCTTACGAAATCGTGGAGTTCCAGCATGTCAAACCCGGCAAGGGCGGTGCCTTCGTACGTACCAAGTTGCGCAACGTGCTCACGGGGCGTGTGGTGGACGAGACCTTCCGCTCCGGCGAAAAGGTGGGCAAGCCCGACATGGAAACACGGGTCATGCAATACCTGTACAGGGAAGGCGAGGACTACGTGTTCATGGATATGACCACCTACGAGCAGATGCACATGAACGCCGATCAGACCGGCGGCAAGGGTGGATACCTTAAGGACGGCCAGGAGGCCAAGGTGTTGCTGTACAACGGCAACCCCCTGGACATCGACATCCCTGCCTCCGTGGTTCTGAAGGTCGTGGAGACCGAGCCCGGCGCCAAGGGCGACACCGTCAGCAACGTGACCAAGCCCGCGGTGTTGGAGACCGGCATCACCGTCAACGTGCCGTTGTTCATCAATCAGGGCGAATCCATCAAAGTGGACACCCGCAGCGGAGCGTACATCAGCAGAGAGTAGAGGGCATACGCGTCCCGCCCCCAGGCGGCCACTCACGTCGCGAAACAGGGAACCGTGTAAACAAAACGCGGAAGCGCTTTTCCCATCGTACATGTCTATGGAGAAGATTACGGAATCCACAAAGCTACACCGTGAACTCTTCGGCCTGCTGCTCGTGTTTTGGGCTCTGTTGCTGTTGTTGAGCCTGATCACGTTTGACCCCGGCGATCCGAGCCTGAATCAGGTGGTGAGCAAGGGACACGAGATCAAAAACGGCGCCGGCTTGGTGGGTTCCTATCTCGCGGGATTGCTGGTGGATGTCCTGGGTGTTGTGGGCTTTGCCTTGCCCGTGGCTTTTGCCGCGGCCGGCGTGCGCAGTTTTGTCAGCCCCCTGCCCTGGCAGTGGTGGCGATGGCTGGGCTTCGCCCTGTTCAGCCTGTGCATCGCGGCCATGGCCGCAGCCCCAGGCATGCAAGGCTCCATGACCGTGGGATACGTCAACGGCGGTGGGTACGTGGGCAGCGGACTGCACCATCTGGGCAGTTTCTATCTTCGCCCCACAGGGGGGCGTTTGCTCTGGGTGTTCACATTGGTCTTCTCCATGCAACTCATGACCAACACCCCCTGGAGCGTGCTCTGGAAACGGACGAAGAGCAAGGCACTGGATCTTTGGCACACGTACAGGGAGCTTTGGAAACGTAGGCAACATCGGGGTGGGAGAACGATTCCACCGCGCAAGCCCGGACTTGAACACATCGAGCCTACCTTGCGGGAGAATACCGAACCCGTTTCCGCCCCCTCTCCCAGCAAGGGGAAGGAAGATCGCGATCCATTGCAACTGACGTTGAAACCGAAAAAAAAGAAAGGCTTGGGCCTGTTCAATCCCAAACCCAAGCCTGGCCCCGACGGCATGCCACCCTTGGACCTGTTGCCCGAAGTACGCGAGGAGCAGGAGCAGTTGAGCGCCGAGGAACTCCAAGCCCTGGCCGACAAACTCAGCTCCTGCCTCGCGGATTTCAATGTCCAGGGCGAGGTGCAGACCATCAGCCCCGGGCCTGTGGTGACGTTGTTCGAGTTCAAGCCGGCACCGGGGGTCAAGGTCAGCCGCATCGCCGGGCTGTCCAACGATCTGGCCCTGGCCATGAAGGCCCTGGCCGTGCGCATCGAGGCCCCCATACCTGGCAGGGACACCGTGGGCATCGAGATTCCCAGCAAGAACCGCACAACAGTGCACCTGCGCAACATTTTGGAAAACAAGGCCTTCATAAGCGCGAAATCCTTGCTGACCATGGCCCTGGGGCACGACATCTCCGGCAGGTCACAGGTGGCCGACCTTGCACGCATGCCTCATCTGCTGGTGGCGGGTGCCACAGGCGCCGGCAAGAGTGTCTGCCTCAATTCCATCCTGGTCTCCTTCCTCTACAAGGCCAAACCCGAAGAACTCAAGCTGCTGCTCATCGACCCCAAACGCATAGAACTTTCTGTGTACCAGGACCTGCCGCACTTGGTGCACCCCGTGGTCACGGAAATGCACCTGGCCAAAAACGCCCTGGATTGGGCGGTGCACGAGATGGACCAGCGCTACGAGGCCATGGCCAAGATCGGTGCACGCAACATCGAGGGCTATAACCACAAACTGACGGCGCTCTTGTCCAGGAACGACGCGGAAGAACAGATCCCCGATGAATTGGCCGGGCTGGAGCCCATGCCCTATCTGGTGATCATCATCGACGAGCTTGCCGACCTGATGCTCACCGCGGCCAAGGAAGTGGAGGTCAGCGTGGTCCGGCTGGCGCAACTGGCCCGCGCCGCCGGCATACACATGATTCTGGCCACGCAGCGCCCCAGCGTGGATGTGGTCACCGGGCTGATCAAGGCCAATTTCCCCTGTCGCATTTCCTTTCAAGTCACCTCCAAGCACGATTCCCGCACCATTCTCGACCAGGTGGGCGCGGAGTACCTGCTGGGCAAGGGCGACATGCTTTTCAAACCCAGCGGGGGGCGTTTGCAGCGGATGCACGGTGCCTTTGTCAGCGACGAAGCCGTCGCCGCGGTGACAGACTATTGGCGGGCCATGCAGCGCCCCGACTACAAACTGGATTTCACCGAGACCACGGAAAACGGTCCCAGTCCCGGCGTCGGGGGTGGCGAAGACCTTTCCGGCGACCCCATGTACAAGGAGGCCGTGGCCTTTGTAGCCAGCCAGGGCAAGGCCTCGATTTCCCTGTTGCAACGCCGCTTCCGCATTGGGTTCAACCGATCGGCCCGCTTCATCGAACAGATGGAAATGGACGGCATTGTCGGGCCGGCCGACGGCAGCAAACCCCGCCCCGTCCTCAAGGGGCCTGATTGATTCCGCCTCACCGACCAGTCTTTCGAAAACGCATTCCCAAGGAGTAAACTGATGTATATGCCACGACACTTCCATCTCTGCCTTCTGATGGCGGCATTGCTGTTTGTTCTTGTGCCTCGGGCATACGGGGCTGACGAGAACATCGCGGCACGCATGCAGAAGACCTATGACTCCCTGCAGTCGTTTGACGCCAAGTTCGCCCAGGTCTTACGCAATCCCACCAGCGGCGAGGAGCAGGAGCGCTCCGGCATGCTTTTCTTCAAGAAGCCGAACCTGGTACGCTGGGAGACCACACAGCCGGAAAACGAACTGCTCATAGTGGGGCGTACCGTGGTCTGGGATTACTTCGCGGACGAGGGTGTGGCCTACAAGTACGCCACGGATAACGTATTGGAATCCAAGACCATGATCCGATTCATCTCGGGGCAGGCGCGGCTGGACCAAGACTTCTGGATCACCCCGGAAGGCGAGGAGGGGGGGCTGAAGAAGCTCGACCTCGTACCCAAGGAACCCGAGCCGCAGCTGGTCCGCGCCTATGTCTGGGTGGAGCCCGGAACCGCCATGTTGAGGAAGATCCTCTTGCAGGACTTCTACGGCAATGAAAACGAATTGACCTTCGCGGATGTGCGCACCAATCCGGACATGCCCGACGATCTCTTCGAATTCGCACCACCGCTGGGCACCGAAATCCTGGACAATACCGTGCAGTTCGGCGTGCAGCAGTAGAGGTGTTCGATAGTCTCAAGGGCGGCGTTGCCTCTGTATTGCGCCGCCCCTGAAATGATACTGCTCGAAAGATTATCTATCGTACTTCCGGCTTCAACTCGCCCTTGGCGTAGCGGGTGGCCATGTCCTCCAGACCGATGGGTTTGATGGCCGAAGCGCGACCTGCCGTGCCAAAGGCCTCGTAGCGCGCCACGCAGATGCCCTTCATGGCCAGGGTGGCCTCCTTGAGGTACTTGCGGGGGTCGAAGACCTTGGGGTTCTCCTTCAGATAGCGACGAATGGCACCCGTGGAAGCCATGCGCAGATCGGTGTCGATATTCACCTTGCGCACCCCGTGCTTGATACCCTCCTGGATTTCAGGCACGGGCACGCCGTAAGTCTGGCCCAGATCGCCCCCGAAGTCGTTGATGATCTTCAGCCAGTCCTGGGGCACCGACGAGGAGCCGTGCATCACCAGATGCGTGCTGGGGATGCGGGCGTGGATTTCCTTGACGCGGGAGATGGCCAGAACCTCTCCCGAAGGGGGGGCGGTGAACTTGTATGCCCCATGGCTGGTACCGATGGCGATGGCCAGGGCGTCCACTCCGGTCTTCTTGACGAAGTCCGCAGCCTGCTCCGGATCGGTGAGCATCTGTTCCCTGCTCAGGGCGCCTTCGGCGCCCACGCCGTCTTCCTTGCCGGCCACGCCGGTCTCCAGTGAACCGAGCACGCCCAGTTCGCCCTCGACGGAAACACCGCAGGCGTGGGCCATCTCCGCGACCTTGGCCGTAACGTCCACGTTGTACTCGTAGGTGCTGGGGGTCTTGGCGTCGGGCATCAGGGAACCGTCCATCATTACCGAGGAAAAGCCGGATTGGATGGACTGGGCGCAGACGGCCGGGGAAGCGCCGTGGTCCTGGTGCAGGCAGACCGGGATCTGTGGCCACTGCTCCATGGCCGCGGCGATGAGGTGACGGATGAAGGCACTGCCGGCGTACTTGCGCGCTCCAGCAGAACTTTGGAGAATCACGGGGCTGTCGGTCTCGGCCGCTGCCAGCATGATGGCGTGAACCTGCTCCATGTTGTTGACGTTGAATGCGGGCACGCCGTAGCCGTGCTCGGCGGCGTGGTCCAGGAGCTGTCTGAGGGAAACGAGGGGCATGGTATGACCTCCTGTCTGGTGACGGTTTTTAGGTTAACATCTCAGAACTGTTCACTTTGACTGACATGCTGGTTGGGTAAGACCACAGGCAGCGGCTCCAGCTTTGGTTTGATGTGTTGCATGACTCTTTTGAACGCGGCAGCGGCCCTGGGGGTCTGCAGGGTGTTCACCGCGTCGCGCTCCACGTAGACGATGGCCGCGCATGGGCACATTTCGACACAGGCCGGAATCTGCCCGCGTTGACGCCGCGAGGCGCACATGTCACATTTGATTACCGTATTTTTTTCTCCAGTGCAAAAGATTGCGCCAAAGGGACAGGCCACAAGGCATTCTTTGGACTCACAGGCCCTGCACGGCGTGGAATCGTGCAGCACGGCACCTTCCGCGTCCTTGTGGATGGCCCCGTGGGGGCAGACCTTCATGCACATGGGATTGTCGCAGTGCTGGCAGTAAAGGGGCATCATGACGCCCTCGCGTGAACGGGTCATGTGGATGCGGGGCAGACCGTGGGTAAACTTGCAAATCATTTCGCAGGTTTCACAGCCAATGCACTTGTCATAGTCGATAAACAGCCGTTTGGACATGGAGTTCTCGCTTGTTCCGGAATTTTATAGCCATGTTGCCATAAAAAAATACCCGTGCACAGCATTGTGATTTTTCGAGCGATTGTCTTGTTCCATTTTTCTTCTCGAAGCAGGGCAAATCAAGGTATTTACCGTTTTCACACCCCGTGCTATGGCGAGTCAGTTCTTTTCGGGTGCCGCGCATAGGTGCCGTCAAGCCCAGGGCGACGGTCAAACGCATGCCCAAGACGTCCCGGCGGGGTACTTGGAAAATGATGTTGTGCTGTATGACGAGCCAGATGCGAAGCAAGCAGCACCATCGAATCGTTGCCGATTCGATGGTGTCCAAGGTCATGGCCCCTGGACTCGGCTGACGCAGTGTGACGCCGCCATCTGGAAATGCACAACAGCATAGCTGCATACTCGACTGTCGGTTGCATTGTTAACAATTTATATCGTATAGTTATGATGTATCCCGCACAACGGCTCTTCACCAGGGAGGCACGATGAGCAGGCTTGATCTCGCACGGATTCAGGAAGTGGGAAAAGCGTTGCGTCACCGCGCGACTTTTTTTTGGGAAACCGATCCCGCGGATTTGAATAAGGATGATTTCAACACCATAGCAAGCTACTTGCAAAACATGGCGGACAGCATCGACGAGGCTTTGCAGGGCAGTAAGGGCAAATCCCTTGTTCGCGGTTTTGCCGCCTTCGTGATCTATGTGCTACTTTTCGGTGGTTTGTGCTACCTCTTATACACCTACAGCCCCTTCGAAGATAAATACTATGCCAAGCTTGCCACGGAAATCTTCTCGGAGCCCGACACCGGGATGTACATCTTCTATTTTCGCGGTGGCATCGCGCTCTTTCTTTCGTTGTTCGTGTTCTTCGTCTCGATCTTTTTTTCCATTATTCTCTGCGCGATATTGCGTCTTTTCAGCCAAAAATTGGTGAACGCCGTGGTTGAGGCCCTGGTCACAGGAGTGTTGGCCGCCGGCGTCTACTATATCTACCATGAATATGTATTCGTCCAGGGTCTGGCCAAGACCTTTCTCTGATCCAAGGACTGCGGGAGAGCGTCCATGGTGAAGTTCCTGCTCGGCACGTCCCTCGCGGTCGTGCTCATGGCCTCCTTGATCCAACATATGACGCTGCAACAGACGCGGCGACAATTGGAGACATTGCACTTGCAGATCAAAGAGTTGGAACTCGCCTCCGCAGGCGCCAAAGGCACATTGGCAGGACTGTATCTGGTGACGAGCAAGGACAAAAACAGGCTTTTCAAACTGCAACGGCTGGTGGCTATGAAAGACCATCAGATCACCAGTCTGCAACGCGGACACCTGCTGACCATCACGGCCTACAACGCCGATCCGTCGCAGACAGACGACTCGCCCTACATTACCGCGAGCAACAGCAGGGTCAGACCGGGTATTGTCGCTGTTTCCCAGGACCTCTTCCGCAACGGCTGGGTCTTCGGCCGCAAGGTCTACATCGTGGGGCACGGTGTATACACCATCGAGGATCTGCTGGCCCAACGCAAGCGAAAGCAACTGGATATCTTCATGACCAACAACAAGAACGCCGTCGAGTTCGGACGCAAGAAACTGCGCGTCTATCTCCTGGGCTCTTGACCTGCAACCCGCGATGGTGGCAGTAGAGGAACGGACGGAATGCACGACTCCGGCTGAGATGCCACGGGCTACGGCCCGCACTTGCCGGACACACGAAAACCAGAGAGGCTGGGATGAAACGTATCCTTCTTGCGATTGTATTCGGATGCCTGCTGCCCCTTGGAGCTTGCGCCGTGACCTATACCCATCCGGAAAAGCCCGCTGCACTCTGGGACGTTGATTACCACATGTGTGAAGTGGAAGCCGACTACGCCGTGACCTTTCACCATTATTCCACCACGGCCTCCCGACCCCAGACCGCGACTTTCACGCACTACAGTCCGAGATACAAGGAGTTCTTGAGGGAATGCATGGAGCGCAAGGGGTATGCCTACGAGGACAACCTCAAGGAAGTGTTGTTCTAGCTTTGATCCCAGGAGCGATGCCACGTCGCCCCGGCTCGCGCGGTATGTATTCCTGACCGGAAAGTCTCAGCGCAGTCCCTTCTGGTTCAGGAAACTGCTGTAGCGTTTGTCGGTCTTTTTGATGTGATTGACCACCCAGTTCTTGAGAAAGGTGAGTATTTCGCTGCTGACAGCGACCTTGCCTTGCCTGAGTTTTCCCGCGAAGTCAGCGACCTTTGCCTTGAGCGCTTCGTGTTCCTGCTTGTGCTGGCGGAATTCGGGATAGCCGTACTTAGTCAGATAGCGTTCCTCGTTCTCAAAGTGGTGGATAGTGTAGTTCACCAGCTCCTCGAGCAGCCTTGCCTGGACGGCTTCGCCCTTGCCAGCCTTCATCGCCGCGTAGAGGTCGTTGAGCAGTTGCACCAGCTTTTTGTGTTGTTCGTCGATTTCCCGGATGTTCACGCTCAGACCGTGGCTCCAGGAGACAAGGGTGTCGCTCTGGTTGGCCTTCATGTCCTGGATCAAGTCGCTGAGCTGGATAGCCATTTCTGTCAGTCCGTCTATGGCCTTGGAGGAATCGTGAATACCGTCGGCGATGCTCACGGCGATTTCCCTGACCTCCTCCACCGAGCGGTTGATCTCGGTACTCGAGGCGGACTGCTCCTCAGCCGCGGCCGCGATGTTGGCGATTTTTGAGGCGTTGTCCTCTGCATGGCTGAGGATCATGCGTGCCGATTCCCCGGATTTTTCGGACAGGCTGGAGGCTTCCTGGGCAGTGGTCGCGACTTCGTCCATACCGCTGACATTTTTGTGCACGGCCTCCTGGATGGCCCTGATGGTAGCGCCCACCTCCTTGGTGGCGACCATGGTCTTTTCCGCCAGTTTGCGCACCTCGTCGGCGACCACGGCGAATCCCCTGCCTGCTTCGCCTGCCCGGGCGGCCTCAATGGCCGCGTTGAGCGCCAATAAATTGGTCTGATCCGCGATGTCGGTGATAACGTTGATGACTTGGTCGATGGAGCCTGCACGTTCCCCAAGTTCGGTCATGTCGGCCTTGAGCTGCTCAGCCACGTCGTTGACTTTTCCGATTGCCTCGCGGGAGCGGGTCACCACATCCAAACTCACCTGCACGTGCTCCTTGGCGTTGCTTCCGCTGACAGCGGCCTCGGCCGCTCCGCCAGAGACTTCGGCGATGGCCCTGTTCATTTCATCCATGGCCACCGAAATTTCGTGCATGCGATTCTTCTGGTTGTCCGCACCGGTGATGACCTGGTCCGTGAGACCGGCGAGATGGTCCGTGGCCTGGGTGATCTTCTCCACCATGGATTCCAGACGTTCCGCAGCCTCGCGCATGCCTTCCTCCTTGGATTGTTCGGCCAGGCGCGAGGCCTCTTTGGACTGCTCCAGAATTTCTTGCGCGCGTCGGGTACTCTCCTCGAGCGTCTTTTCCAGTTCCTGGGCTCTGAGCCGAAGGGCTGTGTGCTCCTGAACAGTGGACTGGGTCAAGGACAACAGCCTGGGCATGCTCAGCTTGCCTTCGTGCCCTCCCAGCAAAGACAGGGCCTGTCGCAAGGGGCCGAAGACCTGTGTCTGCAGATAGGCGGCCAAGGCCGCGGATCCGATAAAAACAACAAAAGCAAGGGCGGCGAGGGCAGGGGAGTCAAGGCCGACCACGCCCATGGCCACGGCTACCACGGCCAACACCGCACTCCAGATGATTATCAGAACGTTCTGTGGCATGCTTCCATCCCTAATATATGTCGTTACACGCTGCCGGCTTCTGACTTTGCCGAAGTATTCTCTGTAATCATCCCAGCAACCTTTTGCAAGCACGTGAATAATGTCACCAACGTTTCCAGCCTCTCTGGCGGAATATCGATTACCCCTCGGCCGAGGGCATTCTTTCTTGCTCAGTGCCGCAGCTTCTCATACAATCCCAATGGTTGTCATGACAAATCAGTGAACGCACAGTAAACCGCCCAGTACGGCAGTCCCACTTCCTGCCACGAAAAGGAGTCGTTGTTCATGACCCAAAGCGTATACGAACCACTGGACGATCTCCTGGAAAAACAGGGTGATCCTCAGGTCGGGCGGGCGGTTGCGCTCTATCTCGATGTGCTGCGTAAGACTGCCCCCTTGAATGCCGCGCTCATGGCTTGGCGATTTGAGATGGATGTGCCGCCGTGGTTGGCAGCGACCTTGTCCGGCATTGCCGAAGCGGCGCCCGAAGACCAAACCGTGGAGCGATACTTCCTGGCGGAGTGCGCCTACGCACTGGCAGTGGGGCATTGTGACGTGGACCATCGCAACCAGAGCGCCCTGGCCCTGGCCAATGCCGCATTGCCCCTCGGCTTGTTTGAGCGTTTCCGTTGGGCCTGCGCTGATCTTGTCTCGGGGTTGCGCCTGCGAAAAGAGTACTTCCAGACCGACGAGAACAGGGTCGATGCACTCATAGAGTTTTGCAGCAACAAATGGAGCGACATCGACCGCAACCTTTCCCTAGGGCAGGGACTATACTCCCCGCCTCCTGACCAGCCACCCGCTTTGGCCCTCGCGGAATTCCTGCTCTGGAACCTGGACAGGGGAGAGTCCAGGGGCGTTACTACCTTGGTGGACCCTGAAATCAGACTCAGCCACATGCTGGAGGCCATATTGCCTGGGGTTGACTCCCTTGGAAAACTGGCGGCCGAGGTACTGGGCCTGATCGCCCGTTTGCCCGAAGACGATAGCAATGCTTGGCACGGTCTGAAATGCATGCTCTGTCTGGCTGGCGCATTGTTTCGACTGGAACGCTTTACCGAGGCTGGATTGTGCTACGAACACGCCATGGCCAGCGACGCTTTTTTCGAGAAGCACCCCTTGTGGGTGCAGACTCTTGCCAGATGGGGATTCTGCGCGCTGGCCTCGGGAGATACAGAGCTGTCCAGGAGCATTGTCGGCAACCTTGACGAGGATACGGCCCGACACATGGCGGGGCTCATCGTGGCCTATGCCGCTGAATTCGGCCGTTTTCTGGTCATGCGCAAGCTGCTGCTGATGTATGAAGGCGTGCAGATCGACGAACAGGAATACGATCAAACCATCCTCGGCTATCTGAGCCAAGCCACGATGCTGGTGGACAAGGACGTCCAGGACAGGGTGGGATGCCACCGCGGACTGTATTACAGCAGTCTGATGCGGGAAGTGGACTGGATGCATGCCGTGATGGAGGCACGATTCAATGGACAGCAGAACAACCAGGAATAACCTCATGTCTGCATTCCTGCCGCGAGTGGTTGAACTGCTCCTGTGTCTTGCCTTGAGCGGATGCCAAAGCCAAGATGCCGCCATACCCCAGGTCAGCGAATTGTCGGAACGCATCAACGATGTCTTTCTCCTGACACGCAAGGCCACCTGTCGGCTGGCATGGGAAACGGCCGTGGCGCTGGGCAATCCCGAGGCATTTCGTGATGGAATCTACCCCGAGGGGCGCTACCGGTATTATCGGGGAACGGTCTACTTCACGCCCGAAGACGACGGCGGCTGTACTGTCTGGGCCTCGGGTGTCGTGCCCGTGGACGCTGCCCTGAAGGCAAAGATCAGGATTCTCGAACACCTGGACCCGTTCATTAAAATGACCTCATGGAGCAGCCGGTTCATTTCCCAGTCGTATGTCCTGACCAAGGAAAGCGTGGGCGTGGTCTATCCTTTCTACGATTCCGTGGCCTACATGCCCCCTCTGTTGGATTTCAACGAGGCCATTTTGCCGTTTTATACCGCGGGGCCGAAACACAATCCTGGGCGCGCCCCGATTTGGATAGAGCCCTACATCGATGCGACAGGCAAGGGGTACACGGTTTCCGTAAGTTGCCCTGTGTACGTCGGAGATACTTTCGAGGGCGTGGCCGGAAGCGATATTCCCCTTCTTCCCCTTCGTAAGGCCCTGCTGGACGGCGAAAAGGCCGGATTCATGCTCCTCAGCGGAGAGATGTTTCCCGCCGCCAGCAACGCACCCGCTGAAGCACTGCTTTCCGTTCGAGGATTGAACGAGTACTACTATCTTGACGAGGTCAAAGAGGATGTCCACGCCGCAGACAGTTATAAGCTTGGCAACTCCCCTGATCCCGATGTGAAAGCACTGGCCACACGGCTGGGGGATGTACGCGATGCGGAATCGTTCACCTGGAGCGTCGCCGGGCGAGGTCTGCTGCTCACGGCCTGTCCCATCCCGGAAACAAAGTGGTTGTTGTTGCGTATAGTTCCTGTATCGGCTTCTCCGCGGCAAGACTGATAATGAATCTGCGCAACCATCTTCTTTCGAGTTTCGGGGCCATTGTGCTGGTTCTGGTGTTGATCGTCGTCTCAAGTGGACTGATCCTCTACGCCACCAGGAACACGCTGGACTCCATCAAGGCCCAGCGCTTCTACAAGGAGCAGAAGATCAACAACGCCAGGGTGGTCATCCTGACCATCCAAGGCGAAGTGCTACACACCGCGATGTTCCGCGATTCCAGTTATGCCGGCATCCAGAAACGGCTGGATGAACTCGCGCGGAGTTTTTACGATCTGTTGCGCGATTTGGAACGGGTTTTTCCTGAAAAAAGGCGGGAACTGAACTCCATCTATGATACCTTTCAATCATATTACATATTTGCCAAGCGAGCACTGATCTTGACGCAGGGGGCGCTTGCCTCTCCTGATCACGACGTGCTGCGACTCTTCAGGGAACGAGAAAAACGTCTGCTGCTGCTCATGGACCAAGCCTTTTCCTCTTGCGAGCGAGAACTCGACACGTCGTTTCTGGACCTGGGCAAACATCTCGATTACCTCTTTTTCATGATGCTCGGCTTGGCCGGACTGGGGAGCTTCTCTGCATTGGTTTTGTCGCTCGGTTTGTCCCGTCGCCTTTCCCGGCCCATCAGGGATCTGATATGCAACGTCAGACTCATGGAACAGGGAAAGGAGGTCAGCATAACGAACATGCAGCAGTACCAGCCCATCGAGGAGTTGGGGGAACTCGCCGCAACCTTCGAGCGCATGGCGCGCAATGTCAAGCAGAAGCAGGATTCCCTGATCACGGCGGAACGCCGCTATCGAGAAATATTCGAGAATGCCGCCCAGGGCATCATCCAGTCCACGCCCGAGGGACTGGTCCTGCACGCCAATCCTGCCTTCGCCCAGATGCTGGGCTATGCAAGCATGGAAGAGGCGAGGTCGGCCATCAACAAGCTCAAGTCACAAGTCTACGTGAAGCCGGAGGATCGGGATCGCTTTCTCGAACTCTTGCGCAGGGGCGAGGTGGTTCACGCTTTTGAAACCCAGCTGCATCGCAAGGATAGCAGCGTGATCTGGGTCCGGATACACGCCCAGCCCATTTTCGACGACTCAGGGAGGTTGCAGCGCATCGAAACCATCCTGGAAGATATTTCCGAAGCCAGGATTGCCAAGGAGGCGTTGCGGCAATACCACATGCACCTCGAGGACCTTGTGCATCAGCGAACCCTTGCCCTGGACCAGCGTAACGAGGAACTGCGAATGGCGGTAGAGGCGTTGGAGTTCAGCAACCAATGGTTGCAAGGTCTCCTGGATAACTCGCCAAGCTTTATTTTCCTCAAGGACACTAATAACGCCTTCATCCTCGCCAATACACGATTCCAGGAGACTTTCAGCCAGGAAATCCCGTTGCGGGGGAAAAACAACGCCGACGTATTCCAGGGAGAAATCCTTCGCTTTTTCAACGAGTTGGACGATTTGTTCGCTCAAGGAACGACGGAGGTGCAAGAAGACAAGACGCTGCAACTGCCTGATGCACTTATGGCTTTCCAGGTCATGCTTTTTCCCTTTCTCGACCAGTCGGGCATAATCAAGGGGCACGGCTGCATGCTTACGGACGTGACCAAAGAAAAAATTCTGCAACGGGAGAACATCCACGCGGCACAATTGGCCTCGATCGGCGGAATGGCCGCTGGAGTGGCCCATGAGATAAACAATCCTGTCAACGGCATCATCAACTACGCGCAGTTGCTCTTGGATTCAGGAATGGAGCAAGGCGCCCCCTGGGCCCGAAACATCATAACCGAGGCCGAACGAGTGGCGGCAATCGTCCGCTCGTTGCTTTCCTTTGCCCGCAAGCCGGGAACATACCGCACCAGGGCCAAGGTGGAGGATATCATCCTGGAGTGTCTTAAGCTCACCGGCAATGACTTGCGCATCCATGATATCGAGTTGGTGTTGGCAATCGAACCGGACCTGCCCGAGGTTTTAGTGAATTTCACAGAGATCCAGCAGGTGTTCCTCAATTTGATCTTCAACGCGCGACAAGCAATGGATGACAAGCCTCCTGGAACAGAGGAGCGCAATCTGCGTATCGAGGCGTTTGCATCACGAACGGAACATGGCAACACGGTGCGCATCTGTTTTCTGGATTCCGGCCTGGGGATGCCCGAGGCAACCGCGCGAAGGATCTTCGAACCCTTTTTCACCACCAGGAGCGCATCCTCGGGTATAGGCCTGGGCCTGTTTCTGAGCCATAAGATAGTCACGGACCATGGGGGGCGTATGGAGGTTCAAAGCAAGGAAGGCATTTTCACCCGCATGACCGTGATTCTGCCCGCGGAGCAACGGGCAGGGGAGGGAGGCCTATCCTGAACATGGCCTGAATGATTCTTTGGTCTGGACAACATCCATTTCTCTTGTGTAGTCTCGATAAAGTGGAACATGTGTGACTACCCTTGGCGCTCCAGGAAACGGCGAGCCTCGTATCCAGATTGCCAAAGAGTTCCATGTGTCGCGCCGGACATTTCGACAGAAGGAGTCCAGAGCATGATCACGAAGCCATGTCGTCTGGCAATGCCTATTGTCGTCGTTCTTTTGTTTGCCGTGAGCATCTGTACTGATGCTCTGGCAGGGCAGGGAAAAAGGATTCTCTATGTGGATTCATACCACCAGGGATATCCGTGGAGTGACGGCGTGGAACGCGGAGTCCGCCAGACGTTGGAATCCGCCGGGGTCGAGCTGAAAATCGTGCGCATGGACACCAAACGCAATACCTCCGAGGAATACATGGTCCAGGCCGGTCTCAGGGCCATGGAGATCATTCAACGGTTCAAGCCGGATGTCCTCATCGCCGCGGATGACAACGCGCAACAGTATTTGGTCGTCCCCCATCTGCGAGGCACGGAACTACCGGTGGTTTTTTGCGGTGTCAACTGGAACGCCTCGAGCTACGGTTACCCAACACGGAATATCACCGGCATGCTCGAATACGAAGGCGTCGAAGAGATGGTCGACCTTTTCAAAATTCACGCCAAGGGGTCGAATATCGGCTATCTCAGTGGTGATACTCTGGTGGATCACAAAATTGTAGATGTCTATAATAAGATCTTTTTTCATGGTTCCCTGCGCTTCTATCCAGCACAGAATTTTGAACACTTCAAAAAATTGTTCCTGCAAGCCCAGGAAGAGGTGCACATGCTCTTCGTGCGCAACTATGCAGGGATAGAAGACTGGGATGCCAAAGAGGCGGAGGCCTTTCTGTTGGAGAACATCTCCGTGCCCACAGGCTCTCACCTCGATTTCATGGACAAGTTCGTTGTGTACACCATCGGCAAGGTACCGGAAGAGCAGGGGCAATGGGCGGCCACTGCCGCCTTGCGCATCCTGGATGGCGTCAGCCCGAGCGACATTCCTCTTGCGAAAAACGAACAGGTCAGGCTGGTCGTGAACCTGAAGATGGCCGATGCCGCAGGCATCGTGCTACCCATCACCATCCTGAAAACCGCGCGGGTCATCGGCAAGGATTGAATGCGCTCCGAAGGGCCCTGGATGAACACTGCATCCCGCCTCGGACGTGTCCGGTGCATCCTCTCGTGTCTTGTGCTCATCAGGGTTCCTGATTACAGTATTTCTCCAGCATGAAAATTCGTACCCGCTCACGGGGTCGCGCCGATATCAGCATGAATCCAAGCGAGATCAGG
>CAZSRS010000017.1:0-81281 GCA_964609625.1 uncultured Desulfovibrionaceae bacterium
GACACGACTTCCTCTACGTCTGCCTGGACAACGAAGCCTACATGAACACCGGCATTCAGCGCTCCAGCTCCACGCCCTACGGCGCCATGACCACCACCTCGCCTCCGGGCTCCAAGAGCATCGGGCAGCAGACCTGGAAAAAGAACCTCCCGGCCATCGCCGCGGCGCATAATGTCCCTTACGTGGCCACGGCCTCCCCGGCCTACCACATCGACCTGATGAACAAGGTGCGCAAGGCCCTGCACGTCAAGGGCCCGGCCTATATCCACATCTTCGCCGTGTGCCCCACCGGCTGGGGCAACAAGCCGGAGCAGGGCATCGAGCTTTCCAAGCTCGCGGTGCAGACCGGCGTGTTTCCGCTCTACGAAGTCATTGGGGGGCGCTACAACATCACGCAGAAGGTCAAGGAACTCAAGCCGGTGCAGGAGTACCTCAAGCTGCAACGCCGCTTCCGGCACCTGGGCGAAACCGACGTCGCCTACATCCAGAAGCGCGTCACGGCCGACTGGGAGCATCTCAACCGCCTGGCCGCCATGTACGCCCCACCCAAGGAGGACAAGGCGGGCAAGGAGGACAAGGAAGAAGAGCAATAACCCCTTTCCCCGCTCTTTGCCGAGAACGAGGCTCCGCCCCAGGGCGGAGCCTTTTTTTGGCCTTGTCCTTGCATCGCTCCCCGCGAACCACCAAGCACAGGAGCAGTCATGCACACCCTACGCGCTTCCTTGATCCTCGTGTCCGTCCTGGCGATCCTCGGAGCCTCGGTTTCGGGCTTCGCGGACTCGAGCCACAGCGTGCACCTGGCCTCCTATCGCAACGAGGCCGACGCACGGAGCGGCTGGCAAGAGCTTGCCAGCGCCCATTCCACGCTCCTCGCGGGATTGGTGCATCGCATCGTCCCCGTGGAGTTGCCTGGCCAAGGCCTCTACTATCGGGTCATGGCCGGCGCGTTCAACGAACGCTCCCAGGCCTTGAAACTGCAGAATTCGTTGCGCGACCTGGGCCTGTACGCCGAGGCCATGCCCCTGCCCTCGCAGCCGCCGGTGGTGGCCCAGGGCCCGTACCGTCTGCCCGCACCGCAACGGCTCGATGCACCCTCCCCCACACCGCCGAAGAAACCGGCAGTCGCCGCTGCTCCGAAGATGCCCACTTCTCCGAGAGCAGCAACGCCCCCTGCGCAACCGGTGGGCCCGGCGAGCGTCAAAAATACCACGGTCCCTCTCCACTTCGCGGCACGGGAAAAACCCGCGCCACAACCCAAGGCGTCGGAGATTGTCACCAGCCTGCGCAAGTTCGTGTCTCCACCGCCGGTCACGGCCAAGCGGAAGCAGGACTCGAAGCATGGCACCGATCCCATGGCCGAAGGCGCGGTGCGGGAGCAGTTGGCCACGAATTCGCCTCCTCCGGGGAGCCTTTCCACCACGCCGCGGACTTCCTTTCAGGATGACGGCGCAAGCGACGGTGGCTTGACACTTGCCCGTCCACGCAACAGTCCAGGCCGCATCGCCGCCATCTATGGCGACATGGGCAGTGATTTCGAGGATATACCAGGCGCGGTTCCCATGAAGCACATGCGTAAGGAAAACGAATTCAAACCATACGTGGGGCTGGGTATTTCATTCTGAGTCCCGCAAAGACGTGGCCCGCACTCGGGCCGCGCCTGTTCTGGCGAAATTCCCCGGTCTGTGGCATGTTCCAGACATGCCTTCGAAACGCACGGTCATTCCGATTGCCCTGTTGCTGCTCCTGGGAGTCCCCGCCCTGCTCTGGTATCTGGCCGGCTTGTCCTTCGAGCAGGGAGAAGAGGCGCGTCGAAACAATGACTGCCGACGCGCGGTGGCGGAATACAGCCACTCC
Organism: uncultured Desulfovibrionaceae bacterium; assembly: GCA_964609625.1. GTDB lineage: Bacteria > Desulfobacterota > Desulfovibrionia > Desulfovibrionales > Desulfovibrionaceae. The sequence goes on from CAZSRS010000017.1 coordinate 1,855, forward strand.
CTGACCCTGTTCCCCTTGCATACCAAGGCCAGGGAAGGACGGGCAGACTGTCTTGGCCAGTTGGGGCTTCAGCGCAGCGCCATCGCGGACTATGACCGAGTGCTCGAGGCACGCCCCACGAACGCCGAGGTGCTGCACAAACGCGCCCTGGCTTGGGTCGCTCTCGACGCGTTCGAGCAGGCCCTCCAGGACTGTGACACCGCCCTGGACATCGCCCCCCACATGACGGAAGCCCATTTCCTGCGCGGCCTGATCCGCTACCGGAGCGGGGAGCACTCACAGGCTGTCCTGGACTTCACCCAGGCCCTGGAAGCCCCCCCCGACGATACGACCACGGCCGCGTATCACACGGATCGGGCCCAGGCGCTCTGGGCGACCGGTGACATCCCCCGCGCCCTGGATGATTTCGAGGCGGCCATCCGCCTGGACCCGGATAACGCCTTGGCCCATGCCGGCCTGGCCAGGCTCCTGGTCGAGGCACAGGAGCCTTCCCCGCAGGAAGGGGAGCGTGCCCTGGCCCTGGCCCGCAAGGCCCTCGAACTGGACGGCATGCAGCCGGATGCGCCCCTCACACCTGACAGAGCCTGCTTCCTAGACACCCTGGCCTCGGCCCTGGCCTGCAACCGACTCTTTCACCAAGCCGCGCTCGTGCAGCTGCAAGCCCTGGACATGGCGCGGGACGAGTACCCGCACCAAGGCGCCGTGCTCCGCACCACTCCCTGCGGCGACCTGACACCCGAAGCCATGCGTCAACGCCTGGAGCGCTATCGTCGGGCGTCTCCCTGATCCCGAAGCGCCCTGGGCCGCCCGCCGAAATATATCGTCCATGGTTACGGAACTGCCCTAAAGTACTGCCCTGTGGCGTCCGATATGTTCTACTGAAAGGGATGAGAACAACAAAGCGCGGGTGGACACCCCTCCCAGCGCCGCATCGGAATCAGGAGGCGCCACATGAACATGCTGGAAATGCAATCGGGCCTCAGTGGATTGGCAAATGCCCTGGAATCACAGAAGATGGTCACGGACCTCATCACCAAGACCGTGCATCCCGAGCATGGAGCGCAGTTCTCCCAGCAGGAGCACGCCGTCCAAACCACCCAGCTGGCCAAGGCCGTCACCGGCCTGGGATCCAAAGTGGACGTCACCGTATAGCCAACCAGAGACCGCGTCACCTGGTGCGAACGGCTCGCGCCACGGCGACGCAACGCGCCCCGGCGCCGAGGGGCGCGGGCCTTTTCCGCATCGGGCCGCGCGGACGCGAGCCTTCCCCAGGTTCCTGCCCGCGCGGCATTCTTATTGAAACCGCTACAATGAGTTAAGCCCCGCTCCTATCCTGCACGGAGGAGTACGGGGCTGTCGTTCATCCCGTGGACCTTCCTCGCCGGCAGAGAATCGCGGAAGGTTACGGCCTGGGGCCCTGACTGAAGCTGGTGTCTCGAACCGCCTTGCGGATGAAGTCCTTGACAAGTTCGCTGACCATCTGCTCCCGGCTCAGGAAATCGAGGTACTTACCGCCCTCGATGATCGGTTTGAATTCGTCATGGTTCAAGGCGTTGTCTTCGACCATTTGCTGTTCGAGGAAGGCCGCAAAGGGCTCCAGCCGGCCGCGCAACTCGTCGGGAGCCAGGGCCGCGATGGTCGCGGCCTGCTCCGCGATGGCGCCGGGCCGAGGCATGGAAGCCGAACCCAGCACCTCCTGCAAGGCTTTGCCCAAGGTCTTGCAACCGTCCATGACGTGCTTGGTCTTGACCATGTTCATGCCCTTCCAGCCGGCATTGACCCACTTGAACAGGCTGACCTTGGTTTCTCCGGGATTCTGCTCCAGGAACACGCTCACGGTGATGGAGTCGTACATGTAGGAATCGGCCCAGCCGACTATCTTCAGCAGGTTGCCCTTGATGCCGGAGTAGAAGAAATACCAGTCCTTGAGCGGGCCGAAGGCCAGCCCCTTCATGCCCACGGAACTCTTGTCCTTGAGCCGTGAGACGGAGATGATGGCCTTGCCCTCGGGGACCTGATATCCGGCCACCAGCCGATCCAGGGCGTAGGAATAGTACACGCCCGAGTTCACGTCCGGGGTACTCTGCTCCTCCTCGACACCGCGCAGGAACACGGCGTTGTCCGGGTCGGGCAGGTCGCCGGAAAGGGCTGCCAGGGGCTGGGCCACCGTCTCGGGCTCCTGCCAGCCCCCCATGCGTACCATTCCAGGCATCACGGCCTCGGCCGGCACTTCGGTGCTGAACAGATAGGACGCGACCCGAGAAAGGGGCATGCGTAGGGTGAACTCCCAGAACGCCGGAGTGGCGCCGTCCCGCTCGCCAGGCTTGACGTCGCCGGGGCTGTCCTTGGGCAGGGCGGCAAAGGCTATGAGATTTTTCGCCCGCGAGTGATGAAACGGCAAATCCTTGTTCTTCAGTATCTGTAACAGGGAAGAAATGTCTTCCTCCGCGGTCTTGAGCGCCTCCTTGAGTTCACGGGAGCCGAAGAGCCCGGCCTGGGCACTGTTCCGCGCTCCCTCGGCCGTAATGAACACAAAGCCGAAAAATACCCCCCAGCACAGGAGCGAAACGCTCCCGCGCACCACTTGGGCCAAATGCATGGAATTCTCCTGTTGGTATAGATCTGCGTGGTGGCCGAGACAATCCTGTCACGGCTTCTTCGCGGTTTACGCACCGGCGTTACTGTGCCGGGCCGTTGCCTTCAGTGGGCGGAAAAGGCCCCATGCCGTCCAGTTCCAAGGCCTGCACCTTGTCCTCGAGCCATTCGATCACGGCCTTGGCCGTGTGGTAGTTCATGAGTATCTTGGCGTGCACGCGGCGCACGATGGTCTTGGTCTGCTGCGAATCCAGGGAACTGGTCTCCGGCCCCACGCTGCCGTCGGGATTGATGATGCGCTCGGAGAACTGGGGCAGCTTGTCGCTCTCCGAGTAGATGTTCATCTCGATCTCGCCGTGGGGATTCACGCCCCCCCAAACACCGTGCGCCGTATGGATGGGACAGTCGCCTCTGACTTCATACTCGTAGATGACCTTCATGGGGAAACCGGTGTCTCCCTTGTTCGTGGAGTCCATAACGTCTCCTTGTACTATTTGGATGCGGGGGCAGACCGGAGATGTGGAAAGAAAAGTCCCCTGTGCGGAGATTCAGGCCACCCAGTTGAAGATGTCGCCGCCGGCCGCTTCCGGCCTGGTCACGATGGGCCGTGTCTCCGGCAGGCCCGGAGGTCCGGCCCAGACAGGAAAACCCGACTGGGTCCTGTCGACAAAACCCTCTTCATACGCCTGCTCGATCCGCCCCTGGGTCCAGGCGATGATCCGTTTCGCCTTTTCCAGCAGTGCCGGAGCCTCGGGCGGAACATAGGGCAAATCACGGGAGGTCAGGAACCCGGGCCTGTCGAACCAGTCCTGAAAGCTGCGGATCTGCAGCGTGTTCCTGGAAAGTTCAACATTGTCAGCGATTACACCCATGGTCCTCTCTCTTGGCCTTGATCCGTGACCTTCCCGAGGCACTACTCGTTGCGGCGGCAATTACACATAATGAAGAAAGTGACTAAAGTAAAGATAGTGCGCGGTGTGGGCATGGTCAATGCATCTTGCAATTCGCGGCCCGTGGTATTAGGTCTGGTCCATGACCGTGTCGACGCCGCGGCACAGGGAACTGATGCTTCATCCCCATTGCCCGGCCTGGGCGTGGTCATTTCCCGGCGCGGAAAACCACGCTTTTTCCGCTCTTGGAAATCCCCAAACAGGAGCCGAACGTGAGCCGCAAGACAAAAAGCAATCCGCAGCATCGGATCGAACGACTTCAGATCGCTCCCTATTTCGATATGGAGCAGTTCATGCTCATCTCCCAGACCAAACGCCTGGACGAGGAAAGCGCTAGGGCCATCGACGAATACTGGGAGCGCTGGCGCGAACTGCTGCGCGTGGCGCGGATCACCTGCGGCCAGGAGCAGTACCTGCTGGTCTGGCTGGAGCAGTTGGTGGAAGAGGAAATCAACCACCTGTGGGAGACTTCGCCCAGCCGCGCCTTCTCCATCAACAGCCTGGCCCAGGCCATGCTCATGGCCACCATCCGAGACCTGGTGCCCGAGGTGGCCTATTTCGGCTGCGCGCCCGTTCCCAAGCCCTCGGCCGTCCTGCGCAAGGCCCTGGACGAGGCCGGCGTGTCCTGGACCGACGACGGCGCCCTGTCCAAGCAATACGCCATGCTCACCCACGCGCCCTTCAAAGGGGGGTGCGAAATCTGCAACCTCAAGCTGGAGTGCCCCAATGCAGGAAAGCCCTCCCCCGGCATGACAGGGGAAGAGGCCCGACCATGAACGATCCACGCGAAGCCCTCAACAGCGCGCTCAACGACAGGGAGCGGGTCCGCTGGGTCCCAACGCCCGCTCCCGGCGCGCGATCCAGCTTCGCCCCCCTGATCGGCGGGGACTGATCCTCCGAACAGCAAACCGCGGATCAAACTGGACATCAACGCAGAGGTGTTGCCCATGCTCTTACGTACTGCCCCACGTCTCGGAACCCTGGCCGCTATCATATTGTGCCTGCTCCAGGTCACACTCTGGGGCTGCGCACGTTATCCCTACCCCTACGAGCCTTATCCGGCGCCGCCTCCGCCCCTGGCTCCCCTGGAGACACAGTACGTCACCGCCTACCAGTTGAACGTGCGCGCCGCGCCCCAGCCCGGCACGGAAATTCTGGGTGTGTTGCAGCAGGGCGAGTTGGTCGAGATCCTCAGCCGCAGCGACCGCTGGCTGCTGGTCAGACGCCCTCCATATGAAGGGCGCACATGGTTTCCGCAGGGCTGGGTCTACGGCGCCTATCTCACGGGGTACGAGGATTTGATCCCCTTGCCCAAGAGCACTGCACCAGGAGCCACCAAGGCCGCCGCGCCCGACTCCGACGACAAGTCCCCCAGCCCGGAGCCACAGACTGGACAGCCCGAAGACAAGGGGCAGCGTTCTTCACCCAAGGGTGTGGAATCGGATTTTACCGACGCGGAGGGGTAATCGACACGAGTGGTCACGCGGTATGTCGCAGCGCCATCCCTGACCTTGCCGTGTGGCCTTCCTGAAAATGAACAGGTCCCGCGCGCTCCCATCCTACCAGGCCGGGATCGCGCGGGGTTGGTTGGTCATGAACCTCGAGCGACCGCTCTCGAACGCGGCTCACTGCGTATCCAGTGCTGCCATCTCCTTGATGGCCTTGGCATAGCCCGAGCGCAGGGCGTCGAGATACGCCGGGTCGGCCTTGCCCTTCCAGGTTTCCACCTCCAGGTAGCGCTTGGGGATACGCACTCCGGCGGGATCGAAACCGCTGCCCAGCTTCAGTGCCCAGCGTTTGCCCTGGATTTGGGCGCCGGCTTGGTCAAGATTGTCCGCCATCTCCTTGTAGCCAATGGAGGTCAAGGCCTGCTGCAAACGCTCCGGGGTATAGACACCACGCGCGAACAGGCAGGAGACCATGCTCGTGAGCACGACACGTTGGCGCTCGTCCTCCTTGAGAAACTCCAGGGCCTTGGCCACGTCCTGATCCTTGTGCTTCTGATCGTAGGCATAGCCTCCGGTGTCCAGGTGTGAGTGGCGGAAACCCATGGACTGGGCGGTATAATAGACCTCACCCGTGGCGTAGCCGGCCATCTCCTGCCCCAGCACGCAGGCGAAATCCCGCCCCTGGTATTCGGCAGCCGCGATCTCGGTGCCCTGGGCCAGGAGGCGGTAGAAGTCGTTGGTCTGCTGGCCGATGTGCATGATCCCGTTCAGATAGCCGCTGACCTCGCCCCACTTCAGAGGGGTGAGGGTCTCCCTTTCCGTAATCAGGCTCTTTTCCATGGCCTCCGTGGCCCAGGCCAGGGCCACGCCGGCGCTGATCACGTCCAACCCCTGCTTTTCGGTCTCGTCCAGCAGGGCCAGGACGTCGGCGGCGCGCTCCATGCCCAGCATGGACCCCTGGGCAAAGATGGACTCGTAGTCGTAGTTGACCTGCTTGTAGAGGAATTCATGCTGCGTGGCGTATTGATGCCGCAGCAGTCCGATGTGGATGCACCCCACGGGGCAGCCGGAACAGGCGCTCTGCCGCAGGAGCAGACGCTCGGCGAAACGCTCCCCGGAGATGCCGCTGACGGCCTGGTCATGGGTCTGTTGCAGGTTGCGCCAGGGCAGGGCCTTGAGTTCGTTGAGCGGGATGAGGTTCGAGGGAGTGCCCAGGTCGTGGTACTTGGTCATCATGTCCGTGGCCGTGACCAGGTGGAAGACCTCTTTATACAGGTCGGCGTATTCCTTGCCCAGACCGCGCCCCTCTTCCAGGGGGTGGTCGGCGTCGCCGTTCACGGCGATTGCCTTGAGGTTCTTGGTGCCCATGACCGCGCCGGCACCCAGGCGTCCGAAATGGCGGTAGGTGTCCACGTTGATGCAGGCGTAGGCGCAGCCCTTCTCACCAGCGGGACCGATGCGCATGATGCTGCGGTGGCCGGCCGCGGACTTGTGTCCGATGCGACGCAACAGCTTGCCCGTGGCAAATACACCCTGCCCCTTGAGGTAGTGGACGTCGTAGCGGTCCAGGCGCTGGGAGCCGATGACCAGAACCGAAAGCGTGGGCGCCACGCCATGAATCACGATGGCGTCGAAACCTGCGAAACGCATGCTCAGGGCCAGGCGCCCCCCGGCGTGACTCTCGGTGTACTGTCCGTTGTAGGGGCTCATGAAGCCGCAGACCACCTTGCTCATGAGCGGAAAATACCCCGTGAGCGAGCCGATGGCGAAGATCAGGGGTTGTTCCGGGTCGTTCCAGACCTTGCCCGTGTCGCCGTACTCCTCGAACAGGGCAGCGGCCAGCCCACTGCCGCCCAGCAGTTCGGCCCTGTTCCCGAAGTCGCGCTTCTTGCCCTTGCCCGTGGCCGCATCCACCACCATGATCTGAAAGGCTTCCCTACTCCACATTGTCCACCTCCTTCCTGCCATGGGCAGGTGCCGGCGGCATGGGCTCGGAGAGCGGCGAGGTCTCCGCATCCACGAACTCCAGACACCCCTGGGGGCAAAACTCCGTGCACCGGCCGCAGTGGATGCAGACATACGGCATCCCGGTTCTGGGCTGGAGGTAGATGGCGTCCACGGGACAGGCCTGGGCACACTTGCCGCACTGGATACACAGGGAGTGCTTCAGCAGTACCCCCCCGCCCTTGCGCTGGCGCAGGGCCTCCGTGGGGCAGGCCATGGCGCAGGGCGCGGGGTCGCAGGCCACGCAGCTCTTGGCCTCAAACCCCGTGCTCACGCCGCCGGATGTGGAAATCCTGATGCCCGAAGTGCTCCAGGACAGATTCTTGTAAACCAGCCTGGCACAGGCCAGTGAGCAAGAGTAGCAGCCGATGCACCGCTCCATCTTGCTTGCTCGCATCACTTTCATGAATATGACTCCTCGGGAATTGCCCGCCGACACCATGGGCCGCTGCCTCTGCAGCCGCATCCAGGTCCTGGGGGCGTTTCATACCAACAGTATCATTACACTTGTGTAACAGAGCAGGACAGTTTCCGAAAGATCCCCCCGGTGTGTGTCCAACAGTCCACCAAAGGAGGAAATACCACGTCCCGCGGCCGTTGTCCCGGAGGAAAGCGCGGAACCTCGGGAATAACTACTTGGCAGCGTCGGTGGACATCTCCTCGATCCAGCGCAGCACGGGCGCTTCCACGGTGCGACGAATGGCATGCAAACCGTCCGCGGTCTCGGCCTCGAAGCGCATGCTCAGGGCCGGTTGGGTGTTGGAGGCCCGCACCAGGGCCCAGCCGTCCGGAAAAAGCACCCGCACGCCGTCCACGGTCACGGTCTCGAAGCGCTCTCCGAATACCTTGGCAGCGCGTTCCACCAGGGCGAACTTGATCTCCTCGGGGCAGGCGACCCGCAGCTCCGGCGTGGCGTGGGTCTCGGGCCAGTCCGCCAGGAAACCGGACAGGGAGCGCAACGGGTCCCTGGACAGGAGTTCCACCAGACGCAGCGCCGCATAGGTGGCGTCGTCGAACCCGTAGTAGCGGTCGGCGAAAAAAATGTGCCCGCTCATTTCACCGGCGAGTATGGCCCCGGTCTCGATCATCCTGGCTTTCATCACCGAATGCCCCGTGACTCCCATGAGGGAGCGTCCCCCGTGGGCTTCGATGTCGCGATAGAGCAGATGGGAGCACTTGGCCTCGGCCATGACCAGAGCGCCTGGATGCCTGGCCAGAATGTCCCGGGCGAACATAGCCAGTAACCTGTCGCCGGGTATGACCCGCCCCTCCTCGTCCACCACCCCGATGCGGTCGCCGTCGCCGTCCAGGCCGATACCGCAGGCCGCACCACTACGCAAGACCTCGGCCTTGAGCGTCGCGAGGTTCTCCTCGACCACGGGGTCGGGATGGTGGTTGGGAAAGTCTCCGTCCGGTTCGCAGAACAGGGGGGTCACCCTGGCACCGGCCGCCCGCAGCAGGGCGACGCAGACCTCGCCGGCCGCGCCGTTGCCGCCGTCCACCACCACGGGGACAGGGTGTTGCAGCCGCACCCCTCCTGCCAGTTCCCGGATATAGGTGGGGACGATGTCGTGTTCGCTGTACAAGCCGTTGCCCTGGGCGAATTTCCCGGCACGCATGATGGCGTGGAGCGCGAGTATGTCCTCGCCGTGCAGGGTGGTCTCGCCGCACCAGACCTTGAAGCCGTTGTACTCCGGCGGGTTGTGGCTGGCCGTGACCATCACGCCGGCACCACGGCCCAGGACCTTCACGGCATAGTAGAACACCGGCGTGGGCACCATGCCCAGCATGAGCACGTCCACTCCGGTGCAGCACAGCCCTCTGGCCAGGGCCGCGGCATAGGAAGGAGAGCTGTGCCGGCAGTCGCGGGCCAGGATCGCGGCGTCTTGACCCCTGGCACGAAACAGCGTACCGCAAGCCTTGCCAAGGGCCTCGACCCACTCCGGGTCAAAGTCTTGATCTACAACGCCGCGGATGTCATAAGCACGGAAAGCGGCCGGTGTGATCTCGCGCATCTGCTCCCCTCTTGTCCATGGTTTTACCAGTTTCGAAAAACATGGTATAGGTCAAAGCACGCGGACTGCGCAACATCCTCACTCTGCTGAAAACGCTCACGCAGCGTCGCGGGAACCGTCAATGCCTCCTCCGAGCAGGACATTGCGGTTTTTCCGGCCGCGCCGGCAGGAAGAGTGGGAGCGTCACGGCACTCCCATGGAATACACCACAACGCAGCAACGACTTCAAGGTGAATGCTCATGAATTGGGATTGGGACAAACTACAGGAACGAAAACGCAGCCAAGGCAGGGGGCAGTCCCCTGGCGGGAGCAGTCCCGGCGGAGGACCGCAGAAGCCGGACTTTGACCAGATCGCCCAAAGCCTGAAAAAATTCAGGAACAGGAAATTCCCGGCCGGCAAGCTGGTCTTCGGCGCCATTATACTCCTTTGGCTGCTCTCTGGCATCTACATCGTTGAGCCGGCCGAGGTGGGCGTGGTCCTGCGCTTCGGCGCCTTCAACCGAACCACTGAACCAGGCCCCCATTACCACATGCCCTACCCCATCGAAAGCGTACAGACGCCCAAGGTGACCGAGGTGCGGCGGGTGGAAGTGGGATTCCGCAGCACGGACCGCTCCGGCAACATCAGGCAGGCGCAAATGCGTCTGGTGCCCGAGGAATCCCTGATGCTCACGGGCGACGAGAACATCGTGGACGTGCAGTTCATCGTACAGTACCGGATCAAGGACCCACAAGATTATCTCTTCAACGTCAGCAACCAGCACGAGACCGTGAAAAACGCCGCCGAGGCCGCCATGCGCGAGGTCATCGGCGACAACGACATCGACACCGTGCTCACGGGCGGCAAGGCGGAAATCCAGAACGAGACACGCGACCTGCTACAGGTAATACTGGACCGCTACACCGCCGGCATACTGGTCACCGCGGTGCAACTGCAGGACGTACACCCGCCCAAGGAAGTGGTGGACGCCTTCAAGGACGTGGCCAGCGCACGCGAGGACAAGGTACGCTTCATCAACGAGGCCGACGCCTACAGCAACGACCTGATCCCGCGCGCACGCGGCTTGGCTGCCCAAAACGTCAACGAGGCCCTGGCCTACAAGGAAAGCAAGATCCGCCAGGCCAAGGGTGACGCCGACCGTTTCCTGGCCGTACTCGAGGAGTACAACAAGGCCAAGGACATCACCCGCACACGCCTGTTCCTGGAGACCATGGAAACCATCTACTCGAATCCAAATCTGGAAAAGATCATCCTCGGGGAGAACGTGGCTGAACGCCTTCTGCCCCTGCTGCCCCTGAACCCTGCGCCCCCTGCCGCCCCCATTCAGGAAAGCCCTGCCCAGACCATCAAGGAGGCAAATCAATGAAAAAGACAGCGCCTCTGATGATCGTCGGCTTCCTCTTGCTGGTGGTGGCAAGCCAGTCCTTCTTCACGGTGCACCAGACCCAGCGGGCGGTGGTGCTGCAACTCGGCAAACCCATCGGTGAACCGCGTGGACCAGGGCTGCACGGCAAGCTCCCCTTCATCCAAAACGTCATCCACTTCGACTCGCGCATCCTGGAATACGACTCCGACCCGGCGGAAATCCTCACTTCGGACAAGAAAACCCTGGTGGTGGACAACTACTCCAAGTGGCGCATCACTGACCCCCTGACCTTCTACCGCACCGTGCGCACCATCCCCAGCGCCCAAGCCAGGCTCGACGACATCATCTACTCTCAGCTGCGCGTGTCCCTGGGGCGGCACACCCTCACGGAAATCGTCTCGGCCAAACGCGCGACGATCATGGAAAAGGTAACGGAGAACGCCTCGAAGATCATCAATGAATATGGCATCGAAGTGGTGGACGTGCGCATCAAGCGCACCGACCTGCCACCGGAAAACGAACGTGCCATCTACGGCCGCATGCGGGCTGAGCGCGAGCGCCAAGCCAAGCAGTACCGCTCCGAAGGGCAGGAGGAAGCCGCCAAGATACGTTCCTCGGCCGACAAGGACAGGACAGTGCTCCTCGCCGAGGCCCAGCGGGAATCCCAGGGCATCCGCGGCCAAGGTGACGCCGAAGCCACCGCCATCTACGCTCAGGCACTGGAGCAGTCCCCGGACTTCTATGCCTTCAAGCGCAGCCTCGAGGCCTACACCAACAGCTTCAAACAGAATACCCGTGTTCTGCTCACTCCAGACAACCCCTTCCTGGAGCACATGCGTTGAGTGACCGGCATCTGACATGCTGTAACATGTGACACGTGCCCTGTGACATATATGTTACAGGGCACGTGCATTCACGTATGCATACCCTGCCATAGGTGCTGTCAAGCGCTCCATCAATGGGCTGGAATATAGAGAATTCTTTTTCCCTACCTTACGTCCAGAAGCTTTGGCACCATTCTTGTATTGATATTGGTTGAAAAGCTATCGCCAACGATGGAGCGATACCGGCACGGCAGGAGTGTCCCAGTTGCCGAATCCCCGCATCGGGAAGGATCGAGAACAGAATGCCCGATCATACCCTGGCATATTGCAACGCGGAAACACGCGGAATGGGAGGGCCTTACCTTCGACTTCCCGGACTAATCCTGGCGTCTGGGGCGCCCTGGAGGACGCGAAGGCTCGGGCAACAAGTCGCGGGGAATGCCCGCCAGCTCGAGTTTGTCCAGCAGTCTGGAAGGCGCCCTCTGCCCTCGGATAATCCGTGAAATCATCGAGGGATGTACTTCCAGCTGTTCCGCGAGTTTCTTGTTGGAAACATTGTGATAGGCCAACCAGGCCTTGAGTCGGGCTTGTCGATCATCCATGGCGATACCGTGAGCGCGTGGCTGTATGGTGAAACAATCCTATAGGCACAACGGTTACATGTAGCGGCGTGACAACACCTTGTCAACGTTTATCCATCAAACCCTCTATGAGGGGGGGGAATCAAAGGAGCATACCTTGTCCACTTTCGATGAAGTCTTCGAACGCATCAAGATGGCCATCAACACGCGTACTCAGGTACAGTTGGCCGAGGTACTGGATATCAGGCAATCCAGTATTTCCGATGCCAAACGGCGCGATTCGGTACCGGCGGAATGGTATCTGAAACTCTTCAAAAAGTTCGGCCTGAACCCGGATTGGCTGGAGGAAGGCCTCGGCCCATGGTACCTCAAGAACAAGCACGGCGAGTACGTACCCTCGGACGGCCCACAGCAGGAGGGCGGCGTCAAGGTCCCCTATCCCGATTTCACCGGCCCGGACAACAAGGGAACCTTGATCACCATTAATTCCATGCAAGTGGAAGGTGAAGAGCCCGACAAGTGGGGCCCCATCCCCTTGGGTAAGCTGAACATCCCGCAATCCTTCGCCAAGCCCTCCATTCAGGTTCTGAAGGTCAGCGCCTCCAGCATGGAGCCCAGCATCCGCCGCGGCGCCTACGTGGGAGTGGACACGGCCCACACCCACATCGAATCCGGGGAAATCTACGCCCTATACATCCCCTTCGAAGGGCTCGCCCTCAAGCGCATTTTCCACGATCCTGAAAACGGCCGTTTCATCCTGCGCTCTGAAAATCCCCACCACCCGGAGCAGTATCTCCCGGTGCAAAAGCGCGGCGATCGTATTTACGGCCGCGCGGTTTGGGTACTCCAGGACATCTAGTCTGAAGACCGCCTCATACCGAGATGCAATCAAAACACATCGATGTGTTTTGATTGCATCTGCTTGCCGAAAACGCGGGTTCGCAAGGCCTTACGCGGGCTCCCTACCGAGTTGCTCTGTTCCAAGGCAACCGTGGTAGCATACTTGGACCGGACAGCGGTCCGCTGAATACGCCCCTTCGCTGTTGCCACCAAGGGGCGTATCATTTCATGGTCCCACCCGAGTCACCCCTTGACGAGCCCCGGCTTGCCATGCACATTCTCTCCCCGGACCGGCGCCCGGCCCCCCGGACCAACACGACTTCCGGCCGCTCGAGCACATCCGGAAGCACAAACATCAAGGAATATACCGTGGATTGGGCGGAACTCTGGAATGGACTTTTCTGGCCTCTGCTGCGACTGTTTTTCCTCATCTCCCTCGGCTTGCTCATCGGCAACCTCATCGAGGCCCTGAACTGGACCCGCGCCATGGCCAGGATCGCCGCCCCCCTGGTACGCATGGGGCGGCTCAAGGACATCGCCGGAGCCAGCTTCTCCCTGGCCTTCTTCTCCGGCGTGGCGGCAAACACCATGCTGGCCGAGGCACACGAACAGGGCAAACTCTCGGACAAGGAACTCATCCTCTCGAACATGTTCAACAGCATGCCCACCTTTTTCCTCCATTTGCCCACCATGTTTTTCATCACTTTGCCTTTCATCAAGGGTGCGGCCGTCATTTACGTGGGGCTCACGTTGTTCTCGGCCATCCTGCGCACGGCCTGCATCGTCGGACTGGGAAGACTGCTGCTGCCCCCCTTGCCCGAGGGGTGCATCACCTGCGTATTGGAAGAACAAAAAAGCAAATCCTGGCGGGATATTCTCGGCAACATCTGGAAGCGCTTCCTCAAGCGCATCAAGCGCATCGCGGTGTTCACGGCCCCAATTTTCGCCCTGTTTTATGTGCTCCGGGTCAGCGGAGTGTTCGAGGTCCTGGAAAAAGGCATGGCCGAGCACATCGGGTTTCTCGGCTTCCTGTCCCCCGAGGCCATCGGCATCGTGGTCTTTCATGTGGCGGCTGAATTCACGGCCGGGCTCGCCGCTGCCGGCGCGTTGCTGCAAACCGGCAACCTTGGAGTGCGGGAGGTTGTCCTGGCTCTCCTGGTGGGCAACGTGCTCTCCACCCCCATGCGTGCATTCCGGCACCAGTTCCCCTATTATGCCGGCATCTTCAAACCGCGCATGGCCATGAAGCTGATCGTCTACAACCAGATTCTCCGAGCCGGGAGCATCATTGCGGTGGGAGTCGCTTTCTATTACCTTGGGCAACCATTGGTGGATTTGTTTACCTGAGCCACGTGCCCAACACCGGGTGAACACGGTACCACACCGAAAAAACACGGACATGCTTCGCAAGACCGTGAAAGGATCACGACGTGACGGTCATCCTGCCCATCTTCGCCATCATCCTGCTGGGTGCCGTGTTCAGGCGTGCCGGCTTTCTGGGGGATGGATTCTGGCCACAGGCCGAGAAGGTCACCTATTACGTTTTTTTCCCCTGCCTCCTGGTGGGCAACCTCTCGACGGCGCGCTTCGGCGACTTCGCGATCCTGACCACGGGCGGGGCCATCGTCACCGCTCTGCTCGCCGTCACCGCCCTGCAACTCTTCCTGCGCCCCCGCCTGCCTCTCGACGGCCCGTCCTTCACCTCCCTGTTTCAGGGCAGCATCCGCATGAACACGTACCTGGGCATCGCGACGGCCATGGTCCTCGCCGGCGCGGACGGAGTCACCCTCTCGGCCGTGGTGATCATCTCCGTGATACCACTGGTCAACATACTCTGCGTCTCCGTGCTCGCTTATCACGGCAGGGGTAACGGCGGAGGATTGCTCACCACCCTGCGCTCCATCTTCACCAACCCCTTGATCCTGGCCTGCGCCGTGGGTATCGTATTCAACATCCTGGACGCGCCCCTGCCGCCCAGTCTCTTCGAGATCGTGCACATCCTTGGTCGCGCGGCTTTGCCCCTGGGCCTCCTGGCCGTAGGCGCGGGGCTGAGCCTGCGCAACATGCGCGACGGCGTCCTGCCGCTGGTGTTATCGTCGGTCTTCAAGCTCGGGCTGTTGCCCCTGCTCACCTACTTGGCCTGCGAGTTTTACGGCGTTCCGCAGACACCTCGGCTTATCGCGGTGCTGTTCATGGCCCTGCCCACATCGACCTCGGCCTATATCCTGGCCCGCCAACTCGGGGGCGACGAAAATCTCATGGCCATGATCATCACCGTGCAGACCGTGCTCGCGGCGGTCACCCTGCCACTTGTCACCTATTTACTGGCCTGAGCCTCCACCAAATTGCCCTCGAAGAGCACAACGTGATGTCGCGAGGCAGGAAGTCACGCTGCGGATCAATCCCGCGCAAGGCATGGCGAAACCGCGTTTTCGCCAAGCCGCCGCGATCAATATACGGGACATGTTCTGGTTGCATCTCGATATCAAAAGCGCATTGTCTCGAAAGAGTGGTCCCGCAGATCAAAGAAAAGTACACGGCTTTCCCCTCCCTTGTCATATGCCGAGGAACGCAGCAGGCTGATGACCTCGGCCGCCTGCAACGAAGCCGCGAAGTGAACACAGTGCGCCTGTGTGCCCAGGGATTCCTCGGCTGGAGCGGGCCGTACCGCATTGTTCGCGCCATCGCCGAAGAGCAGGGCCGGACCAGCCCCTCCGGGAAAAAATCGTCCCACACAACCGCTGTCTCCGGCCACGGCCGCGCTCACCAGCACCTTGCCCGCCTCATCGGCAGCCTTCCAGAGTGCGGGGCGCGAGTCCAACCCCCCCAAGGCGTCCACCACCACGTCCGCTTGCAAGGCCAGTTCCAGCATGCGCCGGGTATCGAGATGCTCCCGCAGGGGCGTGAACTCCACCGAGGAATTCACCAGACCAGCCCTGCTCCCGGCCGACTTGCACTTGGGCTGTTCCAGCCAGGACAGGTCACTCAACAATTGGCGGTTGAGGTTGCTCTCCTCGAAGCAATCACCGTCCGCCGCCGTGATCCGGCCCACACCGGTGCGCAGCAATATCTCGAGCACGCTCCCCCCGAGACCACCGAGCCCCACCAGCAAGACCCTGGACTCCAGAAGCCTGATCTGTTCCTCATGCGAAAAGGCCTTAAAGTTGCGCACATAGCGCTCCGGGATACAATCTCGACGCAGTGCCGCGATCTCCACCTCCCGAAGGGTGAGGCGGAAAGCCTCTCCCAACTTGACCACGGCTGCCAGACCAAGGCTCAAGTAGGCGGAACCGTCCGGCATCCTGCGCTCCACGGCCAGCTTGTGCAACGCGGCATTCAATGCCGAAGAACTACGCTTGCCGGTCATGAGACCTCCATGCACAATGTCTTCAAGGGCTTTTCATATGGCGCGTCATGCGTTATCCTTGCTGGACACGTTTCGGAACCACAACAATGAACAAAACACTAATGCACCGGATTCTCATTGTCACCGTCCTTTTCGCCTGCTTCGTGGCGGTGGCCATCGTCGAGACCCACTCCCAGTCCGAATCCCAGGCCCCTGCCCGACAGGTGCAGCCGGCAGAGGCCCAGGCAATGTTTCAGGCCGGTCTGGAGGCACTGCAGCGAGAAGAGCATGCCCAAGGGTATGCCCTGCTGGCCCCCCTGGCCCGCCAAGGCGACAACCGAGCGCAGTATCTCGTCGGCTTGCTCCATGCCAGAGGGCTGTATCTCCCCAAGGACGATGCCGCCGCGCGGCTGTGGTACGGTCTGGCAGCCGAACAGGGACACAGCGGCGCCCAGAACAATCTCGGTCTGATGCTCATGAACGGCGAGGGCGGCAAGGTCTCGCTGGTCCAAGCTTATGCCTGGTTCGCCCGCGCCGCCTTGGCGGGAAACGACAAGGCCAGGCAAAACCGCGATGACTTGGCCAGGGAACTCGGCCCGCAGGCCATGGACCAGGCGCAGAAACTGGCCCTGGACTGGCGGCCCAAGACCTGGGAGGAACTCACGGAAGACGGCGAGATCCCTCCTTTGCCCGAACCCGCAGCCATCCCCGCGACTGACCCGTCCACGGCGCCCCGGGCTATTCCCACTGGCGACGACTTGCCCGCGCCGCTTCCGGCTAACCCAGCGGAATCCCGGCTACGTGGCGCCCTGCGCAAGGAGCCTGACCAGACCGCACCGCTGCTCCAAACCATGGACTTCACCCTGGCCATGAACTGCTACGACCGCTTGGTGGAGAATCTGCCCCTCAAGGACGGCGGTTCCACCATCGGACCCAGCCTGGCTGAGAGTTGGGACCTGGACTCCGAAGGGCTGGTCTACACATTCCATCTGCGCGACGATGTGTTGTTTCACAACAACGCGCCCTTCACGGCCGAGGACGTGGCCTATACGTTCGAGTTGCTGCTCGACCCGAAAAGACCCTCGCCTGCCTCCGGCCTGTTGATTTTTCTCAAGGGAGCCCGCGCCAGACTCGAGGGCAAGGCCCAGAACGAGGTTCCGCCTCTTGACTCGAACGACCTCCCAACCGCCATCCCTGGCATCAAGGTGCTGGACAAGCACACACTGCAACTCATCCTGGAGCGTCCCTACACTCCTTTTCTTGCCGCACTGGCTTCACCCCAGCTCTCCATCCTTCCAAGGCCCAGCGACGATCCCATCAAGGCCGTCACTTCCCCGACATGCGGCACCGGTCCCTTCAAGCTCGCGCACTGGGAAAGCGGCACGAGCATCCTCCTACAGGCCAACGACCAATACTGGAGAAAGGAACCAACAATCCAGGAAGTGGAATTGGCAATTATACCTGACCCACAGGTTGCCCTGACCATGTTCCAGGAGGGACGTATCGATTATCTCGATTGCGCCGACTACCCCGAATTGGTGCCCCAGGTCCTTGGGAATGCGGCATGGCAGCCGCTTGTCCAGAAACATGCCGGAGGCGAGTTGTATTTCCTGGCATTCAACAACACCCTCCCCCCTTTCGACACCATGCTGGTACGCAAGGCCCTGCAACTGGCCGTGGACCGGAAAGCCATGCTGGAGCGGCTCCACGGCGCAGCGCAGCTGGTGCACGGTGTACTGCCCCCCGGCGTGCAGTGCTGGCGCCCCCTGCCTGGCAGCATCTCCCAGAACCCGGCCGTGGCGCGGGAACTTCTGGCACAAGCCGGCTATCCCGACGGTCTGCGCTTCACGCTGGCCACCGTGGAGAACGGCGAGACGTCCTACACCTGGTCACCGCTGCTCAGAGAACTCGAAGACATTCTGATCCGGTCCGTGGAGCAGGCCGGCTTCACGGTGGAACGCGCCCCCATGAGCCCCGCGGAATTTCAGACGCAACTGTCCAAGGGCGGGTTGCCCGCCTACCTCGGCCGCTGGACAGCCGGTCTGAACGATCCGGATGTCTTCTTCCACTCTTTTTTCAGCCGTCGCGGCAGCATCGCCCGCTCCACCGGCTACGACAACAAGGCCATCCAAGTGCGGGTGGAGCGCGCCAGCGAACTCCGTGATCAATCCGAACGCTGCGGCATGTATCAGGAAATGAGCCGGATCATCGCCCAGGAGGACGCCGCTTGGCTGCCCCTTTTCGCTCCCTCGCGGGTTTTGGTCCGGGGAGCCCGGTTGTCCCGCATCGACCTGCCATGGAACGACGAGGCGCTCTCCTTTGCCACAGCCAGATTGTCTACCCCATCGCCCACACCGCCCCATGCGGGTTCAGACTCATGAAGACACCGCTGCGTTGGAGTGGCATTCCACCTGTATCCAAACCTGTCCCACGACACCGACGGTCGCCCCAAGCGCTGCCTCCCGGCCATGGGCTGCGTGTCAAGACAGTCTGATCGAACATGACAATGCAAGACAAGCCAACCCTCAACGCGTCCGCCCTCGAGCAGAAGCAACGCGAACTTCAAAAGCTGCTGGACAACATGGCCGAAAAATTCGCAAGCCCGGCCAACCACTGCAAGATCAGCCAGGAGGAGTTCACCACCCTCAAGCAGTTCATCTACGACACCAGTGGCATCTTCATCCCGCCCACCCGACGCTATCTGCTGGAAAACCGATTGGCACCGCGGCTGCGGGAGCTGCAACTCGACTCCTACGGTGCCTACCTCGCTCTCCTGCAGCGCCCCGGTCCCAAGGCTGTCGATGAATTCGCGCGACTCATGGAACTGATCACAACCAACGAGACCAGCTTCTACCGCAACACGGCCCAGCTCGAGGTCTTCCAACAAATCCTTCTGCCCGAACTCCTGGAACGTAAACGCGTGGCGAACAACACCAAGCTGCATATCTGGTCGGCGGGATGCTCGAGCGGTGAGGAACCATACACCATCGGCATCATCCTGCACGAAATACTCGGTACCGAACTCCCGCGCTGGCGCATCCGCATCACTGCCAGCGACATCTCCGACGCCGTGCTCATGGCCGCGCGGGAAGGATCCTATACCGACTACTCCCTGCGCTCCACCCCGGGGGACATCCTGAACCGCTATTTCCGCAAGGAGGCCAAGGGCTGGCGCATCATACCCTCGGTGCAAAAGCTCACGCAATTCGGCAAGCTGAACCTCAGCGACGCAATCCAAATCCGCCGCCTGGAGCGCGCCGACTTCGTGTTTTGCCGCAATGTGATCATCTATTTCGATCAGGAAATGAAGAAGAAGGTCATCGCCGCCTTTCACGAACGACTCGTACCCGGCGGCTACCTGCTCATAGGTCACTCCGAATCCCTGCACTCCATCAACGATGGTTTCAGGCCCCTGAATTACCCAGGCGCCATGGTCTACCAAAAACCCAAAGGGGAGGGGACATGAGTTCCATACCCATTGAACAGGTACGTCCAGGCATGATCCTTGCCCAGGACATCCGCGCCGGCTCGGGAAACGTGCTGCTGAAAAAGGGTGTGGTTCTGGAAGAGGGGCATATCCGCATCCTGCTCGCCAGGGAGGTCAAGGAGATTGCCGTGGAGGAATCCGGCAACGACCTCGACCCGCAAGAGGCCCAACGACTCCTGGAGGAAGCGCGGGACTTCGTGCTGCCCTTTTTCCACTACGTGGACAATAATCACCCGGCTATTCTAGAACTCTACCGCATCAGCCTCCAGAGGGTCGCGGGCCGTCTGCGTGATGGCTGGCGCACCCCCTCCCGCCCCCCGCGCATCGACTCCCAGGCCGAACACCTGCGCGATCTCTTCCTCCGGGAGCAGGGCACACCGGAGGACCTGGTCCGCCACGAGGTGGAGCTGGTCTCCTTTCCGGACATCTATTTCCAGATCCTCAAGGTCCTGCGCTCTCCCACGGCCTCGGCCACCCATATCGCCGAGGTGGTCAGCCGCGACCAAAGCCTCACCGCAATCCTGCTCAAGTTGGTGAACTCCCCTTATTTCGGGTTCGCCAGCCACATCGACTCCCTGCCCCGCGCCGTGGCCCTGGTGGGTGCGAAGGAACTCTCCACCCTGGCCTTGGGCATCTCGGCCATCAAGGTTTTCAAGGACATCCCGCCCGAACTGGTGGACATGCACAGCTTCTGGAAGCACTCCCTGGCCTGCGGCATCTTCGCCAAGCTGCTGGCCAATCAGGTGGATCCCAACGAGGAGGAACGCTTTTTCGTCTGCGGCCTGCTGCACGACATCGGCAAACTCCTACTGTACAAGAAACTGCCCTACGCCGCGTCCCAGGCCCTGGTCTACGCCAGGGAGAACAAGGTTCCGGACGTGGAGGCCGAACGCATTGTCCTGGGCTTCGACCACACGGACGTGGGCGCCGCGTTGATGACCGAATGGAACTTTCCCGAAGTCCTCAGCCAGAGTATCGCACTGCACCATGCACCGACCGACATGCCAACCTCCGGCCCGAGCCTGATTCACGTCGCCGACCTGCTGACCTGCGTGGCCGAAATCACCAGCGGCTCCCAGCGAGTGGTGCCGGGGCTGGTTCCCCAGGCCTGGGAGCAGCTCGCCCTGCGCCCCTCGGACCTGCCCCTGCTCTTCCGCCGTTTCGACAAGCTGATGCTGGCCCTGGGCAGCGTACTTTTTGGAAAGTGAATCGACCTTGCTCCCGGCGAGTGCGACTTGACACGGTCGCCCACGATTGTTAACTTTGGAGTTAACAAATGCCTACAGAAACCCTTTTGAGTGGGAATAACCGGCGAGTTCTGTTTTGGGCTTTGAACAAGGCAGCCCTGAGGGATCCTTTATCCAATTGCCCTGGCATTACGGCATCAGAAACATTGAAAGTCGCCCGAATCTGCAAAGTATTTATTGAAACCGCTCAATTTCCCAGAAACAAGGAAAAATTCAAACGCATTGAGGGGCATCCCGACCTTTTCGCCATCAAGTCGCACCAGTTACGGTTGCCCGGGGTCTTCATCGACAGGTCGACGTTCGTTGTATTGTTGTGCCTGCGCAAGAAAACCGACAAGTACCCCCTCGGGAATTGGAACGCGTATTGAAGTACCGGGACCTTTTTCTCAAGGAGCAACACGATGCATGACCCCAAGATCGTTACCGTCCGGAACGTCCTCTATGATGGGGACCTGTCCGGTATTCTGTCGGAGGTCACCGACCAGGAGTGGCTGTTTTACGAGTACATTGATAACGTTTCCGACCAGATCGCCGAGTTCATGGACAAGCACGGCATCTCCAAGTCCGAACTTGCCGCGCGCATGGGCACTTCCAGGGCCTTTGTCACTAAAGTGCTTCGCGGTGATGCCAACATGACCTTCAAGACCTTCACGAACATTCTGCACCATCTCGGACTCAAGCCTGTCACCAGAGTCGTTCACAGGGAGTCGAACACCCTGTGGTTCGACAGATTCGTCGAATCGCGCCCGAAAACCATCTGCGGCGTGACGGTGCATCCACTGCACTATCGCCGTGAAGAAGCACTTCCCGACCCTCGGGCCACTGCCGTCTGACGACCAGGAGACCCATGCCATGGAAATTCAGGATGTCAAACAGCCTCCCCTCGAACTCGTCACCTATTTCTTCAGCGAAATACACGTGGTCGCAAACGAGGCGCTAACGCCAGAGGTACTTCGCAGCGGCAGGGAGTTCGGCTGTTCTTTCACCTATGATGTCGAACTCGGCGCGGCGCGGGAAGACGACCGGAAATACCAAGTGGTCTTGACCGCGACTAATCAGGAGAAAGAGGGTTTGCTGCAAGCCTACGACATCCGGGTGCAGATCGTGGGCTTTTTCACCGTCTCACCCGAGTATCCCGACGAACGGAAAAAAGGCATGGTCGCTGTTCTCGGGCCTTCGCTGCTCTGTGGCGCCTTGAGAGAGTTCATTCTTGCCACCACCTCCCGCGGCCCTTACCCGCCCGTCTGCCTCCCCACCACCACCTTCATCCCTGAAAAGACCTCGAGGTAGTCTGCCGCGTTCTCTTACAACTACCTGCCGCGCCTTCACGACACCTCACCCGATAAACGGCAGCCGACGCAGCAGGTTCGACGTATAACTGTCGAAGATGTCCAGGAAGGACAGGACGTGCTCGGCATACAGCCGCGCCGATTCCCTGGCGTCGCCCCTGCGCATGGATGCGGTGACCTGCTCCAGTTCCTCGATGCCACCGTAGTGACTCTCCTGGGCCTCCCTGCTCAGATGCCAGAAGCGCAGGCAGACGTTGTGCAGGTCCTCGAGCATTTCCGCCAGGACATGGTTACCGGCAGCCTCAGCCAGTGTCTCGTGAAAGCTCTGGTCCAGACGAATTTGCCGCTTGAGATCGCCGGCAGCCTGGGCCTCGCGCATTGCCGCCACCAACCCTTCCAGCGCTTCCATCTGTCCCGCGTTGATGCGTTGCGTGGCCAGAACCGCCACGGAACGCTCCAGCGGCAGACGGGTCTCGAAGATGTCCCGCAGGGTGAAAAAATCTATGGGCGCCACGAAGATTCCCTTACGGGGGCGGATCACGATCAATCGCTGGTACTGCAAGCGCTGCAAGATCTCGCGCAGTGGCGTGCGGCTGATGCCCAGACACTCTGCCAGCTCACGCTCGCTGAGGACGGTACCCGGCTTGAACTCGGAGTAGATGATCCACTCCTTGAGGCGCTCGTAGGCCTGCTCCTTGGGCGTGGCAGGCCGTTCCTTCCGGATGAAGCCGTCGTTCATATTTTCGCGCCCTCGAACGCCTCGCGGATGTACACCGGATCATGGCTCTCACCCAGGACGACCATGAGCTTGATGCGCGCCTTCTGGCCGGGCAGGGCCCCTCCCAGTATCAGGCCGCGCTTTTGCAGACCAGCCGCACCCCCTCGATAGCCGTAGATGGGCCAAACCCCGCCCTGCACGCAGCGGGAGGTGAGCACCACGGGCAGGCCGTCCCGCGCCATGGACTCCAACGCGTCCACCACCATGGGGGGGACGTTGCCGGCTCCGAATCCCTCCACCACCAGCCCGGCCACGCCATGGGCGCGGGAGCACTCCACGTAGCGGGCATCCATGCCGGGGCAGAGCTTCACCAGGTCCACGTTGGCCTCGATGGCTGCGGGCTTGTACACGCGCCCCCTGACGGGCAGGCGCTCCAGGTGCAGGCGCTCCGCCGCCACGGACCCCAAGGGCCCCAGGCCGGGCGAGGCAAAGGCGTCGATGGCCGTGGAGTGGGTCTTGGTGACCTCGGACGCGGCGAAAATGCGGTCGGACATCAGCAGCAGGGTCCCCGCCCCCTTGGGGAACTCCAGGCAGGCGCGCACGGCCTGGAAGATATTCCGCAGACCGTCGTATCCAAGTTCATCCGTGGAGCGCATGGAGCCGCTGAAGACCAACGGTTTATCCGAATCCACCGTGAGATCGCAGAGATAGGCCGTCTCTTCCATGACGTCGGTTCCGTGCAGCACCACGGCGCCACACACGTCGGGGTCGGCGAGCATGACCTCCACATCGCGCGAGAGCCGCCACATCAGCTCGGGCGTCATGTGTGGGCTGGGTACGTCGGCCCAGTCCACCACACGCAGCCCCACGCCGGGCAGATGCGGCCGCAGCCGGTCAATGAGTTCCTGAATGGCATGGGCAGGGGCGACGCCGCCGTTATCCTGGGTGTGCATGCCGATGGTGCCTCCGGTGGAGAACACGGCGACCTCGCCCCTGCACTCACTTCGTGGCATACTTCCAACCCTGGGCGTCCATGCGACGGATGAACCCAGTCACATACTCCACAAGGACATCTTTCATCTTCCGTCCCTTCTCGGCCGTGGCCTTTTCCGGCGCTCCGGAAGCACCGTGATCGGTCAATTCCTCGAAGTTCCAGACCAGTTTCATGTGCGCGTCCATCTCGGGGATCATGCCCTTGGCGCGCCGCATGTCCACCAACTCCGGGAACATGGCCAGAGCGATGGAGGTCTCGCCCTCGCCGCCGTGCCCCATGCCTTCCCAAACCTCGAAGGTGTCCTTGGGCACCAGGGCGCCGGCCGTGACCCACCAGGCGTCCAGCACGGCCATGCCGATGCTCGGATGCGCCACCTTGACGTCCCGCGCCGCTATCTCGATGGGTGCGATGTTGCCGTCATGGCCGTTGATGACCACGATCTTGTCGATGCCCCAGCGGATGCACGACTCCATGACCTCCGTGAGCACGCGGATCAGGGTCTCGCTGGTCAGGGATATGCACATGGGCTTGTGCTGGTAATGCAGGCTCATGCCGTACCACAAGGGGGGCACGACCACGGTGTTCTCCAGGCGTTCGGCCACGGAACAGGCGATGTCGTAACAGACCAGGGTATCCGTGCCAAAGGGCAGATGCTCGCCGTGGCTTTCCGTAGAGCCGATGGCCAGGATGGCCTTGTCCACTTTCTTTTCCAGGAAGGTATGCTGATTGAGTTCCTGCAACTTGAATGTCATGTGGTTCCTTCCTCGCGTATGCGCGGGGCCGCTTCCTGAGGTGGAAGGCGACCCCGAGCGATTGTTACTGTTGGGGCATCCAGATCTGCTCGACCTTGTATCCGCCGTTGTGCACGCTGATGATGGAAACGGCCTTGGCGGGCACGCCGCTGGGGCGGGTGTAGGCTACCTTGCCAGTGACGCCCTCGAACTCGCGGGTTTCGGCCAGGGCCTTCCGCAAGGCCTCGGATTCCGCGGAACCGGCACGCTGGATGGCGTCGGCGATCAGGGCCACGGCGTCGTATCCCAGGGCCGCGAAGGCGTTCTCCGGGTCGCGGCCGTATTCCTTTTTGTAGTCGGCGATGAAGTCCTGCACGACCTGGCGGTCGTCCTCGCGGTAGGTGTGCGTGGAGAAGTAGACGTCGTTGGCCAGTTCGGGACCGGGTACCGTGGTCACCAACTCTGTGTCGAAGCCGTCGCCAGAGATGATGGGCAGGATCAAACCGGCCTCGCGAATCTGCTTCACTGTGAGCCCGGCCTCGTTGGGAATGGCGGAGACGAACACGGCGTCGGGCAGGGGATCGACGTTTTTGAGCCGCGCGATCTGCGCCGAGAAGTCCTTGTCGCCCATCATGAAGAAGTCCTCCAGGACGATCTCTCCGCCCTTGGCCTCCATGCGCTCCTTGAAGAACTTGGACAGGGCCTTGGTGAAATCCATGGAGTTGTCGGTCCACACAGCCACCTTCTTGGCACCCAGCTTGTCCATGGCATAGTCCGCGATGGCGTAGGACTGGTCGTCGTCACCGAAAGGCACCATGAAGAAGAACTCGCCGAGCCACTTGGGCAGTTCCGGATGCGTGGCGCCGGAGGTCACGAAGGGTACCTTCTTCTCCATAAACAGGGGCGCGGCGGCCATGACAAAGGTGGTATCGCCGTAGCCGATGCCCGCGATCACCCCCTCGGACAGGGCCTTCTTGGCGCCGGTGGCCGAGGCCTGTTGGTCGGTCTTGGTGTCGATGCCCACCACCTCGAGCACCTGACCGCCGAGCACGCCACCCTTGTCGTTGATCAGCTTGGCCGCGAGCTTGGCGCCGTTGAGAGCCGGCGCGTCGATGGAACTCATGCCCCCAGTCAGGTTGTACAGGCCGCCGATCTTCAGCGTCTCCGCCGCGTGGGCCGGCAAGGCCAGTAGCAGGATCAAAGCCAGGGCCAACGTCAGGTGCAGGGTCTTTCTCATGTCGCTCTCCTTCGGGTTAGTGCCTTGTTTGGTTACTGAAAATATCACAACCGCGGCGTCAGAAACCGTGGCTCGTCGCCACCGAACATGCCCTTGGGGCGGTAGATGAGCACCATAAGCAGCCCAAAGGCCAGGATGATCTCGGAGATGCCGTACATCTCCAGGCTTTCCTCCAGGGGGCGCAAAGCCTCGCGCAAGGCCGTGATGCCCACGGCAGCCAGGAAACTGCCGGTGATGCTCCCAGTGCCGCCTATGACCACCATCACCACCAAGTTGAAGGCCATGACAATGGAAAAGGACTTGGGTGTGATGGCCGTGATCAGATGCGCCCAGAGCCCCCCCGCCACGCCGGCGAAAAAAGCGCCGATGGCCAGGGCCAGGATCCTGGTGAACGCCAGCCGGATGCCCAGGCACTCCGCGGCCAGCTCGTTCTCCCGGATGGCGAGCATGCTGCGCCCCAGGGAGGAAAACTTCAGCTTGAAGCTGACGTAGAGCGTGAACAGGGCCCAGCCCCAGACCCACCAGAGGGTGGTATGCGAAGGCAGGCCATTGAGTCCCAAGGGGCCGCGGGTCCAGGTGTCCAGGTTGGTGATCAGCACCTGCACGATGATGATGAATCCCAGGGTGGCCACGGCCAGGTAATGCCCCCGCAGCCTGAGCACGGGCAGCCCCACCACCACCGCGGCCAAGGCCGAGAAGACACCCCCGGTGACCAGGGCCGGAAAGAACGGCCAGGCCGACTCCAATAGGAACCCGGGCAGCTCCGGCAGAAACATGGCCTTGCGCATCACGGGCAGGGCCAGCACCGCCGTGACGTAGCCGCCGATGGCCATGAACCCAGGATGCCCCAGGGAAAACAACCCGCTGAACCCATTGGTGATGTTCAGGCTGCACGCCAAAATCACCGAGATGCCCACGAAATTGAGGATCGAAAGGTAATAGTCGTCGAGGTGGTCCTGCGCCACGGCGATGCCCACGGCCAACAAAGCCACGAGTGCGACCAGGGAGAGCATCCGGCGTGCGCTCATGCCCGCTCCTCCGTGCTCTTGCCCAGCAGGCCGTTGGGCAGCACCAGCAGAATCACGATGAGTGTGGAGAACACGAAGGCGTCGCGGTACGGCGCGTATTGGGGCGGCAGAAGCCCCACGAAGAGCACCTCGGACAGCCCCAGGATGTAGCCCCCCAGGATGGCGCCGGGGATGGAGCCCACGCCGCCGATGACCGCGGCCACAAAGCTCTTGAGCCCCGGAATGAACCCCAGCAAGGGGTCGATCTGCCCGAACTTCCCCCCCCACATCAGACCGGCTATCCCGGCCAGGGAACTGCCGATGACAAAGGCGCCCATGATGGTGCGGTTGATGTTGATGCCCATCAGCCGGGCCACGTCGAGATTCTCCGCCGTGGCACGCATGGCCATGCCGAAGCGGGTCCGCCGCACCAGTACGAACAACCCCGCCAGCAGAAACAACGCCGAGAACATGATGCACACGTCGATGACCCGCACCCCAGCGCCCCACAGGTCGACCTGATGCTGCATCCAGCGCGGAAAGCTGAAGTTGCGCGGCTGGGCCGTGAGCAGCAGGATGCCCAGGTTCTGCAGCATCACCGACACCGCGAGGGAGGCGATGAAGCCCGTGACCTGCGGCGCTCCCCGCATGGGGCGGAACGCGGCGCGCTCGATGAGCAACCCCACGATGCCACCGGCGGCCAGGGTGGCCAGAGCCACCAGCCAGATGGGCGCCCCGTGGGCCTGTACCAGCCCCAGGGTGACGAAGGCGCCGATCATGACCAAGTCGCCGTGGGCGAAGTTGATGAGCCGGACAATGCCGTAGATCATGGAGAAGCCGATGGCCACCAGCGCGTACATGCTACCCAGGATGAGTCCGTTCACCAGCTGTTGCCAGACATATGCGCTCATGCCACGCCCCCCAGATAGGCGGCCTTGACCTGCGGGTCCCGCGCCAGCTCGCTGCTGGGCCCGGAGAGCACGGTCCTGCCGGTCTCGATGACGTAGGCGCGGGAGGCCAGTTCCAGGGCCATGGAGGCGTTCTGCTCCACCAGCAGCAACGTGGTGCCCTCCTTGTTGATATCCGCGAGCATGGCGAAGATCTGCTCCACCACGAGGGGAGCCAGGCCCAGGGAGGGCTCGTCCAGCAGCAGCAATCTGGGTCTGCTCATGATGGCGCGCCCCAGGGCGAGCATCATCTGCTCCCCGCCGGAAAGGCTGCCGGCGGATTGGCGGAAGCGTGCCGCCAGGATGGGGAAGAGTGCTTCCACACGCGCCATGTCCTTCCTGATGCCGTCCTTGTCCTTGCGCAGGTAGGCGCCCACCAGGAGATTCTCCCGCACCGTGAGCCGCGAGAAGACTTTGCGCCCCTCGGGGCAGTGGGAAACGCCCAGGGCCACGATGCGCTCCGCCGGGAGTCCGGTGATGTCCATGCTCTCGCCGTCCGGATGGGGTCGCAGGGTGATTCTTCCTTGTCGGGGACGGAACAGCCCGGAGATGGTGCGCAGCGTGGAGGTCTTGCCTGCACCGTTGGCGCCGATGAGCGCCACGGCCTCGCCCTGGGAGACTTCGAGGTCAACGCCCTTGAGCACGTGCGTGCGCCCCCGATGCACGTGGATGTTCTCAAGCCTGAGCATGATGACGCCTTTCCCGGGGCGTCCCGAGATAGGCCTCGATGACGCGTTGGTCGTTCTGGATGTCCCGTGGAGTTCCTTCCGTAAGCAGTTGGCCGTTCACCAGCACTTGAATCATCTGGCAGATGTTCATGACCACGTGCATGTCGTGCTCCACGAGCAGGATGGTCAGGCCGAGCGTGTGGTTGAGCATGTCGATGGTCTCGAGCAGGGTCTCGGATTCCTGGGCGTTCATGCCGGCCGCGGGCTCGTCGAGGAGCAGGAGCGCAGGGTCCATGGCCAGGGCCCTGGCGATTTCCAGACGACGCTGATCGCCGTAGGCCAGGACGGAAGCCGGTTCGTCCCTGTTTTCGATCAGACCGAATATCTCGAGGATCTCCAGGGCCTTGTCACGCATGAATCGCTCCGCTGCCCTGTAGCCAGGCGTGTGCAGCAGCGTGGCCGTAAGACCCTTGCCATGCCGGTGGTGGAACCCGGCCATGACGTTCTGCAACACGCTCATGTCCATGAACAGACGGATGTTCTGAAAGGTGCGCCCCAGGCCGAGGGCGGCCATGCGGTCCGGTCTGGCCCTGGTGACGTCGTGCCCCTGGAAGGTGATCGCGCCCCTGTTGGGCTTGAGCACGCCGGAGAGCAGGTTGAAGATGGTGGTCTTACCGGCACCATTGGGGCCGATGAGCCCCTTGATCTCCCCCGCGCACAACGTGAGACCGTAGTCCAGGACCGCCTGGATTCCACCGAAATTCTTGGAAACACCCCGAGCCTGCAAGAGGATGTCTTGGGTCATGAAACTATCCTGGACGGCAGGAAAAGGGGTTGGGTGACAGCACCGGCCATGCGTCTCGGCCCAAGCGGTGTGTCACCTGGTGAGAGGGGCAATACCACTGGATACCCCGTTTTTCGACCGCGTACAAGCTGCGCGGCTCTGTCGTGTGTATCTGCGCCTCCAGGGATATGCGCTCGTGGCGCTCACGTCCCTGAGGGGTATTCATGTCATGTACCGCCAGCATGCCGATAGAATAGTAACGATTTTGTAAATTTCTAAATCACAACGCGGTTGGATCTCGTACAAACGACTCTTGCATACCTCTGGTATACCAGAAGGACCCTGGGGTCAACTCTTCGTGCACAAGGGCCAACTCATTGAAAAGACAAAGGTGGTTTGCCAGCTCCCGAGTATTCCTGGGGTGGAGCCGAACCCGTCAGCGCACCCTTTGGCGACAGCAGCGGCGGTTGGGAATACACACAATACGACGCGGAACTCGTGGGGCGGTTCGTCAGCCTTATCGCGACCAGAAATGCGACAGCCGGCGCAGGCGGAAGTAGTTTTCGTCAAAGCCCAGGCCGTGCATGATTTCATACAACTCGGGGCAGACGCCTTGCGCCAGAAGCAGTTGCAGGTAGATCAGGTCGTCCGGGCCATGCTCCCCGGTGTACAGGGGCGGAGCCTGGTCGCTCAGCCAGTACTCGTCCGAGATGAGCCCCTGCTGCTGGGCCAGGGCGTAATGCCTGGTTCCCGGGAGAATGGTCGTGATGCCGATGACCGGCGCCTGGGCCGGGCGTATTTCCCGAATGAGGGCGATGGTCTCCTGGATGGTTTCCCTTGTTTCCCCTGGATTGCCCACCATCAGGAAACAGCACGGCTCGATGCCCGCCCCATGGGTCAGGCTGAAGGCCTCGCGAACCTGCTCGACTGTGAAGCCCTTGTTCACGGACTTCAGGATACGCGGACTTCCCGACTCCACGCCGTAGTAGATCCTGTAGCAGCCGGCCTTGCGCATCCAGGCCAGCATTTCCTTGTCGATGCAGTCCACGCGGGTCTCCGCCATCCAGGCCAACCGTACTCCCTGATCGAGCATCGTCTTGCACAGGGAGATCACCCTGTCGCGCTTCAGACTGAACAGGTCGTCGGAAAAATAGACGTGCCGCACCCCCTGGGTTTCCATGAGCTGGCGCACCTCCTCCACCACGCTCTCCGGTGAGCGCGCATGCCACCTCCCCCCGAAATAATTGTGCACGGAGCAGAAGTTACACCGAAACGGACAGCCCCTGGACGTGAGCACGTGGGTGCCTGGCAACTGGGCATACCGCCCTGGAATCTCCGGTGATTTATACTGTCCCAGGTCGAAGGCGTCGTAGGTCGGAAAAGGGAGCGCGTCCAGTTCCGGAAGGTCCTGCCGTGGTTCCGTCCAGTGCAGCCCTTTGCCCTGCCTGAACACGATCCCCCGGACCTGACGCACATCCCCCTTCCCCGCGAGACACACGGCAAGCTCGACGATGGCTGTCTCACCCTGGCCGAGCACCACGCAATCCACTGCCGGAGCGCGCAGAATCTGTTCCGGATAATAGGTCGCATGGGGGCCGCCCATGACCACCACTGTCCCGGGATGCGCCCTCTTGACCAGGTCGGCCAGACGCAGGGCATTGCCCCTGTTCATGGTAAAACAGCTGATGCCCACCAGATCGGGGGTGGAGGCCTGAAGCAACGTGGCGACCTCCTGCCAGGAGTAGTCGTGCAGATCCACGAGGCCGGCGGTGAATCCCGCGGCGCGCAGGGAGCTTGCCAGATAGGCGATGCCCAGCGGCACCCAGGTCTTGGGCGGGCGCAGGTCCTCCTGGCAGGTGAGTGGGTTCATCATCACGGGGCCTGGTGGGGCCAGCAGCAGTGTTTCCATGGTGTCTGCCTCTTGTGGAGCGCGCGTGGCGTCCGTCCTTTGTCGTCGGCCTTCTATCCGCGACATACCGCCGTTGCCGGGGAACCAAGCCCCCTGGAGTGTCTGGAAATACTCCAGGGGGTGGTTCGGGCGTCCTTGAGGAGGATGGAGGTTTCAAGGAACGTTGTATCGTTATGCCGGGAGCTTGAAGGCCCTGGCTTCGAAGCTTGCGAGTACGTCATCCATGCCGAGCTTTTTCATGGTGGAGCGGGTCGGCAATCCCGTGGCCTCGTCCCAGCCCATGAGCTTGTAGTACTCGCTCTTGGCTGCCTCGAAATGCTCCTTGACCAGCGGCGGATGCGGATGCTCGGCCGGTGGATAGGGGGGCAGCAGACGGGTGCTTTCAGGCGCGAAGAAATGCTCCGGCAGTTGGTCGTGCTCCGTACGCAGGTTGACGGGCGAACCACCGCCCCACTCCATTGCGGTGAGCAGCCGATGCATGATCCAGATCCTGGCGGCTCGGTTATTGAGCGTTTCCTGGGTCATCTTTTCCCCGGTCACGTATTCGAAGAGCTTGTACTCCACGGAGATGTCGCCGGCATACTTGCGGTCCTCGCGACCGCTGGTCATGATCGGGAAGACCCAGTCACAGACAGGGATACTGTCCTTGATGCAGGCGCGGTAATGGATGAACTGGCCGAGAATCGCGTTGGCCTTGGCCGATTTTTGGCCGTTCCAGACCAGGGGCACGTCGCGTTCGCGCCAGATGTCGCTGAGCCCGTTTTCCGCCACATCGTCGCCCCAATGTTGTTTGGCCACGGGCATGGCCTGCTCGAAGCTGAGACCGGTCCATTCCAGGAGGTTGGTCATGGAGTGACGGTTGGGGTCCCGGTTTTCCATAGCGAAGTTCAAGGCCCAGTAGTAGCCGTAGGTGCGTGGATCGTAATGGCCCGACATGCCCCAGCCGCCGTTGCCGCCCACGACGCCGCCCATGATGCCTTCCATGTTCTCGAAGGCCCTGACCCGCTCCGCGGCCTCTTTCAGGCCCTGTTTGTCGAGTTCCTGGGCAACGCGGTCCATGGCCCTGCGGAAACCTTCGGCCAGGCAGTCGCCAAGGAAACTCTGGCGATAGGCGATCATCCGCATCAGGGTTTCCAGGCCCACTTCTCCGAGATCGCCCTTGGGAGGATAGTGCCCCTTTTCCAGACCGGCCATGATTTCAGTCGTGACCAGGCCCTTGTCGTGCAGCAGCTGCAGAATGCTTTTCCCCCCGATGGTTTCGTCTTGCAGATGCCAGACAAACTGGATCATGGGGAACATCTCGAAGGTGTCGATGCCGAGCTTGTTGGCGAGCTGGTTGGCCAGGAAGGTGGCCTTGTCCCTGTTGCCCATCCAAGAATAGAACCACTGTGTGCAGCTCACCTGCCCCCCGCCCATGCCGGGGACGTTCATGTAGGCGTAACACCCCTGGGGGCAGGAATAACAGGACTGTGACTTGATGTGGTATTCGTTGAGCCAGGGCGCGCAACTCTTGGTCTGGTCGAAGCGCAAGGCCTGCTTGTTGATGTCGCTGGGGTCGATATGCTTTTCGGTCCAGCTCAGGGGACCTGTGGACAGCGGGGTGGAGCCCAGCGGGCCGGGCTGGAATTCACGCACGCTCTTCACATACGCGATAAGTTCCTTCTTATGCGCGACCTGGACGCCGTTTTTACCCCGCACCGCGATGGCCTTGAGGTTCTTGGAGCCCATGACCGCGCCGAACCCGCCCTGTCCCGCGGCGTTGCCAATGCGGTGAATGATCGGGGAGATGCGCACGAGTCGTTCCCCGGAAGGACCGATGACGACGATTTGGGTGTCCTCGTCCTGGAGTTTCTGCTTGATCAGGTCCTGGGCGGCGAACGTGTCCTGCCCCCAGATGAATTCCGCGTCCTCGATACTGACCGTATCCCCGACAATGTTGATGAACACCGGCCGCTGGGCCTTGCCCTGGACGATCAGCGCATCGTAGCCGGCGAACTTGAGTTCGGCGCCCCAGTAACCACCGAAACCGCTTCTGGTCACCAGGGGGTGCTTGGAGCCTGAAGCGTACACGTGCGGCGAGATGGAAACCACTTCCGATCTCCCGGTGGAGGGCGCGAAAGTTCCGGTCAGGGGGCCGGTGGCAAAGACCAGCCTGTTGTCCGGGCTGAAGGGGTCGGCGGTGGGCGCCTCGTCAAAGATGACCTTGTAGCCGAAGCCGATGCCGCCGGTATAGTCCAGGTATTTGGAAGTGTCTTCCGTTTCGATGGAACCGTTGTCCAGGTTCACCCGCAGTATTTTTCCAACCCATCCTTTCATGGTCGTGACTCCTTTGAGTGCCTAGCGCAGCTGAATGAACTTGATGGCGTCCGCGGGACAGAACTTGACGCACTGTGGATCGCCGCCGCAGAGATCGCATTTGGAGAACTTGTTGCTTTCCTCGTTGTGCACGACCATGTCCCAGGGGCAGGCGGCAAAGCACTCGCCGCAGCCCTGGCACTTCGCGGGATCGATGATCCGCGCCCCGGTTTCCTTGTCCAGCACCAGGGCGTCCCATTCGCAGGCCAGATAGCAGTCGGCCATGTTGCACTGCCGGCAGGTATCGGGCATGGCGCAGAGCATGGACAGCGACTTCGTGGGATCGTAGTTCGTCCGGATGCGACTCAACGCCGGACGGCACACATCGTCGTGCGAAAGCGAGCAGATGATTTCACAGGTCCTGCAACCCACGCATGTCGTGGGATCCGTGGTCAGCCACGCCCTGGCATTGGGCAACTGCTCGGGAGTGATGTTTCTGTTGTAATGTTTGGGGTTGAAATTCTTGGGTGCGGCAAAGGTATTGCTCACCGCCACTGTCCCCACGGCCACCTGGATGCCCAGAATCCCCAGCATCTTGCGGCGGGAGATCAGCATACCCGACTTTTCTGGAGCTTCCTTGTGGCCACCGGCCTGGGTATCCGCCCCGCCGGACGCCTGCGACGACTTGTGTGCGTGCGTGCTCACGACAGCCTCCTTTTCCTGAATAGATCATTTGGGAGTGAACCTGCCCCCGGAGAGAGCAAAATGGAGACCAGGAACACAAAACGCGGCAAATCCGTAACCGGACACCGTTGCCCGGCAAGGCGAAAGGCCTTTCCACAGGCCCTGATCCCGCCTGCGGACGGAAGTTTTCATCGCGTGTATTCGGGTGTACAAGGCAAGCTCGAAGACGACAGCGCCGGGGCAGGATGCCCCAATCCCCGGCAAAGAGTGGGGCGGAATGCCCCTCATGGACATTAAGACAACGATCCCTGACGGTTACGCATAGACCGCCCCTCGCCGCGCAACGGTAGGCCTCCGCAACGCCAGCGCCTCGACGCGCGCGTCCACCATCAGGCGGCGCGGGACGCGGATACACAGGGGAGGGGGAAGCATGCCTCGTCTTGGCCTGCCACCCGTGCGGGCCAACGCCGAAGCGCTCCCCCCGCCACACAGGATTTCACCGGTGCCGTGCCGGGAGGTCTTGGAGCGGTTCTTGTATGCTTGGGAGAGAAACACGCACCGGCCACGATCCGCGCCCCGAAGGCGGCCCCCACGTGTGAGGGGCGTGACGGATACTCGCGGCGGCTGCTACTACAGCAAGGAGCCGAACGACATGGACATTTTCAAGTATACTGTCCCGGAAATCATCTTTGGCCGCGGTAGCCTGAAATACGCGGGAATCTGCGCGCAAAGGCTGGGGGCCTCGAAGATCTTCGTGGTCTCCGATCCCGGTGTCGCCGAGGCAGGCTGGGTCGAGAAGCTGTTCGAGATCCTCCGCGGCGAGCACCTCGACTTCGTGTACTACGACAACGTGCTGGCCAATCCCCGCGACTTTCAGGTCCACGAGGGCGTGGAACTCTACAGGAAAACCAACGCGGACGTGGTCCTGGCCCTTGGGGGCGGCAGCCCCATGGACACGGCCAAGGCCGTTGCCCTGCTGGCCAGCAACGGCGGCAGGATCAGGGACTACGAAGGCGCCAACCTGGTGAAAAAGCCCCTCCCCCCCATGGTCTTCATCCCCACGACCATGGGTAGCGAATCGAACATCTCCCAGTTCACAGTCATCACCGATGTGGAGCGCCGCCTGAAGATGACCCTGATCAGCCGCACCCTGGTGCCCAACATCTCCATCACCGATCCACTCCTGCTCGGCACCCTGACCAGAGACCTGATCATCCCCCCGCTCTTCGATTCCCTGGCCCACGCCGTGGAATCCTATGTCTCGCCCATCGCGAACATGTTCACCGAGGTACAAAGCCTCAAGGGCCTGGACATGCTCATACGGCATCTGCGCCCGGCCCTGGAGACCCTGAACATCGACGACCTGGAGCAGTTGGCCGTTGCCGGCACGTTTTCCGGCATGGCCTTCACCAACGCCAGCGTCGGGCTGGGGCATGCCCTGGCCCATGCCCTCGGAGGCATGTACGACGTGGTGCACGGCATTGCCCACGCCCTGCTCCTGCCGCATGTCATGCGCTACAATCTGACGGCATGCCCGGAGAAAATGGCGCGGGTGGGCAGGATCATCATCGGCGGCGAGGGGAATAACAACGAAGGCACCGCCCTTGCCGGCATCGAACGACTGGAACGTCTGCGTGACGAGATCGGCACTCCGGCACGACTCCGGGACATTCTTCCGGACAAGACCATGCTGCCACAGATGAGCAGAAACGCCGTCAACGACACCTGTCTGTTGACAAATCCCCGCCCCGCCACATGGAAGGACATCCTGAACATCTATTACGAGGCTTGGTAATGGCACGCTTGACCTGCATCGAGGACATCATCGGAATCGAGTCCATCAAACTCGGCTTTTTCAAGGAAATGCAGAAGACCATCAGGGAACTGCAAGCCTCCAACATCGCGCTCGAACAGAAACGACAGGATGTGCAGGCCATCCTCGACGGCATCCCCGATGTCATGGCCGTGCTCTCCCTGGACTACGCCCTCCTCTCCGTGAACAATGCGTTCTACGGCACCTACGGCATCGAGGACCCTTGC
Organism: uncultured Desulfovibrionaceae bacterium; assembly: GCA_964609625.1. Classification (GTDB taxonomy): domain Bacteria; phylum Desulfobacterota; class Desulfovibrionia; order Desulfovibrionales; family Desulfovibrionaceae. Next base: position 37,863 of record CAZSRS010000017.1, read on the forward strand.
GGCAAACCGTGCTATCAGGTCTTCAAGGAGCAGCAGGTGCCCTGCTCCCCCTGCCCCCTGGTCATGGCCAGGGAGGGGGCCTGCAGGGTATGCCGCCATCTGCAGATCGTGACCATCAAGGGCGAGAAACGGCAGTTGGAGTGCACGGCCTCGCTCATGCGGGACGCCCTTGGCAAGCCCTCCAAGGTGGTGCTCCTACAGCGGGACGTTACCCTGGAAAAACAATACCAGGCAAAGTATTTCCAGGCCGAGAAAATGGCCACCATCGGTGTCCTGGCCGAAGGCGTGGCCCATGAAATCAACAATCCCCTGACCAGCATCAGTGGTTTTACCGAGGCCCTGACCATGCGCCTGGAAAGGCTCGGCCATTGCCTGACACCGGACGCCGCATGCGACGAACTGCTGGGCAGTTTCAGCGACTATCTTGAAACCATCCTCATGGAGTGCAACAGGTGCTCGGAAATCGTCCAAAACCTGTTGACGTTCGGGCACAGGAAAGTCAGCGCCCTTTCCAATGTGAATCTCAACAACATTGTCACAAACTGCCTCAAGCTGCTGCATCCAAGGTTGTCCCAGTTGCCGCCCGGCATCATCACCCTGCGCCTGTCCGAGGTGGAACCCTGTGTGCTGGGGCATCCCGGCGAGTTGATGCAGGTGGTGCTCAACCTCGTGCTCAACGCGCTCTACGCGGTCAAGGACGCCGGAGAGATCGTCGTGAGCACCAACGTCGCGGGCAGCATGGCCATGCTCGAGGTCATGGACAGCGGTGAAGGCATCCCGAAAGAGCACCTGGACAAGCTCTTCGAACCCTTCTTCACCACCAAGCCCGCGGGGCAGGGTATCGGTATCGGGCTTTCCTCCTGCTACAACATCATCAAGAAGCACGGCGGCGAAATCTCCGTCGAAAGCAGCTTCGGGCAGGGAGCGGTCTTCGAGGTCATCCTGCCGCTCCTGGTCGAGTAGAGGCGGTCATGCACACACAAGAACCGATCCGCATCCTGGTCGTGGACGACGAACCTTCCATCTGCAAGCTCGCCAAGAAGGAGATGGCCTTGCCCAACCGGGTGGTCAGTACAGCCATGTCCGCGGCCCAGGCCCTGAAACTCGTGGCGCAGCAGGATTTCGACGTCATCGTGCTCGACGTCCGCCTGCCGGACGGCAACGGCCTCGATCTGCTGGAGCGGTTCCGGGAATCCCTGCCCGACGTGGAGGTCATCATGATCACGGGGTACTCCGAGGTGGCCGTCGCCGTGGAGGCCATGCGCATGGGCGCCTATGACTACATCATGAAGCCCTTTTCCCTGGAGCGGATGAACCTCGTGATCGGGCGCGCCTATCAACGCACTCTGCTGCAAAAGGAAGTCCGCCTGCTACGAAGGAACAAGGCGGTCGGCACCTTGCCCACACCCATCGGTCAATCCGCCGCCATGCAGCGTGTCCAGTACTTGGTGGACAAGGTCGCCCCCACCAGGACACCTGTGCTGATCACCGGGGAAAGCGGCGTGGGCAAGAACGTCATCGTCAACCAGCTGCACGCCAAAAGCACCCGCGCGGACAAACCGCTCATTGTCAAGAACTGCGGCGCGTTCAACAAGGAACTCCTGCGCAGCGAACTCTTCGGCCACCGCAAGGGCGCGTTCACCGGAGCCGTGGAATCCAGCGACGGCCTGTTGGCCCTGGCCAACAACGCCTCCCTCTTTTTCGACGAGGTGGGCGAACTCTCCCTCGAGGTGCAGTCACTGCTGCTCCGCGTTCTGGAATCGCAGAAGTACAGGCGCGTGGGCGAGAAAGAGGAGCGCGGGGTGGATGTCCGCTTCTTTTTCGCCACCAACCGCGACCTTGCCAGGGAAGTGGATGCGGGGCGCTTTCACGAGGCCCTGTTCCACCGGCTCAATGTCTTTCGCATCGACATCCCCCCCTTGCGAGAGCGCAAGGAGGACATTCCCGCTCTGCTGGAGTACTTCCTCGGGCACCTCTACCTCGATCGCCCCCCGTATAGGTTATCCCGCCAGGCGATGCAGTGCCTCATGTCCTATGATTGGCCGGGCAACGTGCGCGAACTGCGCAACGTCATCGAACGCGGCGTCATCCTGGCGGAAAACGACCTGATCACCCTGCAATGCCTACCCATGGACATTGCCAAATGCCTGGACGACTCCGTGGGCTGCGCCCCCTTCCCTTCCCTGGAAAAGCAGGAAAAGCAGTTCATCATGCGGGTGTTGGAATACGTGGGGGGGAACAGAACCCGGGCAGCGGAGATCCTCGGGATCGACAGAAAGACCCTCTACCGCAAGCTCAAGGCCTATGGCCTGGAGCAACTGAGCCCCCAAGGTACAATGCAGGACTCCCGAGGCGGGGACTCCTGCCAAGACCTCATGCTGTGATGTCCAACCAACAAGAGCGGTATATTTTTTAAAAAGGGTAACCCGCTCTAGAGCAACCCGAAGAAGTCATTCAAGTATTTCAGTGCCGTATACACAACGATGACGGCCAACATCCACTTGATGACCTTTGCGGGCACGAACTTCTGGCAGCGCGCGCCGAGGTACATGCCCGCCATGCCGCCGATGCCGAAAAGAATGCCCAGCGTCCAGTCCGGCGCCACGGACATTTCCGGATACAGAGGCGCGATTGCCTGGAAGAAGAGCACACCGGCGATTGACGTCACGAAAGTGCCCATGAGTGCCGCGCCGGCCACCGTATAGACGGGGAGGTGGTAGAAGGTGACGAAGAAGGGCGCGATGATGGACCCGCCCCCAATGCCGTAAATCCCGCCGATAATGCCCACGATGAAGCTCAGGCTGAATATCCCCAGGGTCTTGACCGTGAAGGACTCGCCGTAGAACTCGTAGCTGAGTTCCGCCATGCTGAACTTGAGCACACGCACGGCTGGCAGTGTGCCCCCCGCCGCGGATGCGGCTTTCTTTCGATGTTCCATGACCAATTTCTGGAACTTCTTCTCTGCCGAAGCCTTGTCCTGCCCCGGCGCCTTTTTCTTGAGCATGTCGTAGATCATCCGGCAGCCGATGTAGAGCAGCACGCCCGCGGCGAAGAGCTTGAAGTTCTTCGGATCAGGGAGGTATTTGATCCTGACGATGGCGCCGATGAGCACGCCGGGCAGGGTGGCCACGATCACGACCAGGGTCAGGGGCCAGACCATCCGCCCCTCCCGGAGGTAACGATACACACCACTGGGTATGCCGATGACGTTGAAGAGATGGTTCGTGGCGCTGACCGAAGGGTTGGTGAAGCCAAGGAAACTCATCTGGAACGGCAGGAGCAGAAAGGCTCCGGACACGCCCCCCATTGAAGTGAAAAACGATATCCCCAAGGCCACCAGGGGTGGAACCCAGGGGGAGACCTCGATCCCGGCTGTTGGGAAAAACATGAGGGCCTCCGTGGTTCAATGTACACTGTCACGATTTCACTTAATTTCGTGTCACTGTCCCAAGAATCGGCCTGGATGTCAACAAATAATTACGCTAGAATCACATGCAGCAGCACTACCAGTAACGAAACGTGTCCGTGAGGAACGCATGGTTTTCCAGCAGAACGAAGCCCCGGGCAATCCCAGGAAGCAGGTCTCCACGGCGAACAGAGCCGATCACGGCCGTATTGTCGTCACACAGGGCAAAGGACAGTACCTCGACACGGACCAGCTCGCCCGGTTGGAACACTCTTTCAGGGAATGGGTGGGCAGCGCGACGCGGGCGGACATCCGCTTCTCCCGACGGCGCATCCTGCTCATCTTTCTGCTGATCCGTCACTCCGGCGGTAAGCTGAGCGAGGTCCTTTCCCTGAACCTGTCCAGGGACGTCGATCTGATCCGGCAATGCATCCATTTCCGCATTGGCGGGAGCGACGTTCCACACACCAGGGAGGTCCAGATTTCCAACACGTTGTGCCAGGAACTCGGAAACATGCTGGCGGACCCCTTGGTTGCCGACAGTCTAAGCGATCTACTGGCCGTCGATCCCGCCTTTGTGCGCCGGAAGTTCTACGAACGGGCCCAGGCTTGCGGGTATGCCAGGCGCAGCGGCAGTCCGGAGATGATCCGCAAGGCCAGGGCCGTGGAGCTGATGCAGGGGAACATGCCCCTGCCGGCGGTGCAGATGATGCTGGGGCACTCCACCCCCAATCTCACATCCTCCTATGTCACCTTTTCCGAAGCCGAGATCCAACAGGTAACCAGGCTGTATCTGGAGCGGGAGTCCACCCGGAAGACCAGTGCCCGCAACGCCTTTTTCGGCAAGATCCGCGATATTCGGCGCGGCGACATCCAGACCGTTGTCACCCTGAGCACCCTTGACGGATGCTCCGTGACCACGGTGATCACCAATGACAGTCTCGACCGCCTGGGCCTCACCCCCGGCAGGCTGGTCACCGCGGAAGTCAAGGCGCCCTGGGTCATCCTCCAGAGGGGGGGGGAAGAGCCCGCGTGCAGCGCGGAAAACCGCTTCCAGGGCGTGGTCACGCGCATCGCCAGGGGCGAGGTCAATACGGAATACATCCTCCGCATTGCCGACGGCACGGAATTGAGTTCAGTGATCCTCTCCGAGAGCAGTCGCACACTGGAGTTGGAGGTCGGCGACCGCGCCTGGGCTCTGTTCAACTGCCACGCGGTGATCCTGCGGGTGGATTGAGGACTGGCGAACCACGTCGACAACATAGACCGGGAGCGATACCTCCGCGGATCGGACGGCCAGGAAGCGTCATGACTACAGAAAACCAACCACTGATGCGGAGCGTTCCTCGTGGCCTGGGGTCCCTCACCTGGGAGTGGAAGGCCCGCCACCTGCTCACGGACAAATTCGTGATGCTGGACTTCGTCAAGCTGATGCTCATCGCCGGCGGCGCCATGACCCTGCTGCTCGTGCTCGCGGTCTCCTTCAAGGGCGACAAGTCCACAATGCTGGACATGGCCCTGTTCTGCGCCGTGATGACCGGTGGCATCGCTGTGCTCTTCCTGCTGATCATGGCCGTGATCGGGGGACGGTTCCGCTACCGCTTCAGTGTGGACGACACGGGCGTCACCTTTGAAATGCTCTCCGGTTTCGTCAAGAAGACCAACAAGCTGGCCATCTTCCTCGGCGTCCTGGCCCGCAACCCCGGCGTCATGGGCGCGGGCATCCTGGCCATGTCCGAAGAATACAACAGGATCGATTTCAAGGACTTGACCAGGGTGCGTTATTACCCCGACGCCCGTGTCATCTTTCTACGCGCACGGTTCAACCCCAAACCCATCCGCCTCTATTGCCCCCCCGAATTGTACGCCAGCGTGGCCGCGGCCATCCGGGCCGGCCAAGACAAGGGGCGGCAGGCGCGCGCCCAGGAAGTCCTCGAACTGGGACCCTCCGTTCTGCCCCGGCGCTTCAAGACCTCCGTGGCCGTGCTGGTGGCAACATTGCTGTTGTTCGTGTCACCTCTCCCCGTGCACCCCCTTGTCCCGACGGCAGCGGGGTTCCTGGCCCTGACCGCGCTCTGGCTCGCTCCCTTGAGAAAACCCCTGGCCGTGCTGCTCGTCCTGGCCCTCTGCGGCCTTGTCCTGCTCCTCGGCCAGGAGCTGTTCACCGTGCGCATCACCACCACGGAAGAGGAATTCCTGGCCTATGCCAGGAGCCAGGGCGTGCAGCTCGATGCTGTTCACCCCTCCCTGCTCGGGAACTTCGCCCCCTATCAGACATTCCATGCCGAAGAATGGCTTGGGCTGGGGGTGTGCCTGGCGGGCGCGCTGATCCTCGCCGGCGTCGGCGTCGCGGCCTTTGCCGGCGCATTTCTCCGAAAAAAAACCGAAAAGGAGTCCGCATGAACATCCTTGCATCCAATGCAACGGCACGGAGCCCTTGGCCGCGCTTCCTGCGGCGGCTCTGTCTCCTCGGGGGGGCGGTGTCGCTCCTGGCTGCTGGCCTGGCCTATGCCGGCTCCATTGTCACGGCCACGTGCCCCTGTGGATACGAGAAAAGCATGGTCCTGTTCGGGGGGCGTGCGAACTTCCAGACACATTGCTGGCTGCCGGCCCTGTGCACGGTGAGCGGCGAAATGATCATGGTCAACGTCCTGGACCCGGACACGCCACCGGCGGAGTGCCCCAAGGGCGGGTTCACGCTCTACACCGACCCCACCCTGCGCCAGGGAGATGGAAGCGGGATCGTGACCTCCTGGAACCTCCAGTCCAAGGGCTTATCCTTCAGCCTGCCGGATGCGGCCTATTTCTGCCCCAAATGCCGTCAATTCCGGCTGCGGTTCAGCCTGACGGGCATGTGGGACTGAGCATTCACCCCCGCGCTGCACTGGAGGAGCTATCCATGCACGTCCTCAGGAGTATCCGCACCCTGCCCCTTGTCCTGCCTCTTTTACTGGCCCTTGTCCTCTGCATGGCGGCTTTTCCGCCATGGACTTGCGCCGAAGACGAGTACACCGACTACCTGGGGCGTTGGCTGATCTGGATCGAGGATGCCGCGCCCGGGGAAGAGGAATCCGTCGAATTCTTCGCGGAAGACGGCTGGCTCGTGGGCAGGCCGAACCGGCCGGAGCTGCCCGTATTGCGGCTCGAATCAGGCCCGGACGGCTTGCTGCACGGTGAGGCGGTGAGCCAGGAGGATCCGGAAGAGATCACCCCGGTGACCGTGGAACTGCTCCGGCACAAGGACAAGCTCCTGTTGACCTTTGCCCCGCCGGAGAGCGAGTACGTGCATGTGCTGGCGGTGCGCGCCGCCGAGTGAAACATGCAAGCAAACCTGTCACCGTTTGTGGGGGAGGAAAACACCATGTCCAGCGTTTCTCGCCGTCTTCTGCCACTCCTGATCCTGCTGCTCTGCCCGGCCTTGGTTCTTGCCGACGTCAGGCCCAATCCACTGGACCACGGCATGAACCCCCAACTGCGGCACGGCGAGGTGCGCATGCGGGAAGAGACCGTGCTCATCACCCTGGGGCGTGAGCGCTGCCGCATCCAGTGCCTGTTCGTCCTCGTCAACACCTCGCCCGCGGTGCAGCAGCTGGAGGTGGGCTTTCCGGCAAACTACCCCCACGACATCCTCGACGCCACGCTGCTCATCGACGACATGCCCTGCCCCTTGCGCAAGGAAGTGGAGAAAAAAATCAACAGACGAGTCCATGACGATGGAGTCTTCGAACGGGTGCACATGACCCACTGGCTGCTCTGGAACATGCGCTTCGAGCCGCACCAGACGCGGATAGTCGAGATCACCTACGAGGTGGCGCCCAGGGACAACGCCGACGTCTGGAGCACCCCCTACACCCAGCACCGTTTCGACATCGCCAGAGAGTTCGAGGCCGGTGGCCGGGCCGTCACGCCGGAAGTCGCGGCCGTGCTCGCGGCCATCCGCAGCCTTTCCACCGGCTATACTCTGCGTACAGGGGCAGGATGGAAAGACACCATCGCCTCGGCCGTGCTCCAGGTGGAGCATCCCGAGATGGGCGCCCAGGCCCTGCGCTGGGCCGAGCCCGCAACCGGACTGCGCTTCACCGCCAGGGGCTTGGACTGGCGGCTCACGAACCTGGATCCGGACTTCGACCTCTTCGTGGAGTTCAATCCCTTCCTGCCCCTGGATGCGGAGCAAGAGCTGGCGGCGCGGGCCGTGCAACGCCACCCGGACAGCGTAGCGCTGCGCGCCTATGCGGATTACTTGGCCGGGGTCGCGACCCAACGCAACGGGGTGGGGTCGCCCTCGCCCTGAAGCATGCCGCGCACCGTGGGATGTGGATCAGGCAATGTTTTGGGCCGGCAGGGTCACTGTGAAGCAGCTGCCCTGCCCAGGTGTGGATTCGACTTGGATGCTGCCGCCGTAGTGTTCCACGATCTGCTTGCAAATGGCCAGCCCCAGGCCGGTACCCGAGGCGCCCCAGCCAACATCCTCCTCGACCTTGAAGAATTTGTCGAAGATCCGCTCCAGTGCTTGGGACGGTATGCCCAGCCCCGTGTCGCGCACGCTGAAGACCACGTTGTCGCCATCCGCAGCCACGGCCAGAAGCACCTCACCCTCGATGGTAAACTTGACCGCGTTGTGCAGCAAATTGAGCAGCACCTGACGCAACTTGTCCGGATCCATGACGATGTACGGCAGAGGCCCTGCCGTGTTGAGCCGCAAGATCACCGGGGGAGAGTTCTCGAACAGACCGCTGGCCGCCTGGGCCGCCTCCAGGAGCGCCCGCTCCGGATCCAGGGGCTGGTCGTTCCAGACCATGTGACCGGATTCGATTCTGGCCAGATCCAGGAACTCGCTGATCAGCCTGGTCAGCCGTTCGCTTTCACCCGATACGATCCCCAGGTTGGAGAGAATGCGCCTCCCGCGCTGCATCTCCTCGGGTGTGAAGTTGGCCTTCTGGAAATGTTTGAGGAAGTCCTTGCGGATGAGTTTGGCGAAGCCCAGGATTGAAGTCAGGGGCGTGCGCAGCTCGTGGGAGACCGAGGACAACAGTGCGGATTTGATCCGATCCAGTTCTTGCAAGCGTGCGTTGGCTTTGGTCAGTTCCAGGGTCTGCTGTTCGAGGGCCGCGGTACGCTCGGCCACCATGGCTTCGAGTCGTTCGTTGAGTCGCGAGAGGTCCTCCTCGACCTTCTTGCGCTCAATGGCCACGGCCACCTGCTCGGACAGCGCCACCATGAAGGCGACGTCCGTCTCGTCGTAATGCAGGGGATTTTCGTAATGTTGCACGGCCATGGCGCCGATGATCTTGCCGCCCACGCTGAGAGGTACGCCCAGCCATACGGCCGGATCAGTGCCCACCACGCCGATCTCCCCACGGCTCTTTCGCAACGCCAGTTCGTCCCTGCGCAGGAACAAGGGTCTGCCGCCGCGGATGACCCGCACCGTGAGCGTGTCCGTGGCGGGATCGCTGATGTTGGCGATGTCGTAGTACTCGTCAACCTCATCGGAAAAATAGGGAAACACGATGCAGTCCTGCTCTTCGTCCACCATGCCGATGAAGAAGTTGGTGGCGTCCACGTGCTTGTGCAAAATGGCATGGATTGCGGGGTAGAGTTCGGAGAGGTCACGGGTGACGCTGATGGCGTTGGCTATGTCGTAGAGCGCGCCGAGGGTGCGTGATGCGGCCGTCTCCTCGCTGACGTCGATGAGTGTTGCCACCCTGCGCCCCTCGCCGAGATCGGCGTATTGCAGCGCCACCTGCCTGGGGCGGCCGTCAATCCGGACAATGACGGCTGTGGGGGCCTGTTCGAGCAGGGCCTTGCGCAGTTGCCACTGGAAACAATCCACTGTGTTCCCATCGCCCTGCCAATCACATATGACACCCCCTTGCAGAACACAGGGAGTGCCCATCGGATTTGCCACGGGGCAATACCCTGTAATACGCGCAAAGACCTTGTTCACACGAAGTATCCTGCCGTCGGTGTCGAAAATCACCGCTCCCAGGGGCAGGTTCTCGAAAACGGAGGATAGTGGATACGCTGTTCCCGGTGCCGCGTCTTGTTCGTCGCCGATAGTGTCGCTGTATGGCTCGTCCATGGCTGCTCCCTGCAATCACCGGGTGTTGTTCCGGAACAGATGCACGGTGAAGGAGGATGCACGCGCCCGAGGAAAAGTTCAGGCCCCCCCCTTGTGCTGCTTTCTATAGATACGTCTCCCCAAGCAGACATGTCAAACCGCGTTCCCGAATATCCCTGCACCCTTCCCAAAAGGCTATGCAAGAAGTGCAACGCCGGCTCGCGAGCCCTTCAATCGAGGAGAGCATGCCTTCTCCTCGAGATGCACCTTGAGCCCTGCTCACTCCATCTGTCATTCCCGCGAAACCGTACATCCATGCACGTTTGAGGGCGTTCGAGACCGCCACCATGCCGCTCCGGATAACCCTTCCGCTCACGCTTCGGGCGTCGTTCCTGGTGGGGGCAGGATCAGGACCTGCACCCCCGGCCGACCGGAAAGGCATTGAATGTCCACCAAACCTTCGGCCCAGGCCGGGATGACGACCGTGCCCCTGAATCCGGCCTCCAGTCTGGCCCAGAGTTCCGGCTCGGCGCAAAACTGCGTCTGCCCCACATCGAGGGCCAGAAAGGCATCGAGTTTCTCTGGTCCGTTGCGGCGCAACACCAGCACCTCGTGCCGGCCTGGGGACTTGCGCAACAGGCTGCCCACCGCCTCCACCAGGGTTGCCTGTTCCACCGGCTTACGCAGGGTGGCGTCCTCGCCAACGTAGTCGCTTCCGGAAAGCACGGTGATGACCAGGATGGGGATGGGAGCCAGTCCAGGGTCACGCCGCAGTGCGCTGATGGCCGCGCGACCGTCCATGCCGGGCATGACCATGTCCATGGTGATCAGCTCCGGCCTGTAGCGGCGGGCCTTGTCCAGGGCGTTCCTGCCGTCGGTGGCCGTGATCACGCCGTATCCCTCCTGGAGCAGAATTTGGGAGAGCAACTCCCGCACGGCATGGTCGTCGTCCACGATCAAAACCAACGGCCTGTGCTCGGCCTGTTCCTCGTCGACAGCATCGCTCGGTTCCAGGCCGGCATGGTGCGAGGGCAGACTGAAGATGAAATCGCTGCCCCGCCCCGGCGCGGGCTGCGTCCAGATGCGGCCGTCATAATGCTCGACGATCTGCTTGCAGATGGTCAGGCCCAGGCCCGTTCCAGCGGGTTTTTTTTGCAAGGTGTCGTCATGCACCTGCTTGAACTTGTCGAAGATGATCTCCCGGTAGGCTTCAGGCACGCCCACGCCCGTGTCGCGCACCGTGATCCGCAACATGCCGTCGGTGATGCCCGCCATGACGGTCACCTCCCCCTCGGCGGTGAATTTAACCGCGTTATGCAGCAGGTTCATGAGTACCTGTTGCAGCTTGTCCGGATCGATCCACACCGTGGGCAGTTCGTTTGGTAAATCCAGTGACAATGTGACACTTGGTTTGGCCGCGAAATCACCGCGCACCGCATCGGCCGCCGCCCCGATGATGACCGCGGGCTGCACGACCTGATCGCGCCAGTCCATGCGACCGGCCTCGATCTTGTTCAGGTCGAGCACATCGTTGATCAGGCGGGTCAGGCGCCTGCCCTCGTGTTCGATGATCTCCAGGTTGGCCTGGATACGCTCGCCCTTTTTCCGCAAATCAGGGCTGTCGTCCAGAAATCTGCGGAACGTGGAGACGAAATCCTTGCTGATGAGCTTGGCAAAGCCCAGCATGGAGGTGAGGGGTGTGCGCAATTCGTGCGAGACCGAGGAGATGAAGGATGACTTCATCTCATCCAAGACACGCAAGCGTTCGTTGGCTTCTTCCAGTTGCTTGGCTTTGGCCAGCAAGTCCCTGGTACGCTGGTTCACCAAGTATTGCAGGTTGCGGTTCAGGGTGTCCACTTCCTCCTCGGCCTGCTTGCGCTGGGTGATATCCATGACTATGCCCAGCACCCGCGCCCCCTCCTCTTCGCCGTTGCTCACCACGTCACCCACCCCGGCGAGCCAGCGGAAGCCGACATTGGGCAATTCGATGCGATATTCGATATTGAAGTCCCGCCCTGTTTTGACCGCGGTGTGCAACTCCAGCATCAGGCGGGGGCGGTCTTCGGCATGCACCCGCTGCAGCATGGCCTCATACGTACCTGGGAATTCCCCGGCCTCGTATCCAAGAAGGGACTCGAACCGCTCGGAGCAATGAAGGGTCCCGGCATCCACGTCCCAATCCCAGCTGCCGATGTTGGCCGCGCGCTGCGCCAAGGCGTAGCGTTCCTCCGACTGCCTGATCTGACGCACCATCTCCTCGATGGAACGACCCAGGCTGTCCAACTCGCTCAAGAGGTTTTCCCCGCTGATGCCCGAGGGGTCCGTGCTGCCGGTACGCACGCGGCGGGCAAAGGCCTGTACGGATTGCAACGGCTGGATGATGACCTTGCGCAGGGCCAAAAAAATAATCAGCGCCAGACTGGCATTCAACGCGAAGATGGCGACAACGGTACGGGTCCGCGTCCGAGAAAGAATCTCGTCCATGAAGCGCGGGGAGAGTAGTACGGTTACCAAGCCGATGGTTTGGTCCGCGTATCTGATCTCGCCGCGGCTGGAGAACATCCCCTCCGAGGGGATCGGGGAATCGCTGTGCACTATGTTCCAGTCGGCGTCACGGACCCGCGCGGCCACGAGCGTGGGTGGTTCCTCCACCACGACCATGACGCCGAACACGCGGGTGTTGACCATGACGCTTTCCAGCAGCGTGCCGACCTGTTCGTTCTGGTAAGTCCATAACGGCAGGGCCAGGGTGGACGACAGCTGGGTGGTGATGTGCTCGAGGTCGTCGCGCAACTCCAGCAGCAGTCGCTCCCGCTCCCTGGAGTAACTGATCCAACCAAAGGCGGCCAACGAAAGCGTGGTGGTCGCCAGAAGAATGCAGATCACGGCCGTGGTGACCGATACCTTGTGCAGCTTCATGATGCGAAGCGGTCCTCCTTGCTCACTCGGCAGCCTGTAGCCCGGCGGGGTCGATACCGTAGTTTCGGTAGATCGTCTCCAGGGTACCGTCCTCGCGCATCCGGCGCATGGTTGTGTCGAACTCGGGCAGGATGCCCCGGAATGTGGACAGCTTGCCCACGAACAGTTTGAAATCCATGGAGTCTATGAATGTGGGCAGCTCCTCGATGGTTTCCGAGAGACCCATTTCCTTGACATAGTACCGCACCGAGAGCGTGACGTCGGCGAACACGTCGACGCGGTTCCGGGCTACCATCGTGAGCACGTTTTCCAACTCCGGTACCCAATATACGTCCATGCCCCCGAGGTTGGCCTTGGCCCAACCGCTGCCCGTGTAGGAACCGATCTTGAAGTCCTTCAGTTCCGCCACCCGGCGCACGGCACGCAGTTCTTCGCTGCGGGGGTTGCCGGGCAGGATGAACAGGGAAAACGTGACCGGCACCACCGTCTCCTGGCTTGGCAGGGCGTATTCCAGACGCGCCGGCGTGGGCACGGTGGAAAACCCGTCCGCCAGTCCGTGCCGTACCAGGGATTGGGCGCGCTCCCAGGGGTACCCCCGGTGCTCGAGGGCTAAGCCCATGCGGTTGTGCAACGCCTCGGTGAGCACGTCGATGAGCAGACCCTTGGTTTCACCGCCTTCTGTCCACGAGTAGGGGCGGAAGGACTCGTAGTAGACCAGCTTCATGGGTTCGACGGCAAGCGCGAGAGCGCTGATGCACAGACAGCAGGCCAGGGTGCAGATGGCCGTCTTCATGGCACGCCTCCCTGAGGTTTGCCGGCGGCAATGCATCCGCCGCCATCAAATGATTATGCCGTCTCTGGAGGAAATGTCAAACAGCTTCACGCCAATCAAAGGAGGGTGTGAGGTGGGAACAGGTCTTGGATTCTGTCCTCAGAGCGGGATATCCAGCGCGATAAGCGTGCCTTTGCCCGGCTCCGAGCCGATTTGCAGTTCACTGCCAAGGAGCCTGGCGCGCTCCTGCATGCCCAGCAAGCCCAGGTGCTTGTCCTCCATGGCCTGCCGCATGCGGGAGGCGACATCGAAGCCCCGGCCGTTGTCCTGCATGCGTACTTGCAGTGTGGCGTCAGTGCGAGTCATCTCCACGCTGAAGCGGCGTGCATCCGCGTGCTTGAGCACGTTCTGCAGTGTCTCCTGCACCAGCCTGTAGAGATTGGTCTGCGCCTCCCTGGTCAGTGTCATCTCGCCGTCCTCGGGCAGCGAGCAGGAGACCTCGAGAGACTTCTCATTCGTCATCACCGCGCACAGATTCTCGATGGCCCGCTTCATGCCGAAGAGTTCCAGGTTCGGGGGGCGCAGCATGTGGGAGAGGTGCCGCACGGATTCGATGGAGTCGCTTAACTGGGCCTCCAGCTTTTCGATGACGCCCCCTTCCTGCCCGCCCAGGCGTTGGGAAAGGATGTACGTATGCAGCTTCATGGCCAGGAGATTCTGTGCCAGCTGGTCGTGCAGCTCCCGGGAGAGCCTGCCGCGCTCGGCCTCCTGGATGCGCATCAATTCGTGGCTGAGTCTGAGAATGCGTTCCTCGTCCTGCTTACGGCGGCTGATGTCCTCCAGAAAACCTTCGACACGCACCAGATTGCCGGCCGCATCGTACTGGCCACGGGCGTTGACGCTGACCCAAACCGTGCCACCGCCCTTGGTCCTGGCCTGGACCTCGAACCCCTCCACCACCCCCTGGGCCAAGCGGGCCAACAACTTCTCGCGGTCGGCCGGGTTCAGGTAGAAGTCTTGCTCCAGGGAACGCACCGAAGCCAGGAGGTCTTCCGGATCGTCGTAGCCCAGAATGGCCGCGGCGGCCGGGTTGGCCATGAGGATGCGGCCGTCGGGGGAGGTCTGGTAGATGCCTGCCATGGAATTCTCGAACAGGCTGCGGTATCTGTGCTCCGCCCGGCGCAGCCCGGAGTAAAGGGCTGCGTTCTCCAGGGAGACCGCGGCCTGGGCCGCCAGGGTCTCCAGGGCTGGCACGATGCTGCGACTGAACACCCCGGGGGTCAGGTCGTTTTCGAAGTACAGCGCCCCCCGTACCTTGCCCGTGCGCATCACCGGCAGGCAAAGCACCGATCCGGGGCGGTGGCGGTGCATGTGCGGGTCCTTGGCCAGGGCCTTGTCCGCGCCCATGTCCTCCACCACCACGGGCTCGCCCTTGCGCACGGTCAGGGAGACCACACTGCGGGCGTAGTCCATGAAGGTTCCGGACTCCCGGTCGTCGAGCAGCCGGGAGGAGAACTTGGGCAGTTCCGGCGCTGCCGCGTCGTCTCCGCTGAACAGGGCCCTGGGAATCAACTCCTCGTTCCGGACGTCGAAATAGACTCCACGGGTGGCGCCGGCATGCTCGCACATGATGGTCAGCAGGCGGGGCAGCAGGAATTCCAGCTCGATCTCCTCGGAGATGGAGCGGGCCGATTTCATGATCGCGGCCAGATCCACGGCCCGGCGGTCCAGGATGGACGTGTGGTCCGTGTCCACCGCGAGGGGCGTGTCCAGCCGTCTGGCCCCGTCCTCTGTCTCGCCGCGGGAGGTGCCTATCAAGGGTCCATACGCCGCGTCCATGAGCCGAACCTTGTGCTTCGCCCCCCACATTGCGTAGAGGTAGCGGGCCTCGCGCAGGTAGGTTCGGGCCACAAGTTCGTTGCCGCGCCCCTGCCAGAAGAGCCCGGCCAGTTCGCAGGCCATGGCCTGGAACTGGATGAAGCCGTTGTCCCTGTTGGCGGCGATGGCCCTGTCGTAGAAATCGGCGGCCTCCAGCTCGCGCCCCTCGACCCGGGCGGCCTCTGCCCTGGCCAGGCAGCTGTTGCCCAGGAAGTTGCCGGGATGGGCAGTGGCCAACAGGTCCATATGGCTCAGGCAGTCCTCGCGCCGCGCGCGCTCTTCCTCGGACAATTGCCGTGGGTCCATGCCGCCCAGCAACAGGGCCTGAAGGAATATCCGCACGGAGGTGAAACACGATCCAACGTATATCGCCCCGGCACTCGCCGCATGGTCGAGCAGGGGCAGGGCTTGGTCGCGCCGGCCATAGATGATCAGGGCCAGTGCCTTGAAAATATCGTAGGTGACCACGGACACCAAGTCGCGGATATCCTGCCTGTTCTCGAGATAGCTGGACTCGTCCAGTCCTTGATAACTGTAGGTCTCCCAAGACGGGGTCAGTCCCATGAGGTTCGCGGTGACTAACTTGAGGCCGCGGATCATGTCCAGGGCCATGGAGTGCTTGATCTCCAGGATGGCTTCTTCTTCGGCCTCCAGTTCCTGCATGACCTGCTGCAATGTACCACCGGTGATGAAGATGCGGCTGCTACATATAACGCACAGGAATCCGGTATATACGAAACATCCGTTTTCCCGCGACATCCGCTCAGCGACCCTGGCAGATGCCAGGGCCTCCTGCATGGGCAGTGTCCAGGGCTCGATGTGAAACGATATCATCGCAGTATAAATGGAGTCATAGTACCTGTCCGGAAACTTGAGCATGAGCCGTTGGCACATTTCGATGTTCCGGCGTGCAATATCGTAATTACGCTCCATCAGTACCGCCATGTTGGCGAAGCAGATGTAGGATCCCAAGGCTTCGGAGCTGTGGCCGAAATCCAGCACCTTTGCCAGGATATCCAGCACGAGCAGGCGCCACAATGCATGATTGGCCATGCTGGCCGGCCCGGCCAGATCGGCGCCGACCTCGATGATGGCGCGGTACTCCGGGTCGGTCAGCTCCGGCAGGGCCTCTATCTCGTCCACTGACATGCTGCCGAGGCGTTGCCGCAAAATGGGTAGCAACTCGTCCGCTCGCCTGGCCATCTCCTCGTCGCTTTCCGGCACGTCCAGGCCCAGGAGTCGCAAGGCCTCCACGCCCCTGACCAGGGCCTGGGGCAGTTCACCAAGCAGGGTGTGCTGATTCACTAATATCCTGAGCAGTTGGGCCCGCTCCAATGGAGTCCGGGCCAGGGGCAACCCCTGCTCCACGTGCAGCACGGCCTGCTCGTGCCGACCTGCCCAGCTCAGGGCGCGAGTCAGTTCCACATGCACCTGGAAGGCCAGGTCGCGTTCGCGCTCCCAGGCCTCCGGCGGCAGGGCCTCCCCGGCCTGCTGGTAATACTCCAGCGAGGCCTCGAAGGCCGCGGACTCGCGGGCCAGCATGCCGGCGGCCAAGTTCAGGTGCACGAGATCCAGGCGCTCGTCCCTGTCCACAATGAGTGAGCGCCCCAGATTCAGGTGGTCCGCCACCTCGAAGGGCAGCTTGCCACGCTCCTCCATGGGAAGGATCTCCAGACGCCCGCGCAGGATGCGGCCGATGTGCAGATGCAGGGAGGGGCGCTCCTCTTCCGGCACCAGCGCATAGGCGGCCTGTTGCACCCGGTCGTGCAGGAAGCGGAAGTGCCGGTGTTCCTGGTGCAGGGTCATGGTCACGTCCCTGATGCTGAACGCGCCCGCGTGGGGCAGTACCAGACCTGCCCGGATGGCGGGGATGAGGGCGGACTGGACCGTGGATTCCTCCGTCTGCCAGACCAGGGCCAGGATCTCCAAGTCAAAGATGTTGCCCAGGCAACCGGCCAGTCGCAGCAATCGTTGCGCCCCATCCGGCAATTGCCTCATGCGCTCGGCAATGAACAGGGCCACATTGTCCGATACGCCCAAGGCCACCACCCGATCGGGATCACAGGTCCAGGCCCGTGCCCCGCGCGGGCGGTGGATCACGCCCTGGGCGTGGAGATGCACCAGGTACTGACGCAGGAAAAAGGGATTGCCGCCGGTCTTGTCCAACAGTAGGCGGGCCAGGCGCGCGGACAGACTTGCTCGGTCCTCCTTCTCTTCGAGCACCGCGCCCGAACCAACCAAGGTCTCCGCCACCAGTCGCCTGACACTCCCGCCGGACAACGGTCCGAGGGCCACCGAACCGGGGGGCGAGCCGCGCTCTTCCATGGTTTCCAGTATCCGCCGCAGGGGATGGTTTGGACCGACCTCGTTGTCGCGGTACGCCCCCAAAAAGAGAATGTGGCCTTCCTCACGGCGGTGCATGAGCAGTTCCAGGAGTTGCAGACTCGGGGTGTCAGCCCACTGCAGGTCGTCCAGGAAAATGACCAGGGGGCGCTCTCTGCTGCGCAAGGCCTTGAGAAACGCGCCCAGCACCAGGTTGAAGCGGTTGAGGGACTCCATCTGCCCCAGCCTGGGGATTTCCGGCTGCGGGCCGATGATCAGTTCCATGTCCGGGGCGAGTTCCACCATGATCCTGCCGTTGCTCCCCACAGCGGCGAGGATGCGCTCCTTCCACAGCTCCATCTCGGCCAGGCCACGCCCCACTATCTGCCGCACCAGGTCTTGCAGTGCCTGGGCCAGCCCCAGGAACGGCGTACCGCGCTGCAACTGGTCGAACTTGCCCTCGATGAACAGACCGTCGCGGGCCACCACCAAGGGATGCAGCTGTCGGATCAGGGCGGTTTTGCCGATGCCGGGCGCCCCGGTCACCAAGACCAGCTCCGAGGGACCGTCCGCGCAGCGTGCAAAGGCCTGGGCCAGGCGCTCCAGGTCGCCACTTCTGCCGTAGAGCGTCTGTGGCACGGAAAAGTGCTGGGGTCGGTCCATGTTCCCCAGGGGGAAGTCAGGTACCGCCCCTCGGCGTATGGCGTCCAGCAACCGTTCCAGGTCGGCGGCCACGCCAAGGGCGCTCTGGTAGCGCTCTTCCGGGGCCTTGGCCATGAGGCGTTGGATGATCTTGGAGACCACCGCCGGCAGGTCGGGGTTGCGCTCGTGCGCCAGGGGTGGGGGCGCCGCCAGATGCCTATGCAACAGCGCCAGGGGATCCGCCGCGGAAAAGGGCAGTTCACCTGTCAAAATCTGGAAAAAGGTCACACCCATGGCGTAGAGGTCGGAGCGCCAGTCCCCGCCGCCGTGGGGAGTCATGCCTGCCTGCTCCGGCGAGATATGGCTCAGGTGGCCTTCGAGCATGTCCGCCTGGCCGCTCTGCTCCAGGTCTTCCATGGTCAGGACGTCCAGAATGGCGATGCCGAAATCGATGAGGCAGAGGCGGCTGAAGCCGGGGGTGCAGAGGATGTTGTCCGGGATGAGGTCCTTGTGCACCACATGGGCGTCGTGGACTTCGCCCACTGCCTGGGCGAGCATCAGACACAACCCGAGACGCCCCTCCAGGGTCATCCCCGGCTGGATAGCGGTGTCGAGCAGGATGCTCAGCGAGGTCCCACCCACGTCCTCCACGATGAGCATCGGCCTGTGCCCTGCCTGCTCGAGGCCCAAGCCCTTGACCACGCGAGGTGTATCCAAATGCCCGAGGATCAGGTGCTCGTGGCGGAAACGAATCAGTTCGCGGGGTGATGGATACTCGCGCGGGGAGAGCTTGAGCACCACCGGCAGGTTGTCGGACAGGCGCAAGGCACGAAAGACCACTGAATTGTCGCCGTCGTGCAACTTCTCGGTGGTCACGTAGCCGGCGATGTTCATGCGCTCACCTTTCAGAGGGCGGGGTATACATTGACTGTTGCCACTTCCATACATCACCATATCATGAAATACAACCAGCCTGCTTCAGTCAGCACATGAATACCTGTCAATTGCCTCAACTACGTGCGATGCATGATACTCTCGCGTTTTACCGCACGGGAGCAACAAAATCATTCATAGGACAGTCTTTTGAATACACCCCATGACGCAGTTGCAATATGCATTTATAAGGATATGCGGTGGCAATAGTCTTTACTTGCTATTTGCTATTGTCTTGGCTCCGCACTGGCAATGAGAAGATACGCCAGGGGAATTCTCTCTTGAGGCGGGGTTTACACGTCGTCCTCTTCCCATGATTAAGGCTAAAGGCAATCTGATATCCTCAGCAAGTCGAGTTCTGTAAAGGAATGCGAGAAGTGGAACAACCTCTTTTGAAGAGGTTCATCCCTGGGACATCAATGCCTCTCTCCTTATGAAGGCAAAGAAAAAGTCACGAACGTGTTTCGCTTTTTGAATAGTGTCGCATCACAACGTACATACTATGCCCGACTGTTATGCCGTGGAACAGGGGAGCACTGGGCAATGATGCCCGGCAGCAGCAAAAGATGGTTCAGAGTCCATCGCCGAAGATACGGTCATAATGCATATTATCGCCGGGGCGGTTCTCGTAGCAGTCGTCCACGGCCACGGGCCGCCCCGCCTGGAGCAGCTCGCTCACCGTCACGAACCTGTAGCCCCGCTCCCGCAGCCAGGGCACGAACAGGGGCAGGGCCTCGGCCGTATGATGCCCGCGGCCGTTGGCGTGGCAGATGATGATCGAGCCCGGCCGGACGCCGCGTTTGATCACCCCGGCCATGACCGCCGCGCCCTGGGCCGGGACAGGGTCGGCGCTGACCACGTCCCACTGCACGGCCACCAGGCCCTGCTCCGCCAGGAAGCCAAGGGACTCCGGGTTGCACGTGCCATAGGGAAAGCGGAACAGTCTGGGCACCGGCGGCACTCCATTCATGACCTCCGGCAACAGACCCATGCCCAGCGCCCGGTCCGCCAGCAGCGCCCGCAGTTCCTCGTACTGCGCCTGGGTGCGCAGCACCTGCTCGCGCATGCGCTCCCCGCCGAGGCGGCGCAGGTTGCCGTGGGTCCAGGCGTGGTTGCCCACCTCGAACAAGGGGTCGGCCATGAGCTGCATGGCCCGCTCCGCATGGGAGCGCATCCACTTGCCCCCGGCAAAGAAGGTCGCGGCCACGCCCTGCTCCCGCAGGTAGTCCACGATTTTTCCGTCGTAGCCCGTGACTTCCCTGGGTCCCTCGCAAAGGTCGAAGGTCAGGGCCACCAGCAGGCGCCCCTCGGGCAGGTCCACCCGGCGGAGGGACCCACGCAGGGACTCGGGAAGCGGGGGCAGGGGCGTCTGGGGCGTCTCGTGCGCCGGGGGGTGCGGGTCGGGCGCGGGCAAGTACCTGATCTTGCGCTCCTCGGGCCGACCGGGCAATTCCTCGGGCGACCAGCACACGCGCAGCACCTCGGCAACGCCACGGGAGATGTCCTCGCCGCGCGCCCCTTCTCCTGGAGCGACAGGGGTGTCATGTTCTTCGGAAAAAGCAGGAAGGGCCTGGAGCGACATCGCACACAGGAGCAGAACGGCGACTGCGCCCCAGCGTCTGGCCGGGAATGGCCTCCGCCCCGCCGAGGTCATGCATCGCCCTTGGGCAGTGACTCCGTCTGGCACTTCCGTTTCCACGCGCTCCTGTTCCCCTGCTTGGCCATGACGCACCCGTGTCGGCGTTCTTGCCGCACCCCTATGCCGGGCAAAGGATACTCCCGCTCGCGCGGGTTTGGAAGCCCCTCACCCGAACAGCCAGAGCAGCAGGGTGAGCACCAGCAGGAAGAGCAGGGACATGGGCAGGCCGGCGCGCAGGAAGTCCTTGGTGGAGTACTTGCCCGCCCCCATGTACAGAGCGTTCACTTGGTGCGTCGGCAGCATGAAGGAGTTGGAGGCCGCCACCCCCACCACCAGCGCGGCCAGGCGCGGGTCCGCACCGCAGCCCATGGCCATGTCCACGGCCAGGGGCACCAGCAACACCACCGCCCCAACGTTGGACACCACCAGGGTGAACAGCGTGGACAGCAGCCCCAGGACAAAGAACAGCACCGCTTGCGGCGGCGTTCCCAGCACTCCCAGGATCTGCTGCGCCAGCCAGGCCGCCGCCCCTGTCTGCTGCATGGCCGTACCCAGGGGGATCAGCCCGGCCAGCAGGAACACCGTGCGCCAGTCCACACCCCGGTAGGCCTCGTCGATGGTCAGAACCCGGGTCAGGACCATGCCCAGGGCGCCGGCCATGAGACAGACCGCCAGGTTCAGCCCGCTGAACAGCACCAGGGCCGTGGCCAGTCCAAAGCAGCACATGGCCGCCACCGCCTTTTTCGGCGAGGCGTATTCGTCGGTCAGGCGCTGCACGAACAGCATATCCCTGTGGGGGCGCATGGCGTGGAACCGTTGCCAGGCCGCGTGCACCAGAATGGTCATGCCGGCGTGCAGCTCGATGTCCATGAGGTGCGTGTAGCTGGTGGTGTCCTCGTGGGACACCGCCAGGGGCGTGATCAAATGGTTGTGCCGCAGGCGCAGCTCGCCCAGGGTCTTGCCCACGAAAGCCGAATGCGGCGGGATGACGGCCTCCACAATGCCGGCCACGGACTGGGAGAGGTCCTCGCGAAACACGTCCAGCTCCGGCTTGAGCCGCATGCCGGACCTGGCGCAGAGTTCCTCCACGTTCCCCCGCGTGCCGTACACGGCGATGACCGCGCCCGGCGTGATGGGCATGTCCCGGTCCGGAGGCAGCAGCTTCTCCCTGCCGCCGGCCTTGGCCATGGCCACGGCGTGCACGTTGAACTCGTTGCACAGGCAGGCGATGTACACATCCTTCATCTCTTGGGGGCATTGCAGCTCAAAGGGGCCGTCCAGCTCGGGATAATGGGTGATGGGGCCTGCGTCGGCCAGAATGTCTCCCACGGCCTTCTTCCCTCCGGGCAAGACCTTGTCGCCGAAGAGGATGAAGTAGACGATGCCCGTGGCCAGCAGGGCCAGGCCGATGGGCGTCACGGCAAAGAGGTTGAAGGGCTTCAGGCCGAAGGGGCGGATGAGGTCGTTGAGCATGATCAGCGGGCTGGAGCCCACCAGGGTGATGGTGCCCCCCAGTATGGCGGCGAAGCCCACGGGCATGAGCAACTGCGCCAGGGGGAAGCCGGTCTGGCGGCTCAGGCGCTTGAGCGCCGGGAGGAACAGGGCCGCGGCGCCCACGTTCTGCATGAAGCTGGATATCACGCTCACGGTCACGGACAAAAACACGATGGTACGGCGCTTGCTTGATCCCGCGGCCTTCATGATGGGGCGCACGGCCCGGTTGATGATCCCGGAATGGTCCAGCCCCCGGCCCAGGATGATCACGGCGATGATCGAGACCACGGCCGTGGAGGACAGGCCCAAAAAGGCCTCGCGCCCCTTGACGAGCCCGAGCATGGGCAGCAGCACCATGACCATGATGGCGGCCACGTCCACCCGCACCCACTCGGTGACGAAGAGTACGGTCACCCCGGCCACCACGGCCAAGACCATCGCCATTTCCTGGGTAAACGCCAGTTCCTGCATCCGCTGCCTCCTGATCGAGGGGGGGGGCACGCGCCCCATTCTCCCACAAATGCCACCATAGTATCAGTACCCCGAGGCAATGCAACAACGTGACAAAACGCACGCAGCAGGGTCCTTTACAGGACAGCGGCGCGGGCTTACCCTGCTCCAACCGTGTGCCGTCGCACACCTCAGGCATACCCGGAGGCAGCATGCACTGGATCGAGCAGAGCATCCACGACTTCCTCGCCCAGCCGGAGAACAACGCGCTCTCTCCGGACTGGAGCGTGCAGGCCTTCGCGCCTCCGCTGGTGGGCTTCGGCCGGGGCGAGGACTCGCTCTTCGAATTCATCCGCCAGGACATCGGCTCCTTCTACTGGAGTCCGGTCCAGGCCTTTGCCCAGCAATTTCCGGTCCTTGAACCCGCAAGGCTGTCCGTGATCTCCTGGATCCTGCCGCAGACCGCCCGCACCAAGGCCGCCCACGCCAGGGAAACCAGGCTGCCCAGCCTGGACTGGACCCTGGTGCGCCACTTCGGGGAGCGGATCAACGTGGCCCTGCGCCGCCACGTGGTGGCGACCCTGGCCCAACGGGGCATCCGAGCCGTGGCGCCCCTGCTCTGCCAGAGCTGGTCAATGGAGATGTCCGAGAAGTACGGCAAGGCCTCGCGCTGGAGCGAACGACACACGGCCCACATCTGCGGCCTGGGCACCTTCGGCCTCTGCGATGGCCTGATCACCGCGCGCGGCAAGGCCCACAGGACCGGATCCGTGGTGGCGGAGATGGACCTGGAGCCCACTCCCCGCCCCTATGCGCATCACCAGGAGTATTGCCTGCGCCACCAGGGCCTGGACTGCCGCGCGTGCATGCGGCGCTGCCCGGCGAAAGCGCTGAGCGAGAAGGGGCACGACAAGAAACGCTGCGAGGCGTACGTGCACGGCCGCGCGGCACATTTCGTGCGCGACCGACTCCTGGGGTTCGAGGTCAATGCCTGCGGTCTGTGCCAGGTGGACGTGCCCTGTCAGGACCGCATCCCCCGCCCCGAGGATCTGCAGTGAGCTGGCTGGTCTATCTGCTGGAGTGCGGCGACGGCACCCTGTATTGCGGCGTGACCACGGACATGGAGCGCCGGCTGGCGCAGCACAACGGCGATCTGCCTGGGGGCGCGGCCTACACCCGTGGCCGGCGGCCGGTGCGTCTAGTGGCCTGCCGGGCCTGCCCGGACCGCTCCAGCGCGCAACAGGTGGAGTGGCGCATCCGCCGCCTGCCTCGGGCGGCCAAGGTCGCTGCCCTCGCGACGGACTCCCCGGAGACATCCGACGCTTCGGAAGCCTGAGGCCGGGGAGTTCAGGCCGTCTCCCCCGGCACGAAAGCCACGGCGCGCACGGGCGAGCCGTCGGCCCCTTGGAGGGGCAAGGGCATGGCGCAGAACACGAAGCCCTGCTCCGGCAACCGCGCCAGGTTGCGGCAGTTCTCCACGATCACCATCCCCGCGCCGAGCAGGATCCGGTGCACGTCCAGGCCGGTTGAGTCCAGGCCGGTCTTATGCAACGGGTCCACCGAGATGGCATCCACCGCCACGCCGGACAATCCCAGGCCGACCAGCCAAGCGGCGGCCTCCGGGTCCAGGCAGGGAAAGGCGCCGAAGTACTCCGGCGCGCCCCAGTGCTGTTCCATGCCCGTGCGCAGGAGCAGGAAGCCGCCTGACTCCAGGAGCATTGCTTTGGCTTCAAGATGGCCACGGGTGACACGCTCCAGGCCGCGTACGTCCAGCATGCAGGCCGGCCCCGTGAAACGCCCCGGCGGCACTTGGTCCAGGCTCGGCGCGCCCTCCAGCACATGGCAGGGGGCGTCCATATGCGTTCCTGTGTGGGTGTCTATGGTGACACGCAGCTCGGCATAGCCGTGGCTGGCGATGGTCGTGGCCTGTTCGAAACGCGGCGGCTCGGTGCCGGGAAAGACCGGCATGCCCGGCGCAATCGCGTGGGACAAGTCCACCACCCGCCACGGACCAAGAAGCGGATGATTTCCTTGGTTCATGTCCTTTTCCCTTCCGCCTCCGGATCCAGCCGTTTGACGAACAACACCTTTGGATCGTCGGGGCGGTTGTAGTCCAGGGTCACGGCCACGCCGTGCATGGTGGCGTCCCCTGGCTGGATTTCGAAACCCATGCGTGTGTGGAAGGCGATGGAATTCGCGTTCACCGGCGAGGTGCAGGAGCGCACGGTGTGACGCCCCTCCTTGCGGCAGATGTCGAAGAACCGCTCGTAGAGGAACCTGCCCAGTCCCTGGCCACGGCACTCCGGATGCACGCTCACGAAGTGGATATACCCCTCTTGGGGGCGGGCCTGGGACAGGAAGCCCACCAGGAAGGCCACCAGTGCGTCGTGCCTGTGGATCACAAAGGACGTGTCCGCGAAATGCGTGATGAATAATCGAGGCAGCAAGTAACGCAGGTCGCGCCCGTCCCACCAGTCTAGCACCGCCTCCATGATGGCCGGGTGATCCTCGGGCCGGCAGTGACGCAGTGAAAAACCTTCAGGCAATACGATCATGATCCGCTCCTTTCCTTGCCGTTCATGGCGCCCCCCTTTTCGAATGCAAACAGAAACAGCGCCAAGCCCAATCCCACCAAGGGGGCGAAGGCCAGGACCGTGAGCACGGATTGCACGCCCAGGGACTCGGCCAGGCTCCCCACCACCGGCGCCAGGAGTCCGCCCACACCTGTGGAAAACCCCAGGGTCAGGCTGGTGGCCAGGACCGTATTCTCGGGGGCGATTCTCGCGGCCAGGGCCACTGCCGGAAACATGGTGGCCAGCAGCATGAACCCGGCCAAGAACGCCGCGGGATAGAGCCACCAGCCCTCCGCGCCCAGGAACAGCAACAGACAGGGAGTGGCCAGGGCAAAGGACAGCAGGAACAGACCTCGATACCCCCTTTTGTCAACGATCTGCCCACTCACAAGAGCGCTCACCGCCCCCCCGAGCATGTACAACGTCAGCACCACGCCCATGGACAGCAGCGAATTGCCTTTCTCTACATACATGATGGGGTAGAAACTCTTCAAGGACGTATCCAGCAGGGCGCGCAGGACGCAGATACCCCATAGGACCACGAGCGGCTTCCAGACGCTGGCCAGGCCCCGGAGGGCCAGGATGCGCTCGCGACTGCGCCGTGCTTCCCGCCCACTGTTCGAGGGAAACAGGAACAACAACGCGCAGAGGGAGGTCAGCCCCACCAGGGAGAGCCAGGGCAGGCGCTCCAGGCCAAATAAACTCACCCATGCCGTCACGGTCAGCGGCCCCACCGTGAACGCCAGGGCACCGCCCAACCCGAACAGGGACATGGCCAGGCCGGTGCGCTCCCCTGCATGGGTCGGCACCAGCCCAGCCGCGGCCGGATGGTACAGGGACGAGCCCACCGCCCCCAGGCCGGCCACGAGTAACAGCAAGGGAAACCTCGTCGCGAGCCCCAGCAGGGGAATGAACGTCGCGCTCAGCCCCAGCCCCAGGTACATGAAGCTCCGAGGATTGCGACCGTCCGCCAGAAGCCCTGTCAACGGCTGCGCCAGGAAACTGGTGCAGGTCACCACGCCGGTGATCACCCCGATCTGCGTCAGGCTGATGCCGTGCAGCTCCCTGAGCACGGGAAACAAGGGGTGGAAAAAAGACTGGTAGAAGTCCCCGGAAAAATGCACCAGGAACAGAACCAGGATGGCCTTGACATTCATGCCCCCCCCAAAGGTGTGGGAGGCTCAGTACTCCAGACGCAGGCCAACACCCACCTCCTCCACGTCCAGGCTTTGGGCCAGGAACGTCTTGGCCCGCAGGCCCGTGCAGTGGCAGGGGTGCAGGCGCTCCACTCCCATGTCCACCAGGAACCGGGCGGTCCGCTCCAACCGCTCCAGAGGCGCGTCCAGCAGGTGCAGTCCGCCGACGATGTCCGCGATACGCTCCTCGCCGCAGACCTCCCGCGCATGGCTGACGATGTTGCAGATCCCGCTGTGGGAGCAGCCCGTGACGATCACCAGTCCACGCTCCGACACCCAGGCCAGGGCAGAGTCGTCCAGACACGGGCAGTCCTTGGGGCCTTCAGGTCCTCTGACCACTCCCACCGGGGGGGCCTTCTCGAACTCATGCAGCCTGGGTATCTCGCCCAGGAACACGAGGCGCTCCGTGAGCCAAAGCGGCTCCCTGGTCAGGTGCACGGTGCAGAAGCGCTCCACGGCCTCCTGCCGCAGGATCTGGCCGATCTCCGGGCCGTTGCCGATACCGCGCGTCAGGAAGACCTCGGGATGGGCCACGAGTTCCAGCCGCAACACCGTGCCGCGCTCGATGATCGCCTCGTTGAACAACCTGAACAGCGGCTCCAGCCCCCAGGTGTGGTCGAGGTGGGAGTGGGAGAGCACCACGGTGTCCAGCCGCGACAGGTCGATGCCCATCTTCCAGGCATTGCGCAGCAGGACGTCGCTGTAGCCGGCGTCGAAGAGAATCCGCATGCCCTTGGTCACTATGTGGAAGCTCAACCCCGGCTCGGCCAGAAAATATCTGTCCGTGAGGGTGTTGTTGTCCACCAGCACTGTCAGCTGCATTCCCTCTCTCCCGGTGATTTGTCGGACGCGCACCGCGTCCGTGTGTTTCCGGGTATTCAATTCCGCCGGCGATCCCGTTCCGGCCGTACCGCAACAGTGACCGACGGCCCGGTGCTCCTGGCACGCCGGACCGAGCCCACATAGATGGCTCCGAGCACCAGCCCCAGGCCCAGCCAATTGAGCGCCGTTGAGGGGCGTTGGAACAGGAGGCAATCCCAGACAAAAGCCAGGGCCGGCTGCAAGAGCAGGATGATCCCTGCCACCGTCGCCCGCACGTGGGGCAGTGACGTGGCGATGAGGCTCCACCCCACCACCTGGCTCAGCAACGCCAGGGTGAACAGTGAAATCCAGGCCTGTGCAGTGGGGGGAACGAGGGGGTGGCCGTCGTACCAGGCATCCAGGCCCAGAAAGGACGCCGTGGACAGGGAGACCAGGGCCATGGTGGCGAACATGGTGGACCCCGCGGCCCTGGATTGCATCCGGCGCAGGCTGAGCAGGTACAGGGAGTACATCACTGCCGCGCCCAGGCCGTACCAGATACCGGCCACGTATTCCGGATCCATGGCGCTCCAGTCCAGCCCCACGATGAGGAACAAGCCGAGGAAGGCGCAAGGCACGGAAAGCAGGTAGGCCAGGCGCAGGCGCTCCCGCATGAACAAAACCCCCACCGCGCCGAGGATGAAGACCTGGAAGTTGGGCAGGATGGTCCCCAACCCCGGCCCCACCCGCAGGATGCTCATGTGGAAGCAGTAGAGATCCACGGCGAAGAATAAGCCCACCACCAGCCCCATTGCCAACTGGCGCGGGGTGATGTGGCGCAGTTCGCCGCGCCAGGCCGCAAGGCAGAGCAGCATCAGTCCGCCGAGAAAGACCCTGTGAAAAGCCGAGGTGGAGGCCGGAACCGCGGCCCACTTGACCCAGACGCCGGAAAGGCTGATGCAAACGGCGCCGATGAGTAAAAACACGACAGCCGCACGCATGGAGAGCAACATCATGATATCACAAGAATTCCATTTTGCGGCACCAGGTCGCCGCCGCGGTGGGACCTGTTCCCTGGCCGCAAGTGGACGAGCACAGTACGCTGCTTACTCCCGCTCCGCAAGAAGGGGATTGTGCCGGAATCACCTGGAGTACGGCAAAATCATGGACCGGAGCGCCCGACCTGTCCTGCCGGGGCTTTAGAAGCGTATCCGCCGGCAGGCTACGCTCGGATGCATGATCCTCAAACGCCCGCGCCTTGTGCACCCGGCCCCATGGGCCGGGCATTCCGGGGCGGCCCGGGTTCCGTTGCTCACCGTCGGTTGGCTGCCTCACGGGCCAGGTCCTGCATGCGGCGGCGTAGATTGCGAATCACGCAGTCGGCCGGAGACTCACACTCACCGCCTTGACGCAATTCACTGGCAGGCACAGGCTCTCCCAGGGTGACGCGCACCTTGGCCGGCGCCAGCCACCAGCGCCCCGGCGGCAAGACCTCCCGCGTGCCCTCGATCAATATCGGGATCACCAGGGCGTCTCGAGCCGCGAGAATGCGCCCAAGTCCGGGCTGGAAGCGTTGCAGGGCGCCGTCCCTGGAGCGCATGCCCTCGGGAAAGAACACCAGATCGCGTCCCCTGCCGAGAATCGCGGCCGGCAACGCCAGACTCGTGCCGGGGCGCTTGGCCGGGTCGATGGAAATCGCCTGCCCGCTACGGGAAATGAAGGCCAGCACGGGATTGGCAAAGGCCCCACCCTGCCAGGCCAGGAAATGCATGCGCCGCAGGTTGGCAAAGGGCAGTGCCGCGGCCAGCAGAGGACCATCCACGAAACTCAAATGATTGGGCGTGAGCACCAGGGGACTAGGGCGTTCCAGATGTTCCAGCCCGCGCACCTCCATGCGGAACACGAGCCTGGCCAGGGAGCCGAACGCCAGGTGCATGGCGCGGTAGAACCCGAGGCGCCAGCCCGTGACCGGCTCCAACTGCCCTTTGTCCGTGTCGTCGAGATACTCCTCGGGAGCGGCCACGGGATCGGCCCCGGACTTTCCCCTGTCACTCGGCGCCATGACCGCGCGCAGCAGATCGCGCACCGTGGTGATGGTGGCGATCTGCTCCTGATCGGGGGTCACACTGGTGCGTCCACCCAGCTCCAGGGAGAGATCCAACCACTCCAGGGAATCCACGCCCAGGTCGGCGGCCAGGTCGGCGTCCGGAGTCAACCGACGCCGGGGGTAACGCCTGGTCAGCAGGTCCCAGGTCGCGGCCGCGGCCGGGTTCTCCAGCAGCCGCCGGTCCGCGGTCTGCATCTCCCTGGGGTCCAGAGGGCGCAGATCCTGCTCCGCCACCCCTTGTAGGGCGCGGTCAAAGTGCCGCTCCAGCAGGTGTCGGCGGATTTTGCCCAGGCGCGTCCGCTCCAGGGGGTTGACGCTTACGGCCACCAGGGCGGGCCGCTGGTAGGAGGCCAGTTGCCTGCCGGCCTCGGCCACGGCTTTGCGTGCCGCGTCTTCGGGCTCGAGCCCGGTCTGGCGGCTGGCCACGATATCCGGCACTGCCAGCACCGCGACCTTGCCCTCGCGCTCCAGCACGCCTGTCTCCCGCAGCAGGGGGTGGCGGTCCAGGATCTGCTCCACCGTGTCGGGTTGGATGTTCTCGCCACTTCTGGTGACGATCATGGTCGAGGCCCGACCGGTGATCACCAGCCAACCATCTTCCAGGTACCCCAGGTCGCCGGTGCGGAACCAGCCATCCGGGGTGAAGGCCTCGGCGGTCTTGTGCGGCAGGTTACGGTAGCCGGCAAAGACATTGGGACCACGGGCCTGAATCTCGCCCTGTTCCGCGTCCGACGGTTCGATACGCAGCTCCACGCCGGGCAGAGCCCGCCCCACGCTCTCGAAACGGCCGGCGCCGGGCGGGTTGATGCTCAGGATGGGCGCGGTTTCGGTGAGCCCGTAGCCGATGGCCACCTTCCAGCCCAGGGCCTCCATGGTCCAGGCCAGCCCCGGCTCCAGTGGCGCGCCCCCCGAGGCCATGATCCGCAGCTCCGACCCCATGCGTTGGTGCAGCCCGTGCAGGAGGATGCGCCCCAGCCTGAGCCCGAGGCGTTTCCTGGCGAAGCGACTGATCTCCAGAAGCCCCAGCATGAGCAAGCGCGCCGGAAGCCGCAGGGAGCGCAGCCGCCCCATGACTCCGGCCACCAGGGCCTCGTACAGGCGGGGGATACCGATGACGATGCTGGCCCGCCCCTCCCGCACGGCACGAATCACCTCCGCACCGGTGATAGCCCTGGGGATGATGATGCACACGCCCAGGGCCAGGGGGCCGAACATACCCACCACAAAGGGATAGACGTGATGCAGGGGGAGCGGCAGCAGGACCCGATCGCCGGGCTTGGTCAATCCCGCCACGTGCAGGGCCGCGCCCTGAAAGATCACGTTGGCATGGCTCAAGGGTACACCCTTGGGCATGCCCGTGGTGCCCGAGGTGTAGAACAGGGCAACGGTGTCGTCGGGTTGGGCCCGTCCCGGCTCCACGTCCTTTTTCTTGCCGGTGGCGAGCAAGGAACGCCAGGAGCGCTCCCCCTGGTCCAGATCCGTGAGCAGCACGGGCAGGGTCACCTGGCCCATGACGTCGCGCACGGCCTGCTCCTGTGGGCCCGTGGCCAGGAGCAGGGCCGGGTCGGCATCCGTGAGCACGTGCAGCAGTACCTCACCCGAGAGCTGCGGGTCCAGAGCGGCCACGGCCGCGCCCGAGAGCACCACGCCGGCGGCCAGGACCACGCTCTGCCAGCGGTTCTCGGCGAACAGCCCCACCCGCTGCCCCGGTCCGATGCCGGAGGCGGCAAGGCCCCGGGCGATGCCCTGGGCCATGGCCGTGAAGGCTGCGTAGCTCAGGGAGTCCGAGCCCTCCTCCTCAAACCAGAGCAGGCATTGCCTGTCGCCCAGGGTGGCCAGGGAAGCCACAAGTTCCTGCAAGGTGGTGAATCCGTGTTCCATGATCCCTCCCGCGCATGGGGGCGGTGCGCATCGAAAAAGCCGCCGGGTTCCGGAAATATCACCTTCACTTACCAGCTGGGAGGCTGCCGTGCAATTTCCGTCGCGCGTCGGTCCAAAACAGTTAGTTGTCCTTCATGCTGGCGCATTGTATAGCTTTGCCGTCCCTCTTGGATCCATAATCCTGCAACCATGGAAACCGTCGTGCGCAAACTTCTCAAGACCTTGCTTCCCCTGCTGCTCACCATACTATTGACCCTGGTGCTCTGCGAGTTCCTGATCCACTTCTTCCTCCAGCATCCCAGGGCCATCGACACCCCCTTGCTGCCATCGCAGCTGCTGACCCTGACCACCAAGTATCATTTGCGCTTCGACCGCCAGATCATCCAGTTCCTGCCTGAGTGCGCGCAATACGACGACCAACTCTTCTACATCATGCGCCCCGGCCAATGCCGGGTGAAGAGCCGCGAATTCGACGTGCTCTACACCTTCAACCAACAGGGCCTGCGCTCGCCACGGTTGCCGGATGCGCCCAAGGCCGTGCTGCTCGGCGATTCCCAGGCCTTTGGCTGGGGTGTTCAGGACAACGAGACCATTGCCGCGCGCCTGGAACATATTCTTGGAGGCGCGGTGGTCAACACCGCCATCCCCTCCTACGGCACGGCGCGGGAACTCATGCTCATGCAGCGCCTGGGCCTGCCCAGGCCCGAGGCCGTGATCATCCTCTACAACGAGAACGACTGGTCCGAGAACCGCAGCTGGATGGAGCACGATGGCGTCCTGCCCATCACGGAGCGCGCCACCTGGGAAAGCACCGCCGCCGAACAGGATGCCCTCACCCGCTACTACCCAGGCAAGCATCTCCGCATGTTCATCCGGGTGGCCACCCTGCCGCGTCTCGCCCCGGAGGAAAAAAAGCCGACCGTTTCCGAGGCCGAGGCCTTTCTGGCCGTGCTGGAGGGGCATGCGCACCTGCTTTCTGACACGGTCCTGGTGGTGGCCGAAGTGGTGGAGCATTACCGAAACAACGACGCGGAGTTCGTGCGACAGGTGGAGGCCTTGTTCCCCAAGAGCCCCCTGGCCCAACAGGTGCGCGCCGCCCTGTTCCTGGATCTCTCCAGCCACTTCGAGAAGGACGATTTTTACATCATGGACGGGCACATGAACGCCGCGGGGCACGCCCGCGCCGCTCGGGTCATCGGCCAAGCCCTGGCGCCCTTGCTGCCCTAGGGGCGGAGATGTGGAGAGGCTTATGCGGGAGGGGGTAGAAACGACAAGGGGGCGGTTGCCCGCCCCCAAGCCAAGAGGAAGGAGTGAAGGGGGTTAACAGGGATACAAAATGGGTTAGAAGAATCCCTTGTAGACGTAGCGGATGCCCACGTAGAGTGCCGCGAGGATGAACAGCCGCTTGAGCCATATGTCCGGGATGTACTTGGAGGTGCGCGGTCCGATGATGGAGCCGATGACGATGCCCACGAGTTCGGCGCCGATGAAGGACCAGTCCACGGGGATGCTCTTGGCGGTCATGTAACTGGCGATGGAGTTGATCATGCCGATGAACACGGCCATGGCCGAGGTTCCGGCCACCAGATACATCGGCAGCCCTGTCACGGAGGTCATGAAGGGCACCAGCATGAAACCGCCCCCAACGCCCAGGAATGCGGCTATCCCCGAGATGATGAATCCACCCAAAATGGGCCCGATGGGATTGAAGTTGAATTCCACGCCGAAGAAGGTGAAATCGCATCTGGTGGGCGTGAACTTCTTGACCCGGACGCCCATCTCCTTCATGTCCACCTTGCCGCCATCTTTCTGGGCCTTGACGCTGGCCTGGAAGGCCTTGGCAGCCTCGCTGGCCTTCTTCTTGCTGCGCTGCCCCCTGGGCGTGGTCTCGTAGAACAGATACGCCCCCAGTACGAGAACGAAGAGGCCGAAGTAGCCAACGTAGGCCGAAAGATTGATCTTACCCGCGGTGAGGATAGGCACGAGCCAGGAACCACCGATGGAGCCGATGGCCAGGGCGATGCCCAAGGGCAGGACCAGCCGCCCCATCTTGTAGTAGTTCCAGGTGGACAATGCCGCGCTCAAGCCCACGAGCCACTGATTGGAGACGCGAATGGAGTCCGTGACGAGCTTGTTCAACTGCATGTCCTTGCCCAGGCTCTTGGCGTAATCACCCAGACCGAAGACCGAGATGTGGCCGACGCCGGCCATGACACCGCCAAAGGCGCCCACGGTGGAGAAGATCCAGCCCACCCAGATGGCCCAGGCCAGACCAAGCAACAGGTTGAGCTGCGGCGCTCCGGGAATGCCCATGTAGCCGGGCTTGGCATTGGGATCGATGATCCCAGCGTCCTTGGCCTGATCGATGGCCGCCTGCAGATTCGCGGCCCACGCGGGCGCGTTCAGCAACAGTATCGTCCCCAGTACCATAAGCCCCATCAAAACGATACGCTTGTCCAGTTTCACGATCATCCTCCTTTGTGTTGATGCGGTATACACGCAGTGCGCTTTGACGCACGGTGGCGGGAGCCCCGCCACGACTCTTTCCCAAGCCGGCTTCCCGCCGCACCCTGCGTTCAGTTCTTGTCCTTCATCCGCACGAATTCCAGGGCATGGGCCGTGCATCCCGTGACACACGCGGGATCCAGTCCCATGTCGATTCTGTCCACGCACAAATCGCACTTCATGATCTTGCCCGTGCTCTCGTTGAATACCGGCACGCTCCACGGGCACGCCTCGATGCAGGACTTGCATCCGTCGCACAGCTCGGTGCGCACGAACACCAGTCCGTCGTCCTCGCGAATGGTCATGGCCCCCGTGGGGCAGGCCGGGACACACTCGGGCTTCTTGCAGTGCAGGCACGGCTGGTATTTGAGTTCGTAGGTCAGCTTGCCCTTCTTGTCGGTGACAGGGCCGTTGGAGATGATCCTGTTCAACTGGATTCCCCGCGGCACGTCGTTCTTGACCTTGCAATGAACCTCGCAGGAGTGGCAGCTGATGCAGCGGTCCTTGATCAACTTTATTCGATACTTGCTCATGTTCAACCCCGCCTGTAATTGCTCGGTTGGTACCCTTTGCCAGGACATCTTCTTCTGATAATGACACCTGTCTCCAGGCAACGCATGCTCATAACCTTTCTTGCTTGCATCACCTTAAAACACCATTGCAGCATATCTGTCAAGATTTTTCTTAATGTTCTTTTTTTCGCAAGCAGTTTTGCATTTTATCCAGTTTACAGGCACCCTGAGCTGCATTGCTTGTTCTTTTTGGAACGTGGATTTTTGCTTGCCATGTGTCGCACTCCCTGCTAAGGAGTACATCATTGTAAAAAGTATGGATACGTCGAACAGCCCTGGAACGATCAGCGCCAAGCCTCATGGCGCCTCAGGCAAACAGGAGTCGAGAATATGTCCAAGGAAAACGTCTACAGCGTCTGCGGTATGTGCACGGTCCGCTGCCCCATTCAGGCAACTGTTGAAAACGGCGAATGCGTCCAGGTCTTCGGCAACCCCCACCTCGGCGGGATCAAAAACGCTCTGTGTGCCAGGGGCGCAGCGGGCATCGCTCTCACCAACGACGACGAACGCCCCCAGTTCCCCATGATTCGTGAAGGTGAACGCGGTGAAGGTAAATGGCGCAGGGTAAGCTGGGACGAGGCACTGGATTACGTTGCTCAGCGGCTCAAGGAAATCCAGGAGAAGTACGGCGATGCATCGGTGCTCTTCTCCGACCGCGGTGGCCCGTTCCGCGACGTCTACAGGGCCTTCCTGCGCGGCATCAACACACCCAACTACTGCAACCACGACTCCGCCTGCGCCAGAAACGTGCAACACGCCGCGCTCTCGGTCTTCGGTTTCGGCAGAAAGAGCGTGTCCTACGACCTCAAGAACAGCAAACACGTGATCCTCCAGGGCAGGAACATCTTCGAGGCCATCAACGTCAAGGAAGTCAACGATCTGCTCGACGCATTACAGGCCGGCGGCAAGCTCACGGTCATCGACATCCGCGCCAATGTCACCGCGGCCAAGGCCAACAACTTCTTCCTCATCCGCCCGGGCACGGATTACGCCTTCAACCTGGGCGTGCTGCACCTACTGCTGTCCACGGAGCGCTACAACAAGCCCTATGCCGAAGAGTTGATCAAGGACCTGGACGCGCTCAAGGAATTCACCGCGCACTGCACTCCGCAGTGGACCGAGAAGGAGACCGGCGTCAGCGCCCAGGCCCTGGAGGACTTCGTGGCCCAGCTCGCGGAGGCCGCTCCCTCGGTGATCTGGCATCCCGGCTGGATGACGGCCCGCTATTCCGACTCTTTCTATGTCTCGCGCACCGCCTACCTCATCAACGCCCTGCTCGGCAGCATCGGCGCCAAGGGCGGCATGCCCTTCGCCAACTCCCCCAACCATGTCAAGCGCAAGGGTCTGAACAA
Source organism: uncultured Desulfovibrionaceae bacterium (assembly GCA_964609625.1). Classification (GTDB taxonomy): domain Bacteria; phylum Desulfobacterota; class Desulfovibrionia; order Desulfovibrionales; family Desulfovibrionaceae. The sequence continues at coordinate 73,363 of CAZSRS010000017.1, forward strand.
CCTCATGGACCTCTTCCCCAAACCCCAGGGAAAGCGTGTGGACGGGGTGGGCTGGCAGGACGAGCGCAAGCACTTCGATACCGGCCCCGGACTCATCAACCTGGCCTACGACGCCATCGTTACGGGCAAGCCCTACCCCATCAAGGCCTATATCGTGCAGCGTCACGACCCGCTCATGGCCTTCCCCGACCCCGAACACCTCAAGGAACTCTGGAGCAATCTCGACCTCCTCGTCTCGGTGACCTTCACCTGGTCCGACACCGCCTGGCATTCCGACGTGGTCCTGCCCCTCTCCCCCTATCTGGAGCGCGAGAGCATCATCGCCTCCAAGAACGGTGGCAAGCCCTTCTTCTTCGTCCGCAACAGGGTCATGGAGCCCCGTTTCGACACCAAGAGCGAGTGGGAGATCTACTGCGGCCTGGCCAGACGCATGGGCCTGGAAGCCCTGGACTTCACGAGCATCGAGGACATCTGGAAGTACCAGCTCGAAGGCACGGGCGTGTCCATCGACGACTTCAAGGAAAAAGGCTTCGTGGACCTGGCGGACGCGCCGCTCTACCGCAAGGCTGAAAAGGGCTCGTTCAAGACGCCCTCCGGGCTCATCGAGGTCATCGACGAGAAGCTCGAGGCCGACGGCTTCCCCTCTCTACAGCCTTACGTCTCCCCAGCCTCGCCACCCGAGGGACGCTTCCGCATCACCTTTGGCCGCTGCGGCGTACACACCCAGGGGCATACCGTGAACAACCCCCTGCTCTTCGAGCAGATGCCGGAAAACGTTCTCTGGATCAACAAGGATGTGGCGGAGAAGAAAGGCATCGCCCACGGCGACATGGTGGAAGTGCGCAACGGGGACCGCGCGGGAAGAATCAAGGCCTGGCTCACCGAGTTCATCCATCCCGAAGCCGTGTTCATGATCCACGGCTTCGGCCATACGCTCCCGGTGGAGAGCAGGGCCAAGGGCAGGGGCCTAGCCGACAACATACTCATGCCCAAGGGCATCACGACGTATGACAAGGCCGGCGGCGCCATCGCCATGCAGGAACACTTCGTCTCGGTGGAGCCCTGCGCGTGAAACATCACCCGATGCTTGACCAGGCGCAATCGCGGCCCTGTGCCGCGTTGCCATAAACACGGGTACTCTGTACCAAACCCCAAGCCGCGCCCCTGCTCCACAACCCCCGCAAAGCCCCCGGAGCAGGGGCGCCCTTTTCCTCGCGGTTTACCGGAGCGTCCTCGCGCGCATTCCACCTCTCGTTACAGTCTGCTTGAAGTGGAAGTTGTCTCTTTCTTCTCAACGAATGTTCGCCGGCCGGCGCTTGGCGTACCGACTCCATACGGAATCGAGTATCTGGCTGTCGGCGCCGGTCCTGCCCACGTACTCCACGGACGTGGCATACACGACATAGCGGTTGTCATAGGTGAGAGAAACGGAGAGGAGTACGTCGTCCAGGACCGTGTAGTCCAGAACCAGAGCGTCCTCCTGCTGCACCGAGAGTTTCAGGCCCCTAGCGACCAGGGCCCCGGCGAGCAACTGGTGGAACGACCTGGAAAAAATCGTTTCATTCGGGGGGCGCATGTAGATGGGCACGAAAGCCAGCTCCGGCTTGGCCTGTACGGCACTATCCACCTGCTCCGCGACCCTGAAGGCGATGTCCTGGAGCTTCCGGGCCTGGTCTTCCTTCCTCTCCACGGCCGTGGGCAACACCGGAGGCGGCACCAGGGCTTCCTTCTTGCCCGAGCACCCTCCGGTCTGCAACACCAGACCCAGCAATATCACAAGCACCGTGCCCATTCTTTTCATCGCGATCCGCCCCTTTTCCTGCTGCCAGGAATACCCGCGCCTTCGGATACACTACGCCTCATGGTACATATCGGCAGAGGCGAGCGGTTCTTTAGTGCATGCCGAGGTCATGCCGCACGCGACCCCGGGAACCCGTCCCGGGGCCTCGTGCCGTGTGTCGATCGTAACTTCAATTGTCGAGCAGCCTGCCGTCCCGCATGGTCAGGATTCTGTCCGCGCGCCGGGCGTAGGCCGGCTCGTGGGTGACCATGACGATGCTCATGCCGCCCTGGTGCAGCTCCTGCATCAGGTCCAGAATGCTCGCCCCTGTCTCCTGGTCCAGGCTGCCGGTGGGTTCGTCGGCGAAGAGCACGGCTGCGTCCTTGACCAGGGCGCGGGCAATGGCCACCCGTTGCTGCTCCCCGCCGGACAGCTCCGACGGCAGACTGTCGGCCTTGGTCTCCAGACCCACGCGAGCCAGGCACGCCCTGGCGCGCTCCCGCATCTCCCTGGACACCGGCCGCAGGGACTGCATCACCGGAAGCAGTGCGTTCTCCAATGCGGTGAGATAAGGCATGAGGTAGTGGAACTGGAAGACCACGGCAAAGTCGCGCCTCCTTAGCATGTTGATCGCATCCTCGCTCATGCTCGTGATGTCCTCACCCTTGTACCGCACCGAGCCCCTGTCCGGCGCCAGCAGGCTGGAAAGCACGTGCAGCAGCGTGGTCTTGCCCGAACCGGAGCGGCCCACCACGGCCACGAATTCCCCTTGCCGCACTTCCAGGTTCACGGTGTCCAGTACACGCCTGGACGCGTTGTTCTCGGTGTATTGCTTGACTATATCATATGCGTTGAGCATGGCTTTCTCCGTGTGTTGCAGTGACGTACCAGGACATGCATCCCTGGATTACAGGGCCAACAGGGCCTCGGTGGGGTGCACCCGCGAGGCCTTCCAGGCCGGAAAGGCCGCCGCCATCAGGGTGACCAGCGCCACCAGGATGCAGGTCACGGCCAGATACAGTGGCTCGAAGGCCACCCCCCCGGCCTCGGCAACGTCAAGGGCGTGCAGTACCTTGAAGCTCGCGGCCCAACCCAGGACATATCCCAGCACGCCGGCCACCAGCCCCAACAGCAGGGCCTCGATGCAAAACACGCCGAAGACCTGCATCTTCGAATACCCAAGGGAGCGCAAAATGCCGATCTCCCGGCGCCGCTCGTTCACCGCGGAGAGCATGGACAGCCCCACCATGCAACTGCCCGTGAGCAGGATCACCACGCTCACGCCCAGCACCAGATGCTGCACGAAGTGGATGGAGTACATCCGCTGCTCCACCACGCTGCGCAGGGCCATGACCTCGACACCTGGCAACGCCGCGGTCAGTTGCGTCGTGATCTCCTCGATGGGGCATCCGGCGCATAGGGCCGAGAGCTCCACGAAGCTGACCTTGCCCGCGGCGTTGTTCAGCTTTTGCAGGGTCTCCAAGTCCGTGAACAGGACCTTGTCGTCGTCGCCGCCTGTTGGAAGCAGCACACCGCGTACCGGAAACCCGCGGCCAAGGAGCTGGATGGTGTCTCCCGGCTTCAGGCCCAGCCGACGGGCAGCGGCCTCGCCGGCCAGCAGCTCGCCGGGGGATTCCGGGAACGCGCCTTGCACGGCCCAATAGCTCTTCATGCCCAGTTCCTGTTGCCAGTCCACGCCCACGATACCCAGGTTCACGCCGTCCTTTTCCTCCACGGCCAGCAGCTTGGGAGCCACGCCGCTGATGCGTTGCGCGAGTTCGATGCCGTGTACGCCACGAAGCACGGTTTCCATGTCGAGATGATTCTGGGCCAGCATCACGTTGCCGAGATTGACTCCGCCGTAGCTCACGGCCAGGGTTTCCCGCCTGGGCGTGAGCAGGATGTTGGCGCCGAAGGCCGTTAGCTTGCGCTCCAGGCTGTCGCCCACCACCCTGGAGACGTGGCCCAGGGCCACGATGGAGGTGACCCCCATGGTGAATACCAGCAGCAACACCGCGCTGCGCGGCATCTTGCGCCGGGCGCAACGGCCCGGAATGGTCAGGATGTTCATGGCGTCCCCCTTAAAAAAGCCGAGCGCCGGCCAGGATGTCCCTTACCGTTATGCGGACTTCCTGGTGGTCGTAGTCCCGGTTCAGGGGTTCAGGGTTGCAGCCGCCCTTGACCAGGTTGATGCGCGAGACGTGGAAGGCCTGGCCGCAGTTGTTGCAGATCACGTAATCGCCATCCGGACTGTAGCCCTTTTTCGACTTGTAGCAGACGTCGCAAGCGTCGAAGGCGGCGCGCACGATTCCCTGCGTATCCTTGAGGAGGAAAAAGCGGATATCCCGGCCCTGGTGCTTGAACACGTAGTAGTGAACCTTGCTCTGTTGCAGCGTGGCGGCGGGAATGACCACCACGTCCGCGTCGGTGGTGACGTCCTCGTATTTGTCGAACCAGCCGAAGGACCACGCGGTTGCCACCCGTAGCGTCACGCAAAGGACAAGGACGCTCCCCAGCACGGAGAGCGAGAGGAAGATGGATCTGTTCATGGTAGAAACCTCTTGAAATCATAAGTTATCGCAAGCGACGCATAAACGTCGCGACACCGGACCACCACTTTGCCCGGATCGGGCGGGCAGTCGGCTAACAGCGATAGGACCGCAAGAGGATGTACAACGGCAGGAGAGGGGGCGCCCGGTGGCGCTCCTGTACGGCACAGACCGCTCCAGGCCGGACCATGCCCGGATTCGGTGTCAACAGCAGGATCAGGTACGGCAAGGGACTCTGAAACCGGAATCCCGCCCCGGCAGCCACGTCAGACGGAAGCGCCGTGTGAAAGCACGGACATCCGGCATGGCCGCACTGTTCCTGGGGGACAACGGGCTTGGGCGCGGGTTCGGCCTTGCAGCACCCCGCCTGTGCTGTTGGACTTTCCGCCACCCGGCAGCATGCACCGCCCCTTCCGACGGTCAGGGCCTCCATGACGCCATGGCCGGTGGTCATGCCCTGCCGCGGCGCAAGCAACAATACCGCGAGGAGCAGCGCCAGAGTCAGCGATCCCAATTTCCGCATCCTGCAATCCAGTGTGTTTCGGCCTCCATCGCCCCGCGACAGGACATCCCTGCCGTGGGGGATTCAGGAAAAGCACAGTCACAGACTAACCATACCTCGATGGTATGTAAAGTCCCTTTTTCACGCCACGCTCCCCCCGCGAGGGATGCGGGATTGCATCCAACCATGTCCTGAACCATATACCGCTGCATGCTCCAGAAATACACACCCAGTGGTGCCACACGCCTCTTGCGGCTCACGGCCAACATGGATATGGAACCAGGAGTGCGAACGCCTAGGCATATACCGCTTGTGCAAGTCTGTCGGATACGACAGTGCCATATCAACGACAAGGGGGGGAACAGGAGCATGACAAACAGAATCATCGAGTGGTCCCTGGACATACCCATCGACCTGATGCTGCATGCCGAAGTGATCGAGGAGGAACTGCGTTTCAAGACACGCTATTACGGTATGAAACGCGGCGAATTCCTGATCCTGCTCATGCCCGGGGCACCGCAGATACGCGAACGCCTCATCCAGCAATGCGGCCTGATCATGCGTTTCATGCACGCCGGCAAGGTCTACGGTTTCCGCAGTACCGTGACGGGGCACATCCTCGCGCCCTCGCCCATTTTTTTCACGGATTTTCCCAAGAAACTGGAAATGATCAACCTGCGCAAGCACGAGCGGGTGGACACCTTTCTCCAAGCCCGGCTACAACTGGGGCAGGAGGTGCAGCGCGGCGTGATCCTGGACATCAGCGCCACTGGCTGCCGTTTCACCATGGAGCGCGCCACGGGAGGGCAGTGGTCGAGCATCGAACCCAACACCGAAGTCCGTCTGGAGTTCCGTCTTACCGATACGGATGACCCCATTCGCATGCCAGGGACAGTGGCGTCCTTCTCACAGGACGTCAAACGAGCGACACTCGGCATTCGATTCCTGCCTTGCGGCAAGAACCTCGCCGCCCAACGACTGATCGACGAATACGTGCAAAGCGTGTTGCAGTTTTCAGGCAAGGTGGACTGAGTGGCGCATCTTCACGTAACGCGTGGCGATGCCAGGCATTTCCCTGTTGGAGATCAAGATGCGGCCCAGTCCGGGCACCGCACACGATACGTGGCTCCCCCCTTGAGAAATGCCAGTATGTTGCCTCGTGCATCATAGGAGACATCGCTCACCATGTCCGCGAGATTGCAAAAGTCGATTGTCGTTATGAAGCGGGGCCTTCTGGATGCGGATGTGGAATACTCGAGCTGCCGTAATGGTGAAAGCCTATTAAACGCAAGGGAACAAAATCCCCTGATATGGTCATGATCTTCACGGAACTCATTCACGGAACACACGGGTAAATGCTGTCTGAGCACGATGTCGTTGCTTCCGGCTCGAATGATTGCATTCCTGCTCTTGTCAATGACAACTGCATGTTTGTCCATGATATTGAAATTCTGCCGCAGTTTTTTCCTTCGCCTCAATAGCGCCCTGTCAAGCAAAATCACGCTTCCATCGATGTAGATCAAATCACGTATCAAGAGTTGGTTGTTGACAATGCATTGTCCTTGGGCATGTATGTAAGCATCGTTCTCATGAAAAAAAAACAATGCAGGGTCGTAGCGCTCACGCTCAAGAATATAAATCTCTTTATGTATAAAGATCGTATTGTGTGCGCAAGGCGCTCTGAAATACCACCTGTATTTATTAAGGTCATAACTGTATTTACCGGCATCGACAAAGATATCTTCTCCATTTACAGAGAGGACAAATGAGAGATCGTCCAGATGCTTGTGTGTGATGGAAGTGTATCCTGACTTGAAAAATATATACACTGAATCCTGTCCACCAGTCTTATAAGGACAGTCGGCAGCTGACGTATCTGGCAATGACGTGCCCGCAGCGTTCGTGAGATTGACAATCACCTTGCCAGAAACGAAATCGCAGAAATTACTGTAGAGTTTAATGGTTCTACTGCACTGGATATGCGCGCTGTCCCCTTCCATTGGGTAGGATCCATCCGGTTTTAGCAGCAGGCCTTTATACGTTTCCGCTCCCGCGATGAGCGCCTTTTCGGCTGACTCACCCATGAATGCGAACAACTCCTTGTACATTTTCAGCATCATGATGTGATACGCAATGGAGTTCTCGGAATGCACACCGTTAGGGCTGAAGTCTCTTCTGAATGCGGCACGTATCCTGTTTCTGGCCTTGTCCACAAAATCCGTTCTGGACAAAAACACACCCAGCTGACAAAGCGCACGATCTTGCATCACTCCATGATTGTTATCGCTGTAGTTGTTGTCATCGAGCAACCACTCACCATGCTGTTCCAGACACGCGACAAGGTCTTCGAAGTCTTCCTGGGCAATGGCATGATTTCCGGAGCGGACCAGATACGTCAGAGTCAACACCCGGTTTGAAACCGTAGCGTCATTCCAGACAAATACATTCGTCAACGCACCGTCTGTCTCAAGCCTCCTCCATTCTTTGTAGAACTCCAAGGCCTTCCCGTAGTACTTCTTGTCCTTGCTTAGGTGATATGCGTCTAGTAGAAAGGAAATGAGCCGCAGGCTGTTGTAATACAGAGCGTGGGAGCGTGTGGGGTATTCATGGTCGAACCCCATGAATGTGGTCTTCTCCATCCAGTTCATCAGCGCTATTGGTTCATTTGCCAATATCGCGTCCGCGGTGCGGATCGAATCGACAGGGTGAACTGAAGTCCTGTAGAAGAACTTGTCTCCTTTTGTTCGCACCGTCTCATGGTCGAAATCGAACAACGCCTTATCCCGCTTCAAGGTGACCTCTTGTTGTCTCAGTACAAGGATGGACCAATGTCATGGGATTCAAGATACTTGCCCGGAAGGCGTGGCGGTACAACTTGGCTCTTGCCCTGGAGAATGCCGCTGCCGGCTTTCACGCGACTGAAACCACGTTGCATCTTGGCATGACAGGCCGAGAAGTTGGAGAATACCTTCAGCTGAGCGTGCTGAACGCGAAACAGGAGCGGGTGGATGCGGAAAGACCACCGCATCCCGTGCGACGCCCGCAACAGGGGGACATAGCAAACCGCCGAACGACAAGGAAGATTCCG
>CAZSRS010000018.1:0-77405 GCA_964609625.1 uncultured Desulfovibrionaceae bacterium
CTTGGTCCGCTGCTTGCGGACGAGCTGATTAATGGTCGGCATGCGCTTCCTCCATAGACTGACATGAACCGTGCAAACCGCCGCAGGGCACCACTCGCGGGAGCGATGGTGCCCGGCGACGCTGAAATTCCGCAAAACCAAAACAAATCATGGTTGCAAAGACGAGATTTGTATGTCCAATGGACGGGGCTTGTCAAGTTTCTGGGCAAACATTTTTAGAAAAAAATGCTCACTCACGAAAAAATCGACTGACATCCCATCTGGGAACTGTCAGGAAAACGCGACCTGCAAATCGCCCAGCCCGATGGCCTGGGGCCAGGAACACCAGGGCAGCGCCCTGCGCAACGACGCCTCCGCCTCAGGGGAAACCAGAAACAAGAACTTCTCGCCCAGTCTCCGCACCACATCCCTGAATGGTACCTCTTCCCCCCTCGCTTCTCCCCTGCCCACGGCGCACAGCACAAACACCTTGAACTGCAGATTCGGCTCGATGCCAGCCACATGTCCAGGATACGTCTCCAACTCCTCTGGGCAAAGCAGCAGCGGTATGGGCAGACGCTTCTGCACGGCCGTCAGCAGCATGGTCCAGGCCAGCCCCTGCCGCAAACACCAACCCCAGTGCCGGACCAATTCCATGGAGACCCGTCCGCACTCGCCCTCCGGAACACTGGGAAAGCGCCCTGACCGTATTTCCCGTTCAAGATGCCGCACAAACGGGACTTTCTTCACCTCATCCCCCCCATGAAAAAGCAGTGCTCCAAGCAGTCGTTCCACCTGGCCGCACATATCCTGCGACCGCAGCAGGGACAACTTCATACGCAGCAGGTCAACCGCGGGTTTGGGATGCATAGCTTTCTTCAGCTCCACGCCCAGGGCCTTGCGATTCAACACCGGAAGGGAGCGCAGTTCCTCGGCATCGATCCCGGTTGCCACTGTCGGTGAGAGGATTCCTGTGTTTTCGAAGACGCTGAAGGTCGTGCCCCGGCTTTGCCTGAGTTGGCGCATGATCTGCTCTGCCTCGCCGGCCGTGGCGAAATAGGAAGGTTTGGTCTCCACGGTGCGGCCTTGCCTATCCTGCATGAGAAACGGCATATCATGTGTCGCGCGTAGGAGTGGCTCATACGTGGTCGGGGCAACATCCCCACCGTCAGGCACCAGGACATCGGAAAAGTACTTTCTGCCGCCAGGCTCCGACGACAGATTCGCACCAACCAGGCAAACGTGCGCGCAGCCCAGGGTCTCCGCGAGGCCAAGGCAGGGTATCAGGGAACTGAGCCAAGACTCGCGCATCCTGTACGAATCCGGCAGGATGGCCGTGTCAAAGGACTCCATGAAAAAGCAGTGATTGAAGCGATGCGCCACGCGCTGCACGGGCGCGATGCTCAGACTGACCAGGGTCGTCTCGCTCAGATCCAGATGTTCCGGGAAGTACAGATTCTGCAAGCTCAGGGTGTCCAACTGGACAAGAAAATCCGGAGCCACGCCGTGTTCGTGGCAGAACCCGAGCACCCGTGAAATGGTTACGATCAGACACCGCTCCTTCAAAGCTGCCAGATGCGGGCCGATGGCCTCGAGCCCAGGGCCGGGAAGCAACAGCAGGGCTGTAAGCTCTCTGCCTATCCCTTCCAGCCTATTGGTCAGCGGGCAGAAGAGATGCAGCCTGGCATTTTCTGCCCGCCGTAGGCTGCACAAGATGTCTTCGTCCGCCTGGTCCGTGCGCACGTTGAACAGGTCTGGAATCTCCCGAGCCTGACCAGGATAGACAAAATACTTCCAGTAGACGTAGAATACGTACTTCTGCACGTCCCGGACCTGCTGCGGGTATTGTTCGAACATTCCTGGTCCGATGACACAATGCACCCCGTGTCGAAATGCCTCCTCTTGCAGGGATGCGAGCTGTGAAAAGACTTCCGCCCCCTGAAGGTCCAGGTCCAGCCTGGCAGCCAGAGGCTGGTCCGGTTCCGCAGCCGGTTTGCCGATGAACAGGGCCAGGGACTTGCCGTCGTAATCTTCCAGGATATTGAGAGAAGTGTTGATCATCGCTCCATGACCTATGCCGCGCCATACGTGGCCAGCAGATTGCGCGCCTGCTCAGGCAATAGCGGCCGTACCGTCTCCAGGGCCGAGCGCCAGAAGGCCTCGTCCACTGCCCGGACCTCGTCGTCAATCCCGGCCAGCTCCGCCCCGCTCCACTTGGCTTCCATCTTGCTATGATTGGCCAGCACGCTGCCCCAGGCCGCCCTGGACATGGGGCTCTGCTTGCCCGCCGCCTGCCGGTGCACCACGCGCACCAAGCCGTTGTACCACACCTGCCCTCCAGACTTCCAGATTTGCATATCGTGCTCCAGGTCGTCCACCTGCGAGGGGGAGAAACGGATGTCGAAATCCGGGATATTCAGGGCGCGCCAGCGTTGCATGTCGAAGAGATGGCAGCAACCCATGACAGAAAGGCACGGCCGTCGTACGCTGAACTGCCCCATGTCCATGAACTGGGGGCAGTTGTTGGTGAACTGGATCTTGTTCTCCCCGATGACTTGAAAAAAACGCCATATATATTGGATGGTGGGCAATGGGCCGGGGTTGACGCATAGGGGCCCCACGCAACACGCGCCAGGGTTGTCCATGAGGTCCTGGAGGTAATGGACGAGCCAGTCCCTGGGCAGCAGCACGTCGTCGTCGAGATTGGCGAGATAGTCTGCCTCGCGGCATTGGGGCAGACAGCGCAGCCAGTTCCGTGCCGCGGGAGCGCCGATGTTCGTGGGCAGGTGTATCAGATGCACGGGGCGCCCCTGGCGTACGCTGTCCACTCCGGCCTGCAGGTCCTCCGGTGAAAACGCCGTGGAGCCGTTATTCAGCAGTGTGACGCCGGCCGGCCCGATGTTCGACTCCAACAGGCTGCGCAGGGTGTCCAGGGTCATCTGGAGCTTGTTGAAGGTGTAGTAGGCCACATGGACCCGAGAGCGTTCCAGCACTGCGGGGTTTGGCGTCGGCTTAAGGGAGTCGTGCAGCTTGTGCACCAGCACCGGCTGCATGGGCTCGAGCTTCAGGGACAGGCGCCAATGGGCGCGCGCCGTGTCCATGTCCCCCTTTTCCAGAGCGATCTCCGCATGCAGGTTGTGTTGCAGAAAACAGGCAGGAGACATGGCCGCAAGCTCCAGGGCCAGGTCGGTCCTCCCCCCCCGCCAGGCTGCCATGGCCAGCACGGGGCCGGCCGGGGCCGCGCTCGGTCGCTGCCGGAAGCGCTCCACTTGTTCGAAAAAGGCCTCGGCCTCTCCGAGTCGCCACAACTCCAGCAAATACAGGTAGGTCTCATCCATGGGGGGCGCTTCTCCCGAAGCCGGCGTGAGCCGTGCAAGGATGGCTTCCTTGTCCGCGCGTACGGCGTCCACGGTCTCCACGGCCTGTGCCTGGGAGCCCAGGGGCAGGTCCGCGCACTGCGACCGCACCCAGAGCAACCACGCCCTGGTCTGCTCGGGGCAACGGGCAAAGCCCTCTAATTGAAAAATCAGCCGGAACAGGTCGCGGTCGTAGGGTGAAAAGGCCGCGGCCTGGCGCAGGAGGTTGGAGGCCACGAAAAGGGCCCAGGCGCTCTGGGCATCGGCCTTGCCTGACTGGGCCGTGGCCGAAGCCTCCTGGGTCAGCCGGCTGGCCGCCCAGATGTGCCAGGAGGGATCGCGAAAGCCGAACAGTCGGTGCTCCCGGAGGATGCTCTGGATGGTCTGTTGCATGAAGAGATTCCGGATTCGGGTTGATCCTGCATGTTGGTGGACTGGGGCTGCCACGGGCCTGACAGAATATGGAAAAAGTCCGTCCTGGACTTTGTCAAATCAAGTTGGCACAAACGCGGTGTTGCCAACTCTCACATATTGTTCGCATCATTTATAAGCGTTCACAGTTTGGCGCGCTTTCCTGGCATGCGCAGGCAGTTATTCAACAGCCTGCTTCACGCTCCGGTAAAACCAGGTGCGTCGCGCCAGTGCATGGCATATCACGGCTCCAGAAGCAACTCCTGCTTGGCCTCGACGTCTTCCAGCAGGCGCATGCGGATGGCCTCTCGCAGTTCCGCGAGTTGCTCCTCTGTGTAGAGCATCTGCAACTTGTACATGTTGCCCAGTGCCCCGGCCAGGGATGCCTCCTGGGCATTGTCCGCTTCCTCCGCTCCAGAATGGTTTTTGTTCCTCACCTGTCCGGCGCGACCCGAGAGCTGGAGGTGCTCCACGGCAAGGTGCCCCTGGTATACGGGCAATAGACCGCGCAGCCCGAGGCGGATGTCATGGGCCACGTCGTCGTACTGCGAGGGGCTGAAACGGAGGTCGAATCCACCCACTATCTCCAGGACCTTACGCCGGAACAGATGCACGCACCCTGTCACCAGGCCGCAGGGGCGCATGTAGGAAAACTGCCCCATGTTCAAGACCTGGCTGTGGATGTTGGAGATGGAGAACCTCCTGGGATATCGTGGGGCGATACCCTCCACCGCCTTGTCCTGCTGCGGTTTTCGTAAATGGAGGTCGGCCTTCTGGACCAGCAGGGGATTGCCCGCGTCCAGGATTCTGCACCCCCAGACCCCGGCGTCGGGATAGCGTTTGACCGCGGCGCCGAGCCTGCCCAGCCAATCCACCGGAGGCAGGGCATCGTCGTCCAGATAGGCGATCCAGCGGCTTGCACGAACCGAGGGGTGTTGGATCAGCCAGTTGCGCGCGGCAGGAGCACCCACGTTCACGGGCAGGGAGATGACCTCCATGACCTCGCCGAGCCGCTTGCGCCAGTCCTGTAGCAATGCGGCGGTGCCATCGGTGCTGCCGTTGTCCAGGACCACGAGCAGCACCTCGCCGAGGGGTGCCGCAGCCAGGGTCGGCTCCAAATGTTCGAGGGTCTGGGCCAGCTCTCGCGCCTTGTTCCAGGTATAGAGCAGCACCGCCACCCTGCCCCCTTCTGATGCGAATTCAAAGGGCATGGCCACGTCGTCGGTCACGCCCTGCTCCAGATCGTGCAGCTTGAGCAGGAGATTGACATTCCAGGGGCGGTGGTGGCGCACGCGACGAATATATTCGAGGGCCTTTTTCCTGCGGCCTTTGCGCAGATGCACTTCCGCCAACCTGCTCAGGGGAATCAGTGTACCGGCCCTCGCCGCATGCTCGTAGAGCGCAGTAGCGGCGTCCAGTTCCTGCCCGCAGAAGGCCACGTCAGCCTCCAGGGCGTCCAGGAGCGGTGTCACGCTCTCCTGGCAATGCGCACGGGCCTCGGCCAGCCTACGGCGGGCGATGTCGAAACGCCCCTCGTAGATGGACAGGCCCAGTATCTGTTGCAGCCAAAAGAAATTGCCCGGCGCTTCCCGCCCCTGGTGCTCCAGATAGGCAAGGGCCTTGTCGATCTCGCGCCGGCCCAGGAGGCGCAACAGGTACTGCATGTTCTCCGGCGGCGCGTAATGGCCGGCCACCTCGGCGAGCAGACGCCGGATCCCGGAATCGATGACGTTCTCGCCCAGATTCAGGAGCTGCGCGGCCAGGCCGCCGTCGAGCATGTCGTGCTCCCAGGCGGCCAGGGCCAGCTCCAGGCCCAGACGCCGCAAGTCCACTTCTCCGGACTTGTCCTCGGCAGCATCGGGATTGGCAGCGTCGGGAAGGGTCAAGGCCTTCTGGGCCATGCCCAGGAGATGATGCTTGCCCACACCGCCCTGGAGGATGTCCTCCTGCAGTTCCGGGGGCAGGCTACGCCACGGAAAGCCATGTCGCATCCAGGTTCTCCTCTGTCCGGACGGCAACCCCCATCGCAAGGCGTTGTCGGGCTTGCCTTTCAGCACTGCTTGGGAAATACTTGACCGCGGAACGAACAGGGGTATCCCGATTCTGTCCCCGGCACTGAGGCCAATAGCACAACCAGGGAATCCTGCCAATGACACTCCAGCCCGCGCATCCTTTCTGGACTTACTCCCAGGCCGTGCTGCCCTACGCCACGCCCACCGGACCCAGGGCGGCCGGCACCGCCCGCATGGACGCTTCAGGCAGGGAGCGCGCCTTGTCCCGCCTGCTGCGCGCTGTGGAACGGGACGCGGACCGGACGCATCTGCTGCTGTTGGGGTTGGGAGAGGGAATCCTCGTCAGGGAGCTGTTCGAGCACCTGCCCCCGGATGTGCCATGCACCGTGCTGGAGCCCGCGCCGCAGCTCGTGCACCACCTGCTGGAGCGCTCCCCCAACCTGCTGGATTGGTGGAACCCGTCCAGCTCGATGCAGCTCCTTGCGGACAGCTCCCCCTGGGCCGCCCTACTGCTCCTGCATGCCTGGGAGGGTCTGGAGACACTCCTGCCCCTGCGCAATCCCGAGGCCGCGCCCGATCATGGCCGCACAGGACTCGGTGTCCTGCAGCGCCTGCTGACCGTGGCCAAAGGCACGTCCCACGCTTCGGCGCGGACACCCCCAGGAACGGACGGACCTACCTTGAGCGTGGCCGCCGTGCTGCGGCCGGACGAACCAGACCTGGAGGCCTTTTTCGCACAGATTCCCGAGTGGTGCCGCGAGGTGGTGGTGATCTGGGACGCGTTGCGCCCTCCGCGATCCAAAGGAGATGTGCGAACCGAACTCAGGGAACTGGCCCGGCCGCTGCATGCGGATTTCGCGGCCCAGCGCAACGCCATGCTCCGCGCCTGCCGGGGCGATTGGGTGCTCTATCTCGACGCCGATGAACGCCTTGCCCCCGAAGTCTGGGAGCATTTGGGGCGTCGCATCCAACATACCGACATCCAGGCGTTCTGGCTGCCCAGACAGACCCTCTACCCCGACGCCGGTCATTGCATGGCCGGCCTGGGACTCTGGCCCGACCTTCAGCTCAGACTCTTCCGCAACGCCCCCGACCTGCACTTCGTCAACCCCGTGCACGAGCGGCTCGCGGGCTTGGAGGGCGCAACGGCCATCCTGCCGGGCCTGCCCATCATCCATTTGAACCAACTGCTCAAGAGTCCCGAGGAAATCGAGGAAAAATACCGGCTCTTCCAACGCGCTGGAGGGGTACGCCACGCCCGCAGTGCCTCCTACCCCCACCTGCGCCTGGCGTTCTTCGAGGCCATGCGGCATCGCATCGGGCCGGACGCCACCATTCTCACGGGTACCACGCCCCTGGGCTGAGGTCGGCGTCCATCACTTCCGGCGCCATGCCTCCAGCAGAATTTCCAGTTCCTCGGGCGAATAGGAGGGGCGTTCATACATACCCTTGGCCTGGCGCTGCCTCCAGGCTTCGTAGAGGGTCACGGCCGCGGCCACCGAGACGTTCAGGCTCTGGACCATGCCCTGCATGGGGATGTAGGCCTCGTCCGGCACCAGGGCGCGGATCTCGGGATCCACCCCGCTGTGCTCGTTGCCGAAGATGATGGCCGTGGGTCTGGTGAGGTCGTACTCCACCAGGGGGCGGGCGCGCTCCGTGAACCCTGTGGAAATGAGCTGGAAGCCGCGCTCACGGAAACCAGCCACCATGGCCGCGGCGTCGGTGTGCCGCACCCGTTCGATCCACTTGCCGGCCGAGGCCGAAGTCTTCGAACCCAGGATCGGGAAGGCGCTGGTGGTGTAGTAAAGGTGCACGGCCGGGATGCCGAAGGCGTCGCAACTGCGGAACACGGCCGAGACGTTGTGCGAGTCGTGGATGTTGGCCAGAATCAAGGCCAAGTCCTTCTGGCGTCGCTCCAGGACGTGGCGGATGCGCTCCAACCGGCGCTCGGTGATAACGACTTTCTGACGCATGGGTGCATTCACTCGTGGCTGCGGCTGTCTTGAAGGACCAGGGGTGTACGGCAAAGCACGGCGGATTGCAAGCGACCCCACGCCGGGAGCGCCGCAACCCGGAGGATTCGCGGACATGGACCCGGAGCCGGGGAGCGTGGTTGCTTTTCGTGCCGGCTTGGGCTAGACAGGGCAACCTTTGGAGATCAAATGCCCCGTCTTGCACTTCTCATCATCTGCCTTTGCTGTATCTTTGTCCACGGATGCGCGCTCAAGAGTGAACCCGTGCCCGTGCACCACGACCCGAGCACCGAGGAGGTCGAGGTTGCCGAGCCCCTGGACGAGGAACTCACCGAGCCCTGGCCCGAGGTGGGCGACGTGGAACTCACCGAGGCCGAGCGCGCGGCCCTGGAAACCATGCTGGAAATCCCCTACCCCCTGAACGAGTACTCGGCCCACGTCATACAGCAGCAGTTCATCTTCCTGGTGCGCAAAGTACCGCGCACTGTCAGGCAATGGGTGGCGCGCTCGGGCCCCTATCTGGATTACATCAAGGAAGAGTTTCGCTCCCAGGGGTTGCCCATCGAACTCTCCTACATGCCCTTCATCGAATCCGGCTTCAATCCCCTGGCCTATTCCAGGGCCGGCGCCGCCGGCATCTGGCAGTTCATGGCCGAGACCGGACGCAGGCACGGACTACGCCGAGACATGTGGATCGACGAACGCCGCGACCCCATCAAGTCCACTCACGCCGCGGCGGAATACCTGAAAAAGCTCTACCAGATGCTGGGCGACTGGTCCCTGGTCATCACCGCCTACAATGCAGGAGAGGCCAAGGTCATGAAGGCCATGGAAACCTCGGGCGCCAAGGACTTCTTCGAGTTGATGCAGCGCAACCATACCCTTCCCTCCGTCGTGCGGATGCGAAACGAGACCCTGGAATTCGTGCCCAGGTTCCTGGCCGTTGCCAAGCTGGTGAACAACCTCGAACGCCTGGGCTTCGACGAACCGAACGGGGACTTGGCGCCCAAGCTCGCGCGTATCGACGTGGGGCCAGGCATAAATCTCAAGGCCCTGGCCAAGGCCTGCGGCATGAGCTGGGACAACTTCAGCAAGCTCAACCCCGCCTTTCGCCGCAACGCCACCCCTCCGAACGGCGAGTTTCAGGCCATGGTCCCGGCGGACAAGGTGGCCGAGGTCAGGGAGTTCCTCTCCAAACCCCAGCCCAAGCTGGAGTACGACGATCTTGGCAAATACACCGTGCGTCAGGGCGACTCTTGGAGCCTCATCGCCAAACGCACCGGCTTTTCGGTACAAGTGCTCAAGGAAGCCAACAACACCACCTCCAACCAACTCCGTGTGGGGCAGGTCATCTTCGTGCCCATCAGCGCGGAGACACAGAAGTCGAAATCCCAGGCCAAGAAGGCCGTGGACATCCCGCCCGACGCCACCACCCACGTGGTCAAGCCCGGCGAGACCCTCTCGCACATCGCCGACCGCACCCTGGTGCCGGTGTCGAAGCTGCTGGAAGCCAACAACCTCTCCTCGCCCAAGGCCCTGCGCGCGGGGCAGACCCTCGTCATCCCCAGGGACAAGGCCAAATCTCCGGAACCTGCCCTGGTGGCCGAGAAAACCGCGAAATCCACTGCCCGCAACACCGAACCTGCCCCCAGGAATCCAGGGGCAGACGCTGGAAAGACCACGTCCATAAGCATTGCTGGCGACTCCTATGTGGTCAAGCCCGGCGAGACCCTCTCACATATCGCCGACCGCACCCTGGTGCCGGTGTCGGAGCTGCTCGCGGCCAACAACCTCTCCTCGCCCAAGGCACTGCGCGCGGGGCAGACCCTCGTCATCCCCAGGGACAAGGCCAAGAAGCCCGCCGTGGCAAGCGCCCAGGCCTCGACCGCGAACCCGAAGGCTTCTCCAACGCCCTCCTCGACCGCCGAGGACACTGCCGGTCGAGAATTGGTGCGCTACCGCATCAAAAGCGGCGACTCCCTCTGGGTCGTGGCGCGGCGCTTCAATGTCAGCACCACGGACCTGATGCGTTGGAACGGTCTGGAAAAGAACGCGGTGCTGCGCCCCGGCGACGAGATCAAGCTCTACAAGTAGCCGACGACCGAAACCGAAAGGCATAAGGTAATGGGGACAATCAATTATGTACCCATGTCGGCAACGCCCTGGGGCGGATTCGCCCCACACCTTGCACCCACCTTCGGAATGGTCTACTTCCTGATGAACATGACCAACCCGTGAAGCAAGGAGCGCCTCATGCCTTCCCCCCCTCCTCCGCCAGGCGGCCCACGCGGCCGGGATGACGATTTTCGTTACGACCCCGGCGACACCCCCTCCTCCCCCTCCCGGCAGGTATTCGAGAACCGCGCCCGCACCTGGGGCATGCTCTGCCATCTCTCGGCGCTGTGCATGTACGTGGGCGTGCCCTTCGGAAACCTGGCCGGACCGTTGCTGGTCTGGCTGCTGAAGCGCAACGAGTTCCCCTACGTGGACGAGCAGGGCAAGGAGTCCCTGAACTTCCAGATCAGCATCTCGATCTATGGCATCCTGGCCGCGATCCTGCTCTTCGTGTTCATCGGCTTCATCCTGCTCTTCGCCCTGGCAGCCTTCCAACTGGTGATGGTCATCATCGCCGCGGTCAAGGCCAACGACGGCAACCCCATCCGCTACCCCCTGACCATCCGTTTCCTGAAGTAAAGCCTCCCACAAACATCGAAACCGCGCCCCCAAGCCATCAATAGAAGGCTTGGGGGCGCGGCCTTATGTACATGTTCGGGCACTTGGCCCGGAAGACCTCTGCCGTGCTTCGGCTACTTCTTGAGCCAGGGCATCATCTCGCGCAGCCTGCCGCCCACCTGTTCCACCGGGTGCTCGGCCTGCAGGCGGCGGGAGGCCAAGAAGTGGGGCATGCCGGCCTTGTTTTCCAGGATGAACTCCCTGGCAAAGGAGCCGTTCTGGATCTCGCCGAGGATCTTCTTCATCTCGGCGCGGGTCTCGTCGGTGATGACACGGGGGCCCCGGGTGTAGTCACCGTACTCGGCCGTGTCGCTGATGGAGGCGCGCATCTTGGCCATACCGCCCTCGTAGATCAGGTCCACGATGAGCTTGACTTCGTGCAGGCACTCGAAATAGGCGATCTCCGGCTGGTAGCCCGCCGCCACCAGGGTCTCGTAGCCGGACTGGATCAGGGCGCAGAGCCCGCCGCAAAGCACCACTTGCTCCCCGAAGAGATCGGTCTCGGTCTCCTCGCGGAAGGTGGTCTCGATGACGCCGGAGCGGGCGCCGCCAATGCCCTTGGCATAGGCCAAGGCCGTGGCCAGGGCCTTGCCCGTGGCGTCCTGGTGCACGGCCACGAGGCAGGGCACGCCCCCGCCCTCAGTGTACACGCGGCGCACCAGGTGCCCCGGCCCCTTGGGCGCCACCATGACCACATCCACGTCCTTGGGGGGCACGATCTGATTGAAATGGATGTTGAAGCCGTGGGCGAAGAACAGGGTCTTGCCGGCGGTGAGGTTGGGGGCGATGGACTCGCGGTACACGGTCGCGGCGTGCTGGTCCGGGACCAGGATCATGATGCAATCGGCCTTGGCCGCGGCGTCGGCGGCGCTCAAGGGCTCGAAGCCGTGCTCCCTGGCCAGTTCGTAGTTCTTGCCGCCGGGGCGCTGGCCGATGACCACCGTGCACCCTGAATCGCGCAGGTTCTGGGCGTGGGCGTGCCCCTGGCTGCCGTAGCCGATGACCGCGATAGTCTTATCCCGCAACAGGCTCAGATCCGCGTCCTGATCGTAGTAGGCTTTCATGTTGTGCTCCAAAATCCGTTTATCCCGTCGCTGGGGCGAGGGGAGGTGTTCAGGAAGCAACCGCACCCCAGAGCCGGCGCAAGCCGGCGCGGTTGCGCTGGGCCGGATCGCCGGCCTAGCTCTCCATCTGCATGCTGCGCTTCATGGCCACGGTGCCGGTGCGGGCGATCTCCTTGATGCCGAAGCGTTGCAGCAGGTTGATCAGGGCGTTGATCTTGCCGAAATCCCCAGTGACTTCGATGGTCAGATCGTTGAGGCTCACGTCCACCACCTTGCAGCGGAAGATGTCCACGATGCGCAGGACCTCGGCGCGCTTGGCGCCCTCGGCATTGACCTTGATCAGCAACATCTCGCGTTGCACAGCCTGGACCTCGGTGAGGTCCACCACCTTGATCACCGTGACCAGCTTGCGCAGCTGCTTGACGATCTGCTCGATGATCTGGTCGTCGCCGTGGGTGGTGATGGTCATCAGGGAAACGTTCTCATCCAGGGTGGGCCCCACGTTGAGGGTCTCGATGTTGAAGCCACGGCCTGAAAACAGGCCAGAAATCCTGGAGAGCACGCCGGGTTCGTTTTCCACGAGAACGGAAAGCACATGTCGCATGGCGGCCTCCTAAACCAGCAGCATTTCAGTGAGCGAGGCGCCGGCGGGCACCATCGGATAGACATTCTCCTCGCGGGTCACCCGCACGTCAACCACCACGGTCCGCGGCAGGGCAAAGGCCTCGCGCAGCACAGATTCCACCTGGTCCGCCTCGGTGACGCGGAAACCGGCCGCGCCGTATGCCTCGGCCAGCTTCACGAAGTCGGGCTGGGCGTCCATGCACGTGGCGCAGTAGTTCTTGTCGTAGAACAGCTCCTGCCACTGGCGCACCATGCCCAGGTAGCCGTTGTTCAGGATCACGATCTTCACGGGCAGCTTGTTGCATACCGCGGTAATCATCTCCTGGATGTTCATCTGGATGGAGCCGTCGCCGGCCACGTCGATGACCAGCTTGTCCGGAAAGGCCATCTGGGCCCCGATGGCGGCCGGAAAGCCGTAGCCCATGGTGCCCAACCCTCCTGAGGTGAGCAGGGTGCGCGGGGTGTGGAAGTTGTAGAACTGGGCCGTCCACATCTGGTTCTGCCCCACCTCGGTGGCGATGATGGCCTCGCCCCTGGTCAGCTCGTAGATCTTCTCCACCACGAACTGCGGCTTGATGCCGTTGCCCTCGGGCTTGCCATAGGCCAGGGGATGGGTGTCCATCCACTGCCGCACCTGATCCAGCCAGGCCTGGTGCATGGACTGCCAGTCCACGCCCTTGCAGTCCGTTTCCACTGCCTGGATGAGCATCTTCAGGGCCTCGCGGCAGTCTCCCACCACGGGCACATCCACGCGTACGTTTTTACGGATGGAGGTGGGGTCGATGTCCATGTGCACGATCTTGGCATGGGGCGCGAAGGTGGACAGCTTGCCCGTGACGCGGTCGTCGAAACGCGCGCCCACGGCGAGCATCAGGTCGCAATGATGCACGGCCATGTTCGCGGCATAGGTGCCGTGCATGCCGAGCATGCCCAGCCAATGGGGCTCGCAACCCGGGTATGCGCCCAGGCCCATGAGAGTGGCCGTCACCGGGATGCGCAGCTCGTTGGAAAGCTGGCGCAGTTCCGCATGGGCATTGGAGGAGATGACACCCCCGCCCACATAGAACAAGGGGCGCTCGGCCTGGCTGATGAGTTCGGCCGTCTTACGCAGCTGCTGCACGTGCGGCACGATGGTGGGATTGTAACTGCGCATGGCCACGTCGCTGTCGTCGGGGTAGGCAAACTCGATCTTGGCCTGCAAGACGTTCTTGGGCAGATCCACCACGATGGGGCCGGGCCTGCCGGTGCGCGCCAGGTAAAAGGCACGGCGGACGGTCAGGGCCAGCTTGTTCACATCCTTCACCAGATAATTGTGTTTGGTGCAGGGGCGGGAGATGCCCACCATGTCCACTTCCTGGAAGGCATCGTTGCCGATGAGCGGTGTGGGAACCTGGCCGGTGAAGACCACGATGGGGATGGAATCGCAGTAAGCCGTGGCAATGCCGGTGATGGCGTTGGTGGCGCCGGGCCCGGAGGTGACCAGAGCCACGCCTACCTTGCCGGAGGCGCGCGCATAGCCGTCGGCCATGTGCACCGCGCCCTGCTCGTGGCGTACGAGAATGTGGCGTAGGGGGGACTGGGGTAGCGCGTCGTAGATGTCGATGACGGCGCCGCCGGGATATCCGAAGATCACGTCCACGCCCTCGCGCCTCAGGCACTCGAGCAGAATCTGCGCCCCGTTCAACACAAGGCCTTTTCCGGAATTTGCGTTGTTGGCTTGTGATTCCACCTGCACACCTCCTCGTCGAAACATCTTGTTCCGTGAGCATCATAATCGATGCGGCACGGGGTTGTGACGTGGTCCACGGTCCATGGCGTTTACACGCCGGGAAGCCGCAAGAATATGCCGGACCACCCTGTTACTACAGCCGTTGCCGATTCATTGGGGAATCCAATGGGTTGGGAGCAGTCGTCGGTCAGACAAGAAGAATGCGGGATCGTCGCTCAAGCGATGCCTGGCCTGGAACTCCTTGTCCCAATCCATAGGCATGCTCTTACTTCACGTTCACGGCAAAACGCAAGCCGGGTCATGTTGATGGGGGCACGTCGCACGCATCGCGTCAGGGCACAACGTCGTGCGACCTGACCCCATCCGTCTCATGCCACAGCTTCCCGGTGCCTCATTTCTGCTCTGCGGCGTATCTATCTAAAATCTTTTGCATCTTTGTCTTTCCTGACAGCTTCTTTTTCTTGATTTCCTTGACCACCCGCTCTTCACTGGGAGCCAGATAGGGTTTCTTCTCCAGTTTCTCCAACTGCTGCTCGTACAAGAGGTGCTCTTCCCACAATGTCTTGAGTTCCACATCGTTTTCTGAGTACTTCTCAATCATGGCGATCTCGTGTTGTTCCATGTGGGCCTCTCCTTTTGTTGCAAGAAGGGTTGAGGGTGTCATGCCTCAGCGCGGCTCCATGCAGTGCCACGCCGGTTCTTGATCCGTTTCGATGACCAGTGTCTTGTTGCGGCTGGTCTGTCCGCTTTCCACGCGCACCTTGGCGGGCCTGAGCCCGAGAAGTTCGGCCACCAGGCGTTCCACGGCCCTGTTGGCCTTGTTGTCCACCGCGGGAGCCGAGACCTTCAGCTTCAGTCGGCCCTCGAACATGCCCACAGGCTCGGAATGCTTGGCTCCCGGCTGTACCCGCACGGACAAACGCCAGCTGTTTTCCCCTGTTCGGGTTATGTATTCGGGATAGTTGTTCCGCAAACCTTGCCTCATGCTCGCCGGGCAATGTGTTACATGTGGACGGGCATGGTCCCGGCCATCTGGAACAGCGATTGGACCAGGAATATTTTCACGAACTGTATTACCAACAACACCACTATGGGGGAGAGATCCAACCCCCCGATCATCACGAACGGCAACCAGCGTCGCACCCTGTCGAAAACAGGCTGGGTGAGCGTGCGCAGAATGCGGACGATGGGGTTGTACGGGTCCGGGTTGACCCAGGACAACAGCGCGGAAATGATCACGATCCAGAAATACAACGTCAGGACCATGTCCAGCACCGAGGCGAGGGCCTGGAGTAAATTGGCGAATACAAACATCTGTCCTCCTCGACATCGCCGCTCTTCTAGCCAGTGCGGAGGGGCGATCCGTGCCTGATATTGTTCATGGCTTCGGCGTACAAATCAAGTAAAAAAACGGGCCGTGTCCCAATCGCGCCGCCTGGCGCAACCACCTTGCGCGACTGCGGCATTTCATACCGTTTTTCTCAACTTCCATCAAAGGTCGGTCCCAGGCCCAGTCCCAGACCCATGCTCCAGAAATCGTTCACGTGCATCTCGGCCACCAGGGACGGGTTCCTGTAGGCCCAGAAAGGCACGCCCGCGGCCTGGGCCGTGCGGGCGTCCACCGTGGAATCCCCCAGAAAGACCACTTCATGCCGCGACAATCCCCAACGGTTCAAGATCACGTGCAGGCTTTCGGGGTGCGGCTTGGGCCTGTAATGCGTGGCTGTGACAATGGGTTCGAAGTAAAGGTCAAGCCCGAAACGGTCCGAAAGGCCGTCCATGGTCGTGGTTCGGTTGGTGCTGATACCCAGCCTGTAGCCCTTGCGCTTGAGCCGGTCGAGCAGCGGAAAGATTCCGGGTTCGGGACGCAGATGCGGCATGATGTCGCGAAAATAATTCACTCCCCGCCGGGCCGCGTCCACCTCGTGCCAGCGCTCGCTCGGCACGATGAAGGCCAGGGACTCCTTCACGGCGTGCGCATGAACAAAGGCTTCCTGCTCCGGCTTCATGGGAGGGAGTCCGAGCCGTTGCAGGATGGCGTTGTAGTATATGCGGTTGGACTCCATGGAGTCGAACAGCACGCCGTCGCAATCAAAGATCAGGCCCTTGAGGCCCTGGAAACAATCGGGATTGGTCAGTTCAGTCAACAGGGGCACGATGTCCTCCACATGCTGGGGTCTGAGGTGCTCAGGCCGCATCCAAAACGGCAATACGGATCACGGCGTCAAGCCAGGGTTTGTCCGCAATGGGCTGGGAACGGCCACAAAAACGCCAGCCAGGCGCACACAGCACGCGCCCCCCTTTCGCTCCTGCCAAGAAGTCCGGAAGCCGCGCCGCGGTGTCGGTCTCGATGCCGGTTTCCCGCCAGATCTGGACCAGTACCGGGTCTGCCGTAATGAGCATGGCATCGCGCTCCAAAAATGCCAGCATGGCCTCGAGCACCCGCAGACCCGTCGCGGCGTCGGTGTCTCCTGGGCCTTGCATATCCGCGGTGACGGGCGAAACAGCGAAGGAGTCGCCCTCGTCCGCCGCATCGTCCCCACCTGGGCCTATGGCTTGGTCAAATCGGTGCGAACTGGCGGCCAGTTCGCTGTTCAGGTCTGCCAACTCCAGGAAACGCTCCTCGAGGTTCCAGGCCAGTAAAAGCGTCATCTGCGCCTGCATGAGCTTGTGCCGCGTCGTGTCCTCTACAACGGGCGCCTCCTCGAGAACCACGCCGAGAGAGGCAAAGGACTGCAAGGCCATGGCCTCGTCCTTGCGCATGGCGCTTGGGAGTATGTGGGCTTCGGAAAGCGACGCGGCAGCCGTGGCGGCCAGATCGCCGGGGCGTTCGAATTGCAGGCCGTAGGCCAGGACATCGCGCATCCACTGCCTGGCTTGTCGTGGCGCGAGGGGCAGGTTTTCAGGGGTGTGAAACCGCCTTTCCGGTTGTGCGCCGGCAGCCGAGGCAGGCATTGCAAGCCCTGGGTCGAAGCAATGCACCTCCGGTGGGAGAGACTCCGGCAAGAGACTGGGGTGCATGCCGGGCACGTAGACGATTATCGAGGCGACGGCCTCCTGCTCCATGATCGTGGTCTCCTGTCGCGCGACGACGTCAATGCCGTCTCAGCGCTTATTGTGTTCATACTTATCGCAGATTCCCAGGCAGGGCGGCAAGGCCAAAAGGCAAAGACCGGCCCAGGCGTGGGCGCAGGCCAGGGCATCCCTGCCCGACTCGGCGTTCTCCATCTCTTCGTTGTCCTGCCAGTCCAGAGGCGTGAACCTCTGGCACGGGACCTCCTTTTGCAGCAGCCCTCCGAGCCGGCGCGCCCAAATCCGCGTCGCCAGTTCAATGTCCAGTTGAAAATTCTCGGCCTGCGCGATAAAATCGTCATAGGCGCTTTCCAGTTCAGTGAGGATCAGGCAACGCCACTCGCCATGCAGTCCTGGATTCTGGTTCTCACCGCGCAGACAACGCCCCTTGCGATAATGCACGCATGACATGCCGGGAAGGGGCGTCACCGTAGCCTTTATGATCCTTTTTTCGTCCGACACGGCTGGATGATACGGGGTGTGGCCCCGATATGCAAGATGGAGCGGAACTACCGCCACCCCTCACCCTCAACTCTCCAGTTTACCACACGCCCGGCTTGGGATAGTGTACTCACGTGCCGTACACGAAAAAGCCAGTCCTTGACCTGCCGCCCCGGCACGGGTATACGCGGCAGCAACAATCTTGCGGAGGCAGAATATGATCGGCGGATTAGGAATGTGGGAACTTCTTTTGATTCTTGTCATCGTGCTCATCATTTTCGGGGCCAACAAGCTCCCGGAAATCGGGGGCGGGATGGGCAAGGCAATCAGGAACTTCAAGAAGGCCACCAGCGAGCCTGACGAAATCGATGTGACCCCAAAGAAAAACAACGAGCCGGTCAAAAAGGAAGCTGCCAAGCCCGAACCCAAGGCTGAAGCCAAGGCCGAGCCTGCAGCTGCACCCAAGGAAGAGCCCAAGGCCTGACCTCGCTTCGCCCCCCCTTGTTCCAGCGCATGGCCCGAGACTCGGAATATCCCGGCCCACCCGACGGCATGCTGAATATCCGTTTGTCAGGATGACCACACCATGAAAGCCGCGTGGGCAACCGCGCGGCTTATTGCTTGCGAGCGATTTCCCTTGCCTGCGAGGCCCATGGCGGCGGCCGCTCAGGAAGTCACCTCTATCTAGAAGCTCATGCGTCTGCCAGTCTTGATTTGAAGCAGCAGAGGCCCATTCAGGACATGCGGCGCGAGGCACCTCTTTATTGTGCTCACAAACTAGACTGCCTATTTGTATAGATTCGGTGATGACCGGGGTCGAGGCCACACGGACCATCCGGGAGTCAACCACCCTCGGACCAAGGAAGACTATCCCCATCATCGCCGTGACCGCCCATACCCAGCCCGGGGACAGGGAGCGGTTCCTGGCCGCGGGAATGGACGACTACCTGGGCAAGCCGGTGGAAATGGAGGATTTGCAGAAGGCGCTGGAGAAGTGCGCCAGGCATGCGGCCTGAGCCAGGCCGTGTGTCGGAGATCACTCCCACAACCCTTTTCCCAGTGATCGTGGACACGCCATACCCGCGTCCAAGAGCAGGCATTTATGCAGGATTCAAGAGGATTTTCCTCTCGCTACCTTTCCAGCGACTATGAAACGGCTTGTCAGGGATCGCGCAGTCCCGAGTCCAGGGTGCGGATGATGGGGTAGAGGATGTAGGTGATCAAACGCCGGGTGCCCACCTTGATCTCGGCGGTGACCGTCATCCCCGGGATGAGCTGGAAGTCCGCGGGCACTTCGCGCAGCCGCGGCTTTCGCGGCATGGGGATGCGCACCTTGTAGACCGGCGTTTCCCGTCCCTCGATCTTTTCCTCGAAGACGTCCGGGCTGATGGTCTCCACCGCGCTTTGTATCGAGCCGTGCCGCTGGTAGGGCAGGGACTCCAGCTTGATCCGGGCATCGTCCCCCTTGCGCAGATAGCTGATGTCTCTGGGGTGCACGTTGACCTCGGCCTCGAGGGGCACATCCATGGGCACCAGAACCATGAAGGTCTCGCCTTCCCTGACCACAGAACCGACGCTGAAGCGCCCCATGTCCTGAACTATGGCCCTGGTGGGCGCCACGAAGCGGACGAGGTTGGCGAGGCGGTCCGATTTCCGGGTCTGCTGCAGGAGCTTGTCCTTTTCCTGCCGCACCTCGCCGAGCCGTGACGCCGTGTCCGCGTGCTGTTTGTCAAGATAGTGGGCTTTTTCGTGGCGCAGGGCATCGATCTTTTCTATATTTTCCTGAAGGGTCTTGAAGAGCTTGGAGTGCTCGCGCTGTGCCTCGGAGAGCTGGTACTTCACCCGCAGCCACTCGGCCTCGCTGCTCACTTTCTGGTCACTGAGGGCGCGGTAACGCTCTTCCAGGGTGGCGAGGATATCCACCTGTTTGTCCAACTCCTCGAGCTGGGCTCCGATGGTCGCCTGCTGGGCGTCGAGATCTCGGATCTGGGCATCGTAAGAACCGCTGCGAGACTGCTTCTCGGCTTGGCGACGGAGCAGGATATCGGCGTGCAGCTGATGGATTGCGTGATCCGGGCTGAATGCCTCGGGCCGCCGATCCGTCAGCTCCGCCTCGAGCCGGGCCTCCTCGGCCTCGAGCTGCAACAGTGCCCTGCGGTTCGCCTCCAGGTCGGACTCCGCAAAGGTGGGATCCAGCGTGGCCAGGGTCGTACCTGCCTGCACCACCGCCCCCACCCGGACATCGAGGGAGCGGATGATGGACGTGGACAGGGGCTGCAGGGAAATCAGCGGCGCGTCGGTGACCAACTTGCCCTGGGCCACCACCACGCGGTCCACGAAGGCCAAGCTCATCCAGGCCACCGCCGTGACGATGATCGCCACAATGGTGTACTGGATGGCCTTGGCCGCGAAGGGCAACCGCCGTTCCTCGATTTCGATGGCGTCGGGCTGGAAATCGATCATGATCTCCAGCCGCTCACGTCTGGAAGGTGTCTTCCTGGTGAGCCACCCACCCAGGCGCCGCTGCATGGGCGCCTGACGACGCACATCCAGGCTGGACTCCCGTGGCGCGATGTCGGTCGTTTGTCCCAGCCGCGCGGAAAAGAGGCGCAGCATGGCCTGGGTGTCGTCGGGGTTGCTGGTGATGATCCGCAGCAAATCATCCTTGAACAGCGGCTTGACCCGAACACTGCCCTTGGCCAACGCGGTGGCGTTGCGGGGGGAATTGTCCAGCAGTCCCATCTCGCCGAACACCTCGCCGGCCTCCAGCAGGGCCTGCTCCACCTCGCCGCCAGCAACGGATTTGACCAGTCGGACTTGGCCTTCCAGGATCAGGTAGGCGCGGTCGCCCGGCTGCCCTTCTTCGAAAATGATCTCGCCGGACTGGAAGCTCTCGTCCGACGCGTCGAATCCCTGCGGCAAAATGCCGTCCGGCAGCGGCGTTCTGCCCGCGCTCATGACCCTTCTCCACCGGCGTGCTGCTGCCGCCAAAGTCTACGATAGGGGGCACAGTCACGGATCAGCTCCTCGTGTGTCCCGGAGGCCGTGACTTCCCCCCGATCGAAGAAATGGATCACGTCCGCATCCACCAGTGCCGAGAGGCGATGAGAGACGATGATCACGGTCCGCCCCCTGGCGATGCGCGACATGTTGCCCTGGACAATGGCCTCGGACTCGGGATCCAGGGCGCTCGTGGCCTCGTCGAAGATGATGATCGGCGGGTTGCCGAGCAGGGCGCGGGCTATGGCCAAACGCTGCCGCTGCCCCCCGGAGAGGTTGGAGGCGTTTTCCTCCAGCAGGGTTTCGTACCCCTGGGGCAGCTGTTGGATGAATTCATCGGCGCCGGCGATGCGGGCGGCTTCCACGATCTCCGAAAAGGCAGCGCCAGGGGCGGAGAAGGCGATATTCTCGCGCACCGAACCCCTGAAGAAAAAGCTCTCCTGAAGCACCACACCCAGGGATTGCCGGAGATGGGCCAGGTCCAGTTCGCGGATCTCGTAGCCGTCGTAGCGGATGGAACCGCCTTGCGGCAGGTAGAGCCCCTGGAGCAGCCGCAGGAAGGTGGTCTTGCCGGAGCCGCTGCGGCCCACGATGCCGATCACTTGCCCCGCGGGTATGCGCATGCTGATCTTGTTCAGGGCGGGTGTCTGCTGATCCGGATAGCGGAAGGTCAGTCCCTCGACAGCCACCTCGCCGCTGAACGCGGGGCGCAGGCCATGGCTGGCACGCAGTTCCTCGGGCTTGTGGTTCATGATCTCCCCGAGCATGCGCACCGAGAGCCCCACCTGCTGGAACTGGCTGATCATGCCCACGATCTTGACCAGGGGGCCACTGACCCTGCCGGCGATAATGTTGATGGCCACGAGTTCGCCCACGGTCAGCTTGTTGTCGAAGACCATCAGCGCGCCCACCCAGACAATGACCACGGTCAGTAGCTTTTCCACAAAGCCGATGATGGCCTGGGCTGTGAGGGAGAGCTTGCCCACCTGTTGCTGCAGGCTCACCGAAAGCGCCGAGTTACGCTCCCAGCGACGCAGCAGGCTGGGCTCCAGAGCCATGGACTTCACCGTATGCATGCCATGGATGCACTCCACCAACAGTGACTGTCTCTTGCCCTCGGCCATGTACAAGGCGTTGAGCTTGCGCCTGAAGGCCGGCATGATCACCAGGACCGCCAGGGCCACGGTCATGGAGAAACCGAGCACGATGCAGGCCATGGTCAGATTGTAGAAAAACAGCATGGGGATGAATACCAGCAATGCCCAGGAATCCAGGATGGTGTAGAACAGCCGGCCCGTGAGGAACTCCCTGATCTCGTCCACCTGCTGCATGTGCTTGGTGACGACGCCGGCCGAAGCGGTCTCGAAAAAACCCAGGGGCAATTGCATCAGGTGCGAGAAAGTGCGCTGCGCCAGGCGGATGTCGATCTTGTTGGAGGCGTGCAGGGCCACGTAGTCGCGCAGATACGTGAGCAGGGCCTCGAAGAGGATGCCGCAGACCACCCCGATGCCCAGGATCTCCAGGGTAGCCAGGGAACTGTGCACCAGCACCTTGTCGATGACCACCTGAAAAAACAGCGGTGTTACCAGGCCCACCACGTTGAGCATGAACCCCGCCACGCTCACGTGGCCGAAAATCCTTCCCTGGCGGACGATCTCCGGCACGAACCAACGCAGGGAGAAGGGCTGGGACTCGTCCGTAAGCTTGTAGACGCGCTTGAGAAAGATGGTTTCGCCGCTCCACACGGCAAGGAACTTTTCTCTGCTGACGAAGATGAAACCGGGGCGGTCGGCCAAAGGGTCCACCACGGCCACAGACCCTTCGCCGTCCTCGCTGTACCCCCCCACCAGAACGCAGTTGCCGTTGCGCAGACGGACGATGACCGGATACCCCTGGCCCAGGGCGATCAAGTCTTCCCAGGCAAGGGTCACGGCCCTGGCCTTGAAGCCGTTTTCACGGGCGATGCGCAGCAGCAGGGGCGTGTCCACCTCTTCCCGTCCCACGGCGTAATCGTGGATCAAGCGCTCGACACCGAGGTCCACACCGTGATGTCGGCAGGCCATCTCCAGGCACAGAAGGGCGGTATGCTGTTGCCAGTGCAACGGGCTCATCCAGTGGTTGAATGGGGCGATTTGCAGCAACGGACAAGGACGGTCTTCCCCGGTCTCTGTCACTCAGGTTGCACGCATGTTCTCCCGGGTATTGCCGCAATGCAACTATGAAGAATAACGAAGAAATGTCAACCAGAAAAGAAAAAGAAGGCTGTCAGC
Organism: uncultured Desulfovibrionaceae bacterium; assembly: GCA_964609625.1. Lineage (GTDB taxonomy): Bacteria > Desulfobacterota > Desulfovibrionia > Desulfovibrionales > Desulfovibrionaceae. The sequence continues at coordinate 22,665 of CAZSRS010000018.1, forward strand.
CCCATGGATCCAGCCGCCGTGAGAGTGTTCTACAATGCCGGAACAGGGGAGTACCTCCACTCAGCTGAAATTCGGGGACTTCGGGGTATCGTCTTCAGCCCTCGACCCTTCTCTGCCCGCCGCATCTGGTTTGGCTTCACCTTTCTGCAGCAGCCCGGCGGACACGAACCTGTCGAGCATCTGGGTCATGGCCTCGTTGAGTTCGAGAAAGCCTTCCAGGGTCATGAGCAGGCGCACCCTGGGTTCGAGTTTCGGGGTTCCGTCCTTGCCGGCCTTCTCAGCCGAGAGACTGCCCAGATCGAGGCGCACCACTCCCCTGCCGAATTCAAGATTATGGACTCCGTCCACGAAGATCTCTTGCATCCTCGCCCTCCCCCTTTGCATATGATAGCCGCGGGCTATTTGGTTTCGAAGGACCTACTTCATGGTAGCGGGCGGCTCAGCCCTTGTCCCCGCTTTCCGGCCGGGCCGACACCAGCACGCCCTGCCTGACGAACTCCTCCACCTTGGCTTGCAACGTATTCCTCATCTGTACGAACGCCTCGATGGGAGCGACAACCATGAATCCGTCGCAAGGCAGCGCCCGCCCTGCTTTGTCCCGGGAAGCGTTGGAAAAGGTGACGAACTCCATGCGCACGACCCCGTCCAGGATATCGAAGCCGTAGACTCCATCGGAAAACAATCGTTCACGCACCGTTGCCATGGACTTCCTCTCCCTGCCCGGCCAGCTTGCGCACCGAGGCGTCGATGTTGTTGAACAGGTCCAGAAAGCTCGACGGCGAAAGCACGATTTCCCGTACCGTACCCCCTGTTTCACCCTTGACGAAGAAATCCTCTTGCAGCTCCAGGAAAAACAAGCCCCTGTCAAAACGTATCTCGCCGAAATCCGAAACCACGAAGACCCTGGTACCATCGCTGCTCACGGGCGGCCCCTCCTCGCAACACATGATTGTATAAAACAACGGCCGACCGTCGCGGTGTCGTTGCAACGGTTGGCCATCAATCTACAATGAACCGACATGAAAGGACTATCCCCTGGAGAACGCCAGAGTGTACCGTTGCCATTCCTTGTCCAAGGCGGCCGAAAGCGGCGTGGCTGCGGCGTTGCTCAGGCCCTGAGCATTCCCTCCGTTGAAGACGAGGTTCTGTTGGGACATGGAGCCCAGGGCGGCGGCACCTGAACTGACCGAGAGCCGATAGGTTCCCGTTCTGCTGCCATAGGCGCCCGCGGATATATAATAATACCCGCTTGAAGACGGTCTGAACCCGAGTCGTGCGTTGTTGCCCGTTCCGCCGTCATCGTCTGTCGTATTGCTGATATACCTTCCTTTGCTGTTGCAGATCCCCCGTATATAGGGGTCGGTACACGTGCCACGGTTGGTTGGAGCGCCCTCGAGGTTGATGGTGTAGTATCTGCCTCCGGTCAGATAGACTCGGAACCAGTCCTGATCACCCGAGGTTTCGATAATGCCCGTTGCATATCCACCTGCGGAGACGCGGCCGGTGGTGTTTCTGTTCGCGGAAAAATCGTCGCGCGGAGCACTGACCTGCTTGGCGGAGAGTCGATAGAGTCCTACATCGCCATGCGGGCCGCCCGAGGCCTCGAGGTAATAATACCCCGTATGTTTGGCGGTAAAGGTGATGCGTGAATTATAGTTCGATGAAGAAATGTTGTCGTTATAAGCCAAAATGATCCCGTTGGCGCCCCGGAGCCGAAGCGCTGGGTCACGGATCGGTCCATGCGGGGAATTGGTGGACCTGTACCCCCCGAGGTTGAATTGATAACGGTAACCCGCAACGAGGCGTATCCTGAACCAGTCCTTGTCCCTGGAGTCTTGAATAACTCCGGACACTGATCCACCTACCGATACGCTGCCGGTAGTGCTCGTGTTGGCAGGCCAACGGTCACCACTAAGGCCTTGTAACCTATAACTATTATCTGCTGTAGCCATGGTCAATCCTCAATGATATCGATGGTACGGACGTCAACACACATGCCTGTATGAAGGTATAGCTCCACTGCACTGCCCCCTTTTCTTCGAGGAATATACACACGTCGGAGGTTGCAACGACTGTAACTCCCATTCTGGCATCGGCATGTGCATAAATGTGTGCGTTACGTTCTTGAAAAGGCCAGGAGGTTCTTCTGCCAATCCTTTTCAAAGGCTGCCGAAAGCGGCGTGGCCGCGGCATGTCTCAGGGGGTCGGGACTCCATTGACTATTGAAGACGAGATTCTGCTGCAGGACCGCGGCTTTGGAGGCCATACGCATCATGTCGGTCACGGATCCGCTCTGCGCGCTGCTGGAGCTGACCTGCTTGGTTGTGAGGCTGTAGGTCCCTGTAGACCAGCCATAGGCCCCGGCATCGAGGTAGTAGTACCCGGTGCGGTCGGCCGTGTAGACGATCCGCGCATTGAGATTCGTGGGATAGGCGATGTCGTCGTTGAACGCCAGGCTGCTCCCGGAGTTGTCGCGAAGCCGCAGGGTCACGTCTGGATTGGTGTCGCCGTAAAGCGTGAACTGATACTTCGTCCCCTTCGCGAGATAGACCCTGAACCAGTCCGTATCGCCGGCCACTTCGATGTTGCCCCGGGAGGTTCCGCCAACGGTAAGCCGGCCGGTGGTGCTGGTGGTGGAGGTGAAATCGTCCGCGAGTTCTCCGACCGCGAGCTTGTATGTCCCGATGTTCGTGCCGCTGCCTCCGGCTTCGAGGTAGTGGTACCCTGAATAGTTGGCCGTGTAGTAAATCCTCGAGTTGCGGTTGGTGGACGAAACATCGTCGTTGGACGCCAAGCTGCTTCCAGAAGAGTTGCGCAGGCGCAGTGACACGTTGGGGTTCGCGATTCCCGTAAGATCGAACCGATAGCGGTGTCCACGCACCAGACTTACGCGGAACCAGTCCTTGTCACCCGACTTTTCGATATCGCCGGTGGCATAGCCGCCGACGTTCACCCGCCCCGTGGTGCTGGTGCTGGCGGCATAGTCGTCGGCGCTCACGCTCTTGGTCTTGATCGTCCATTGACCAGGGTAGCTGTAATAGTACTTCACCGTGACCGAACTGGTGCCGCGCCTGATGATCAGGTCACTGCCCGAGCGCGTCTTGGTGATCTGCGAGAGTGTGCTGTCGTCGAACCTGAGCACCCCGCCGGTGTCCTTGACCACGTTCTTCCCCCAGCTTGAACCCGCGAAGACGTAGGTGTCCTTGCCGCCCCCTCCCGTGAGGTTGTTGTTGGCCGTATTGGCGTAAAACGTGTCGTTGCCCGCGCCGCCCTTGGCGTTCTCTATGGTCACACCGTAGGCGATGGCCACGTTGTACAGGTATCGTCCCTTGCTGTTGCCGCCGATGGTGCTGAATTTCCCGGCCCTGAGGTCGATGATCGCGGGGCGGGTGCTGGTGGAATGGTTGGAGGCGTCGATGGTGTCGGTTCCCCCGGTGTCCCAGATGGCTGCCTGGAAGGCCTTGCCCGTATTGTCCCACTTGTAGATGGTATCGGTGTTGTTGTAGTTCGTTCGCTTGCCGTAGACTTTCTGCACCGCGGCAATGTCGTGCAGCAGAGGCGCGCTTGGCCTCGAAAAGCCAATGGCAGAGGCGGGGTGGTTAAAATAACTCATCACCGTGTATTGGAGGCTGTCCTGCTGATACAACCGCTGGCTCTCCACGGCGGTTCCGTCGTAGTTGCCGGGATGCTGGAATCCCAGGGTGTGCCCGATCTCGTGCACCATGATTCCCTGAAACGCCCCCCCGATCTCTGTCTTCAGGTTTTCCCAATACGAGGGGTTGAACTGCACCGTGGCCTTGGTGATGCTGGAGCCGCTGTACCACCAGATGGCCCTCGCGACCGTCACGCTGGAATTGGTTTCAAAGGTGATGTCCGCGGCGGTGGAGGTGGTCTTGCTGAACGTGAGGTTGGCGACTCTGGTCCAACCTTGCAGAGCGCGTTGGATGGAAGCTTGCTGCGCGCTGCTGATGCCGGAGGCAAAACGATAGGTCAGCGTCCGCTTCGACCAGTTGACGTTGTTCCGGTTCAGATTGTCGATTATCTGAGTCAAACTCCAGGACGGCTTGGTCGTACTCCACGTGGTCATGAGCATTCCTCCCCCGCGCTGCACATGACAGCGCTGTGTTCACCCACTGGATGGAAAACAAGAAACGTGCCACGCACACATTCAACTCGCATTGCAATCTCTTGATCCAGTTGCATATTTCAAGTAAACAACCAAGCACTCTCCCGCCTTGCCAGCCGTCAGGTGCCGCCTGGTAATGATAGTGTCTAAATATCGTCGTTCTACGGCCTTTTCATCATGTTCACTGTGACATGCCCATGCCCTGCTCCAATTGCCTGGGGCGATACACATCGATCATCGCGCGCGACAACATGCGCTCCAAGGCTTCTTCCAGGGTCCGCGCGGCCTCGGAATCGGCCCGCGAAAATTCCCTTGCCTCGGCAAAGGCCACTGCCTCGGGCGCTGCGGGATATCGCTCCCGGTATTGGTCTTGCGGGCCGGATCGGAACAGCGAAAGCCCCAGAACCAGCAGGGAACCTCCCTTGGATCCGGGCAAGGTCCGCACCGCCCCGTACAGGACAACTGTCAAGGTCCCCTCATGCACCAGCCGTTCGTCTGCTTCCCCGAGAATTGTCACCGCGGTCGCCTGGGCCGGAGGCAATTCACGCTTCAAGATGGTGGCGGCAGTCGTTTCAACGGCCTGCTTCAGGGGTACAGTCAAATCCTCGGACGCCTCCACCCGGCACTCCACGCCGATCCGTTCCACATCGCTGAAAAAATAGTTTTGCGCGGCTAGCACGGTTCCCATGCCCATGAAAAACACCCCCGCAGCCACAAACGCCTTCAGTGCAACGCCCCGTGAATAGAATCTCCGGAGCACGGCCTCAGGCTTGAAGTTCACGGTGCACCCCCATGACATACAAAGTACTCCTGAATGGGAGCGGTTATAACAAGGTGCAAAAGCACCATACGTCACACAGATCTGTTATCTCGCCGCATCCTGTATCGCGAAGTCGCTCAGGGCCAGCTCTTGGCGCTCCAATAACGATCTCCGCCAAAACAGTTTCGACTGTTACTGTATATGTATATTGCAGAATCAGGCATTGTCAACGTGACGCTTCAGCGAGGTTGCATTCCACACCAATGGATACGCCGAAAGGGCAAAACGGGACAGGTCGGAATTTCAGTCGCTGTCGCTCCCAACCTGCTCCTTTTCACGCCGCAGGGGGCAGACGTAATGCAGCAGTGTCCAGGCCACGAAGGAGAACGCCATCCAGTGCCCAGAAAAACCCCGAACTTCCAGCATCTGGTAGCGCTCGAACTCCACCCTGGTCAACTCCCGCAGAAGGGTGCCGCGATTGGCCAGATAATAACGGCCATCACTGTAACTGGGGGCGCCGCCATCCATCTGCCCCCAGAAAAGGAAAAAATTCACCCCGGCGTAGATGATCAACACCACGGCCAATACCTTGGCCCAACCCGGCACCGCGCTCAAGAGCATGCTGCGGACCGTTTTCGAATGTGACCGCTTCGACTCGGGAGTTCGGCCCCGCCGGCGGACCAGGAAGAACACGGCGGCCAGGACCACCGCCATGGTCAGCACGTGCAGCATCCACACCATTTCCATGTTCAGGGGCAGACCCGGGACAAAGGTCAACAGGTGCATCACCAGACTGACCACGAACACCGCCAGGGCCATCCTCTCAAATACTTCCATTGCTTTGTTCCCTTGCCCTGTTTGCGGTTGAGACGAGATTACACGCCAGTATACCGGGCCTTCTGAAACTGTCCAGAAATGCCCCCACGAAGCCCATAAGCGCGGCATGTGCAACGCTCTCTCCTGGTACGTTGCAGTGGTGCCTCAGCGTGTCGTCCTCTGTACCCATGTCATACACTAGTCCTCGTCGATATCATCCCGTTGCCGCACCCCCAACCGGACCGCCATTGTGGCCAGCAACAACGTGCCGATGATCGAGAGTCCCGCGGTGATCAGCCTGTCGCGTATCGTCTCCCGCACGCTCGCTCCATCCCCGATGCCGAGAACGCCCTCCGCTGGGGCGTCGGGGTTGTAGCGCACCTCCACCGCCCCCTGCAATGGATAGCGCTCCAGCAGGGCCTGGGCGTCCTCTCGACGCGTGCCCATACCGCAATTGACAGGGGCGAGACAGATGCGCGCCCCCGTATATCTGACCCCTTGCACCACGTAATTGTAGCTGAGCCTGGCGTGATACAGTGTACCGGAAGTGAAAAAAAAGCGGTCGGCAGATTCTTCATCGATTCCACGCCCCAGGATGGTGCCCTCGACCACGGGCCAGGATTCCCCGGCTTGCATGCGTTGCAGCAGATCCTGGTGCGTCCGGGCATCGCGGTACGACGTCCAGGTGAGCGCCATCAAGACCAACGCCCCCACGCCCGCGGCACAGGAAAGACACACTTTGATGCAACGAAGCGCAAAGGTTGATACAGGGGGCCGCGTCATGGGGCGCCACTCCCCTGCTCTTGCCGGGACTCCAAGAGCGAGCAGAACACCTCCACCACCGCCGGGTCCAGGCCGCCGTGGCAGAGACCGCGCAGCAACGCCAGTGCCTCATCGCGAGAGCTGGCCTTATGGTAGGGGCGGTCCGTGGTCACGGCGTCGTAAATGTCCGCCACGGTCACGATCCTGGCGCCCAAGGGGATATCCGCTGCCGTGAGGCCTTCGGGGTAGCCGCTGCCGTCGAGCTTTTCATGATGTTTGAGCACGTACTCCAGGGCGGCGCCGAGATGATCCAGCCGCTCCAGGATGTTTTTAGCGATGACCGGATGCTGCTTGATGGCGTGCATCATTTCCGGAGAGGGGTGGGTGTCCTCGTTGAGGAAAATGGCGTCGCTGAAGCCGATCTTGCCGATGTCGTGGAGCATGCCTGCGATCCAGACCTCCTCGGCATCTTCCGGATTCATGCCCATGGCCAAGGCCAGCTCCCTGGCCAGGCCCGCCACGCGTTGCACATGCCCCCTGGTGTAGGGATCGCGGGCGCCCAGGGCTTCGGCCATGGCCTGGACAGCGTGCAAGGCGTTCTCCTTGAGCTGGTATTCCCTGGCCTCGACCTTGACCAGCATCATGCCCATGGCTTCCGCGATGCGGCGCACCGGCTCGGGGTGTTCCTCCGTGGTGTAGGCCATGATGTCGACCCCGTAGTCGCCCTCCGCCACGTGCTCGATGATTTCGATGATGACGTCCAGATCATTCTCGTTCACAATCATGTCGCTCCGTGCTATCCCCCCGTGTGACGCAACGTGTCAAGCCCCCGGAACCTCCATCCACAACAGGAGAAAACAATGCCATTGCAACCCCCGAAAGTCATCACCTGGCTTCTGGCCCTTGCCCTCGGCGTTCTCGGCATCCTGATCTGGCCCCAGGTGGGCGTTGTCGCCAAGCCCGAATTCATCGCCCTGCCCGCCGCCACCCTGTCTTTCTGGCTCGAGGCCGCGGCCTTTGTGCTGCTCTGCCTTGCGGGGCTGTTGAAAGCGCTCTGATCCTGGGCGGTGGCCCCTTTTCACGAAACCTTGCCCAGCGTGAGCCGCAGTTTGTAGGCTTTTCCACGGTGCAGCACGGCGAGGTGCACCACGTCTCCGGCCCTGTGCCTACCCACCAGGTCGTGTAGGCTTTTGCCGTCCTGGACCACCACACCGTTGAAGGTCACGATGACGTCGCCGGGGCTCAGGCCCGCGCTGTCGGCAGCACCCCCCGTGACCACCTCGGTGATGATCACGCCCTGAGGACTGGTCAGGCCCAGGGCCTTGGCCATGGCCGGGTCCACGTCCTGGGTCTTGACGCCGAGGCTGGCCGCGCTTCCCGCGGGCTGGGGCCGCACGCCGCGTTCGATGGCCGCGATGCTCTTCTTGGCAGCGTTGCTGGGGATGGCGAAGCCGATGCCTTGTCCCGAGGCCACGATGGCGGTGTTCACGCCCACCACCTGGCCCCGCAGGTTGATCAGCGGACCGCCGCTGTTGCCTGGGTTGATGCTGGCGTCGGTCTGGATGTAGTTGTCGTAGGGGCCGCCGGCGCCTATGCTGCGGCCCTTGCCGCTGACAATGCCCATGGTCACGGTGTGATCCAGACCAAAGGGATTGCCGATGGCCACCACCCACTCCCCCACCTGCAGGGCGTCGGAATCGCCTAATTCGAGAAACGGGAGACGGCGTCCCGCATCGATGCGCAGCAGGGCGATATCGCTCTCCTCGTCGTAGCCGATGACCGTGGCCTCATAGTTGCGTTCTTCTTCGGCGCCCCCTTGCAGGGTAACCACGATGCGTTCCGCGGCTTTGATCACGTGGGCGTTGGTCAGGATCTTGCCCGAGACGTCGAGGATGAACCCGGACCCCAGGGAACGCTGCTTCCTTTCGGGCTCCTGCTGGAAAAAGGGTTCGAGCTGCTTGAAGAAATCGTGAAAGGGCGACTCCGGTCCCATGTGGTACTGGAAGAAGTCTCGCAGCCCCCCCTTGCCCCCCACTGTGCGCTCGGTGCTGATGTTCACCACCGCGGGCCCCACGCGATTGGCCAGCCTGGTGATATCCGGCAGGGTGGCGGCGATGGGCACCCCTGGGGAGAGTTCCGCCTGGGAACTCGGCGCGGAGGCTTGCGTTGTGCCTGTGCTGGCGGTACGCCCCGCACAGGAGCAGAGCATCGCCACGGACAGAAGAATCAGGAGCGGCAAGGGCATGTTCTTCGTCGTCATGCTTCAGCCTCCACAATGCTTCAACAGCATACCGCGCCCCTAGGGAGTTCTGTCCCGGCGCGCTTGTCGGCTCTCCCGCACGCGGTTTGCATCGTTTGCGGGGGAGTTACGGCACGATCACCGCCGTCCACCACGTCACGTCTCCACCTTGGAGACCACGGTGAGGTTCTCGCCCTGCCTGGTGGCCACCCGCCCCGTGAGATGGGGACTGTAGCGGCTGAGCATCCAGACCTCGGGGATGATCTCGGAGATGATCTCGCCGTCGTCAAAGACCCTGACCATGGAGCTTTCCGAAACCACCACGGCCACGGTCGCCGTGTTCCTGGTGATGGAAGCCGCGGCCACGTGCCGGCTTCCAAGCCCGAGGGGCAGGACTATGCCTTGGGTATCTGCATTGACGTATCTGGCCGCCGAATGCACCACGCCATCCTCGCAGACCAGAAAGGCGCCATCCAGTTGGGCCAGTTCCTTGATGGTCTCCCGCATGTCCGGGTCCGTGATCCGTTTGACATTCGCGGGATGCCCCAGCAATGGGTCCAGGATCAGGCACCTGGAGCGCGCCAGCACGTTCTCCAGGTCGCCCACCGTGAACATGGTGCCGATCTTGCGCCCCTCCCGGCCCTCCCGGGCGATCTCCACGGCCAGAAAGATGACCTCTTTCAGGATCTCGGGCGGTACACCCCGTCGCTCCGAGCAAATGTCCCTGCAGAGATCGAGACGCTCATGCTCCTCCCCACAAGGGGAGGCCTGATCCTCGCTCATGGCAACGATTCCTTGTAAAAAGCGGCGGCATCGTGATACAGCCGCTCCCTGGCCGCCGCATGGTTGTAGAGCATGTGCCCGCCTTCATAGAACCGCAGCAAGACGTTCCGCCGTTGCTCGGGCGTCAGCAACATCTGCCGCACCGACCAGACCGTGGCGAAATACGGCGTGGCCATATCGTAATACCCACAAACGAAAAAGACACGCAAGTCCGGGATGACGCTCATGGCGAAACGCACTTCGCCTCCAGTGTTCACATAACCCTGCTTCCCCTTGATACCACTGCTCCAGTCCCAGTTGTCGAGCACTTCGGAACTGAGCACCTCGTAGGGGATATCTATCCTGTAGCCCAACCGTTGCCGGACGTAGGCGTTGAATGCGCTGGTAAATGGCGCCGTGAGCCTGTCCAGGGAGGGATCCAGTTCCGGAAAGGGATTCGGGGGCTCCGGGTCCACACAGGTCATGCTGCCGTCCATGCGCCCCACGAGCAATCCCTCTTCCCGCAGCAGCTCCTTGAAAAACACCCCCGGCCTGATACGCTCGCGCTCCTGGATCACCACCCGTTCGGGCAGGCCGGTGAACTGCGCCAGTTCCTTCCTGAGCTTGGCACGGCCGTCCTTCTCCACGTCGTCCAGGGCATGCCCCAGGGTCAGGGCTGGGAGGTAGCGCTCCAAAGCGAACCGCTCCACCTTTTGGAGTCGGGAGGCAAGGTCCTCGCCCTTTTCCAGTTTGGCCTTGCCCTGATACACAGCCGTGGCCGCATAGGAGGGGAGAAACAAGGAATACGGCAGGTTGCTGGCCGAGGCGTCCAAGGTGGTGAAGTCCAGCACCGGCGAGATGTACACGACCCCTCTGGCCGCGATGCCGTAGTCATCCACCAGGGCGGTGGTCAGTTCCGCGGCGCGGATGCCGCCGTAGCTCTCGCCCACCAGGAATACAGGGGACAGCCAGCGGTCGTTGCGCGTGAGGTAGAGCCTGATGAACGAGGCCACCGAAGCCACATCCTGACGCACACCCCAGAAGGCCTTTCCCTCCTCCTTGGGAGCCGGCTCCTCGGGCCCTTGCTCCTTTTGTTTTTTCAACGTCCGGCTGAACCCGGTGCCAACCGGGTCGATGAACACCAAGTCCGTGAACGCCAGCCAGGACAAGGGGTTGTCTTCAAAGTCCGCGGGAGGTGGAGGAGGTGTACCGTCGGGATTCAAGACCACCCTGGTGGGACCCAGGGCGCCCATGTGCAGCCACACCGACGAGGCGCCCGGACCGCCGTTGAAGGCAAAGGTCACGGGACGGCCGCCGGGCGCGGCATCCTTTTTTTCGTAGGCCACGAAGAAGAACCTGGCCTTGGGCTCGTCCCCTTCCAGGGGCACCAGCAGTTCTCCTGCCCGGGCCGTATAGGCCAGTGGACCGTCCACGCTCTGCAGAACGTGCTCGCTGCTCACGATCTCGGGCTCGGCAAGGGGAGGCTCCGGGGGCATGGGCACGGCTTTTTCACCGGCCCGGACCTCCTTGTCCCTCGTTGCCTCCTGGGCCTGGGCCATTCCCAGGGTCATGATCACGGCGACAATCACGATCGCCACTCCGACAGGAACTCCGTACCGCATGCCCTCTCCTTTGTGTCTGCTGTGTTGTGTACAAGTGGTGCGAGCAACATAACAGGCCCTGATCCAGGGGACAATCTTCTTGGTTCACTGCCTATCCATTGCGACCGTTCACGACACGCTGTTGACAGGGACCCATACCTCGCTGTTATTTTCAGCCGACGTAGTCCATAAATATTCGGGAGACAGACATGCTCGAGGATGTAACCAGAACAGTGGAACAGCAAGGGCAACGCATCGAGGTCCTGCGCCGGGCCATAGGCCAAGTCATCGTGGGGCAGCGCATGCTCGTGGAGCGCCTGCTCATCGGCCTGATCTGCAAGGGACACGTGCTGCTCGAGGGCGTGCCCGGACTGGCCAAAACCATGACCGTGCGTACCCTGGCCGCCGCCCTGCACGCCGACTTCAAACGCATCCAATTCACCCCGGACCTACTGCCCGCGGACATCCTGGGCACGGAAGTCTTCCAGCCCAAGACCGGGGAATTCAGTATCAAGAAGGGCCCGTTGTTCCACAACATCATCCTGGCCGACGAGATCAACCGCGCGCCGTCCAAGGTCCAGAGCGCCCTGCTCGAGGCCATGCAGGAACGTCAGGTCACCATCAGCGGCCAAACATTCGCCTTGCCCGACCCCTTCCTGGTCCTGGCCACTCAGAATCCCATCGAGCAAGAAGGCACATACCCCCTGCCCGAGGCCCAGGTGGACCGCTTCATGCTCAAACTCAGACTCGATTATCCGAGCAAGGACGAGGAGCGCGAAATCGCCCTGCGCTTCGGCGCTGGCGAGCCAGCAATGCCCGCGCCCCTGCTCGCTTCGGCTGACCTCCAGGAACTGCACGAACTGCACACCCGGATTTTCCTGGACCCCAAGCTGCTCGACTACATCCTGGAGCTGGTCTTCGCCACCCGCACGCCCGAGACCCACGGCCTCGAGGATCTGGCCCGGTTCATCGACTTCGGCGCCTCCCCCCGCGCCAGCATCGCCCTGTGCCAAGCATCTCGAGCCTTTGCCTTGTTGCAGGGGCGCGCCTACGTCACCCCGCAGGACATCAAGCAGGTGGCACCCGACGTCCTGCGCCACCGCATCATCCGCAGCTACGAGGCGGAGGCCGAAGAGGTGGACACGGAGCGGATCATCGCCCGCATCTTCGACGTCGTTGCGGTTCCCTGAGCCCCGCGGCTCCCACGCCGCCCTACTCTGCCGCCCAGGACCGTGCGGAGTCGCATCGCGCTCTTGGTTCGAAAAGCGGCACGGAGTATTATTTCCATCACGCGTTCGACACCACGCCTCCACTGTGCTATGTTCGTAGGCAGGAAAAAAGGAGGTCAGAGATGACGACGCAGCTATCCTTTACGAAATTCGAGAAAAAGTACCGAACCAAGCTCAGGGAGCAGATGGATCAGGCCGAATCCACCCAGGACGTACGCAAGTTTTTTTTCCAGCTCCTGCGTGACATGCTGCGGGAAATTCCAGATTGCGAGGTAGATCTGGTCTACGAGGCCGTGAAACTGACCCCGGACGAAGCGCCGGGCTTTGCCTTCAAACCAGAACTGCTCGGCGAGGGTGGCTTCGAGCGCCTGCAAGCCCTGATGACCGACTCGGACCTGGAGCGGATCCTGCGCGACTTCGCGGAGACCTGCATCAACAGGATGCGACGATTGGACAAGAACCCCGAGAAGACCGAGGCCAAGACTTGGCCGGTGCCCGGCCCCGTGGACAAACGGCGCTAGACTCACCCTCCCGCTGAAACAAACGGCCGCGCACGGGGTGTTCTCCCCGGCGCGGCCGTTTTCTTTACCGTGAACCGTGTCTCAGCCTTCGCGGTTCTGCTTTTCGTACTTCGAGGGGCACTTGGTCATCAACACGCTGGCCTCGAAGGTCCGGGAGCCCTTGGGCAACACGCCCTCCACGATCACCTCCACACCGGGCTTGAAGGTGTCCGGCACCGCTCCCTTGTAAGCCACCCACATACCCTTGTTGGTGTCCTTGCTGTCCAGGAGGCGGAAGGTGACGCCAATGCGCTCCGGCTGACGGTCGATCCCCTCGCCGTCCACGGTGCCGAAGAGCCGCGCCGCGCCCAGGGAGTCGGGCTCCATGGCCAGCGCCTCGGAGACCTCGAGGAAATAAACGCTGTTCTGGGACAGACCTGAAAAGAGCAGAAAGCCCAGGGCACCGGCAAGCAGGACGAACGCCGCTATGTAGACGTTCTTGTTCGATTTCTTTATCATAAGGGCTCCAAGTGGCGTAATAAGAATTTTTCTTATTTTAACCACTATTTCAACTTTGTCAACTTCTGCCGTTGCCGGCGGGCCAGGGCACGCATGTCCGTCACCTGATCGGTCTCATCCACGATCTCCTTGCCCAGGATTTCCTCCAGCACGTCTTCCAGGGTCACCACCCCGGCAACGCCGCCGTATTCGTCCAGCACCACGAAGAGATGCGTGCGCGACTCCAGGAACTTGACCAGCAGTCGATCCAGGCTCAGGGTCTCCACCACGAAACGCACGGGCTCCATCAGCTCGTTGATGCGCGCGTCATAGTGGTCGTCGGCCAAGGTCTCCAACACCGCGCGTCTGAGTACCAGCCCCACCACGTCTTCAGGGTCGTCGTTGTCGTAGACCGGGATGCGCGAGTAGTGCCAGAAATTCTTGGTGCCGCGCGCGTCGGACACGCTCATCTGCGCCGGCAGGGAAAAGACCACCGTGCGCGGGGTCATGATGTCCGAGACCGTCTTGGTGTCCAGGCTGAGGATGTTACGGATGGCCAGTTCCTCGTAGGGCTGGATCACCCCGCTCTTGCGCGTGAGACTGACGATGGCCGTGATGTCGTCCTCCGTGGTCTCGGGGCCGCCGGCCGGCCGCACCTTTCTGCCCAGGTAGCCCGTGACCCAGATCACCGGGGAGAGCGCCAGCACCAGCCATTCCAGGGGGCGTGCCAGCAGTGGCATGATCTGCCTGGAATAGGCCACGCCGATGGTCTTGGGCACGATCTCGGAAAAGACCAGGATCGTGGCCGTGAAAACAGCCACGAACAGGCCCATGCTCTCCGAGCCGAAGACGCGGATGGCTGCCGCGCCGGCCACCGAGGCCCCGGCCGTGTTGGCAATGGTGTTCAAGGTCAGCACGGCGGAGATGGGGCGCTCGATCTGCGTACGCAGCTTGAACAGCAGATGCCCCGAGCGCCTGCCCTCGTGGCGCAGTTGTTCGATGAAACTCCAGGGTAGCGCGTACAGCGCGGCCTCGGTGATGGAGCAGAGCGCGGATATGCCAATGGCCAATCCGGCGGCGACGATCAGCTGGAACATGATGCGCGCCGCAGCGGTGTCTGGCTCGTTTGGGGCGGAGGGTGCACGGAATCGGTGTCCATACCTGATTCGCCTGTTAGCGCCTTCACGGAAAAAATGCAATCCCCTCTGGACGGGTACCCGAACCTCAGAGTTCGGCCACGCCCCCTGCCGGCGCCCAGCCTACCTTGTTCCTGTCCAGCCGCAACTTGACGTGCTCCTCCCGGACCTCTTCCACCGTGACCAAGGCGCCTTCGTGCAGGGCGAAGAGCACCGGGGCGTCCTCGCCCCTGGCCGAACGCACGGGCAATTGCGGCGCCAGGACCACGGCTTCCCGTTGCCCCGTGCGGTGCAGGCCGTGCAACGTGGCAGGCAGCAGAAGAAGCAGCAACAAAGCGCCGAGCAGTATCGCATACCGACCGCACCTGCGCTGGCCAGGGCACCTGCCGAAGCGCCACAGCCCCAGGCCGAGCCAGAAGACCAGCCCCGCGCCCAGAGTCCACCATTGCAGGCTGCGCGCCCCAAGCAGGGCGCCGGGGAACAATAGCACCCGCAGCAGGGGGGAGCGCTCCATGGTGATGGCGTCCTTGCGTTGCTCCAGGGCGCGCTCCAGGTTGAAGAGCAAGTCCGGGTCGTGGGGCGCCAGACGCCTGGCACGCTCGTACCAGAGGATTGCCCGCCCAAGGCTGCCCTCGGGAGGATTCTCCGCCGTGGAGTGCACCTTGAACCAAGCGTTGCCCAGGTTATAGAACAGGACCGGGTTGCGCACACCCTTGTCCGCCACGCGTTCGAAAGCCTGGGCCGCGTCCGCGAAGGCCCCGGCCTCGTAGGTCCTGACCCCTTCGAGGAACTCATGGGCCAGGGTGCTTTTATCGCGACCACTATCCTGCGCTCCAACCGTGGGAGTGAGGAGCGCGAGCAAGGCAAGCAGTGTGAACAGCATAGTCTTCATGGCCGCAACCTCCCGAGCATGGCCTCGGTCTCCTCCAGAACCGCGAGCCTGGAGCCGGCGTCGGCCTTGCCGCCGTAGCGCAGGGCGTCGAGGCGCTCCAGCAGCCCTGCTGCCTGGGCCGCGATCTCCTGGTTCACGCCGGCGCACCGCAGACGATCTCTGACCTCGGAATAGGTCATGGCCGCGCTATTGCTGGCGCAGCGGGCATTCACTCCAGCGACCAGTGCCCGGCTGCAGAGCCCCAGGGCCGAGGCCGGCTCCTGTTCTCGCCGCGCCTCATCGAGAAGCCGCCTGGCCTGCTGGGCCTGAAGCACGGGCAGGGGCTTTTCCTCGCGCAGCAGCCGCGCCCCGAGTAGCGTCAGGCCCAAGCCCAGACCAGGCGCCAGAAGTAGAATCCAGAACGCCCTTGCGGAGAGCGGCGAGGCATCCTCGATGGCCTCCAACCCCTCCCGCAGGGGCAGAATGTCCTCGTGTAGAAACTCCACCTCCCGCTGCAAGGGCGCGGATGCGTTCAACTGCTCCCGCGCGGGGCTGTCCTCCGGTGCCCGAGTCTGGGATGGAGGGACTTCCTGGGGGCCGGGCGTGGCCGTCAGCACCAAAGGCTTGCTGGAGATGACCTTGTATCTCTCTTCCCTGGGGGAGAAATACGTCAAACGCACAGGGGGCAGGGTGATTTCTCCGGATGTGAGCGGTACCAGGGCATAGCTGAAACGCTTCTCGCCCACGAATCCCTCCTGGCCGGCCCGCAGCTCCTCCGTGGGCGTGTCCTTGTAAACCTTGAAGGACTCGGGCGCGGAAAGGTCCAGGGCCGCGATATCCGGCAGGTTGCCCGCGCCGCGCAGGGTCACGGTCAAGGTGGCCGAGTCCCCGGCCTGGACGCTGTCCTTGTCCAGGGCGGCTTCGATCTCGAATTCGCCGATGAGCCCGAAAAAGGGCGGATCGCCAGGGCCGGGGCGGTATTCGGGCAGGGCGCGTACCTCCACCTCTACGGCCGGGCTCTGGGCGGTCTGGGGGTACATTTCCGGGAAGAAGGAGTTCCCCCGGCGCAGAATCTCGCACTGCAAGGTGGCCGGACCGATGACTTGCTTGCCAGGCGCCATGGGCGTCAGCAGTCGGCGGACCTCCACCACCACGAAGCGCCGGCCGTCGATATCGCGCTCGTAACGGGGCTGTTCCTCCAGTTCGGTGGCCAGGAAGCCCTCGATGTCCGGCTGGGCGAGTCGGGGATTGTTGATCTGCCCCCCGAGGTGAATCCCGAGGGTGTACAGGATGGGCTGCCCCACGTAAGGGGCGGTATTGGAGACCGAGGCCTCGAGAAACACGTCCTCGCCGGGCGCGAGCCGTGTTTTGGGGACATCCCTGGAAGCGACCTCGCTGACCGTGATGAAGATAGGGGCGGTGCGCGGCTCCTTGGCGCCGCTGTCCAGGCCCAGGGCCGGGATCTCCAGGCGGCCGGCTCGTTGCGGCGCCAGTTGCAGCAGCAGGGTCTGCTCCACGTGTTTCTCGAAGTTCACGATGCTGATGCTGGTGCCGCGGTTGCGGGCCAGTATGGCGAAGTCCTCGCTCTTTTCCAGGGGGGCGAGATCCAGGTCGCCGTCCACGTCGCGCATGGTGATGTGCAGATTGAAAAAGCCGCCCAGGGCCAGGGCGTCGCGGTCCACCGTGGCGGCCAGGTGCGGCGTCTTGGCGCCAGCCGCGGCTGGTACGAGCATGATCAGGAGCAGGGCGGCGAGCACGCTTCCGAAAACGAACCGGGCCATCACCAGTCCCTCTCCACCCGGCGCTTGTCGTAGCGTGGCATCAGTGCCCGGCCGGGTCTGTCCTGAAGTCTGTTGAGCATGGCGTCGTCCATGGTCGGCGGGGAAGGGAGTCGCTCATCTTCCGAAAGCTCTGCTTGGGGCTGCTCCACGTTGGAGGGCGTAGGCTGTTCCTGTTCACCGGCAGGGGTCTGGGACTCCGTTCCTTGTGGTTGCTCCGGCAATTCCTGTCGGTCAAGGGAAGAATCATATTCCGGCTGGTCCGCGCCCTGATCCTTGGATTGGCCCGCGTCCTGCTCTTGTCCCTGCTCCTCTTCATTGGGAGAGCGCTGCTGTTCAGGACTCTCCTGTTCGCCCTGGTTGCGTTCCGTCCCTTGGCTCGGGTCTTTCCCCTCCCCGCTTTGGTTGTTTTCCTGTTTCTTATGATCCTGCTCCTGCTGCTTTTCGCTGTCAGGACTCTCTGGTGTATCCGGGGTGTCCGGACTCTGGGGCTGCCGCTCCATCTGCCGGCGCACGAAGTCGAGATTCAACTGGGTGTCCTGGTCGTCGGGAGCAAGTTCCAGGGCCTGTTCATAGAGGGACGCGGCCTCGGGCAGGCGCCCCAGACGATAGGCGGCGTTGCCCTGGTTGTACAGGGCTTTCGCCAGGAGTTCGGCTTGGTCCGGCTTTTGATCAAAGCTCTGGGCCAGGCTTTGGGCCGCGCGCTGGAACTGCCCCAGGGCCTGGGCAAAATCCTGGTTCTTGTACGCAGCCGTGCCGGCGTTGTAGGCCATTGCCGGGGAATCCGGGTCCTCGGCCTGGGCAGCCAGAAAACGCTCCAGGGCCGTGGCGAAATCGCCTCTCTCGTAAACTTCCAGGCCCTGCCTGGCGAGGTCACGCGCACCGGCCTGGGCAGCCTGAGGCGCGAGCAGGGAGAGCAGTAGCAAACATCCCAGCAGGTGAGCGAATCTGCCGCCCTTGCGCGCCGAGAGCAGCACTTCGGCCAGGAGCAGGAAAAAAGCCAGGCCGACAAACCATTGGGAGCGGTCCGTGAAACGTTGGACGCGCTCCTCGGTCTCCTGGGTTTCACCGCCGGAGATGTGCTGGCTGTAGACGCGGGCCAGGCCCGTGTCGCCGCTCACCGAGCGCAGGTACTCCCCGCCGGCGATATCGGCGATCCGCCGCAGCACGCTCTCATCCAGGCGGGAGTGCACGATGGCGCCGTTCTGGTCCCTGGTGAAACCGCCCCCTTCCTTGGCAGGGACGGGCGCACCCTGCTCGCTGCCCACGCCGATGGTGAAGATGCGCACGCCCTTGGCCGCGGCATCCTTGGCTGCCTGGAGCACCTTGTCACGTGCCTCTGGTGTGGTGGCCTCGCCATCGGTGAGCAGCAGGATGAACTTGTCGCCCGGGTCCTTGTGGTCAAAGGCGGCCATGGCGGTCTCCAGGGCCAAGGTCAGGTCAGTGCCCCCAACGGGCAGATAGTCGGGGCCGAGCACCGAGAGGAAGAGCCGCAGGGCTCCGTGGTCCAGGGTCAGGGGGCATTGCAGGAAGGCGGTACCGGCAAAGGCCACCAGGCCCACCCGCTCCCCCTGGAGCAGATCCAGGAGGTCCAGCACCTCGCGCTTGCCCCGCTGCATGCGGTCCGGGGATACGTCCTGGGCCAGCATGCTGCGGGAGCAGTCCAGGGCCACCACCAGGCTGGCGGTGGAGCGCTGCGGGGTCAGCCAGGAGTAGCCCCAACGCGGCCCGGCCAGGGCCACGATCAAGGCTGTCAGAGCCAGGAGCGACAGGCAAGCCTTGAGCAGACGCCGGGCCGGAGAAGCGTCCGGTGCGATGCGCTCCAGAGTGGGGCGCGCGGCAAACTCTTCCAACAACCTTCGCCGACGTCGGGCACCCAGCAGAAAGATGACGGCCAGCACGGGCAGGCTCCAGAGCAGGTAAAGCATCAGGGGGCGGGCAAAATGGATGCCGTCAGTCATGGCAGCCTCAGGAAACGGGTGTTGGAAAGCACGATCCACAAAGCCAGGAGCAGGAAGGCCGACCCCAGGAACCAGGGATAGAGAAGTTCGTGCTCGGCATGGCTGATGACCTTTGCCGGGCTGGTCTCCAGGCGGTCGATGTCGGCGTAGATTTCGGCCAGCTGTTCGGGCTTTTCCGCGAGGTAGAAGCGCCCCCCGGTGGTGTGGGCGATCCGCTCCAGGGTCTCTTCGTCCATGTCCACGTTCTGATACACCACACGGCGACCGAAGAGCGGATCGTTGATGGCGAAGGGCGCCGGACCGCGCCCCCCCACGCCGATGGTATGAACCTTCACCTCCTTGCGGGCCGCAATCTCGGCAGCGGCCATGGGCGGGAGTTCTCCGGCGTTGCTGCGGCCGTCGGTGAGCAGGATCACGACGTTCGATGGGCTGGGCACATCGGCCAGGCGCTTGACCGAGATGCCCAGGGCGTCGCCGATGGCCGTGTTCGGACCGGCCGCGCCGATCTCCAGACGCTCCAGGGTCTCGAGCAGGGTATCGTAGTCCCTGGTCAGGGGCATCTGGGTGTAGGCCTCGGAGCCGAAGACCACCAACCCGATGCGGTCGCCGTAGCGCTTGCCGATGAACTCCATGGCCACCTTCTTCACTGCCTCCAGCCGGTTCACGGCGCGGCCCAGGTCCATGGCGCCGGCCATGTCCAAGGCGGCCATGCTCTCGGAGAGATCCACGGCCAGAACGATGTTGATCCCCTCGGTGAAACGCTCCACCTCGCGCAGGGTGAGTCGGGGGCCGGCCAGAGCGATGCAGAACAGGACCAGGGCCAACCAGCGCAGGGAGCGCGCCAGTCGGTGGACCTCCAGCCAGGGGGAGGGCCCCAGGACATCACGGACGCCGCGCAGATCGGGTATGCGCAGGGCCGGGCCCGGAGAACGCAACCGCAGCAGCCGCGCCAGGGGCAGCAGCACCAGGAGCAACAGGAACCAAGGGTGCGAAAAGTCAAACATCGCCCGCTTTCTCCTGCTCCAGCTGCGGTTGAGTGGCCAGCACCAGGGCGCGCGCGGTCTCCAGGTCCTGACCGCGCATGGCGGCCGAGGCCGCGCGGCCAGCATACTTTACCGGGTCGGCCCGGCGCAGCAGCTTGGCCGTTTCCTGCCGCGCCCCGAGAGGGATGGCCAGGGCTTCCAGCCTGGGAACGAGTTCCTCTGTGGTCATCTCCAAGGCCGGGAGTCGGAAGCGTGCCTCGAGGTATCCGCGAAGCAGAGCCGAGAGCCGATAGTAGAATTCCCGGTCAGCCAAGCCGGATTCCCGGTCCAGGGCCTCCAGACTGCACAGGGCAAGCTCGTGGGGGGAAGGAGGTGCGGGCAGGGGCCTGGGGCGACGGCGTCGCCACAGCCACCAGGCCAGGAGACCCGCGAGCAGAAGCAGCAGCGCGGCCAGAAGCCACGGCCACCACAGCGGCGACAGGGCCAGGGGTCCCTTGATGTCCAGGATGTCCTGCATGGTTTCAGGTGTGGGCTGTTCCACGGTACAATACCTCAGGCGCGCATGCGGCGCTCCCGCGCCTTGAAAAAACGGTGCAGGGCGTCGGCCGGCGGCTGCCCCGCGCTCAGGGACACGGCGTCGATGCCGGCACTTGCCAGTCCGGCCAGGGTCTCCTGCGTTCTGCGTTCCAGGAAGGTCGCCCAGTTCCGCCGGGTGGCATGGTGGCCGCAGTCCAGCAGCAGGCGCTCGCCGGTCTCCAGGTCCACGGTCTCCAGCAGCCCGGCTTCGGGGAGCGTTGTCACTCCCGTGTCCCGGACCACGGCGGCGATGCAGTCGTGGCGTTTCCTGGCCCGCTTGAGCGGTTCCCGATAACCAGTGTCCAGAAAATCGGAGATGAAAAAGGCCACGCAACGCTTGCGCATGACCCTGGCTAGGAAGCGCGCGGCCTCGCCGATGTTCGTGCCCCTTTGTTGGGGGGTGAAGTCCAGGATCTCCTTGATCACGCGCCAAACATGGGCAGTACCCTTTTTCGGGGGAATATAGGTCTCCACGGTGTCGGTGAACAGCACCAGCCCCACCTTGTCGTTGTTGCGAATGGCGTTGAAGGCCATGATGGAGGCTGCCTCGGCCATGGTTTCGCGCAGCAGGGTGCCGGAGGTGCCGAACATGCCGGAGGCGCTCATGTCCACCAGGAGCATGAGCACCAGCTCACGCTCCTCGCGGTAACGCTTGACAAAGGGCCTGCCCATGCGCGCCGTGACCTGCCAGTCGATGCTCTTGACCTCGTCGCCGGGGGTGTACTCGCGCACCTCCTCGAATTCGATGCCCGCGCCCCGGAAGATTGAGCGGTACTGCCCCACCATCATGGCGTCCACAACCCTGCCTGTGCTGACGTGGATGCGTCTGATCCGCGCAAGCTGTTCAGCGGACAACATGCATGCCTCCGGGATGTGGAGAGGTTTCATTAATGGCAGACATGTGCGGGATCACTCGAACTTCATGCTTCGGGGTGGCGGCTCTCACCTTTTTCCGGCTTCACGCAGCACCTCAGGCCATAAGCCTGGTCATGGCCATGCGCAAGTGGTCGATCCAGATGTCGGCAAAGCCAGGATACTCGGCGGTGCTCTGCAAAACCGGGGAGCAGCTCAGCCCCCTGGCCTGAATCAGTGATTTCCAGGAGGTCGGCGCGTCGCCAGCCATGTCCCTGGTGGCGTGGGCGCCCACCACTGCCAGGAGCGGTATGAGCCATACCCTGGACACTTGCCTGGCATGAAGATTCGCCAGCAACTCCTCGATGCCGACAACGCCCTCCATGGTAGCCACGTGGATGTTCGTGTCCCGTAGAGCCAAGGCGTCGGAAAGCTTCTGGTACATGGCGTCGCCGTCATGCCAGGTGCCGTGCCCCATCAGGATCACGGCCTCGGCTGCCACGCGTCCCTTGGGCAGATGTCTGAGCACCGCCGCTGCGGCCCGTTCAACATCTTCGGCATCTGCCAGCAGGGGCGCGCCGACCGTGAGTTTATCCAATCCCGGAACAGCCGGGCCTGAAGACGCCGCGCCGCTTGCCCCCAATTCCGGTGCACGGGTCTGCTCCAGGAGGTCGTGATACTCGCTGCCCGGTATGATGTGCAGGGACTGCACCGCCACGCGGGTGAAACGCTCGAAGCGCATCTTCTGCAGGGCCTTGAGCACGGAGTCTGTCTTCTTGCCCTCGTCGGCCAGTCGGCGCCGGATGACGCCCGAGGTGAAGGCCCAGCGTACCGGGATGCCGGGAAATGCCCCCCTGACCCTGGCCTCGAAGCCGCTCAGGGTCCGCTGGGCCATGGGGTTGCTGGAGCCGAAGGCGGCAACGAGGATTCCCGGTTTCATGTCTGCTTGTTTCCTTTTCCATGACATCCGCGTCTCGCAGGCACGATGTGCCGCGAAAAACGAAACTTGGCAACGTTTTTTCGCATCTCGGCAGCCCCACCTCCTTCATAATCGCTCGAAATCGCTTTCATCTTCGTGTTCCCAACGCACAGCCTGCCTTTGTGGGGAAAGGGTCCTCGATGCACGCCCCTCGGGCAGGGCAGCCACGGGACGCCCTGAACGACCGGCTTTACCAGTCATCCCACTTGCTTTGACGTGGAAAAAGCCCATGCTGCTTTGCAGATGTTCGGCCTGACTGGTCAGTTCCTCGGCGGTGGAGGCAAGTTGCTCCGAGGCCGAGGCATTCTGCTGCACCACCTGGTCGAGCTGCTGGATGGCCTTGTTCACCTGAATGGCACCCTGGTTTTGCTCGATGCCGGCAGCAGCGATCTCCTGCACCAGATCGGCGTTTTTCTGGATTTCCGGCACCAGGTTGTCGAGCAATAGCCCGGCGTGTTCGGCGACCTTCACACTGCTGCCGGAGAGTTCGCCGATCTCGCCGGCTGCGGTGCCGCTGCGCTCCGCGAGCTTACGTACCTCGGCTGCCACCACGGCGAATCCCTTGCCATGCTCGCCGGCCCGTGCAGCCTCGATGGCCGCGTTCAGGGCAAGGAGGTTGGTCTGCCGGGCGATATCTTCGATGATGCCGATCTTCTCGGCGATCTCGCGCATGGCGGCCACGGCCTGCGCCACGGCTTTCCCGCTTTCCTGGGCATCCTCCGCCACCTTGAGCGCTATCGTCCTGGTCTTTTCCACGTTTTCCGCATTCTGCCCGATATTGGAAGTCATCTGCTCCATGGAGGAGGAAATCTCCTCCACGTTGGCGGCCTGCTCCGTGGCGCCCTGGGACATGCCCTGGGCCGTGGACGAGAGTTCTTCTGCTCCGGTCGTGACGCTCTCCGCCGTGCCCTGCACCTCCACCACCACTTCCGCGAGCCGCTCCCGCATGGAGTTCAAGGCGCGGGCGAGGACGCCGATTTCGTCCTTCTGTTCGATGTCCAACCTGGTCGTCAGATCGCCGCCGGCCATGCGCTCGGCAAAGGCCACACCCTTGAGAATGGGCCTGGAGATGCCCGCGGCCACGGCCACAGCCATGAGCAGGAGCAGCACCGCCATGCCCATGCCCACGACGACGGTGGCACGTTGCAACTCCCGGATGGGGCTGCGTACCTCGGCCTCGTTCATCTCCGCGATCAACGCCCAGGTCACGTCACCCAGTCGCAAGGGAGTGTAGGCCGAGAGCACGGGATTGCCGTTGTAATCCAGGGTCGGCTCGGAGCCTGTCTCGCCGGCCAAGGCCCTGCGCGATGCCTCGGTGTCCACGCCGTTCTCGCGTACGCTCCCCGCAAAGGAGGCCCGCACCGACCGTCCTTTCTGGTCCAAAAAGGAGTCCGAGCGCATCCTGAGGTCCTGCCCCACCAGATAGGTCTCGCCGCTCTCGCCCATGCCGCTGCGCTCCTGCATCAGGGCATTGATGGGAGCGATGGGAAGCTGCAAAGCCACCACCAGTTCAACGTCGCCCAGATGCACGAGCGGTTCGGCGATGAAGGCCGCGGGTTCGCCGCCGCTGGGAGCGTAGGGCGCGAAGTCCGCAAAACCATACTGCCGGGTCTCCTTGACCCTGCGGAACAACTTCCCCAGGTTGGACTCGGCATAGAGGCCGTCCCGCATGTTGGTGCCGAAGTCGGCCTCCCTGGCGACCGTGTAGAAGACCTTGCCGTCGGGGTGGATGAGGAACAGGTCGTAATACCCGTAGCGTTCGATGTATCTGGTGAAGAAGTCTTCTGTTTCGTCCTCGGCCTTTTCGGTGAGGGCCTCCTCCAAGTCGATCTTGGAGAGCATGACCCAATCCAGGCCAGGCAGGTCAAGTGCGGCACCAGCGACCACCACGAGGTTGCCATTTATATCGGTGAAGACCTCCTCGACCACTTTTTCGGCAAGCGCATGCTTGAGATACTCCGGGGCCTGGGTGGTGAAGTCGTGGCCGATGACGTAATCGCCTTGCCCCATGGTGAGCATGTCGCTGCGGAACTCGATACGGCCGTTGACCTGGGCCGCCAGGTAGGTTTCTCCGCTTCTGCCCAAGCCTTGGCGCTGCTGCACGATGGTGTTGATGCGCTCCTTAGGCAATTGCACCGCAGCTACGGCAATGACCTTCCCGTTTTCGTCACGCACCGGAGCCCCCAGGAAGGCCGTGGGGTCTCCGTTGTTCGGCGCGTAGGCTGAAAAATCCTCCACGGCCCATTCTTCGGTCTCCACCACCTTTTTCCAGAGTCTGGCCAAGCCGGAGTCTTTCAGGGGGCCGGCCGCAAGATTACTCCCCAGGTCCGACTTCCGGGCATGGGTGAACATCACGTGGCCGTGGGGTTTGCAGATGATGAACACGTCGTGGTAGCCCAGAACCTTGACATAGTGCTCCAGGGTGGGGACGAAGTGCTCCCACAATTCGGTATATTCCGGATCATCCACCGGAAAGGGTTCGTCCGCGCCTACATCCTTGTCGACGTGGAACTGCCGCAGGGCCTCGAATGCCAATTTCACGTCCTGGGTCTGGGCAAGGAGCTTGACGTCGTTCTCCACGCGCTTGAGATACTCTTCCAACGCGGTCTTCTTGAGTTCCTGGACGCTGTTCAGCTTGGTGAAGGCAGCCGTCTTCACGGTTTCCACCATCTCCAGGAGCACGGACATGTCGCCTTTGCGCTCTGAAAAATAGCGCTCCAACTGGGATTTTTTCACCTCACGCATGGAGACGAGCTGGTTATAGGCGGCGAGCATGAGCGCGTCACCGGCCTCACGACTGGACCACCAGCCCACGAGAACCAACGGCACGAGCCCAGCCAGAAGCAACAACGTCATCAACTTCGGCTTCATCCGCACATTGCTCATGCTGGCCATACCCCCTCCCTGACAGCTTATGACAGTTATCACCCTACAGGCAAAAAAGCATACTTTTATGGTTGTTGCAAGCTCGAAGGCAATTTTGGGGTTCTTGACCTTCATGCAACTTTGTTGCATACGCAGTGCATGCAACAAAGTTGCATGAGACCCAGCACCATAACCCAGGAGTTTACCCATGCGCACCCCGCTCGCCCTGCTGTTCGTGACGGCCCTGCTCATCCTGCCGGGGATCGGCCGGACCGAACCCCTGCGTGTCGTCGTCAGCATCCTGCCCCAAGCCACCTTTGTGCAGAAGATCGGCAAGGACCTGGTGGATGTCGAGGTCATGGTCCAGCCCGGCGCCAGCCCCGAGACCTATGAACCCAAGCCCAGGCAGATGGCCGGATTGACAGGCGCGGACATCTACTTCACCATTGGCGTGCCCTTCGAGACCAAGTGGCTGGACCGCTTCGCGACGGCCAATACCGCCATGCGCATCGTGCACACCGAGGCCGGCATCGAGAAGATTCCCATGGCCGCGCACCATCACCACGACGCGGAAGACAAGGAGGAAGGTCACGGACACAGCGAGGGGCAAGATCACGGCCACGGTCACGACGCCGCTGGAGATCACGACCACGGCATCCTCGACCCCCACGTCTGGCTCGCCCCCGCCCTGGTCAAGATCCAGGCCCAGAACATGGCCGTGGCCCTGGCCGAAGCCGCGCCGCGGCACAGGGAGGCCTTCGAGGCCAACCTCAAGGCCTTTCTCCAGGAGTGCGACGCCCTGGACAATCAGATCAAGACAGCCCTCGCCGACATTGGAGACAAGAACCAGTTCATGGTCTTCCACCCAGCCTGGGGGTATTTCGCCCAGGCCTACGGTCTGGTCCAGGTTCCCATCGAGGCCGAGGGCAAGGAGCCGAGTCCCGCGGCGCTGCACAAGCTCGTGGAACACGCACGCCACGAAGGCATCAAAGTGGTCTTCGTGCAGCCACAGTTCTCGGAAAAGAGCGCCGCCACCATCGCCAAGGCCATCGGAGGGCGGGTGGCACGGCTGGACCCTCTGGCCCAGGACTGGGGCGACAACCTTCTGCACGCCGCCGAAGCCATCCGCGACGCGTTGCGCTGAAAGGCCGGGCGCGGTACAAGGCCATGCATGGAGACACAAACGATCGTATCCCTGCATGACGTGAGTTTTGCCTATGACGTCCAACCCGTGCTTCAGGACGTCAACCTGGAGGTCCGAGCCGGCGAATTCATGGCCGTGCTCGGACCCAACGGCGGGGGCAAGACCACCCTGCTCAAGCTGATCCTCGGCCTGCTCGTGCCGGACAAAGGCGTGGTGCGCGTCTTTGGCCAGGAGCCCGCACAGGCGCGCGGGCGCATGGGCTACGTGCCCCAGCACGCCGTGATCCAACCCGACTTCCCCATCACGGTGCGCGAGGTGGTGCTACTGGGGCGTCGTAACGGCCTGCACCCCGGCTTTTTTTACGGTGGCAAGGCCCGCTGCCTGGCGAACAAGGCCCTGGAGCGCGTGGACATGCTGCACTTGGCCGACCGCCGCATGGATCAGCTCTCCGGGGGGCAGCGCCAACGCGCTCTTGTGGCCCGTGCCCTGGCAGGGGAACCAGAGCTGCTGGTCTTTGACGAGCCAACCGCCAACATCGACCCCCAGGGCAAGCTCTGCCTCTACGAGCTGTTGGACTCCCTGCGCAAGGACATCACCATCATCCTGGTCAGCCACGACCTCATCGTGGCCTCGGTGCAGGTCACGGCCGTGGCCGCTGTGAACCGCCAGTTGCTGGTGGGGCACGACAACCGGCTCACACCCGAGATGCTGGCCCTGATCTACGGCGCGCACCGCCACTCCTGCCCCATGGACGGCGCCTTGCAGGACGCCCCGGACATGTGGCGCCATGCCGTGCTCGAACGCGCCCCCCACACCCACGGCAAGGCGGAACCATGATCGAGGCCCTGCACTACGGTTTCATGCAGAACGCCCTGGCGGCCGGAATCCTGGCCAGCCTGGCCTGCGGCGTCATCGGTTCCCTGGTGGTGGTGAACCGTTTGGTGTTCTTGGCAGGCGGCGTGGCCCACACCGCCTACGGCGGAGTGGGCGTGGCCTTCTACTTTGCCTGGCCCGTGCTGCCCAGCACCATCGGCTTCACCTTGGCCGCGTCGGGCATCATGGGCTGGGCCACCCTCAAGCACAAGAACCGCTCCGACACGCTGGTGGGCGTGCTCTGGGCCGCGGGCATGGCCTGCGGCATCATCCTCGTCGACTTGGCACCGGGGTACAACGTGGACCTCATGAGCTACCTCTTCGGCTCCATCCTCACGGCGCCCTGCTCGGATATCCTGATCATGCTCGGGCTGGATTGCCTGATCCTGAGCGCGGTCTTCATCTGGTACAAGGATCTGGTGGCCATGTCCTTTGACCCGGAGTTCGCCCGCACCTGTGGCGTGCCGGTGCGTGGGCTGCATTTTCTGCTCCTGGGACTCACGGCGGTATCGGTGGTCCTGATCATCCAGGTGGTGGGGCTGATCCTGGTCATCGCCCTGCTGACAATCCCTCCGAGCATGGCCGGTCGCACAAGCAGGACCCTGGCCGGCATGATGCTCCAGGCAGCCGGCTGGAGCGTCCTGTTTTGCCTGGCCGGCCTGTACCTTTCCTACACCTTTGACCTGACCTCGGGCGCCACCATCATCGGGGTGGCGACCCTGGGCTATTGCATCCACGCCGCGACGCTCGGGCTCAGACAGCGTCTGCGCAAAGCCGGAAGCCAGGAGATCTGAGATGGCCGTACCCCCGGAGACTCTCCTGCTGGCCGCGGGACTGGACCCAACGCCCCTGCGTGTGGCCGTGCTCGCCCGGCTCATGGAGAGCGACCACCCCTTGCAGGCCGTGGACGTGCTTGCTGCCGTGCACGGCACCCGCCCCATGAATAAGGTCACCCTCTACCGCATCCTGGATCTGCTGGTGCGACACGGCTTGGTCCTGCGCCACAGTTCCGGGGAGCGTGCCTTCCGTTACTGCGCCATCACCCCCCACAGGGAAGAGCCAACCTTGTCGGAACAAGCTGCCGAACGGCTGGTGCACTGCCACTTCCACTGCACCACATGCGGAGGCATGCGCTGCATCGACAGCCGTAGCGTGCCCCTGGACAGCCAGGCCCTGCTGGAGGCTGTCCACGTGCGGGTGGACGCCGTGGAAATACGTCTGGACGGCATCTGCCCCGCGTGCGCGCATCACACGGCCACGATTCCCGCCACACCGGGGCCCGAGAGCGATTGACCCCCTCCCCTCCCTGCGTGTAATTATGCGCAATTCCCTTTACCCTCGCAGCAAGGAGAACGGTCATGCGTCCAATGTCGCTGTTTTTCGCAATTCTGCTGTTGGCTCTTTGGTGCACTCCCGCGTCGGCCTCGGACACCGAGACCCTGGTAGTCGGCGTGCCCACGGACATCCGCACCCTGGATCCCGGCGTTTCCCTGGACAACTACGACTGGCGGGAAATCTATCCCTGCTATGAACGGCTGGTACGTTACAAGGTAGTCAACGGCGAAGGCAGCACCGAGGTGGAGCCCTATCTGGCAGAATCCTGGAGCGTGTCCGCCGAAGGCCTGGTCTGGACCTTCACCCTGCGTGAAGGCGTGAAATTCGCCGACGGCACGCCTCTGGACGCCGAGGCTGTGCGCTTCTCCCTGCAGCGCACCCTGGACATCGGCGTTGGCCCGGCGGACAACATCAGCGCCATCCAGAGCATGGCGGTGAAGGATCCGCGCACCCTGGAAATCACCCTGAAGAACGCCTTCGGCCCCTTCCTGCAGACCCTGGCCACGGACGGCGCCTCGGTAGTCAACCCCAAAATCATGGAACACGAGAAGGACGGCGACCTGGCCAAGGCCTGGCTCAACGACAACACCGCCGGCTCCGGCCCTTACACAGTCACCGAATGGGCCAGGGGGCAGCGCTGCGTGCTCGAAGCACGCCCCGACTATTGGGGCGAAACGCCCAAGATCAAGAAGGTCATCATCCGCTTCATGGAGGAATCCGCTGACCGGCGCATGGCCCTGGAGCGCGGCGACATTGACATCGCCGAAAACATCCTCATCGATCAGCTCCCGGCTTTGGAAAAGAACCCCGACGTGGTGGTCCTGCGCTATCCCTCCCAGATGGTGGAGTACGTGTACGTCAATTGCCAGAATCCCAAGCTGGCCGACCCCCGCGTGCGCCAGGCCCTGAGCTGGGCCGTGGACTACCAGGGCATCATCGACTACGTGCTCCAGGGCAACGGCGTGCAAATGCGCGGCCCCGTGCCCCAAGGCATGTGGGGGCACGTGCCCGACATCCTCCAATTCTCCAAGAACAACGACAAGGCCAAGGAACTGCTCAAGGAAGCCGGGGTCCAGGACCTGGAGCTGACCCTGATCTACTCCAGCCGCCGCGCCACCTGGGAGCAGATCGCCACCATCCTCCAGGCCAATTTCGCCGAGATCGGCGTGAACCTCAAGCTGGAACTCATGGCCAACCCCACACTGCGCGACCGCATGGACAAGGGTGATTTCGAACTCTGCCTGGGAGCCTGGAGCCCGGACTTCGCCGACCCCTACATGTTCATGAACTTCTGGTTCGACTCTGAAAAGTGGGGCCTGCCCGGCAACCGCAGCTTCTACAAGAACGAGCAGGTCGACACGCTCATCCGCAAGGCCGCCGCCCTCATCGACATGGGCGAACGCAGCGCCCTGTACAAGCAGGCCCAGGAAATCATCATGCCCGACGCGCCCTACATCTTCCTCTACCAAGTGCAGACCATCATCCCCATGCGCAAGAACGTGAAGGGCTTCGTCTTCAACCCCATGCTCGAAAGCATGTACAACTTCAGCGAGATGTGGAAGGAATAGACCGAACACGGGGCGGGGGAAGGCTATCAACAGGGAGCCTTCCCCCTTGTTCCAAACCAGCCGCCATACATCCTCGAGCAGCGACATCGACCACCGGCTACCATCATGCGCATCCTGAAATACATACTCCGTCGGCTGCTGGCCATGCTGCCCGTGCTCTTTGGCGTCACCGTGCTGGTGTTCGTCATCTCCCACGCCATCCCCGGCGACCCGGCCGCCATGATCGCAGGCCCCAGGGCCAGCCGCGATGCCGTCGAGAACATCCGCAAGAGCTACGGCCTGGATCGCCCCCTGCCGGTGCAATACGTCCAGTTCCTTACCGACCTGCTCCAGGGAGACCTGGGTATTTCCATCCGCAACAACCGCCCCGTGACCCAGGATCTGGCGGCCTTTTTCCCGGCCACCCTGGAATTGACCCTGGCCAGCCTGTTCCTCTGCCTCTGCGTGGGCATCCCCCTGGGCGTGCTCGCCGCCGTACGTCGCA
This sequence comes from uncultured Desulfovibrionaceae bacterium, assembly GCA_964609625.1. GTDB lineage: Bacteria > Desulfobacterota > Desulfovibrionia > Desulfovibrionales > Desulfovibrionaceae. The sequence goes on from CAZSRS010000018.1 coordinate 53,363, forward strand.
ACAAACTCACGGACCACCTCACCCGGGTCTTCTCAGTCATCGGGGTCTCCACCCCGGTGTTCTGGCTGGGGCTCATGCTCTTGCTGGTGTTCTACCGCAACCTGGGTTGGCTGCCGGGCTCGGGAAGGTTGGACGTGGTCGCCATGGCCCCGGCGCGGATCACGGGCATGTACATCCTCGACTCCCTGCTCACCGCGGACTGGGGCACCCTGGGGCAGGCCCTGGCCCACATCCTGCTCCCGGCCTTCTGCCTGTCCTACGTCTATTTGGCAATCATCACCCGCATCGTGCGCTCCTCCATGATCCAGGCCCTGGGGCAGGACTACGTGACCACGGCCAGAGCCAACGGCATTTCCGAGACGGCCATCGTCACCAGCCACGCCTTCCGCAACTCCCTCATCCCCACCGTGACCATCACCGGGCTCTCCTTTGGCGAACTCCTCGGCGGGGCGATCCTCACCGAGACCATTTTTGCCTGGCCCGGCATGGGCAAGTACGTGGTGGATTCGGTGAACAACCTGGATTTTCCGGCCATCATGGGCTTCACCCTGGTGGTCAGCCTGGCCTACGTCTGCATCAACCTGGTGGTGGACGTGCTCTACGCCCTGCTCAACCCGGCCATACGGTTGTGAGCCATGTCCACGCCACGCCTAAACCCACTCCTGCGCGAGGTCCTGGAGACCCTACACATCCTGAGCCGCAACCCCTCGGCCGTGGCCGGCGCGTTGATCATCGCCCTGATGCTGCTCATGGCGCTCTCGGCGGACTTCCTGGCGCCCTTCGACCCCCTGCGGATCAACCTCTCCCAACGGCTCGCACCCCCAGACTCCCAACACCTCCTGGGCACCGACGAACTGGGGCGCGACCTGCTCAGCCGGATCATGCACGGCGCGCGCATCTCCCTGCGGGTGGGGCTGCTGGTGGTGGTCCTGGCCGGGGGGGGCGGCTCCCTGCTGGGCGCGGTGGCCGGCTATCTCGGGGGGCGGGTTGACAACCTGATCATGCGCTGCATGGACGTAATCCTCTCCTTCCCGGCCCTGGTGCTGGCCATGGCCCTGGCCGCGGCCATGGGACCGAACCTGACCAACGCCATGCTGGCCATCTCAGTGGTCATGATCCCCAAGTTCGCCCGACTGGTGCGCGGCGAGGCCCTGGTGGTGCGCGAAATGCCCTTCGTGGCCGCGGCCAGGGTCTCGGGCGCCTCCAACGCCTGGATCATCGCCCGGCACATCCTGCCCAACTGCCTCAACCCGGTGATCGTGCTCGCCACCCTGGCCATGGGCGAGGCCATCCTCATCGCCGCCTCCCTGTCCTTCATCGGCCTGGGAGCCCAGCCTCCGGTGCCGGAATGGGGCGCCATGGTCTCCATGGGGCGCAAGTTCCTCATGGACCAGTGGTGGTACGCCGCTTTTCCTGGGCTGTTCATCTGCGTCACGGTCATCGGCTGCAACATCCTGGGCGACGCCCTGCGCGACGTGCTCGACCCGAGGATCAGGAGGTGATGCTGGTGACGACGTTCCGGCTGGCTGTCCCGCCCCTCGATATTTGTCGTTCAGGGCTCCATTCGGGAACGCCCCTCCGGGGCTTTGAATGCCAATACCTGGACTATTCCCGGAACTCAGCCCTGAAGGGACGAGACGAAATTGAGCATGGGGCATCGCCCCATGTGACGCACCTTGTTCCCAGACCCTTATGACCACGCCCCTGCTCGCCATACACGGCCTGAGTCTGGCCTTCGACACTCGGCGAGGGAGCGCCCAGGTCCTGGAAAACTTGCACCTGGATATCCTTCCCGGAGAAATTTTCGGCCTTGTGGGCGAGACAGGCTGCGGTAAGTCCGTCACCGGCCGGGCCGTTCTCGGACTTATCCCACAACCACCCGGGCGGATCACGGCCGGAGAAATCATCTTTGACGGCCAAGACCTGCTGCGCCGCACCAACCGACAGATGCGGCACATCCGCGGCCGGCGCGTCTCCATGATCTTCCAGGAGCCCATGACCAGCCTGAATCCCGTCTTCACCGTGGGGCGCCAAATGCGCGAGGTGGTCATGCTGCACAAGGGGCTGTCGCGCCGCGAGGCCGAGGAGCACTGCGCGACCATGCTTGGCCGAGTGCGCCTGTCCAACCAGCGTGGGCTGCTGCGCGCCTACCCCCACGAACTTTCAGGCGGCATGCGGCAGCGGGTGATGATCGCCATGGCCCTGTCCTGCGATCCACAGCTGCTCATCGCGGATGAACCCACCACGGCCCTGGACGTCACGGTGCAGAAGCGGGTGCTGGCCATCCTCGCCTCCCTGACCAGTGAGCGTGGTTTGGCGGTCCTGCTCATCACCCACGACATGGGCGTGGTGGCCCAGCTCTGCGACCGCGTGGCCGTGATGTACGCCGGCATGCTGGTGGAGTGCGCGCCGGTGGCCGAACTGTTCAAGGCGCCGGCACACCCCTACACCCAGGGGCTCATTGCCGCCATACCGGGCTTTGACGACGCCCATGACGCGCCTTTGCCCTCCATTCCAGGCACCGTGCCCAGCCTGGTACATCCTCCCCCGGGCTGTCGCTTCCACACACGCTGCACAAGGCGCTTCGCGCCCTGCGACCAGAGCGCGCCTCTGCTGCTGCCGACCAGGGGCAAACACCTCGTGGCTTGTCATCTCTATCAGGGGGCGGCATGAGCGCCCTGATCCAGGTACAGGACCTGCATAAGTGGTTCCCGATTCGCGGGAGCGGCGGACTGTTCAGGAAGGCCGCGCTGCTGCGCGCCGTGGACGGCGTCAGCTTCGAGGTGCCCGAGGCCGGAACCTTCGGACTGGTGGGCGAGAGCGGCAGTGGCAAATCCACGGTCGCTGCCTGCATCCTCCGACTGCTCACCCCGGACAAGGGGGGTGTGCTGTTCAGGGGTGCGGATCTGGCCCTACTCTCGGGCAAACCTCTGCGCCGCATGCGGCGCGGACTCTCGGTGGTCTTCCAGGACCCGCACTCTTCCCTGGATCCGCGCATGACCGTGAAGACCATCGTTGGCGCGCCCCTGCGGGTGTACACACAAATCAGGGGGCGGGAGCTGGAGGCCAAGGTACGGGCAATGCTTGAGGAAGTGGGCCTCGACGCAGAGCATCTGCACCGCTATCCGCACGAATTCTCCGGAGGACAACGCCAGCGCATCGCCATCGCCCGCGCCCTGATCACCGACCCGGAGTGCATCGTACTGGACGAGCCCACCAGCGCCCTGGACGTCTCGGTGCAGGCGCAGATCCTCAACCTGTTGCGCGAACTGCAAGCCCGGCGCGGAACCGCCTACCTGCTCATCTCCCACAACTTGGCCGTGGTGCGGCGCATGAGTCGGGAAATCGGGGTGCTGTATCGTGGTGCCCTGGTGGAGACGGCGCCCAGGGCGGCGTTGTTCCAAGCACCCCTGCACCCGTACACGCGCATACTGCTGGACGCCGCACCCCTGCCCGATCCGGAGCGCCGCCACGACCTGTGCGCGGACGTCGCCCAATGGGGTACCTTGGACAACGCCGCAGACATGCCCCCGCCGGAGAGCGGCTGCCGCTTCCACCCACGCTGCCCGGAGCGCGCGGTCGTCTGCGCCCGGCAGGCACCGCCCTCCCTGCACCTTGGCAAAGGGGGCGAGGGGCGCATGGTGGCCTGCCACCTGCACGGAGCTGGGTGACATAATCATTGAATCCTCCTGGCAGAACAGGTGACTAACACCGGGCAAAGATGCTATGAGCCGGTGATGCGAATTTTCATCTGTGCCGACATGGAGGGCGTGGGTGGGGTTGCCCGGCAAGAACAGACCCGTCCCAACGGCCCCGAGTACGAGCGCGCCCGCCTCTGGATGACCCGCGAAGTCGCAGTGGTGGTGGAGACCTGCTTCGCCCAGGGCGCCGCTGCAGTGACCGTGGCCGACTCCCACAATAAGGGGCTGAACCTGCTCCAGGAAATGCTGCCGCCGCGCACCCGACTGATCGCCGGCGCGCCTCGCCCCCTGAGCATGATGGAGGGCATCCAGGACGGCGCCGACCTGGTGATCTTTTTGGGCGCCCACGCCATGGCCGGCACTCCAGATGCCTGCCTCTGCCACACCTATGCGAGTTTTCTGCGCCGTGTGCGGTTGAACTCCGTGCAGGTGGGCGAGTTGGGCATCAATGCGGCCCTGGCCGGGCATTTCCACGCTCCGGTGGCCCTGGTGGCCGGCGACGCGGCTGCCTGCGACGAGGCCGAGGCCCTGTTGCCGGGGGTGGAGACCGTGGCCCTGAAGCAGGCCCTGAGCGCCTGGGCCGTGCGCACGCAAACGCCCGAGCGCAGTCTGGAGTTGTTGCGCGAGGCCGCGCTGGCGATCCTGCGGCGCACTTCTCCCTGGCCCATCTGGCGCCTCGAAGGCAGCGTGCTGCTGGAACTGGAATTCAGTACCGCCGCGGCCGCGGACCGCGCCCTGTTCTTGCCGCGCTCCCAAAGGGGGGACGAGGGGTGCGACGTGCGCTACGAGGCCGCCGACACCCTGGAGGCTTTCCAGGCCTTGCAAAGCATGCTGGAGTTGGCCCGGGGCGCGGAGATGCCCGGAGCGTAGGGTCAAACACGTTGTTCAAACCATCTCCACTCTTCATCAGATACGAGAGCTTCCCCCTAACCTCTTGTGAGGTATAGAAATAATCTGTCTTATCCCTTGCAATACGGGCTTCTTTGCCCTATACCACAAAAGGTGGTGGCCTCAATGAAGGGAGTGTAGCGGGAATTGATACCGGTCTGGATGCACAAAGCAAGGAGAGGGCGATGCGGTGGTCTGAATTGCTGAACGTTTCGGTTCGTCGTGCAATGGTGCTGTATGTGACTGCCCTGCTCATTGCCGGGCTTGTGGCCGGTTGCGGCGACTCCGGTAAAGACCAGGCCGGGAAGCCTGAACAAGGGGCGCGGACGCAAGAGCAAAGCAAGGATCAGGCACCCCCCTCCCAACCCGTCCAGCAGGCGGCTCCCCCTCCCAGCGTCAAGGTCGTCAAGGCCGACCCGATTGATGTCCCAGGAATAATTGAATATCCTGCCAGCATCCAAGCCAAGGACAGCGTGGATATCCGGGCCAGGGTCCAGGGGTACCTCCTCGAACGCCACTTCGATGAAGGCTCCACGGTCGAGACCGGGCAGCTGCTCTTCAGCATAGACCCCAGCGAATACGAGGAGTCCCTGAAAAACGCCCGAGCCCAACTCAAACGCAACCAGGCCACGCTGGGCCAGGCCAGGACCGAACTGGACCGTTTCAAACGCCTGGTGGATCAAGGGGCGGTGAGCCGCGACGAGTACGACCAGCGTCGTACCACGGTGGAAGAGGACGCGGCCACGGTATCCAGCCAGGAGGCCGTCGTCAAGCAAGCCGAGCTGAACCTGAGCTATACCAAGATCTCGGCGCCCATCTCCGGCCGCATCGGCCGCGCCCAGGCCCAGGTCGGCGACCTGGTGGGCAAGGGCGAGAATACCCTGCTCGCCACCATTACCAGCGTGGACCCCATCTACGTCAACTTCAGCATCAGCGAGCAGGACTACCTCAAGCACGTCAAAGCGGCCCAGGAAACCCCCGACAAGTCCGACGACGTCAGAATCATGCTCGTGCTCCCGGATGGCACCATCTACAGCAAGGACGGGGAGATCAACATGATCGACCCGACTCTGGACCAGAAGACCGGAACCCTCGGCGTGCGCGCCACCGTTCCCAATCCCCAGGGCCTGCTCAGGCCTGGCCAGTTCGGCCGCGTGCGCATAGCGGCGCAGCTGCCCAACAAGTCCATTCTCATACCCCAACGCGCCGTCATGGACGTCCAGGGCATGCAGACCTGCCTCGTGATCCCGGCCAAGGACGCCGGCGGAGCCAACACCGTGGTCAGCAAGGTCGTGCAAAAGGGACAGGAAATCGGCTCGCTGGTGACCATTGTCCAGGGTCTCGAGGCAGGGGACCTCGTCCTCATCGAGGGGCAGCAGAAAATCCGTTCCGGTGCGGTCATTGCCCCCGATATCGTGCCCCTGGACCTGACTCCCTTGCATACACTGCTTGGAGAAACGCCCGACGGCGAGGCGCACGCTTCCGACAACGCCACACAAGCCACGGGAGACGGGCAACAATGATCGGCTTCTTCATCAACAGGCCCATCTTCGCGGGGGTGGTCTCCATCATCATCACCCTGCTTGGCGGCCTGTCCATACTGACCCTGCCCATTGCCCAATATCCTGACATCACACCGCCCACGGTGCAGGTAGCGGCCTCCTACACCGGCGCCAACGCCGAGGTCGTGGCCGACACCGTGGCCACCCCCATCGAGGAGCAGGTCAACGGCGCGGAAGGCATGATCTACATGTCCTCCATCTCCGCCAACGACGGCTCCATGAGCCTCACCGTGACCTTCGAGGTGGGGCGCGATCTGGACATGGCCACGGTGGACGTGCAGAACCGGCTCAGCCTAGCCCAGCCGCAGCTGCCTTCGGACGTCACCCGGCAGGGGCTCAGCGTCAAGAAGCAGTCCCCCAACATCCTGCTGGTCATCAACCTCATCAGTCCCGAAAACACCCTCGACAGCCTGTTCCTGACCAACTACGCCAAGATCAACCTCAGCGACGCCCTTGCGCGCATCACCGGCGTGGGCAACGTCCAGGTATACGGCGCGGGCGACTACTCCATGCGCATCTGGCTGGATCCGTCCAGGCTCTCTGACCGCGGCCTCGACGTCACGGACGTGGCCAACGCCATCAAGGAGCAGAACGTCCAGGCCCCGGCCGGGCAGATCGGCATGCCCCCCACTCCGCCGGGACAGGAGTTCCAGTACGCCGTCCGTGTGGAAGGGCGACTGGATGACATCGAGCAGTTCCAGAACATCATTGTGCGCTCCAATCCGGACGGCACCACCATCCGCCTCAAGGACCTGGGCACCGCGGAAATGGGCGCCCTGACCTACGGCAACTTCAGCCGACTCAACGGCAAGGACACCTGCTCCATCCTAGTCTATCAACTACCCGGCGCCAATGCCCTGGATACCGTGGCCGAGGTACGACGGACCGTGGCCGAATTCTCCAAGAAGTTCCCCCAGGGCATCGAATACCGCATTCCCTACGACACCACCGAGTTCGTCAAGGTCTCCATCGAGGAGGTCATGAAGACCCTCTACGAGGCCTTGTTCCTGGTGTTGCTCGTGGTCTTCGTCTTCCTGCAGAACTGGCGGGCCACCCTGATTCCCATGGTCACGGTGCCGGTCTCCCTCATCGGTACCTTCGCCGTGTTCCAACTGCTGGGATTCAGCATCAACACCCTGTCGCTCTTCGGCATTGTCCTGGCCATCGGCCTGGTGGTGGACGACGCCATCGTGGTGGTCGAGGCGGTGCAACGCATCATCGACGAAAAGGGGCTCAAACCCAAGGAAGCCACGGTCCAGGCCATGAAGGAGGTCGCCGGAGCCGTGGTGGCCACCAGCCTGGTGCTCATCGCCGTGTTCGTGCCGGTTTCCTTCATGGGTGGCATCACGGGGCGGCTGTATCAGCAGTTCGCCCTGACCCTGTCCGTGGCCGTGACCATATCCACCATCAACGCCCTGACACTCAGCCCCGCGCTCTGCGCCCTGCTGCTCGGACCGGCCAAGGAAGGCAAAGGGCCACTGAAATGGTTCTTCAGGATATTCAACAAAGCCTTCGACCGCGTCACCAGGGGCTACCTGGCCAGCGTTCGCGGCGCCCTGCGCCTGGCCGTCCTGACCCTGGGCGTGCTGGGTGTCCTGATCTTCGCCACCTGGGGACTCATGGAGCGCATCCCGACAGGATTCGTGCCCGACGAGGACCAGGGCTACTTCATGGTCAACGTCCAGCTGCCCTCGGCCGCCTCGGTGGAACGCAACGACGAAGTGATGCGGAAGGTGGAGCAATACTTCGAGAACGCCCCCGGTGTGAGCGATGTGCTTACCCTCGGTGGCCTGAACATCCTCAACGGCTCCAGCAGCTCCTACACCTCCAGTATGTTCGTGATCCTCGATCCATGGGGCGCGCGTACCACGCCGCAGACCTCCATCCGGGCGATCATGGGCAGCGCTTACAAGGAGTTGGGGCAGATGCAGGATGCAGTTGTCATGGTCTTCAACCCGCCCCCCATCCAAGGCGTGGGGCAGGCAGGCGGCTTCACCCTGGAATTGCAAGACAAAACCGGCGGCACGGTGCAGGATTTGGCCAAGGTAGCGGCCGACTTCATCGCCGAGGCAAACAAGCGGCCCGAGCTGTCACACGTCTTCACCACCTTCTCGGCCGACGTACCGCAGATCGAGGTGGAGGTGGACCGCGAGAAGGCCAAAACCAAGAGGGTGGCCATCAGCGACATCTTCCTGACCCTGCAGACCTATCTCGGTGGCTACTACGTCAACGACTTCAACAAGTACGGCCGCACGTACAGGGTCATGCTGCAGGCCGCACCCCAATTCCGCTCGGATCCAAACCAGATCGGCAACTACTACGTGCGTTCCACCACGGATGAGATGGTTCCCCTCTCCACGCTGGTACAAATCAAACAGATCCAGGGACCGCAGTATGTGCAGCATTTCAACATCTATCAGACAGTGGAAATCTCGGGCAGTGCGGCACCGGGTTACAGCTCGGGCCAAGCCATCCAAACCATGAAGGAACTGGCAGCCGAACTCTTGCCCGACGGCTACGACTTCTCCTGGTCGGGCATGAGCTACCAGGAAGTGCAGCAGGGCAATCAGGCCACCGTTTCCTTTTCCCTGGCCGTGCTCATGGTCTTCCTGCTCCTGGCCGCGCTCTACGAGTCCTGGCTGATTCCCCTGGCCGTGCTGTTCACGGTGCCCCTGGGCGTGTTCGGCGCGATGCTGGGACTGAAGATCATGGGCTTGGATAACAACGTCTACGCCCAGATCGGCTTGGTGATGCTCATCGGTCTGGTGGCCAAGAACGCCATCCTTATCGTGGAGTTCGCCAAGATGCGGCACGAAGAGGGGCTTTCACCCCGGGATGCGGCCATCGAGGCGGCGCACCTGCGCTTCCGCCCCATCTTGATGACAGCCTTCGCCTTCATCTTCGGCACACTGCCGTTGGTGCTCGCGTCCGGCGCCGGCGCGGCCAGCCGTCACTCCCTGGGCACCTCGGTGTTCATGGGCATGGTGGTGGCCACGTTCACGGGCGTGGTCATCACTCCGGTGCTTTACCGCGTGATCCAGGGACTTTCCAGTTCGCGCCACAAAACAACCACGCCCGCGCAACCCGTAGAGTGAACACTGACAGCGGCGGGACCATCCCCTGGTCCCGCCGCGCATCCTATATAAAAAACCACGCATTGACTCGCCCAGTCCTTCCGGGCATACACTGACCCTTTCCGTTCCCAATCCTACGAGGCAGAGCACATGGACGACAAGGTACATTTGGGCATAGCGGAGCTGTCCACCTGGAACGCTCCCATGCAGAACATCTTCATCATCGCCGGCCCATGCAGCGCCGAATCCGAGGAGCAGCTCGTGCAAACGGCCCAGGGCCTGCGCGACGCCGGCATCAGCATGCTGCGCGCAGGTATCTGGAAGCCACGCACCCGGCCCAACTGTTTCGAGGGCAAGGGCGAGGAGGCCCTGCCCTGGTTGGTCGCCGCGGGCAAGGAGGCCGGCGTGCCTACCTGCTGCGAGGTGGCCAGCCCGGAGCACGTGGAGGCCTGCCTCAGGCACGGCATCGACGCCCTCTGGATCGGGGCGCGCACGTCCGTGAACCCCTTTTCGGTGCAGGCCGTGGCCGACGCCCTCGAGGGTGTGGACGTCCCGGTGATGGTCAAGAACCCCATCAACCCGGACATCGAACTCTGGATCGGCGCCCTGGAGCGCGTGCACAAGGCCGGCATCCGCCGCCTGGCAGCCATCCACAGAGGCTTTTCCCAGCAGCAGAATCTCCCCCTGCGCAACAAGCCCAACTGGCGCCTGCCCATCGAACTCATGCGCCGCATCCCCAACCTGCCTATCTTCTGCGACCCCAGCCACATCTGCGGCTGCAGGGAACTCCAGGCAGACATCGCCCAACGCGCCCTGAATCTCCAGTTCGACGGCCTGATGGTCGAGGTGCACCGCGATCCGGCCTGCGCCCTCAGCGACTGCAACCAGCAGTTCACGCCCGAGGATTTCAAGATATTCCTCAAGAGCCTGGTCTTCAGACTCCCCGGTGAAGAGGACAAGGAATTCCAAGACAGTATACTACACCTGCGGGAGCGCGTGGACATCCTGGACAGCCAACTCCTGGATCTTCTGGCCCAGCGCATGAAACTCGCCAGGAAGATCGCCGAGGTCAAGAAGAAGAACAACATCGCCATCCTGCAACCCGAGCGCTGGAACCAAATCGTGGAGACGCGCTTGAATGCGGGTATTGAACTCGGCCTCTCCGAGCACTTCACCCTGCGACTCTTCCAGTACATCCACGAGGAATCCATCCGCCAACAGGAAGACGCCGTGTTCATGCGCCCCAACAACCGCAAGCGCTGAGCGCCCACATGATCGAAACCCTGCACGTGAACCTGCCGGCAGTGCCGGCCTCCAGTTATGCCATCCACATCGGCCTGAACCTGGAGACGCGCATCGCTTTGGACCTCGCGGCCCGGTCGCGACGCTACGCCGTGGTCTGCGACCACACCACCAGGGACATCTTCGCCCGCACCCTGGCCCCAGCCCTGACTGCCCATGGCGTGGACCATCACGTCCTCTCCGTGCCTCCGGGAGAAAACTCAAAGGACTTGGCCCGCTTCCTCGAACTTCTGGAGGCCATGCGCGGCATGGAACTGCACCGGGGTGACGCGGTCGTCACCTTCGGCGGAGGCGTTGTGGGCGATCTGGCCGGGTTTGCCGCCGGCTGCTACATGCGCGGCATCCCCTGCATCCAGATACCCACCACCCTGCTGGCCCAGGTGGATTCCTCGGTGGGGGGCAAGGTGGCCGTGAACATCCCACAGGGCAAAAACTACTGCGGCCTGTTTTCCCAGCCCGAGGCCGTGTACATCGATCTGGAGCGGCTGCGCAGCCTGCCACAGGCGGAATTGCGCAACGGCCTGGCCGAGGTGGTGAAATACGCCTGCATCGACGGCGGCGGTCTGGGGTCATTTCTCCTGGCCAATGCTGCCGGGATACTGACCCTGGACATGAAGCCCTTGCGCCATGTGGTGTTGGAGTGCTGCCGGGTCAAGGCCGACATCGTGTCCCGCGACGCCACCGAAGCCGGAGCCCGCCGGCTGCTCAACTACGGCCACACCGTGGGGCACGCCGTGGAGGAGGCACTGGGGCACGCCCTGCCCCACGGTCAGTGCGTGGCCTACGGCATACGCGTCATGGCCCGGCTCGGCCTGGATCTCGGTTGTCTCGACGCCTCGGCCATGCAGACTCAGTTGTCGCTGCTCGATGCCTTTGGCCTGGCCCGCGAACCCCTGGACCTGAATGTGCGCACCATCTTCGAATTCATGAAAAAGGACAAGAAGGCCAAGCGGGGGGTGCTGGTGCTCGTGGTGCCCACCGGAGCGGGCACCGCCGTCATCCGCGAGGACGTGCCGGATGAAGCCCTGGCCGGGGCCTTGGAAGGCAGCGGCATCCTGGCCTGATATCGGTGTCCCAAGAATTCGTTGCGATACGCCAAGCGCGTCTATTCCTCGTGATCGGGCTCGCGGATGTCCTCGTAGATTTCATCCGACGCCATGAGGATGTCCACCGGCGGGTCATAGCCGATGATCTCCGCCACCTTGAGATTGATGGCGATCTTCGGGGGGTCCTGCCAGAGCTGGCTCAGCTCGCCCGGCTTGGCACCGTTGAGGATTCTGGCGATGACATCGGCATGGAACTGCCCCACGTAGCGAAATCCGGCTTGGGCGATGCTCATCAGGACACCGAGCTGCACCTCGCTGGAACCCAGCATGGAGAACGTGGGCACCTGATTGTCATAGAGCGGCGCCAGCAGCTTGGGCAGATTCTTGGGGTTCACGCCGCGGTGCACCGTGATATAGGAGGCGTCCACCTTGGGTGCGATCTCCTGATAGCATTTCACCACGGCTTCCTCGGCCTCCTGTTGGGAAACATTACTGAAGGGGGCGTGGCACTCGACGATCTCGAAGCCCCTGTCCTGGGCCACCCTCTTGATGGCGTCATAGGCCGCGAAGGTTCGACCTTCGGGGCTGTCCTCGTATACCAAGCCCAGCTTCTGGAAGGGCACGATGTCATGGAACAGGCGAATCTGTCGCTCGTAGCGCTCGGGCTCGACCTTGGCGTGCATGTGGGCGCGACCCGAGTCTTCCACACTGACCACAATACCCGAACCGATGGGGTCCGAGGAGGAGGCCACCACCGTGGGCACTGAGTGTTCATCATTGGCCAGATCTTGGCCTGCCCAGGTGCCCAGGGCCAGGATCAGGTCGATGTCCTGTTTCTCGTTGAGCCGCTTGATCAGCTCCTCCTTGACCTTGGGACGCAATTCCTTGTCGAAGTCGCCCGGCGCGTAATAGGCGTCGGGCACGAACTCCAAATAGTCGCTCGTAGCGTTTTCGGAAAGCCATTTCCAGAATTCGCGGTGCTCCATGTGTTCCTTGGGTAGGTCCACCGACAGCCAGCCCAGGTTCTTGAGTCCGATCAGGATGACCTTGAGGATCATCTGGTAGTCCGCGTACTGCCCCCCTTCATAGTACGCCAGCCGCCACTTGCCCCCGTCGGGTTTGGCGACCGGGGTGGTGGGCCAACTCTTCTCGGCCCCGAATGCGGGCTGAACACAGACGGCCAGGAGCAGCAGTGCGACGCATGCGATGCGGATTCTGTTCATGACGCTCTCCAAAGGACACGATTCAGGGAAATATCACCGGACCTCGTCGCGTTCCAAGGCTGCGCGGGGAGCCTGCCCCATTGCATGCCGGACGCGGCTGCCGAGGACATCACCCCCCCCCATTGGCCTCACTGGCGGGGCCCGCCTGCATCCGGCATTGACCGGAGCAGGCAAGGCTGCCTGTCACGGCTTCCGGCCCGATACAATCCGGTTCGCGGCATGGTAAATAACTTTCCACATTTCTTCAATCGTCATTTGCAGGTACGGCGACCCCGAGAGTCAGGCCTGAACCGGTTCGGAAAACAGCCTCTGTTTCTCCGCCAGGAGAAAGGTCCAGGGCTGCGTGGGTGTGGTGAAGACATGCACCTGCCCGGCACCTTGCTCCACAAGGAAGTTCACGCAACACCCCATGTCGTAATGGTTCAGTGGCCCCTGATACCGTCTGGTGTCGATGAAATCCACGATCACCCCCTTGCGCGCGAGGGCCATGCCCTTGAGCAGCATGTCCTCGGGCAAGGGCAACGTACCCATGATGCCCACCATGGCCACCCAATCGAACAGGGTCTCCATCTTCAGAAGGTTCTGCACGGCAAAAGCCCTGGATGGATGCCGCTTCCTGGCCTCGGACACGAAGTGCTCGATGAGATCTATTCCCTGGTAGGTGCAGTCGGGCAGATGGGGCACCAACTCGCCGAAACCACAGCCCACATCAAGCAGGCTGTCGCCGGCGGTCACGTAGCGCCGCATGATTACCTCGGCCTGCTCCAGCCGCTCCCGGTGCAGATCGTCGCGGGAGTAGTACAGCGTGCGCGGGCAGAAGCCGAATTGCCCCCAGCGGCTGAGATAGGAATTGAGCATGGCCTCCCAGCTTTCCACCGGGGCATCGTCCAGAATGAGACAGGCGTTCTTGCGAATGGACACGACGGATGTTCCCCCCTGGCCCGGCTACACAGCCTTGGGGCCGTTGTAGCGCAGGCAGAGCATGGTGATGTCGTCGGATTGCTGGGCATGGTCCACGTGTTTCTTCACGTCGGTCAGCACCACTTCCACCAGCTCCTTGGGAGATACATCCCTGTGTCGTCTGACGGTCTCCAGCAGGGCCTCGTCCGAAAAAAGCTCTCCCCGGACGTTCATGGCCTCGGTGACCCCATCGGTATATAGCAGCAGGGTATCTCCGGGCTTCAGTTTCGTCCGCAACGGGGAAAAGGGCATGTCCGCCATGGCTCCGGCCATGGGACCGCTGACTCCGGAAAGAAAGTCCACCTCCGTGTCCCTGTCCAGCAGGATGGGTCGGTTGTGCCCTCCGTTGGCGTATTGGATCTCTCCGCTGCGCAGGTCGATGATGGCGATGATCAGGGTCACGAACATGCAGTTGGGATTGTCCCTGGCAAGTTCGTCGTTGACCATGCGCATCATGGATGCCGGCTCTGGATCGCGCTCCGCGGCCACGTTGATCAGGGCCTTGGAAATGGCCATGAACAACGCCGCGGGCACGCCCTTGTCCGAGACATCCCCGACGCAGAAGCAGAGGTGTTCGTCGTCGATGAAGAAGAAGTCATAGAGATCCCCGCCGACCTCCTTGGCCGGCTCGAGATAGGCGTAGAGATCGAACTCGGGCCTGTCCGGAAAGGGCGGAAAAATCTTGTGCAGGAGCCCCATCTGGATGTCGCGGGCGATGCTCAGCTCGTTCTCGATGCGTTGCTTGGCCGCCGTGACCTGGATCAGGTTTCGGATGTTCTCGCGCAGGCTGTGCTCCATGTAGACAAAAGACTCCGCCAGCCGCCCCACTTCGTCGTGATAGCGCGTCGACAGGTTCTGGATGGGCGAATCCGCGGGTGGTTCCGCCGTGAGATCCTGCTCCGGAATAGCCTTGGCATAGTCCGCGAGTTTCGCCAGGGGGCCGGAGATCCTGGCCGAGAAGGCCAGGGCCAACACCAGCCCCACCACAAGCACCAGGGCGAAAATGGCCCCCTGGTTGGTGAGCAGGTCACGAGCCGGCCTGGCGATCTCCCTCTTGGCGGCCACCGTGGCGATGTACCAGTCCATGGGCTTGAAATAGCTGGCGTAGGACTCCATCTCCACGCCCTGCCCCTCCCCGCCCGCGGGAATGAAATCCACCGGGGCAGGGTTCTCGGCCTGGGCAGCCTGCATCAGCGCCTCCAGCAACGGATCGCCGCCGATGGCCACGGCCCGATCCAGTTCCAAGCCACGGGTTTCAGGCGGAAGGACAAGGAACTCCTTACCCCCAGAAAACAAGAACACGAACCCGGTCTCGGCAATGCGTACCTTGGCCACGTTCTGTCGGAGGACATCGAGCATCTCCGCACTCTTGCGCGCCAGTTCCTCCTCCACGTCCTGGATATAGGCGGCCACGCCCACCAGCCAGCCCCATTCGCTGAAATGCACGAAATCGGCGAACTGCTTGACCATGCCCTCTTGATCAGGAGCCTTTTCGTGGAAAATGGCAAAGGCGCTGCCATACTGGTCAGCGTCCTTGCGCACCGCATCGAGCATTCCCCTGCCCTTGATGTCCTTGATGTGCCCGAGATCCTGGCCGAGAAACTCCTCCACGGGGTGGTACAGAGCCTGGTTCCTGTCGTCGAACACCACGATGTACGCACCCTTGTATTGCAGCTGCACTATCCAGTCCATGGCCATGGACTCGGCTTCCTCGGTACTCAGCACGCCCTGGGCGGCGAGATTGCGGAAGGGGCGCAACCCTGACAGCACCAGGTTGCTCAGGTTCTTGATCAGTTTTTTACGCTGGGATACCGCGTCAACCTTGTCCGAAAGCAAGGTCTTGTAGCGGCCTTCGATGTCCAGGGTCAGCAGATGCAAGACGTTGCGCGCTGAACGTTCCTCGGCGTCGAGCATGGCGGTCTCCACGCCCCGCTTGGAAAAAAACATCACGCTCCCGGCCACCAGGGCCAGGATCAAAACCACCAGTAAAAAAATCTTGGTTCTCAGGGAATTCACGCATACACCCGCTGCTAGATATCCACTCCAATCTTCCTTAATAAGTGAAATTTTCCCATATTTTGTCGATGCTGTCCAGGGCGGGCTCGCAAAACATGGGATCGCGACAGACCGCACATTCGTCACACGTTCCCATCTGGCAGTACAAGGAAACAGAATGACGCAAACCAGCATTGACAGCAACCCCTACCGGTGCTTACTCATTTCTTCAAGGAAACCGCGCCGGAGGACACATCGATCTTGGCCATGGCATTCTGGGCGCACAATCCGTCATCGATCACGAAGCAGGGGACGCTCGATGCAGGAAACCACTAACTGTCTGGCCGCGATTCCAGACCTCGTCCTTCACCTTTCCGCAACCGGGGAGATCCTCTCCTGTCACGGCCCCCAAGAGCTGCTCCTCGCCCCTCCGGAATCCTGCCTGGGCAAGTCGGTCAACGAAGTCCTCCCACCGGACTTGGCCCGGATCACCATGCTGTGTCTGGCGCGATACCACGAGACCGGCACGATCCAAACCTGCTGCTATTCCTTGCCCTTGCATGGGGAGGAGCATCACTTCGAGCTCCGTATGACACCGGCGGAACACGGCGACGTCCAGGCTTTGGCGCGCGACGTCACCCGACACCAGGACATGGAGCGCTCCCTGGGAGCCGAGGAAACACATCTGCGCTCCCTGATCGATGCCATCCCCGACCTGATCTGCCAGAAGGATCCCTCCGGCGCCTGGATCGACGCCAACCACGCCCTGCTCGACCTCCTCGGCCTGTGCGGTTCCGCGTTCAAGGGCAAGACCGACCGGGAACTCGCGGAATCCGCGCCCCGGTTCAAGGGACTGTTGCTCGCGTTGGCCGACATGGACCAGGAAGTCCGAAACAACGGCACGATCGCCCGCCGCGAGGTGGCCGTCACCCTGCCCTCCGGCAAGACGCGCCATTACGACCTGCTCACCGCCCCCACCAGAACCGCGTCCGGCGACCTCCTGCACCTGACCATGGTGGGCCGCGACGTCTCCAGCCGCATCTGCGCCCAACACGACCTGAAATGCGCGCATGACGCACTCAACCAGAGTGTCCTGGAACACACCAGGGAACTCCAGGAGACGAATAGACGCCTGGAGACCGCCCTGCACGAACTGGGTGTGCAGCAGGAAGAACTCCTGTCCCAGAACGAAACACTCAAGGCCCTGCACCACGACCTGGAAAACTCCCGCCAACAGTATCGGGAACTCTACGACCTCGCTCCCGTGGGTTATTTCTCCCTGGACGACAAGGGTGTGATCAGGCGTGTCAATCTCACGACCTGCCGCATGCTCGCCGCCGATCGCAACCTGCTGTTGGGCAAACCCCTGGCCCACTTCCTTGACAACGCAGCCAAACCCCTGCTCCAAAACAGCATGCGGCAAGTCTTTCGAGGGCAAAGCGTCACGTTCGATGCCCTGGTCACCACGAACCTGGGCCAGAGTTTCCACGCCGAGTTCTCTGCAGCGCCACTGATGGATGCGCAGGGCGGTGTCAAGGAATGCCAGACCACCATGACCGACATCTCCGAACGCAAGGCGGCGGAGAACGAAATCCGCGAGTCCGAGGCCCTGCTGCGCTCCATCATCGATTCCACACCGGATTTTATCCTGGTCAAGGACAGACAATGCCGCGTCATGCTGGCCAACCGCTCCATGGCCAAGGCCCTGGGCCAACACCCCGAAGCCCTCGAGGGGCGCGACGACCGCGGCCTGGGCTTCAACCATTACGAAGTATTCGGCCACCCGGACTTCGGAACAGAAGGCACCCAGCAGGAAGACCAGCGCGCCCTGCAGGGAGAACTGATACACAACCCCAAATTCGTGGCCGGCTTCACCGGCGAGATCCGCATTTACGACGTCAAGAAGATCCCCCTGCGCACCGATGACCAGGTGTTCGGGCTGGTCAGCGTGTTCCGGGACATCACGGACTACGTGGAGGTCACCAGGAGCCTGGAGCGACAGAACGAGATCGAAAGCCGGCTCTCCGCCCTGGCAGCCCTCCTGCTCACCACCACCGGCATCGAGGACATCTCCAGCCACGTGCTCGACGCGGCCAAGCACCTGACCGAAAGCAGCTTCGGTTTCGTGGGCGTCATCGCCCCGGACACAGGACACTTGATCTGCCACACCATGACCCGCGACATCTGGGACAAGTGCCGGGTACCGGACAAGAGCACCGTGTTCACCAAGTTCTGCGGCATCTGGGGTTGGGGGCTGAAGAACAAGCAATCCGTCATCTGCAACGACCTTGCCACGGACCAACGCTCGGGCGGTATCCCCGAGGGACACATCCCCATCACCTCTTTTCTCTCCGCGCCGGCCATGATCTGCGACAAGCTCGTGGGGCAGATATCCCTAGCCAACGCCCCCCGACCCTATGACGAAAAGGATCTTTGTATTGTCGAGCGCCTGGCCACCATTTATGCCCTGGCCATCCAGCGTCAGAATGACGAGGCCACGCTCCTGGCAGCCAAGGAAGGCGCCGAGCTGGCCAACCGGGCCAAGAGCGCGTTCCTCGCCAACATGAGCCACGAGATACGCACCCCCATGAACGGCATCCTGGGCATGGCGGAATTGATGCGCTCCTCGGGCCTGGATCAGGAACTCACCGAATACCTCGACAACATCGAGGGGGCGGCACGCACGCTGCTGGCCGTCATCAACGACATCCTGGACCTGTCCAAGATCGAGGCCAACCGCATGGAGCTGGTCCGCGAACCCTTTTCCCTGCACACCACGCTCCGGGAAACCATCGGCCTGATGCGCGCCCAGGCCACCAGCCGGGGCCTGGAACTGCGCCACACCATCGCGGACAACACCCCGGACATGTTCCTCGGCGACGCCACACGGCTGCGGCAGGTGCTGGTCAACCTCATCGGCAACGCCATCAAGTTCACCGACACTGGGAGTGTCGAGGTCCGTGTCCGCCTGGAGGACACCGCCCATACCGCGAATCGTATCATGGTGCGCTTCGAGGTCCAGGACACGGGCATCGGCATCGCCCCGGAAAACACGGATCGCATCTTCGAGACCTTCACCCAGGCCGACGGTTCCTTTACCAGACGTTACGGCGGAACAGGCCTGGGCTTGGCCATCAGCAAGCGCCTGGTGCAGTTGATGCACGGTGAAATCACCGTGCAAAGCGAACCGGGTAAGGGCTCGACCTTCAGCTTCACCGTAGCCTTTGATCCGCTGCCCCTCCCACCGCAGGACGGGCCGAATGAATCCCACCCGCAGCCGCCCACGGAAACCCCCAGCCCCTTCGACGCAGTCACCGTGCTGGTGGCGGACGACAACCCCGTCAACCGACTCGTGGGTGCACGCATGCTGGAAAAACTCGGCTGCACCGTGCACCTGGCCGAAGACGGCGAAGAGGCCCTGGAAACGCTCCGTACCCATACTTTCGACGTCATCTTCATGGACATCCAGATGCCCGGCGTTGACGGCATCGAAGCCCTGCGGCGTATCCGCTCGGGCGAATCCGGCACCCAGAACCTGCACACTCCGGTCATCGCCATGACCGCCCACACCATGAAAGGAGACAAGGAGCTGTTGCTGCAAGCCGGCATGAACGACTACATCGCCAAGCCTTTTTCACAGGAGCGCCTCAAGGAACTTCTTGAACGCTGGGCAGCCAAACCCGACACCTCCAACGCCATCGACCACGCACCATGACCATGCACTCTTCCCACCTCCCCAACGCCGAAACACTGCTCGTACACTTTCGCCGCATCGAGCAACTGAAAAGGGACGCCCTGACCATGCCCTCGCTACTCCTGGGGGCGGAGGAACTCAGCGACCTCGAATTGCTGCTGCACCGCTCTCTGTTCCCTTTGCAAGGGTACATGAACAAAGCCGAGTACGAGTCGGTCCTGGACTCCATGTGCCTGCCCAGCGGCGTTTTCTGGCCACTGCCCGTGGTCCAGGCCGTAGAGCGCTCCCTGGCCTCGGGACTGCGCCCCGGCGACGGGCTCGCCCTGCGCGACCAGGAAGGCTTCATGCTCGCCGTACTCTTTGTGGAAGATATCTGGGAGCCGGATTTGGCACGCGAGGCCAAGGCCGTCTTCGGCACTGCGGACGCCGCGCGGCACCCTGGAGTGGCCCGACTCCTGCATCGCCGCGACTCTCTTTACGTCGGGGGGCGCGTCGAGGGCATCCACATGCCGCAACACTACGACTTCACCTCCATGCGCCGCACTCCGGCAGAGCTGCACAGGTTCTTCTCCGAACGCGGCTGGACCTCGGTCATCGGCTTCCAGCACGACGCCCCCCTGCATCGCATGCATCGTGAAATGCTCCTGGCCGCGGCCCTGGAGACCGGCGCTAAGCTGCTCATCTCGCCCCTCATCGGCCCAACCTTTCTCTCGGACGTCAGCCACTTCACCCTGGTGCGCTGCCTGCAGCACTTCATGAAGCACCTGCCCCCGAATGTGGGCACCCTGCACCTCACCCCCATGCGGTGCCGTGGCGCCGGACCGAGGGGCGCGCTGATGCAGGCCCTGCTCAACCGCAACTACGGCTGCACGCACTTCCTGGTGCACGATCACCACGACGACCCCTTGCCCCAGGGCGCGGCGTTCTACCCCGCCAAGGCAGCCTTCGAGGCCATGGAGCACCACAAGGCCGACCTCGACATCGAGCCCCTGCCCGTGCGCCCCCGCGTCTATGTGCGGGAGTTCAACATGTTCTCCCTGCCCGAGGAGGTGAAGCCTGGAGTCGAGACCTTGGACTTTTCCAATGGGGAGCTGCGCGAGCGCCTGTTGCACGACGACCCCCTGCCCGATTGGTTCAGCTTCCCCGAGGTCATCGAGGAAATCAGCCGCGCCATGCCGCCGCGCCGCACACAGGGCTTCACCGTGTTCCTCACCGGGCTCTCGGGCGCGGGCAAATCCACCCTGGCCAAGGTGCTCTACGTCAAGCTCCTGGAGCTCCAGGACCGCCCCGTGACTCTGCTCGACGGCGACATCGTGCGTCGCAATCTCTCCAGCGAGCTGACCTTCAGCGAGGAGCACCGCAACCTCAACGTCCGGCGCATCGGCTTCGTGGCCAGCGAGATCACCAAGAACAGGGGCATCGCCATCTGCGCGCCCATCGCGCCCTACGGCCACTCGCGCTCCGAAGCCCGCGACATCGTGGAGCAATACGGCGGCTTCGTCGAGGTCTTCGTCTCCACGCCCCTGGAAGTATGCGAACAGCGTGACCGCAAGGGACTCTACGCCAGGGCCAGGGCCGGGCTGATCAAGGGCGTCACCGGCGTGGACGACCCCTACGAGGCGCCCACCACGCCCGATGTGGACATCGACACCACGGAAATCACCCCCAGCGAAGGCGTGGAGAGCATCCTGCACTACCTGCGACAGCAGGGCTACCTGAAGTAGGGGATCACGACCACCAGATGCCGGGGCGCTGCAATGGTACATACCCTGTTGTACCAGTTGGCAACCCGGCTGAAGAGACTTCAACATCGGTGCATCCTGCCTGCAATGTGCCCATAGATGCGGTATTCGTGATCCATGCTGCCGCGTTCTCCTCCCTCTCCAGCCGAAGAACAACGTGACCAGCAGCGTCTCTTGGCACTGTGGACTCGCTGATCATCCAGACCTGACATCCCCACTGTGCTCGGTTGTCGGTGTCACACCCCTAAAGTTGTTTTCATGACCGGCCGATCAGGAGTACAGGGTGGCGTTGCCCCCCCGACACACAATGCGGCCGCGGACTGGACCGCGCCCGCAAAGAGTATGGCGCAGGAGGTAGGCATGAACGTTTCCTTGAACACGCAAGTCGGCCTGAATCTGGAACTCAAGACCGATTCCGGCGAAAAGATCCAGGCCCCAGCCAAGAACAGCGGCAACTCCCTGGCCAACGAGATGAAGCAGATCCGCAAGGCCCGGCTGCACCGCCAGGCCCTGCAGGATCCCTCCCTGCACGGCAAGCTTGTGGCCACCGAGGCCTCGCCCGTCTACAACGCCAAGGGCGAGATGATCCAGGCCCTTTCAGCCAATCTGGGAGACATCTAGGCCGCATCGCTCCAGGGTGATGTGTCCTCTCTGATGATCATCTGACACGCAGTGGCGGTGTGACAAACTTCTGGCAGGCGCGGCTTCACTGTGAACCAGCGCCGCCGCCCCGGAGCCAGGGCGCGTGCAGCCGCAGCAGCTCGGGCCAGAGCCTGGGCCAGCAGCAAGTGTGGTCCACGTCCGGCACCACCTCCACCAGCGCGGGTGCGGGGTTCCCCAGCCCACGCGCGAACTCCCTGGCCAGGGAGACCGGAACGATCTCGTCGTCCTCGCCCACGAAATGCACCTGGGGGATGTGCCGCACCTTGGCCGCGTAGTCCGCTGGATTCAGCGAACCCGTCAGGGGCGAGACCTTGTGCAGGGCGGTCCAGGCCTTGTGGTCCAGGTTGCCGGCCACGGTGACCAGGGCGGCCACGTCGTCACGCCGGGCGGCCAGGAGCACGGCCAGCGCGCCCCCTCCGGAATACCCCACCAGATACAGCCGCGTGGCGCCGAGATCGGCCTTGGCCCTGTCCAGGACCGTGTCCATGGCCCGCACCACCTCCTCGCCGTAGCGCTCCAGGGTCCAGTAGCGCATGGAGCAAGTCTCTCCGGCCTGTACATACTGGCAGGGGCGCCCCAGATACAGGACCTTGGGCCCGGGATCGGCCAGGGCCAGGCGCAGTGCCAGGGGGTTGTCCGGCGTGGGGTCCGTGGAAGGGGTCCTGCGGTTGAGGTAGGCACGACCGTCGCCCTCGATGTAGACGACCAAGTCGCTGCCCGGGCCGGGGCGCGCGAACCCGCGCAGGGTGAAGTCGCCGGCGCTCCAAGCCACGGAGCGCCAGCCGGGCCTGGAGGCCAGGGTCGCGGCCAGCTCGCGCCCCCTGGGCGCGGCGCAACTTGCCAACAACAGAAGCAATACCAGGGCGGCAATGCAAGACCGCACGCTGGCAGGACATCTGTCTCTTGGAATAATGAACCTTGCTTTTGTCATGACCCTATACTACAACCAGAATAGGTGAAATCAGGAAAGGCATGCACGCTCCAGGACAGGTTCGCGGCGCGGCAAGCCCTCAATACCCCCGACCTCCGACTCTGCTGCGAGGGTGAGATCATGAGCGAAAAAAAACTGCTGATCGTGGATGACGAGAAACATATCCGGCTTCTGTATCGCAGCGAGTTCGAGGGCGAGGGGTACTCCGTGGTTACCTCCGACGGCCTGGAGGACATCCTCCAGCTCATGGACAGGGAGCACCCCCAGGTGGTGGTGCTGGACATCAACCTCGGCACGGGGCGCTCGGGTCTGGACCTGCTCCAGGAAATCCGCAACAAGGACGACTCCCTTCCCGTTATTCTCTCCACAGCCTACGACAGCTTCCAGCACGACGTCAAATCCACGGCCGCGGACTACTATGTGGTCAAGAGCATCGACCTCGGGGAACTGAAGTCCAAGGTGGCCCTGGCCATGGCCAAGTACGGGGAGTGAAGGGGGGCTGAATCCCGTGCCTTGCGGCGCTGTACGCTCTCCCTTCACGCGCCCTTTCCCCGTCCCTGCCATGGCGGAGGTGCCCTTGCCCTTCCGACTTCGAGACGCGCGCCCCTCATGCCCAGGCGATGGTCTCCAGAACTACATGCGGCAGATGCACTGCCAATGAAAAAGACTTGCCTGGCATCCTTGTCGTGCTTATACTTCGTAAACTTGGCAGGGAGAAAGGCGGAAATAGTATCGTTCTCTAGGCTGCCTTGTAGTGTACGATTGGTTCCGCCAGAATGCAACACAAGGAGCTGTGTACTGCCCACAATATCTTGGATACACAGTGCACAGCATCTGTTTTCCGGAGAGCAACGACGATCGAGGACTGAACATGACCAAAGAGCTTCCCTGTCATTACATTCGTCCCTTCATTGACAGACATGGCAATCTGTTTCCCTGTTGCTTCAAAAATGCAGACCCAGGGTTCATCATTGGCAACGTGTGCGAAGAAGATTTACTTGAGAAGCTGGAGACCTAAATCGTGCGTTGGGGGCACTGTAAGAGCTGCCTCGGGACAAATTCGGCGCCCAGTGACGCGAAAAGCAGGCGGCCCAAGTCGGAATTTGATGGAAGTGAGGACAAAAAGCAGTTTGACGGAGGCGAATCAGGGCAGTTTTCCATTCAGAGGGCGCACCTCTCCCGTAAAAATGTTTACGGGACAGGGGAATGGTTCAGCTCCAGGCGAAACGAGGAGCGCTGAGACATCGCTCCCACAGCTCTTT
>CAZSRS010000019.1:0-75829 GCA_964609625.1 uncultured Desulfovibrionaceae bacterium
TTCCTCCTTGGGGTCCACCAGGTCCTTGTTCTTGCGCTTGTCCTGGGCCAGGCGCTCCAGACGCTTCTCGGCCACGGCCAGGTCTGCCACCATGAAGTCCGCCTCCATGGCCAGTCGCTGCTCCCTGGGGTCTGCCAGACCGGAAAACCCGTCCAGCACGGCCAACAGGCAATCGTAGGGGCGCACCTCGTTGAGCACCCTGTCGCCCAGTCCCTGCCCCTTGCCGCCCCCGCCGGGAATGTCCAGGTACTCGATCTCGCTGTAAGTCACCTTTTTGGGGTTGAACAGCTTCACCAAGGGCGCGAGCCTGGGCTCCGGCACCTTGACCATGGCCCGGTTGCCCGCGGACGCGGCTTGTGGGCCGGCCAGGGCCGCAAAAAGATCCGTCTTGCCGCTGCCGGCAAAACCCATGATGGCGGTTTTCATGAGGTCCTCGATGTTGATGGTTGTCGCGGGTCAGGACCGCCGCTGAGCGGCGCGAAAGGCCGGCATCATTGTCCCTGCGCAGGGGCGCTGTCAATCCCCCGGGACAACTCACGCAGCAATTGCCGGGCCGCGGGGGCCTCGGGCGCATCAGGAGCGTTCCGCACCACTGCCTCCAACTGCTGCCTGGCCTCTTCGGGATCTCCGGCCCGCAACAGCAGCCTGGCCAGGCTGAAGCGCGCGGCCACGCGCGAAGGTTCGAGCTCCACCGTGCGGGCAAAGGCGGCGATGGCCGCGTCGTTCCTGCCCAGAGATTCCAGCACCATGCCCAAACCGAAGTGGTTCTCGGCGTTGTTCGGGTCCATGGATACGGCCCGTTGCAGCGCCACCGCCCCCCGTTCCAATTCGCCCACCTCGGCCAGGGCCATGCCCAGGTTGAAGAAGAATGTGGCGTCGCCGAAGCCCAGAGCCGCGGCGCGCTCGTAGTGTTCGATCTCCTTGTCGTGCCCCCCGGTCAGACCAAAGGCGTACCCCAGATAGTAGTGGGCCAGGCCGTTGCCGGGTTCGGCGTCCAGCAACCGCTGGTAGCGCTCAATGGCCTCTTCCAAGCGCCCCTCCTGGAGGGCGGAATCCGCCTGGGGGTCACTTTTCCAGGCCTGGGGCCGAGTCTCCGGCGCGGAGACCTGCTTCTGGCAGGCCAGGGGCAGGAGCAGCACAAGGAAGAGAAACAAGGCAATGGAGCGGTTCATACCCGTCCATACCACTCCCCGCTCGGGCTGACAATGCACCCCTTTCCGGGTATGTTGATTTTGTTGACCTTTGCCGTCCGGGGTATTTGTCTGTTACTAGTATCCCTGACGGCGCGGTGCGCCGTAACCATCAAGAACTCCAGACAGGGCACCATGCCAGATTTCGTCCATCTCCACTGCCACACCGAATACAGCCTGCTCGACGGTGCCATCCGGATCAAGGACCTCTGCGCCAAGGCCAAGGAGTTCGGCCTGCCCGCGGCGGCCATCACCGATCACGGCAACCTCTTCGGCGCCCTGCATTTCTACCTGGAGGCCAAGAAGCAGGGCATCAAGCCTCTCATCGGCTGCGAGGTCTACGTGGCCGGGTGCGAGCACACGAACCGCTCCCCGGATCAGGCCAAGAACCGCTTCCATCTGGTGCTCCTGGCCATGAACCTGACCGGATACCTGAACCTGGTCAAGCTGGTGAGCACGGCGCATCTGAAGGGCTTCTTCTACAAGCCCAGGGTGGACAAGCAGCTCCTGCGGCAGCACAACGAGGGGCTCCTCGCGCTTTCGGCCTGCCTGGCAGGCGAGGTGCCGCGCAGGCTGCTGAAGACCGGCATGGACGCGGCCCTGGAAACCGCGAGGGAATACGCGACCATCTTTCCCGACCGCTACTACATCGAGCTCCAATCCAACGGGCTGAAGGAGCAGGTCCTCGCGAACAAGGGGTTGGTGGAGCTGGCCGAGACCCTCGGCCTGCCCCTGGTGGCCACCAACGACTGCCACTACCTGACCAAGGAGGACGTTGAGGCCCACGATATCCTGCTTTGCATCCAGACCGCCTCCTGCGTTGATGACGAAAAGCGCATGCGCTTCGAAACCAAGGAGCTGTTCTACAAATCGCCCCAGGAAATGGCCCTGGACTTCTCCCACCTGCCCCAGGCCCTGGAGAACACCCTGGCCGTGGCCGAACGCTGCAACCTGGACTTCGACCTCAAGAGCCATCATTTTCCGGTCTACGACCTCCCCCCTGGCAAGACCCTGCACGAGGAGTTCGTCGAGCTGAGCCGCAAGGGATTGCAAGAGCGCCTCGACGCCCTGCCCTACCGCGCCGAGATCGACGAACAGGCATACTGGAAAAGACTGGATGTTGAACTGGACGTCATCGCCAAGATGGGCTTCGAAGGCTACTTCCTCATCGTGCAGGATTTCATCAACTGGGCCAAGGACCGCAAGATTCCGGTGGGGCCTGGTCGCGGCTCGGCCGCCGGCTCGGTGGTGGCCTGGGCACTGCGCATCACCAACCTCGACCCCATCCGCTACAACCTGCTGTTCGAGCGCTTCCTGAACATCGAACGCGTGTCCATGCCGGACATCGACGTGGACTTCTGCGAACGCCGGCGCGGCGAGGTCATCGAGTATGTGACCCGCAAGTACGGCGAGGACTCCGTGGCTCAGATCACCACCTTCGGCAAGATGAAGTCCAAGGCCGTGATTCGAGACGTGGGACGGGCCCTGGGCCTGAGCTTCGGCGAGACCGACCGCATCGCCAAGCTGGTGCCGGAAGACCTGAAGATGACCATCGACAAGGCCCTGGAGGCCGAGCCCGAGCTGCGGAACATGGCCGCCTCGGACTCCGTGGTGGGGCGGCTGGTGGAGGTCTCCAGGCGGCTGGAAGGGCTCTGCCGCCACGCCTCGACCCACGCCGCCGGGGTGGTCATCGGCGACAAGCCCCTGGAATGCTACCTCCCCCTGTATCGCGGCAAGAACAACGAAATCGTGACCCAGTTCGACATGAAGATGGTCGAAAAGGTCGGACTGATCAAGTTCGACTTCCTGGGCTTGCGCACCATGACCCTGATCCAGGACACCCTGGACATCATCGACGCCCAGGAGGGCAGGCAGGCCCCGGACCTGGACACCCTGCCCTTGGACGGCCCCGGCACCGAGGAGACCTACGCCCTTTACGCCAGGGGCGATACCGACGGGGTCTTCCAGGTGGAAAGTTCCGGCATGCGCCGCTACCTGCGCCAGCTCAAGCCCACCTGCTTCGACGACATCATCGCCATGCTCGCCCTCTACCGTCCCGGCCCGCTGGGTTCGGGCATGGTCGAGCAATTCATCCGCCGCAAGCACGGCCTGGAACCGGTGCTCTATCCGCTGCCCCAACTGGAGGAGACGCTCAAGGAGACGTACGGCGTCATCGTCTACCAGGAACAGGTCATGCGCATCGCGCAGTTGGTGGCCAACTACACTCTTGGGGGCGCCGACCTGCTGCGTCGCGCCATGGGCAAGAAGATCGCCGAGGCCATGGCCGAGCAGCGGGTGCGCTTCGTTGAGGGCGCCAGGGAAAACGACATCCCCGAATCCAAGGCCAACGAAATTTTCGACCTCATGGAGAAGTTCGCGGAATACGGTTTCAACAAGTCCCACTCCGCGGCCTATGCCCTGATCTCCTACTACACAGCCTATCTCAAGACCCACTACCCCACGGAGTTCATGGCCGCGCTGCTGTCCTCGGAAGTCAACAACCAGGACAAGGTGCTCAAGTACATCTTCTCCTGCAAGGACATGGGCATCGAGGTGCTGCCTCCGGACGTGAACAAGAGCCGCTGGGAATTCTCTGTGAGCGACGGCAGGATCGTCTTCGGACTGGGCGGGGTGAAGAACGTGGGCAACGAGGCCATCAAGGAAATCGTTGCCCGACGCACCGAGGATGGCGAATACACAAGCCTGCTCGACTTCTGCCAGCGGGTGAGCCTGCGCAAGGTCACCAAGCGCGTCATCGAGAGCCTGATCAAGAGCGGCGCCATGGACTGCTTCGGCTGTTCCCGCGCCGGTCTCCTGGCCGCCCTGGACCTCGTGGTGACCAAGGCCCAACGCATGGCCAAGGAAAAGGAAAGCGGCATGGGTTCGCTCTTCAGCCTGATGCAGACCGCGCCCAAGACGTTGCCGGGCGTGGGCATGGACTGCATTGAGCAGGAGATCGAGGAGTTCCCGGCCGAGGTCAAGTCCCGCTTCGAAAAAGAGACCCTGGGCTTCTTCCTCACCAGCAACCCCCTGTTGCCTTTCCGCGCCAAATGCCGCCGCCTACAACTCAACTCCCTGGCCGACGTCGCCGACATGCCGGACCACGCCACTGTCAAGTTGGCCCTGCTGGTGACCGATAAGGCCGAGCGGTACAACAAGAAGGGCGACAAATGGGCGGTCTGCCAAGTGGAAGACCTCACTGGACGCACCGAACTCCTGGTCTTCGCTCAGGTCTTCCCGCAACTGCGCCCCTTTCTTGAACAGGAGGCCCCGCTGTTGGTGGAAGCGAGCATCATGGTGGACGAGCGCGACAGCGACGAGGACAACCGCCAGATCAAACTCAGGGCCGAAAACGCCATGCTCCTGGAATCCGTGGCCGAAGAGCAGGGGCGCCCCGTACGCCTTCCCCTGCCGGTGTCGGTGTTGGAACACGGCGGCGTAGAGGAGTTCAAGGGCCTGCTGGCCACGCACAAGGGCAAGTCGCCGGTGCACGTGGAGATGGTAATCAACGGCGCCTGGGGCGTCCTGGAACTCAGTCCTGAGTTCTGCGTGACCCCCGGCCCGGAATTCGACAAGGCCGTTGAAAACTGGGCACTCGCCAGGAGAAAGAACGCATGACCCTCCCCACCCCCTCGGGTCGCTACCGGCTCACGGTGCGCTCCCAGTTTTCCGCCTCACACAGCCTGCGCAACTACGGCGGCAAATGCGAAGCCCTGCACGGCCACAACTTCGCCGTGGAGGTGGCCGTCAGCGGGGCGCGGCTGGATCCGAAAACCGAAATCCTCATGGACTTCAATGAGATCAAGGCCATTCTCAAGGACGTGCTGGCACCGTTGGATCACGCCCACCTCAACGAGGTGCCGCCCTTCGACCGCAGCAACCCCTCTTCCGAAAACCTGGCGCGGCACATTTATCAAGCCCTGGCGCCCCGCGTGGCGGCTTTCGGCGTGCGCCTGGCCTGGGTCACGGTCTCGGAAAAGGAGACCCAGTCCGCCACCTACTGTGAGGACCTCTGAGCCATGCGACTGCTCCTGCAAAGAGTGACCGAGGCCGGAGTCCGCGTGGCCGGGGAGGATGTAGCGCGCATCGGTCCGGGATTGTTGGTGTTGGTGGGGTTCGGCAGCCACGATGATCCCGCCCTGCCCGAGACCAAAACCTGGGTGAAAATGTTGAAAAAAGTTCTCGAATTACGTATCTTTCCCGATGCGATTGGCAAGCTGAACAAGAGCGTGACGGAACACGGTCCACACGGGGGGGATGTCTTGCTCGTTTCTCAATTCACCCTGTATGCCGACTGCCGCAAGGGGCGGCGGCCTTCCTTCCACCCCGCGGCCTTGCCCGAGGTGGCCGCTCCCCTGTTCGAACGCTTTTCCCGTGACCTGGACGCCCTCTGGCCAGGCAGGGTGCGGAAGGGAGTGTTTGGCGAGGAAATGGACGTTTGGCTGGTGAATTGGGGTCCCGTGACCATCGCCCTCGAAGACGATTCTCTGGACCCCAGAGACTAACGCAGGCCGGAATGCGTGCCATGAACACTCCCTCCAGCGACATCAAGATCCTGGTCGTGGACGACTCCATGACCATGCGCCAGACCCTGGAGTGGATACTGTCCAAGTCCTACAACCTGCGCAGCGCCTCGGACGGAGAAGAGGGGCTGCAACTCTACGCCTCGTTCCAGCCCGAAGTCCTGTTGTTGGACATCAACATGCCCAAGCTTGACGGATTCGAAGTCATCGAGCACATCCGCAACAACATGGGTGACCAGGACACCTTCATCATCATGCTCACGGCCGAAGAGTCCGAGAGCTTGAAACCCAGGGCCTTGAACCTTGGTGCCAACGACTTCCTGTACAAGCCCTTCGACCGCATCGAACTGCTTGCGCGCATCGGCGTGGCCGAACGCCAGGTACGGCTCACTCGGCAGTTGCGCCGCTCCATGGAGCGCATCACCCGCGAACTCGAGCTGGTGGCCATGCTCCAGACCAAGCTCCTGCCGCAGGAGACCAACGAGGTCTGCGGGTTGCTGGTCCGACATCTCTATCGCCCCTCGGGCCAAGCCAGCGGCGATTATTTCGACTTTTTTCCGGTGCAGGACGGAGTCCTGCGCGTGGTGGTGGCGGACGTCTCGGGCCACGGTGCCCGCGCGGCCTTCATCATGGCCATTGTCCGCACCTTGTTCCGCACCACCCAGAACCACTTTCTGGAACTGGAAGAGACCCTGGCCCTGGTGAACAGCCACCTGAACCAGATCATCGGCTCGGAGTCCGACTTTGTCACGGTATTTGCCGCGGACATCGACCTGAAGCGGGAGCGCATGCGCTACATCAATTCCGGCCACACGCCCGGCATGCTCAAGAACCCGGACAAGAGCGTGGTCAGCCTCGGCTCCACCACTTCCATGCTGGGATTCTTCGATCTCGATTTCTTCTCGTGCAGTGCACCCTTCAACGCCGCATCCGAACTCTTTCTGTTCACGGACGGTTTTTACGAATGGGAGCCCGAGCAGGGCAGCCCTTTGGATATGGACGTCTTCTGGGACTTGGCCCGCACCATCCTGCTGCAGGAAGGGAACTTCCTGATCAACCTGATGCAGGCCTTGCGATCCCTCTCTGTCGCAGAACCCCGTTTCAAGGACGATCTGACCGCCCTCTGGGTGCGAGTGGAGCCTCGAAGTGCATAAGTTCATCCTACGAACAAGGGCCACGCCCTATTCCAGCAGAAAGCTCGGCAAGGCGGCCATGGGCATCATCTCGGACGCCATCAATGACCGTGACCAGCTCTTCAATTTCGACCTGGCACTATCCGAGGCCTGTGCCAACGTCATCCGCCACGCCTACAAAGGCATGGAGCCCAAGGACATCGAGATCATCGTGACCATCGAACGCGACGCGTACGTGGAACTGGAAATCTCGGACTGGGGCAAGGGCTTTCCCTCTTGGCCCGTGGATGTGAAAAACGCGGAACCCCACGCGGAGGGTGGCCGCGGACTGTTCATCATGTCGGAACTGGCCGATTCCTTCACCATCGACACCACGAAAGGTAAACACACCGTGCACCTCAAAAAAAGCATAAGGAAAGAACTATGGAAGCCTTCAGAATAGAACGGCAGGGCGAAGCACTCCTCGTAGGCTTCAGCGGGGAGATTACCCTGGAGATCACCACCGAATTGAAAGGCCGTATCGATGAGGTCATCAAGGGCAGCGACTTCAAGGCACTCGTGGTCAATCTCTCG
This sequence comes from uncultured Desulfovibrionaceae bacterium, assembly GCA_964609625.1. Lineage (GTDB taxonomy): Bacteria > Desulfobacterota > Desulfovibrionia > Desulfovibrionales > Desulfovibrionaceae. The sequence continues at coordinate 7,420 of CAZSRS010000019.1, forward strand.
GAAATCACCTTCATGGACAGCTCCGGCATCGGATTCCTGGTGGCCATGAACACCAAGACCATGGGCATGGGCAAGAAGATGTTCCTGCTCAAGCCCAGCGCGCAGGTACGTAAGACCCTCGATCTGGTGCAACTCAGCAACTTCTTCCAGACCATGGACAGCGAGGATGAACTCCTGACCCTCTAGAGGGCAACCCTCGACCCATGGCGCTCTCACCCCGCCATGACGGTCCAGCCAGGCGGTGCGTCATGCCCCTGTACTTGCTGCATCATTTCGACCCGAATCACGACCACTCCAAGCTCTCGCCTCAGGAACGCGAGGACGGCAGCGTGGATCATCGCGATCTCGGATACGTGCAAAACGTTGTCCTGGACCAGGTCATCGCCGAGTTCAAAATGGTGGACGACGCCCAGGCGCAAACCCTGGATAAACGCTTCATCCGCCAGGAAGCCACGCTCCCGGCCGGGCGAAACACGGCGCCCAATCCGGACAATCCGACCCAACTCCTGGCAAAGGCCAACGGTTACGCCTGCTACGAACAGGGCCTGATCACCGTGAAAAAGGTACTGCATGTCCCCACCGACGTAAGCTTCCACACCGGCAACCTCCTCTTCGTGGGGGATCTCGTGGTGGAACGCAACGTCCGCAGCGGTTTCTCCATCCAGGCGCGCAACATCCTGGTCAAGGGGCACATCGACGGCGCCAACGTCGTGGCCCAGGAATCCATCGTGGCAGAATCCGGGGTCAAGGGCGAACGCAGTGCCGTGCTCAACGCCGGAAAGTCCATCCGCATTCCGTTTTGCGAACACGCCGTGCTCCTGGCCAGGGAAAATCTGCTCATCAACGGACCCTGCATGCACTCCGATCTCTACGTGGGGCGACAGTGCGCGGTGAAAGGCCGCTACGTTGGAGGCACCGTGTACTGCCGGGGCCTGGTCTACATCCAGGAGCAACTGGGCGGCGGCCCCAATACCCTGACCCGCGTCGTGCTCGGTTATGACCCGTTTCTCCTGCACAAGATCATGGAACTCGACGACATGATAGAGGACCAGCACGACGAAATAGCGGAAATGAAGGATAGAGTCGCCAAATTCGCGGGTCTCAACAGTGAACTGACACCGAAAATCCTGGCTGCCGAAAAGAAACTCCAGGCGCTTCTCGGGCAGAAAAGCCGTTTGTGGGACGCCGTTCGGCAACGCGAGGCCCTGAGTTCCTGCGGCCTCGTGGTTCCCGGCGAGGTCAGGCCCGGGGTGCACATTTCCATCGGCGACGCCATGCTGGAAATCAGGGAGCCCATGAACAACGTCCGGTTCACCTTCCGTGCCCGCGAGATCGTCTACTCTTCGCCAGCCATGAAAACCAAGTGACAACATAACCTATGGATATAGCAACCCTTATTGGCCTCGTGGGCGGATTTGGCCTCATTCTCGGCGCGATTCTCATGGGCGGCGGCGTCGGCGGATTCATCGACATCGCCTCGGCGATCATCGTCCTCGGCGGAACATTCGCCGTCACCTTTGTCATGTTCCCCTTGAAGACCGTGCTGAGCAGCTTCAAGGTGGCCATGAAGACCTTTTTCGCCTCGTCTCCCGATCCCACCGCCAACATCCGCCAGATCGTGCAGCTCGCTGAAACGGCCCGCAAGGAGAGCCTGGTGGCCCTGGAAAAAGCCAATGTCCAGGACAACTTCCTGCAGCGCGGCATCTTGCTGGTGGCCGATGGTACCGAGGAGGCCCTGGTGCGCGCGGTCATGGAAAACGACATCAGCGCCACCAAGAAACGGCACTTCACGGGGCAGGGTGTGTTCAAGGGCATGGGCACCATGTCCCCGGCCTTCGGCATGATCGGCACCCTGATCGGCCTGGTGCGCATGCTGCAGACCCTGGACGACCCCTCGGCCATCGGCCCGGCCATGGCCGTTGCGCTGCTCACCACCTTCTACGGCGCCGTGCTGGCCAACGTGGCCTTCCTGCCCATGGCCAAGAAGCTCGAGGAACGCAGCAACGAAGAAATCCTGTACATGGAAATCACCTTGGAGGGGGTCATCTCCATCCTCAATGGCGAGCACCCGAACATCGTCAAGGAAAAACTGAACTCCTTCCTGCCTCCGAGCATGCGCGAGGGAGACAGGTAGTCCATGGCCAGGAAAAAGAAAGAGGCACCACCTCCAATCCCCAAAAAACAGGCCGAAGCGCCTCCCGCCGAAGAGGGGCTGCCGGGCTGGATGGCGACCTTCGCCGACATGATGTCCCTGTTGCTCTGCTTCTTCATCCTGCTGCTCTCCTTTGCCAACCAGGACATCTCCAAGTTCCGCACCCTCATGGGCTCCATCAAGGACGCCTTCGGCGTCCAGGTCAAACGACCCGAGGCCGATTTCGCCGCGTTCTCACCCTCGCAATTCGAGCGCAAGGACGTGGAACTCGACGAGCAGAACAAGATGCTCCTGGGCATGGTCTTACAGCTCAAGAAACTGATCGTCGAGGACACCGAACTCAAGAAGAGCACGGACATCACCACCGACGACCAAGGGGTGATCATGCGCGTACCGAACAGCACCCTCTTCGACACCGGCACGCCGAGGTTGACCAAGAACAGCGACGCCGTGCTGAGCAAGGTCATCACCTTTCTCAAGGAAAACAATCTCGACTTGGTGGTACGCGGCCACAGCGACGACCAGCCCGTGGATTCCACGGCCTACCCCTCCAACTGGGAGCTGTCCTCCGCCAGATCCGGCGCCCTCCTGCGCCACATCATAGCACAGGGCGAGATCAAACCCTCCAGACTCAAGGCCGTGGGCTATGCGGATTCCCAACCCCTGGTGCCCAACAATACCACGACCAACCGCTTCATCAACAACCGGACCGAGTTCTATTTCCACAAACCATCCGCAAATACATGGTAACCCACATGCCCAGCCGGCCTTCCTGTCGCAGCGCCACTCCTGTCTTCAGCGAGGACGGAACCCTGGCAGACGTGCGCATCGACGTCGCGGGCAAGATTCGGCATCTGACCGGGCGCGGCGGCCCTGACCAGGAACTGCGCATCCTCGCACCCCACGAGGCGCATGAACGCCCCGAGCATTGTCTGCCCGTGCTCCTGGGCTCCGGACTGGGTGCGGCACTGGCCGAGCTCCTCAAGCGGCATCCCGGCCCCGTGGCCGTGGTGGACCGCGAGGCTCCCATCCTGGAAGCCACTCAACTCAGACAGACCTTCGGCCATGAGCAACGCCTGCTCTGGGTCGTGGAGCAGGACCTCGACAACACGCTCCAACAACTCACCGCCTGGCAGTTGGAGCACGGCGGCAAGCCGTTCCTCCCCCTGGCCAACCCGGTCTATCTCCGGCTGGACAGGGAGTACTACGGCACCCTCTCGGAAAAGCTGACCGCCAGCAGACGCTTCGATTTCTGGGCCAGGGCCAGGTATCCCAAGTTCAAGGACCGGCTCCCCAGGATACTGCTGGTCACCAGCCAGTATTTTCTCATGGGCGAGGTAATCACGGCCTGCCGCCGCCTCGGCGTGCCCCATCGATTCATCGACCTCAACGACAGGGAGATGGGCAGCGTGGAGTTCGTGGAGAAGCTGCTCACGGCGGTGATCGAGTTCAAGCCCGACTTCGTCTTCACCCTCAACCACCTGGGCGTGGACAGGGAAGGAGTGCTGATCGATCTGCTGGAGCGCCTGGAACTGCCCTTGGCCTCCTGGTTCGTGGACAACCCCCACCTCATCCTCTATCTTTACCATAAGGTCATCAGTCCGGGCACGGCCATCTTCACCTGGGACACCGACAACATTCCCACACTCAAGACCCTGGGCTTCGGCAACGTCTTCTACCTGCCTTTGGCCACCGACCATCTGCGCTTCGCCCCTCCCGCCCGACCGGTGACGCACAGCGTCGCACGGGTCTCTTTCGTGGGCAACTCCATGCACTACAAGGTCGGGCACCGACTCAAGACCTCCAGACCAGATCGGGCGTTGCTCCTGCGCTATCGCGAAGTCGCCGCGGCCTTCAGTGAACACGACGAACCCTCGGTGCGTGCCTTTCTGGCCGGGCACTATCCGGAACTCGTCCCCCATTTCGAGGCCCTGGACACGGCCGAACGCCGCCTGGCCTTCGAGGCTATGCTCACCTGGGAGGCCACCAGGCAATACCGCAAGCGCTGCCTGGAGCAGACCCTGCCCTTCGATCCGCTCATCGTGGGGGACAGCGGCTGGCGCATCACCTTCAAGCACGCCCCGTACCCCTGGCATTGGCGCCCGGAGCTGAATTACTACGAGGAGCTACCCCGCTTCTACCCAGCCTGCGACATCAACTTCAACTGCACCAGCAAACAGATGAAGGGCGCCGTGAACCAGCGGGTCTTCGACATCCCGGCCACGGGCTCCTTCGTGCTCACGGACTGGCGCGAACAAATCGAGAACCTCTTCGAACCCGACTCCGAGGTCGTCTGCTACCGTCGGCCGGATGAAGCGCCCGACCTCCTGCGCCACTATCTCCGCCATCCAGGAGCGCGCCGCGCCGTGGCCACAGCGGCCCGAAGACGCATCCTCGCCCAGCATACCTACGAGCATCGCCTGCGAACCCTTATCCGCATCATGCGCGAGACCTTTGCCTGACCATGCCCAAGGCCCCCATCCTCATCCTCCAGATGCAGCGCATGGGCGATCTCGTGCTCACCTACCCCCTACTGCTCTGGCTGCACAAGCTGCACCCCCAACGCCCCCTCTGGGTGGTGGCGGAGGAGACGTTTTTCAAGGCGCTCATGGACATCAGCCCCCCGGCCATGTACATCCCCTGGACCGCCCTGGGGCGGCTTCGCGACAAGCGCTTCCACTGCATCTGCAACCTCAGCCACAGGCCCGAGGCCGCCGTCCTCGCGGGCGAGCTTCATTCCGAATCCGTGATCGGCCCCGTGCAGAGCGCTTCCGGCGCTCGCTACATCAGGGGGGACTGGCAGCTCTACCGCGCCGGCTTGGTGCACAACAACCGACACAACCGCTTCCACTGGGCGGATCTCAACGCCCTGGACATGGTGCCCCTCGCGGACATGGCCGCCACCACATGGCCCGAGCCAGAGGTGCGCGGCACAGGGCGCATCGGCTTGTTCCTCGGCGCCAGTCAGCCTGAAAAAAGACCCTCGCCGGCCATGTGGGCCAACATCGCCAAGGCCCTGCTACAACGCGGCCTCAAGCCTCTGCTCCTCGGTGGGCCGACGGAAAAAGACCTTGGCAGATCAGTACAGAAACTGGCAAACGTACCGCTGGCCAACCTTTGCGGCCGCTTCTCCGTGACCCAGTTCGCCCGCTCCCTAGGTGAAATCGACCTCCTGGTGACCCCGGACACGGGCCCCATGCACCTGGCAGCCTGGTTCGGACTGCGCTGCCTGAACCTCTCCCTGGGGCCGGTTAACCCCTGGGAGACCGGACCCTACCAGCCGGGGCACTTCGTGCTCCAGACAGCCATGAGCTGCACGGGCTGCTGGCAGTGCACCCATACCAGGCCCCTGCGCTGCGGCAAATTGTTGCATCCCGAACGCATCGCCTTCCTTGTCCACAGTCTGGCCAAGGGGCACCTCCAGGGACTCGATAACCTGAACCCTCCGGGCATGCGCCTTCTGCGCACCGGCCGCGACGAACACGGCCTTTACCGCCTCACCCCTTTGGGCAAAGCCCTGCCCGCCGGCCGCGAGGCCCTGGGGGAGTTCTGGACCGCCTATTTCGCTTCGCTCTTCAAACGCCGCGATGCGAGCCACCTGCAACACGCCTGGCAAGACCTCGGTCGGCAAGCGCCGCAACTCCAGACCCGCCTCCTTTCATCCCTCACCCACATGGGGCGTACATTATCCAAATCCCTGCGGTTGGACGCGCCCCTGCCCGCCGACTTCTGGAGATCATGCCCCCCGCTCTTGCGCCCCCTCTCCGGATACCTGCACGTTCTGCTGCAAAACGCGGACTTCAGCTCCCAGGGATATGCCCTGGCTCTGACCTGCGTGGAGCGCATCGCCGCCCTGCGGCCATAATCCCTCGTCGCCTCAACAAGGCGCCGATCCCCACCCTTGCCGCTCCTGGTGTTTGATCCCCACGCCCCGTGGTCTTCAAGTTGGAACGAGTTTTGAATTATTCGGCCCGAGGAGTTGAACCATGCAGATTTTGCCCAATACCCTGAACGTGGCGACCGCCTCTTCCAGCCAAGCCGAAACAAGCACTACCGTCATCCAGGCGGTTTCGCCGTTTGCCAGCCTGCTGCAACGCCTCGCGGACACCGCCGCGGCAGCCGACAGCAAGACGGAAGACAGCCTGGCCACTGCCAGAACCGCAGCCCAACGCCAAGCCGGCGAGCACGGCATCGGGCAGGGGCTGAAGATGACGCGGGAAGACTTTGCCGGTCTGCGCGAGAAATTGCTCAAGCAGGGACTGAGCAAGGAGGACGTGCAGGAACTGGAGGACAAGGTCAACAGCGAGGATGGATTGACCTGGAAGGGATTCCTCACGTTCATCGCCGACAAGCTGCACGTCAACATCGACAGTCTGGGCATCGAACTCGACGCCTCCATGAAGAACGAACTCAAGGCCTTGTTTCAGAAGCTGGGATTCTCCCTGGATGAAAGCAAGGAACTGATCCAGGGTCTTGAAGACGGCGACCACTCCCGAGTCTGGCAGAAGCTCTTGACCACCATCCGCGAACTTCCCGCGGACGACCTGAAAAACGTCACCAGAACCGAGCTGAATATCCTGGCCGCGGCCATGCGCCTCCCGGCCAGCAGCGTCAAACGCATAGACTCCATGCTCGGCGGATCCTTTGCGGATTCAGAACCCACTCCCGAGGGTATTCGCACCGCGCTCAACGTCATTCTCGCCGAATCCGCCAAGATCCAGAAGAAGCTTGACACCACCCTTGGTGACATGCGGCAACTCATTGAGCAGGGCATCCGTGTCGCGCGCAATCGCGCACAGATGGAAAGCCTGGCCGACAACCGCACATCCCGGGAAGTCAACGCTGCAAAGGTGCTCATCGAGAACGAAGCCCGGAAGAATTTCCGCAGTGAACAAAACGACCTGGATTATGTGGAAAAAGGCACGAACACTGCCTCCACCTCCATCAGGTCCAAGGTGGGGGAAAACAAATCCGACACCACGGGCCTCAAGGACAAGGCCAACGATTCCGGCACGGCCAATCCCGATGCCCGAAACCCCCGTCAGGATAGTTCCAGGGACCTCTCGTCCCCGACGCAGAACCCCAACTCCAAGGAACGGGCCGACAACGTCGAGGAACGGTTGCACCAGAGCTTTTCCAACACCGCCGACAAGCATTCCGGGAACAAGACCGGTGCCGAAGGCGACAAGGACACCGGCGACGGACGGAACAGCAAAAACCAGAACGCCTGGGAGTCTTTTTGGGACAAGGTCCAGACACGCGGCGATACCGTCCAGACCAGGACCATGGAAGACACCAGATATTTCCCGGGCGAGCTGTCCCGCACCTCCCAGGATGCCGCGGAAAACAAAATACGCGAGAATCTTCCCTCCCAACGCATTCTGCGCACCGTGCAGGACGGCGTGCTCCAGAACCTCCGGGAAGGGGGCAAACAGCTCACCTTGCGGCTGGATCCGCCCTCACTGGGCAAGATCACTGTGATCCTGCAGGTGCATAACAAGGACGTTCGCGCCGTGCTCAGGACCGAAAGCGCGGAAGTGAGCAAGATCATCAACGACCAGCTCGGCATGATCCGCCAGACACTGGAGACACAGGGCCTTAAGGTAGACAAGATCGACGTCCAGACCCAGACGCCGAACGAACAGCACGCCAAGGACTGGCAGGGCACGGAACAGCACAACCAGACCCAGGAGCGCGAGCGCCAGGAGCAAATGCGCTCCACGCTGCGTACCCTGCGCACACTGCACCAGTTGGACTCGCCTCTGGCCCAGGATGTGCAATCATCTTCCGCAAGGGAAGAAATTGCCCATCACGGGCTGTATGTCATCGCATAGGAGAAGGTCATGGTCAGCTCCACTACCTACAGCAACAACGTCCTCGGCAAGGCCGAGCAGGATTTCGGTATCTACCAGCAATACAGGGTCACGGGCAATTCCGACCTTGGCAAGGACGACTTCCTCAAGCTCCTGGTGACCCAGCTCAAGTATCAGGACCCCCTGAACCCCATGGAAGACAAGGAATTCACCGCCCAGATGGCCTCCTTTTCCAGCCTGGAACAGCTGACCAACATCAGCAAGGGAATCGACACGCTGAGCGAAGGCACGCAACGCCAGGAAATGCTCAACGCCGTCGCCTTCATCGGCAAGGAAGTCCTGGCCTCGGGCGACTCGGTGAGCAAGATCGGCACCTACGTCAGCACCTTGGCTTTCAGCATCGACGAGGCCGCCGCCAACTGCTACGTGAACATTTTCGACGAATACAACAACATCGTGGAAACCGTGCAGCTGGGATCCCTGGCCGCCGGCTACTACAACGTGACCTGGAACGGCAAGGACTACGCCGGGAACACCATGCCCGACGGCATCTATTCCGTGGCCATGGCCGCGGAAAGCGCCACCGGACAACCCATCCTCATCAACACCCAGGTCAGCGGCAAGGTATTTGGCGTGCGCGTGGAAGGCAGCGAATACATGCTGACCCTGGAAGACGGGCGCGAAGTAAAACTGCTGCAGATTGAAAGAGTGATCAATCCCCAAAGCACCGACACCAACGACGATAATAACGACGGGGACAGCGAGGGCACCGAAGAATCCTAGGATTCAGCCCCTAAACAAGAATATAGCGTCCGACGACCTTACAGCCGGCTCGCAAGGCGCAAGCGTCGGGCAAGTACACTCCAGGAGGTCCAAAATGGGTCTTTCAGCTTCGATGTGGACCGGTGTTTCCGGACTGCTCGCGCACGGCGAAAAGATGAACGTGCTGGGCAACAACATCGCCAACGTCAACACCGTGGGCTTCAAGGCCTCGAACATGTACTTCGAGGACTTCTTCTACCAGTTCGCCAGCACCTCGGCCCAGGCCAACGGACAATTGGGGCGCGGCGTCAAGGTAGCCGCCATCTTCGGCGATTTCTCCCAGGGGAGCTTCGAATCCACCAATGAAGCCACTGACTTGGCCATCGGCGGCAACGGATTCTTCGGTGTCTCCCCCATCAACAGCGACGACATGTTCTACACCAGGGCCGGCAACTTCCGCTTCGACAAGGACGGCTATCTCGTCGACCCGCACGGGTATGCACTCCAAGGCTGGGAGATCGTACGCCAACCCACGCAGGCGGCCACCACCACCACCCAGACCGATGACCCTGAAAGCGCTTCGGCCATCCGTGGTGTGGGGACTCCCAGGAACATCCGTCTCGAAGGCTTCACCATCGACCCTTCGCACACCACGCGCGTGACCATGGTCACCAACCTCGACTCGGTCAACGGGGGCGATAACTCCAGAAGCCAGACCGGCAACCCCTTCTTCGCCCTGGCGGAGAACTGGAACGGCCTCGAGACTCCCCCCCTGGGACCCACGGCCTACGCCTACTCCAGCACCATCAAGGTCTACGACGAAGGTGGCACCGCCCACAACCTGACCGTGTACTACGACCAAGTCTCCAACTCCGACGGCAGGAATGTCTGGGAGTACATCGTGACCATGAACCCCGACGACGACAAACGCATCTTCGACAGCGGGTTCAGGCCCGCGGGCACAAGCGGTGCGGGCCTGTTGATGATCGGCACCCTGTCCTTCAACTCCGCCGGTCAGCTCGAAGACATGAGCGCATTCACACTGCCGCAGAACGCCACCAGCACCGATCTGGGGCAGTGGCGCACCACGGCCAACTCAACCAACGGCTATCCCTTGCTGGCCGCCAACTTCACGGGACTCGAACAGGCCAGCTGGGTGGTGGACGACAACGGCACTCCCATCCAGCCCGTGCTCTCCAACGCCTCGGGCAAGCTCATCGAATTCAACTTCGGCCTGTCCACCACGCCCAACGCCACCTGGCAGGTCAGCGGCGCCACGCCCCCGGCCGGATACAGCCCCCTGAACGTGGGCACGTCCAGGACCGCCTTGCCGGGCTTCGGCTCCAACGCCCAGCGCTCGGCCATCGCCACCACCAGCTATTCGGGTAGCTCCTCGACCATCTTCATGAGCCAGGACGGCTATTCCTTCGGTTTCCTGCAAAACGTCTCCATCAACAATAACGGCATCCTCTCGGGACGGTATTCCAACGGCGTGACTTTGGAACTGTACCAGATCACCCTGTACGACTTCCTCAACGAAACAGGCTTGCGCCGCGAAGGCGGCAACCTGTTCAGCGAGTCCCTGGAGTCGGGCAGCGCCTTCCCCGGTCCGGCCAATGCCAACGGCCTCGGCAGCATCTCCTCATACGCCCTGGAGCAATCCAACGTGGACCTGGCCCGCGAGTTCGTGCAGATGATCACCACGCAACGCGGCTTCTCGGCCAACGGCAAGGTGATCACCACCACCGACCAGATGCTCTCCGAAGTGATCATGCTCAAGCGCTAGGCGCGCAGTAACATCCGAATCTGACCCCCGGCCTTGCTAAGCAGGGTCGGGGGTTATCGCGTCCACACCATACCGCCCCCACCGCAGACCCACCACGCTCGCATGCGCGACATCCTCCGGAGATTCTTCAAGATGAAGCCGGGGGGAAACCGTTTCGAACTGGTTTCCCCCCGGAAAGATGCGTCACGTCGGATGCGGGGCGGGATCAGAATTCGTAGCGCATGTTGGCCATGAACCCGAGATTGTAAGTGTTTTCACGGAAAAAGCTGTTGTTGAACTCCAGGGATACTATGAAAGCATCCATGGGGTAAATCTCGATACCCGCGATGACTTCAACTTCGTCGGCATCGTGTTTGGATTGCAACGTGTCGTAGATGTAGCCCGTTTCCAGATAGGGTTGCAGGAACTCGAGATTGTAGCCCGCGCGACCGGCTATCCGCAGTTCGCCGGTCTCCAGCGGATCGGGCCTACCCCTGAGATTGGCGTTTCGGACTTTGGGAAGCGGGAACAAGGTCGATCCACTCTTGGAGGAATACTCATACCCTGTCTCCCTGGCGTAGGTGTAGGACATGGCCCCTGACAGCAACCAGTCGTCCAGGACAAAATATTGTGTCACACCGGGGCTGACCATGACGCGCAGGGAGTCGTTGTAGGCCGTGGTCGTGTCGGCGTTGTCCAGGAAGGATATTCCTGAAATCAGGTTGAACAGGGTGTGCTCGAAAATCGCCACCGAGAGGTACGGAGCGACGGTGTACCCCGAATACCCCGACTTGCCCTTGAGACCGAAATACTTGGTCTCGTTGTAGGCTCCCTCCACGCCGAAACCCACGCCCACAACGGTCCGATCCGAAAGCATGTAGTCCGCGCCGAGCATGACCATGCCTGAATATCCATCGAACTTCCTGCTCCTCGCGGTATTGCCCGTGAAGTTCATGCCGCCGGAGAGCCAGACCCCCAGGCCAAGTCCTTGGGTCGAGGCGGCATCGCCCGCGGCGATGCCCGTGGCCGTACCGGAATCCAGCTTGTACTGCATGCCGGAGAGCTCGGGGGCCACCTGTTGCGCCAGAAGCCCGGCCTTGTCGGCGTCCATGCGCTCCTTCAGGCCCGCACTCTCTTCCGTGGGTTCCTTATGCGGTTTGGGCGCCAGAATGGAAGCGACCCGCGACTGCACGAGGCGGACAATTTGTCTGGAACTGGTCCGAAGATCTTCCCTGGCGGTCTCCTGTACGCCGGGAGAAGTGCCGTTCTCGTAGGCGTGACCGATGAACTCGCCGTTGGAGTTGTAGACCTCGTTGCCCACGTAGGTCAGGGTCTCGTCAAAGAGATTGTTGCCGTGGGCATCACGCCCTCTGAAGGAAATGATCTGTCCCTGATTGTTGTAGACGACGTACCCCACGTTCTTGACATTGCGATACTTGGAGGTGGAGCCGTCTGGGTAGTAGGTCCAGCCGTTGTCAGAAAAAGGACTCTGAAAGTCGTAGCCCGAGACGTCGGTTCCCGTCCCTGCATATACGGCAATGCCGGGGCACAACAAGACCATGACCAGTAAAAGATAGCCAACACGCCTTGAACAACTCCCTCTGACCGATACCATCACAAACCCCCACTGGAAATGTTGCTTCACCCGGCTGCGACATTCCGCAGCCAATCCATCCTCGATGTACTCCAGCCACCGCTTCTGTGTCTGTGCACCACCCACACAATAGTCATCTTCGAGATATGTCAATAGATTCAAACTTTTGGCTATCTCTACACTTAATCCATATCATTTCTAGAAAATAATGTCGAGGGTTCATCCTGTTCCAAAGCTCTGTGCAGTGCCAAAAAAATGCATCGACTTTGTATTGCTCCATGCCCATATGCACGGATAATACCAAAACCACAATGATGTCCGAGCGTACCCTGCCTGGCTGTATCGCCCCATTCACGGGGCAATTCGGGGCCAACACTCGTTCCGCGCTCGGCGAAGTACATGACGGTTGCCGTGCAAAACCACAACCGCGTAGGGCAGTATTATTCCCCCCTCGTTTCCTTGCCACCTAGCGTGGCAGTGAGGAGTCCCCTCTCGTTTTCACTGCTCGGACCTGTCGGAGGCATGACGCGGACTAGGAAAAAGATTCAGCTTTTAGGCTATTCCCCGCGAACCAAATGTCTAGAAAAATTTTAACCATCTTTTATTTATGATGAAGATATAATTGGCATTGCTATTGCTAATTCTGTGCAAGCAATAACAAGGAGGTTTTGCAAATGTCTTTGGTCATCAATCACAACCTCATGGCAATGAACGCCGCCCGAAACCTCGATTTGAGTTACAGCAGGCTGGCCACCTCCACACGCCGCCTGTCTTCGGGCTTGCGCGTCGGTACTGCCGCGGACGACGCCGCCGGGTTGGCGATCCGCGAGCTGATGCGCTCCGAAATAGCAACCATGAACCAGGGCATACGCAACGCCAACGACGCCATCTCGCTCATCCAGACGGCTGACGGCGCCCTGCAGGTCATCGACGAGAAGCTCATCAGGCTCAAGGAACTGGCCGAACAAGCCGCCACCGGCACCTACAACTCGGACCAGCGTCTGATGATCGATTCCGAGTTCCAGGCCATGGCCTCGGAAATCACCCGTATCGCCAACGCCACCAAGTTCAACGGTGTGTACCTGCTCAACGGCAATCTCTCGGGATCGGATGTAGACCACAACGGCTCGGGTTTACAGTCCACCGGACCGCTGAAGATCCACTTCGGCACCGGCAACGATTCGGCTGAGGACTACTACTACATCAACATCGGCAATGCCACGTTCTCCGGGCTCATGGGGGGCGCTTTGATCAGCGTTTCCACCCAGCAGATAGCCCAGGAAGCTCTCGATAGGATCAACGACGCCATCATCTCCAAGGATAAGATCCGCGCGGCCCTCGGCGCCATGCAGAACAGGTTGGAGAACACCATCAACAACCTGTCCATCATGGCCGAGAACCTCCAGGCCGCGGAATCACGCATCTCTGACGTGGACGTTGCCCAAGAAATGACCGAATTCGTTCGCAATCAGATTTTGACCCAAGCCGCCGTGGCAATGTTGGCCCAGGCCAACTCGCTGCCCAGGATGGCCATGCAGCTCATCGGCGGCGGCTAGGCCGGCGACCGTTGAACACACGGGGTGGCGACGGATGACCAAAGACATGCGGGCCGGGGTTTCTGCCCCGGCCCGTCATGAACCGCCGTCCTCCGGATCTCCGTCGAAATCCTTGGATCCGAGCAGCCGTAGGGCGTTACCGGCGGCCTTTTGTTCGGCTTTTTTCATGGAACTGCCCCTGGCAATCACTTCCCGGCCATCAGGCAGCAACACCTGCACCGTGAACATCTTCTCGTGCTCTGGACCGCTGCTGTCCACGAGATTATATAAGGGGCGCATTTTATAGAGCTTTTGTGTCAATTCCTGCAATCGGCTCTTGTAGTCCCTGACTTCTTCCGCTCCCACGGCATCGGGCCAACGCTCATCAAAGACCCAGACCACCCAGTTCCCCGCGGCTTCAAACCCCTGATCCAGAAAGATGGCGCCCAGCAGGGCTTCCACCACGTTGGCCAGCAGAGAAGGCCGTTCGCGCCCTCCTTGCTCTTCCTCGCCCTTGCCCAGCAGCAGGTGCCTGTCCAGTCCGAGTTCCTTGGCCACAAGGGCCAGCGTCGGTTTACTGACGAGCCGGGCACGCATCTTGGTCAGCTCGCCTTCCCTGGCATGGGGAAAGCGCTCGAAGAGCTGTTTGGTGACGCAGAGTTCCAGGACCGCGTCCCCCAGGAATTCCAGTCGCTCATTGTGCTCCATGGCCGCGTTCTCGTTGGCCAGCGAGCTGTGCGTCAGGGCGGTTTCCAGAAGCTTGACTTGACGAAACTGATAGTGAATAGCTTTTTGGACGGTTACGAGGTCTATCACGGCATGGACTCCTTATTCGAGGCACGCATGGAACACCACACGAACATCAAGGCCCTTTTCTGGCCGGAAAACGTCGCCATTGTCGGCGCCTCGTCACATAGCGGCAAAATCGGCAACATCATTGTGGACAACATGATCTCTGCCGGTTTCAAGGGGAAAATCCTGCCGGTCAATCCCACGGCCGAGACCATTCTGGGGCTGCCGGTCGTCAAGGACATCGCCGACTTGCCACGCCCCCTGGACCTGGCCGTGATCTGCGTGCCCCCGAAATCCGTGCTCGGCGCCCTGGAGTCCCTGACCACACTCCCGACCAGAGCCGTCATCATCATCACCGCCGGTTTCAAGGAGGTGGGCAAGGACGGCTACTATCTCGAAGAACAGGTCAAGAACCTGGCGAAAGAACACGACATAGCCTTGCTCGGCCCCAACTGTCTAGGCCTGATCAACCCCGCCGACGGTCTCAACGCCTCGTTCGCGGTAGGCCAGCCCCTGGCCGGCAACATAGCCTTTTTTTCTCAATCCGGCGCCCTGTGCGTCTCCATCCTGGACTGGGCCCTGGGGTACAACATCGGCTTTTCCAAATTCATCAGCCTGGGCAACAAGGCCGTGCTCGACGAGGCCGACATGCTCTCTGTCCTGGCCGATGATCCAAAAACCAAGGTCATCCTGGGGTACCTCGAAGGCGTGGAAAACGGCAAGCGTTTCATGCGCGTGGCCAGGCGGGTGAGCAAGCAAAAGCCCGTGATCCTGATCAAGGCCGGTACCACCGCGGCCGGCGCCAAGGCTGCCTCCTCGCACACGGGCGCCATCGCCGGATCGGACTCGGCCTATACCGCCGCTTTTCATCAATCCGGCATCATCCGCTGTCATGACGTGGCCACGCTGTTCAACCTGGCCGCGGCCTTTTCCACCCAGCCGCTGCCCAAAGGACCGAATCTGGCCATCGTCACCAACTCCGGCGGACCAGGCATCCTGGCGGCGGACGCGGCGGAACACACCGACCTGACCCTCGCCAGACTTTCTTCCGCCACTGTGGACCGGCTCAAGGACTTTCTTCCTCCCTACGCCTCGCTGTACAACCCCATCGACATCATCGGCGACGCCTCGGCCGAACGCTACGCCAGAACCCTCGAGGTGGTCATGCAGGACGAGCGCGTGCATGCGGTGATGGTCCTGCTGACGCCGACAGCCGCGGTCCAGGTGGAAGAGACTGCCCAATCCATGATCGACCGCGCCAGAACTTCCGACAAACCCATCTTTGGCTGCTTCATGGGGGAAAAGGTCGTGGGCAAGGGCCGACGCATGCTCCAGGAGGCCGGTATACCGTGCTACGCCTTTCCCGAACCCGCCGTGACCGCCATCAGCTCCATGTACAGCTACCAGGTGCGCATCCAACGGCCTGCTCCGGTGGAAGTCTGCTACAGACGCGATCTGGACAAGGCCGCGGCGATCATCCGCCAAGCCCGCGCGAGTGGCATGAACGAGATCGTGGAATTTCAGGCTCAGGGGCTGCTCAAGGCCTACGAACTTCCCCAGCCCGAAGCCCGGCTGGCACGCACCAGCGACGAGGCGGTCAAGGCCGCCGAACGCATCGGTTTCCCGGTGGTCCTGAAGATCGCTTCCCCGCAGATTTCCCATAAAAGCGACGTGGACGGCGTCCGCGTGAACCTGAATACCGCCAAGGATGTCCGCAGCGCTTTCATGGACATCACCTCCCGCGCGCAACGGCTACGCGAGGATGCCTTCATCTCCGGCTGTCTCGTGCAGGGCATGGCACCGGCCGGTTCCAAAGAAGTCATCATCGGGTTCAAACGAGACTCGCAATTCGGCCCCCTGGTCATGTTCGGCCTCGGCGGCATCTATGTGGAGATCCTCAAGGACGTTTCCTTCAGACTTGCGCCCCTGTCCCTGAGCGACGCCCACGAAATGATCCGGGAGATCAAATCGTTCCCCCTGCTGCGCGGAGTTCGCGGCGAGCCCCCCGTGAACTTCAAGGCCATCGAGGACGTGCTTCTGATCATGTCCCAACTGTCCCTGGACTTTCCGGAGATCGAGGAAGCGGAATTCAACCCCGTGCTGGTCAGCCCCCGCGAGGCCCTGGTAGCCGATGTGCGCGTGGCTCTCTCCCACAAGGAACCTCAGAAATGAATCAATGGATATGACGTATTCGCGGGGAAGCTCTTTACCTCGCCGTACCGAATAGGCTACAACCCGAACAGCTATTCATGGGAGGAAGCTATGGCTGCTGGGATCTACATCGGCTCCACCGCGGGCTACTCTGGCAAGAACATGATCGTCATGGGCCTTGGACTGCGTTTTCAGAAAGAAGGGCTCAATGTCGGCTACATGAAGCCCGTGGGCGCCATGCCCAAGGAACAAGACGGCAAAATGGGCGACGAAGACGCCTTTTTTGTCCAGAACGTACTGAAACTACAGGATGAACCAGACGACGTCACCCCTGTGGTGGTAACTCAGGACTTCATGGTCAAAGCCTTCAGCGGGCACTGCGACAACTACATGCCCGTGATAAAGGAAAAATACCAGAAGATCAGCGCCGGCAAGGACCTCATGCTCGTGGCCGGCTCCGGCAGCATGTACTCGGGGCGATACTGCCGCCTCGACGGCGTCAGCGTGGTCCGCGAACTCGGGCTCAAGGCCATCGTCATCGAACGCCTGCACAAGGCCTCCCTGGACTACGACTTCCTCGTGGTGCTCAAGGATACCCTGGGTGACGACTTGGCCGGCGTGGTCCTCAACGACATCCCGGCCAATTTCATGAACGAGGTGGAGACCCTGATCAAACCCTTCCTGGAGAGTCAGGGCGTGAGAGTCATCGGCGTGATCCCCAAGGACCCCCTCATGGGCGCCATCAAGGTCTCTGACTTGGCCCAACGCCTCGGCGGCAAGGTCATCAGCGCCCACAACAAAGCGGACAAGGTCGTGGAGAACTTCCTCATCGGCACCATGCAGGTGGAGAACTTCATGACCCACTTCCGCAAACACAAGAACTCGGCGGTCATCGTGGGCGGCGACCGATCCGATGTCCAGCTCGTGGCCCTGGAAGGCAACTGCCCCTGCCTGGTGCTCACCGGAAACCTCTACCCCAACGACATCATCCTCACCCGCTCCGAGGTCCTGTCCATTCCCATCGTGGTGGTGCGCGACGATACCTTCACCGTGGCGCACAAGATGGAGTCCATTCTCTCGACGCACAAACTGCGCGACGTGATCAAGATCAAACAGGGCGCCCAGCTCGTCAGCTCATCCCTGGATTTCGACTACATTCGGGAGCAAATCGGCATCTGAACCCAGCTCCCTTGGGTCATCAAATCGTGCCGGGGGATATACTGCAATAACAGTTTCCCCCGGCTCTTCCTTTCTTGGCCTCCATGAATGGTCCAGGGGTGGCGCTTCAGGAACCAGCGCCGCTGCTTCTTTATTCAAATCTTGAATGCGCCCTGCACTGTTGCTTGCTGCCGTGAAAGACTCCGTATTTCGAGCACGACGTCCTGGCGTGCTTTCCACTTCCACTTCGGATCACGGCCTGTTTGAAGTACACTTGGAATACACCACGCGGACGCAAGCACGGGCAAGGCTCGTTCTGGTCTGAGCGGTCAACCCGGAACGACTCGGGCTCAAGAGGGAGCGGCCATGGGCATCTCTCGCGATCACGCGCGTATCGGCCGTGTTTCTCCACGGACCGCGAGGACGGGAACTTGTCCAGAAATACGAAACCGTTCGAGTTCCAGACGTTTCAGGACCGCGACATCCGATGTCGGGGGCGGACCGAAGCCCGCCCCGACACCGAACTGTGGAGGGGAGTGGAGGATACTGTTATAGGTTCATATGGACTATTGGCCACCTTCAATCCGCGGCACACCGGGCCGGGGAATCAGTCCGCCTGCTTGCGGATGAAGGATGGTATCTCGAATTCATCTTCGTCGAAGATGAAGTCCTCTTCGCCAGGAGCATGTCCCTTGGCTTGCAATCCGCTCTCATCCTGGGCCTTCTTGTTGCGCAGGTACGTCGGGATGTTCCAGTCGTCCTCGCCGCTCAGGCCCCCCTGTCGTGATCTGGGACGTTGTTGCGGTGCTTCCTGCTGGGGGCGTTGCTGCACGGCGGGGCGCTGGCCCCTGCGCAAGGGAGTGACCTTGCCCTGGGAACGGTCCGGCACCTGTTGCGAATTCTTGGCGTCGATGCCCGTGGCGATGACCGTGATGCGCATTTCGTCGCCGGCTTCCTGGTCAAAGACCGTGCCGAAGTAGATCTTGGCGTCCTCGTGCGCCGCCTCCTGGATGGTGCTGGCCGCCTCGCTGACCTCGTCGATGGTCAGATCCGGACCGCAAGTGATGTTCATCAGCACCCCCAAGGCGCCGTCGATGGACACGTCCTCGAGCAGCGGACTGGTGATGGCTTTCATGGCCGCTTCCTTGGACCTGGATTCGCCCCTGGCGATGCCGGTACCCATCATGGCCATGCCCATCTCGCTCATCACGGCCTTGACGTCCGCGAAGTCCAAATTGATCAATCCGGGTACCATGATCAGGTCGGAGATGCCCTTGACGGCATAGTAGAGCACCTCGTCCGCCTTCTTGAGCATGTCGATGAAGGTTGCCTTCTTGGAAGCAAGGGCCAACAACCTGTCGTTGGGAATGCAGATCAGGCTGTCCACGTACTGCCTGAACTCCTCGATGCCCCGCTCGGCCACTTCGCGGCGCTTCTTGCCCTCGAAATAAAAGGGCTTGGTCACGACACCCACGGTCAGGGCTCCGGCCTCCTTGGCCATCTGGGCGATGACGGGCGCGGCACCCGTGCCAGTGCCACCTCCCATGCCCGCGGTCACAAAGACCATGTCGCAGCCGTTGACAAGCTCCCTGACCTGGTCGCTGCTCTCATAGGTGGCTTCGCGCCCCACTTCGGGGTCGGCGCCGGCCCCCAGCCCCCTGGTAAGCTTGTCTCCAAGTTGCAGCTTGTGTTCCGCCTTGGAACGGTTCAGTGCCTGGGTGTCCGTGTTGGCGGCCACGAAGGTCACTCCCTTGAGGGCGGAGCTGATCATGTTGTTCACGGCGTTTCCGCCGCCGCCTCCCACGCCGAACACTTTGATGCTCGCGTTGGTCTCGCCTTCGAGTTCTAAAAATTCCATAGCTTCCTCCTTTTCTCCACCCATTGTCATGTCCGAGGTCTGCGGGAAGACCTAGGATATATCCGAATACCATTTACGCATCCTGGAAAGGATGCGGTTGAAGACGTTGCTGTCGCGGATGCGCAGCTTCTGCTCCATACCGTGCTTTTCTGCCCCGTAGAGCAACAGACCCACGGCCGTGGCATAGACAGGGCTGTTCACCACGTCCCTCAGACCGCCGATGTTGCGCGGATAGCCGATGCGTGTGGGCAGGTTGAAAATCTGTTCACCGAGTTCCTCGATCCCCTGGATCAGGGAAGTACCGCCAGTGAGCACCACTCCCGCGCCGATGAGGTTCTTGCAATTGGAGCGGATCAGTTCCTGGTCCACCAGGCCGAGAATTTCCTCCACCCGCGGTTCGCAGATTTCCGCGAGTATCTGCCGTGAAAGCAAGCGCGGTTCACGCCCCCCGACACTGGGGACCTCGATGGTCTCGTCGCTGTGCACCAGATCCGCCAGGGCGCAGCCGTACTTGATCTTGATCTTCTCCGCGGAGGCCATGGGCGTGCGCAGCCCAAAGGCGATGTCGTTGGTCAGGTTGGCCCCGGCCAGGGGGAGCACGCCCGTGTACTTGATGGAATCATCCGAAAAAACCGCGATATCCGAAGTACCGCCTCCCAGGTCCACCAGGGCAACGCCAATCTCACGCTCCTCCTCGGTGAGCACGGCCTTGGCGGAAGCCAGGGCCTCCAGCGCGATGTCGTCTACATCCAGGCCGGAACGGTGGCAGGAGCGCACGATGTTTTGGGCCGAGGTCACCGCGCCGGTGACGATATGCACCTTGACCTCCAACCGTACGCCGGCCATGCCCAAGGGATCGGCAATACCGCGCTGGTCGTCGACGATGAACTCCTGGGGCAATATGTGGATGACCTCCCGGTCCAGGGGAATGGCCACGGCCTTTGCCGCGTCGATGACCCGTTCCACGTCCTTTGGGCCGACCTCACCCCCTTTCACGGCGATCACGCCATGGCTGTTGAACCCCTTGATATGACTGCCCGCGATGCCGGCATACACCGAGCGGATATCGCACCCGGCCATCAGTTCCGCGTCTTCCAGGGCCTTCTTGATGGACTGCACGGTCTGCTCGATGTTCACCACCACACCTTTGCGCAGCCCTGTGGACGGACTCGTGCCTATACCCACGATGTCCACGCCGCTGTCGGTGATTTCTCCCACCACGGCGCAAATCTTTGTAGTCCCCACGTCCAGGCCCACGATCAGCTCCGGCTTGGCCATGTTCGCTTCTCCCCTTTTGCCTGATTATGCCCAGGCCTTGTTCAGACCTTTTGACCCTGTACCCTGCCGACCCAGACCTTGGCGCCCTCGGCCGTGAGTTCACGCACACTCCCGTGCTCACCGCGCTGCACCAGATCGGCCCAGGTCCGACGCAGACATTCCAGATTGAGTTCCCAGTCTCGGGTGTCGAGCGCCACACGCAAGTCCTTGAACTCGAAATACATCTCCATGGTCAGGTCGCTACGCAGTCTGACCCAGGCTGCCTCCTCGGGCATGAAGGGCAGCCCCATGCCCTTGGCCCTGGCCCTGAAAGCTTGGAACACCGGCAGCAGATCCTCGGCCCCTTCCGCGATTTCCAGCATGGGTAGGGCCGTAAACGTCGCGGGATTCACGGGAGCGATAACTTCGCCCCTGACGTCGGCGAAATACACGTTCTCTCCTTCACGGCGCCAAAAGCTGGGTTCCCGTTCCTGCAGGCTGATGCTGATCTTGTCGGGAAGCTCACGCCGCACGCTCGCCGCGACTATCCAGGGATTTTGCCGTAAGCCGTGCTCCACTTCCCGCATCTTGATCCCCAGGGAATTCTTGCCAAGTTCGAGTCCGGCGGCCTCCAGCACCTCGTTGTAGCCCAGGTACCGCGCGCCGTTGACTTCGATTTCCCGCACCTCGAGGAACGAGGTCCTGGTCAACCAGCTGTACCCCGAAAACAGCGCCAGACTCGCCGCTGTAAAGAACCCGAAGCTGAACACCGTCAAGGCCGCGTATTTGCACACCCTGCCGATGCTTTTCCAGGGCAGACGCACTGGCGTGCGCGACACCGCACGCTTCCTGGAGTACCTGTTGCCCCCCTGCTTCAGCCCCAGACGCCCCACTCTGTTCAAGCTCGTTATGGTCACGGACATAGCTTCACTTCCAATTCCAGTTCGTATCCCGAATGTTCCAGTACTTTTTCCCTGGCCATTTCAATAAGTTCCAAGGCCGCATCGCTGCTTCCGGATCCCGTGTTGATCAAAAAATTCGCGTGCATGGTGGAAAAGGCCATGCCGCCGTGTTCGCGTCCCTTGAACCCGGCGCGCTCCAGAAGCATTCCGGCCGGAGCCTCGGGAGCCGGATTCTTGAAGGCACACCCAGCGCTCCAAGCCGTGATGGGCTGGGTGGCGCGTTTCCTGGCCAGATTCGCTCGCATGACTGCCCTGATGGTCCTGCACTCGCCGGGCATGAGCAGCAGTTCCGCGGCAACCACCAGAAAGAAGCCCTGCTCTTCGCGCAGCCGAAAATGCCTGTATCCCGTCTCGAAGCCCTCGGGGCCGATCCATGCCGCTCCTGCCTTGCCAATAACCAGAACCCGTTGCAATCTGTCTCCGAACACCGAGCCAAAGGAACCCGCGTTCATGGCCACCGCGCCCCCAACGCTCCCCGGCACGCCGGCCAGGCCTTCCAGTCCGGAAAGCCCTTGCGCCGCCAGCCAGTGCAGCAAACGGGGCAGTGACATGCCGGCCGGTGCGACGACCAGCCCACGGCCGTCCCGCAGTCGCTCCAGACGCGGCTCCGGCCTCTGTCGCGCGCGCACCAGTACCAGATCCAGCTCCCCTTCCCGGGCCAGGATGTTGCTGCCCCGGCCCAGGGCCAGGGGCCGCCCCCCGAGAGTGCTCAACAGCTCGAGCAGACGCTCCAGACCTTCCAGGTCGTGCGGCTCGCAGCAGAGCACGACCTCGGCCTGTGCGCGGCCCCCGAGGCGCAGCGTGGTACGCTCGCGCATGCTCGGGCCGGGGAGAAGCTGCAATTCCATTCACTTGGCCTCCAAGAACTTCTGCCCCACCTGCCAGACATTGCCGGCGCCCATGGTCAGGAGCAGGTCACCGGGGCGCAGCAACCCAGGCAGGGCGGCGCTCACCGCGTCGAAATCCTCGAAATAGGTCACGTCGGTGTCCGAGACCTGGGTGATACCCTTGACCAGGCTCTGCCCACTCACGCCCGGTATTGGTGATTCCGAGGCCGGGTAGATCTCGGTGAGCAGCAGCTTGTCCAAATTGCCGAAGGCCTTGCAAAAATCCCCGAACAGGGCCTGGGTCCGGGTGAAACGGTGGGGCTGGAAGACCACCACCAGCCTGCGCTCCGGATGGCAGGAGCGCGCCGTCTCCAATGTGGCCTTGATCTCGGCTGGATGGTGGCCATAGTCGTCCACTACCAGCACGCCGTCGCGCTCCCCCTTGACTTCGAAGCGCCGACCCACGCCGTTGAAATGCTCCAAACCGCTGATGGCCTTCTCGACGGAAATTCCGGACATCATGGCCACACCCATGGCGCCCAGGGCATTGAGCACGTTGTGCCGCCCCGGCTGCGACAACCGCACCACACCCAGTTCGCGTCCCTTGAAGAGCACGCGGAACCGGCTCACCGCGGCGCATTCGATGATCTCGCCGCGCAGGACGTTTTGCAGGCCGAAACCATAGCTCAGGATGGGGCGTTTGATGCGCGGCAGCAGTCGTTGCACGCCTGGGTCGTCGCCGCAGACCACGTTGACCCCGTAAAAGGGCACCTTGTTCATGAACTGGACAAAGGCATCCTCTATCTCGGCAAGGCTCGAGTAAAAATCGAGGTGATCCACATCCACATTGGTGACCACGGTCATGATCGGCACAAGGCAAAGGAAGGAGCCGTCGGACTCGTCAGCCTCTGCGATGAGAAACTCGCCCCCACCGAGCCTGGCGTTGGAGCCGTAAGCGTTGAGCCGTCCCCCGATGATTACGGTGGGGTCCAGATCGGCCGTGTCGAAGATGGATGCCAACAACGAGGTGGTGGTGGTCTTGCCGTGGGTTCCGGCCACGGCGATTCCCGTGCGCAGACGCATCAGCTCCGCCAGCATCTCGGCCCTGGGTATTACGGGGATGTTGCGCTCCCTGGCTGCCTGAAGCTCTGGATTGTCCTCGGCGATGGCCGTGGACTTGACCACCACGTGGGCCTCCGGGACATTGTCGCGGTGGTGGCCGATGGCCACTTCGGCGCCCAATGCGCGCAAATGGCGTACCACCGGCGAATCCGAGAGGTCCGAGCCGCTCACGGCGTACCCGAGGTTGAGCAACACCTCGGCGATGCCGCTCATGCCGGCGCCACCGATGCCCACCATATGTATCTTCTTCACACGTCCTTTCATGCTCGATCCCGATCTTCGTCTCGTTTCAGGCTGCCTTGGCCGTTTCACCGGTCAGTTGCTCCAGGCAGTCGACCACCGCCGCAGCGGCCTTGGGGCTGCCCATGGCGCGGGCAGCCTCGGCCATGCGTTCCAGCTCGGTGGGATGTTCCAACAGCTCTATGAGTTCCGCCGCCAGATCCCGGCTCGCGAGTTCACGTTGCTCGATCCGTCTGGCGGCACCGGCCTGTTCCAGAAATGCCGCATTCACACTCTGGTGCTGGTGCGTGGCGTATGGGAAGGGAATCAGCACGCTGGGCACACCGGCCACGGCCAACTCGGCCACCGTGGTGGCGCCGGCCCGGCACAGAGCCAGCCCGGCCCAGGCATAGGCCCCGGCCATGTCCTGAATGAACGGCTCCACCTTGGCTGCGTATCCCTGCTCCATACCGTAGCGCGCCTTGACGCGGTCATAATCCAACACACCGGTCTGGTGCCAAATTTCCACGCCTGCCTGACGCAGTCTAGGGAGCGCCTCCAGAACCGCATCGTTCACGGCCACGGCACCCTGGCTGCCTCCCAGCACCAACAGGCGCTTGCCCCTGTTCCCGGTCTCCTGGGGTATCCTTCGAGCCAGGGCCGTGATGCTCTTGCGCACTGGATTGCCTGTCCGCTTGACCTTGGCGGCGGGAAAACTCCCGGCCTGGTCCGGAAATGAAACCAGTACACTGTCCACCAGCCGTCCCAGCAGACGGTTCGTAAGACCCGGAACGCTGTTCTGCTCATGGATGGCCGTGGGCGTGCGGCGCAGCACCGCCGCCAGTACCGAGGCAAAGGCCGCGTAGCCGCCCAGTCCGACAACAACCTGGGGCTTGAACCGACCGTGCAGGACCATGGCCTTGCCCAAACCGAGCAGCAGCCACCATCCCGCGGCCAGTGCCCGCACTCCCTTGCCCAGGACAGGGCGGACAGGCAGGGCCGCGAACTCGAGCCCGGCCTCGGCGGCAAGCCTGGCCTCGGGCCCCCGCACGCCTCCCACGAACAGGACGCGCACCTGGGGATGCCTGGCCCGCAGCTCCTCGGCCACGGCCAGGGCCGGAAAAATGTGGCCGCCCGTGCCGCCGGTGGTCACGATCACACGCCGCATGTCGCTGCCTGTTCCCGACCCCGCATCGCTTTGGGGCGTGAAAGGTTGAGCAGAACTCCAACACACAAAAATGAACAGACCAGACTGCTGCCACCGTAGCTCAGGAAGGGCATGGGCACCCCCTTCGGCGGTGCGGTCCCCAGCACCACGGCCATATTCAGTACCGCGCCGAGGCTCAGAATCAGGGCCATGCCGAAGCCTGCCAGGCGCTCCTGCATGTCCTCCTGGGCCAGAGCCACCTGGAAGGCGCGCAGCAGGAGCATGCCCATGAGGATGAAGATAACCGAAACGCCCACGAAGCCCAGTTCCTCGCCCACTACGGCCATGATGAAGTCGTTGTGCGCCTCTGGCAGGAAGAACAGCTTCTGTTTGCCCGCGCCCAGTCCCCGGCCGAAGATTCCGCCCGAACCAAAGGCGTACAGCGACTGCACCAGTTGGTACCCCGAATCCATGGCGTCCTTGAACGGATCGAGAAACGCCAACAGTCTGCGGGTGCGGTAGGGAGACTGGAGGATCAGCATCCAGGCCGCGCCCGCCGCCATGGCCAGGGAGCAGAACAGGTAGATCGGCCGCGTGCCCCCCACCAGACACATCAGGAACAACAACATGCACAGGAATACGGCACCGCCGAAATCCGGTTGCATGAGCACCAGCACG
This sequence comes from uncultured Desulfovibrionaceae bacterium, assembly GCA_964609625.1. GTDB lineage: Bacteria > Desulfobacterota > Desulfovibrionia > Desulfovibrionales > Desulfovibrionaceae. Next base: position 33,212 of record CAZSRS010000019.1, read on the forward strand.
CTGAGCAGCCCACTCACGGCAAAGGGCGGAATGACTCCCACGCTGAAGGTCCGGATCAGCTCCTGCTTCTGGCTCAAGAACCAGGCCAGATACACAACCAGGGCGACCTTGGCGAATTCCATGGGCTGGAGGGCAAATATCCCCAAACGCATCCAGCGCTTCGCGCCGTTCACTTCCGTACCCAGGGATGTGAACAGGGTCAGGCCGAGCAGCAGGAAGACCACCGCCAGGAACCAGTATTTCAAGCGGAACAGACTCTGCAAGGGAAGCCAGGCGGTCAGGATCATGATTCCCACCCCGAGGACCAGGAACAGGGCCTGCTTACGAAAGAAGAAATACTTGTCGGCGAAGTGCTTTTCGGCCATGACGCCGCTGGCGCTGAGCACCATAATCAGGCCCACTCCGGCCATAAGCAGGGTGACGGCCAGCAGCCAGAAGTCGAGCTTAAGCACGGCCTCGCCGTCCTTGGTCTTGGTCCAGAGGAGACTCATGCCCCACCTCCTGTCAGTTGCCGCACCAAAGTCTCGAAATGGCGTCCGCGCTCCTCGTAGTCCTTGTACTGATCATAGCTGGCGGTGGCAGGCGAAAGCAGCACCACGCCCTGCCCCGCGAGTTTGCTTTGCACCCAGGCAAAGGCCTTGGCCATGTCCTCTTCCCAATGCACTTCCGCGGCGCCGTTCCAAGCCGCGGCAAAGATATCCCTGCTTCCGCCGTACAAGGCCACGGCCTTGACCCGCTCCCCGAGCAGGGGCGCCAGTTCGGCCAGATCACCACCCTTGAACTTGCCTCCGGCCAGGAGAAAGATCGGTCCTGGGAAACTGAGCAGGGCTGCGCGCAGGGCCTCCACCGTGGTGGCCTTGGAGTCGTTGACGTAGAGCACGCCCTCGTGCTCGGCCACCCTGGCCAGTCTGTGCGGCGGGGGCGCGAAACCTTCCACCGCCCGCTGCGCTTCGTTTTCCGTGACGCCGAAGATGCGCGTGGCCTGATACGCGGCCTCCATGTTGGCCTGGTTGTGTGCTCCCGGCAGGTTCTTGCAGTACAACCGCTGTTTGGGTGCGTACCAGAGCACCCTGGCCCTGATGGCCAAAACGGGCTCCAACTCCGCCCGCTGCGCCTGAGGCAGAATGGCGTGATCGCCCTCGTGCTGCCGGCTGAACAACGAAAGCTTGGCTTCGATATACTCGTTCATGTCCTGGTGATAGTCCAGGTGGTTCGGCGAGAGATTGAGCAGCACACCCACCCAGGGCTTGAAGGTGGAGCAGGTCTGCAACTGAAAACTGGACACCTCCAGCACCAGGATGTCCACCTCGTTGTCGTCCAGCACGTAACCAGCCAGGGGAGCGCCGATGTTTCCACCGCAGAAGACCCTGTGCCCCACGTATTCCAGCATGCGCGCGGCTAGGGCCGTGGTGGTGGTCTTGCCGCTGGTGCCGGTGATGGCCAGGATGGGCTTGCATACATAGCGGCTTGCCAACTCCAGTTCGCCCACCACCTCCACATGCGCTCCAGGAAGCAGGGGGCGGATTCGAGACACTGGAATGCCCGGACTCATGACCACCATGTCCACATCTTGGAAGTGCCCGGGGTCGTGCTCGCCCGTGACGCAGACAATGCCCTGGCTGCCGGCCTGATCAAGGAACTCCCTGTCCAAGGAGGCGGCGCTCTTTTCCATAAGCCGCACGTCCGCACCCAGGGCACGAGCCATCAAGGCCGCGGCGCGGCCGGAGCGACCCGCTCCCACCACGGCAACCCGGCGGCCTTTCAGAACCTGACGTTCACGTGCTTCCATCTTGCCCACAATCCTTCTCTCCGTAGTCGCGTCAACGCGGCATCATCGCAGCTTGAGCGTGGACAGCGCGGCCAGCCCCAGCAGAATGGACAAAATCCAGAATCTGATGATGATCTTGGACTCCGGAATGCCCTTGAGTTCGAAATGATGGTGAATGGGCGCCATGCGGAACATCCGCTTGCCGCCGCTGAACTTGAAATACCCCACCTGGAGAATCACCGAGAGGGTCTCGATGACGAACAGCCCACCCACGATGAGCAGCACCAACTCCTGCTTGGCCAGCACCGCGATGAATCCCAGCACCCCGCCCAGGCTGAGGGAGCCCACGTCGCCCATAAACACCTGGGCCGGATAGGCGTTGAACCACAAGAATCCCAGTCCGGCGCCCACGAGCGCGCCGCAGAACACCGTGACCTCGCCCACACCGGCCAAGGGGGCGATCTGCAGATACCGCGCCATCTGCGCATGCCCGGTGACGTATACGAACACGGCCAAGCAGGCGCCGGCCACGATGGTCGGGCCGATGGCCAAGCCGTCCAGCCCGTCGGTGAGGTTCACCCCGTTGGATGCCCCCACCATCACCAACACGGCGAAGGGAATGTAGAACCAGCCCAGGCTCGGCTGAAAATCCTTGAAAAAGGGAAAAATCAAATTCGTGGAATAGGCCGGCTCCTGAATAAGCAGGACCATGACCAGGATCGCCACCAGGATCTGAGCCAGGAACTTGGTCCTCGCCGTGAATCCCTTGTTGGTCTTTTTGCGGATCTTGGAATAATCGTCCAGGAAGCCGATGAGACCGAAACCACAAAACACGAACATGGTCAGCCAGATGTAATGGTTGGTCAGGTCCGCCCAAAGCAGCACGCTGCCGATGACGCCTGCCGCGATGAGCAGTCCGCCCATGGTGGGAGTCCCTGCCTTCTGCTTGTGGGCCTGCACGCCGTCTTCCTGGATATACTGCCCGAACTTGATCTTGCGCAGCCATTCGATGAACCGCGGTCCGATGAGTATGGTGATCAGCAAGGCCGTGAGCAGCGCCCAGACCGAACGGAAGGTGATGTAGCGGAAGACGTTGAAAAGTCCGACATCCGCGCTCAAGGGATAGATAAAATTGTATATCATATCATCAACTCCCGGCGCAGCGCATCACAGAATTCCTCCATGCGCACTCCCCGCGACCCCTTGAAGAGCACCACCCCCCGCGAGATGTCCTGACGGCGCATGTCGGTCAAAAAGTCCTCCGGTCGTTCAACGTGCGTGAATTCCCCGGCGAATCCCGCGTGCAGCAATCCCTTGCGCACCGCCTCGCCATGCCCGCCGCGCCAGAACACGACACGCGCGCCGGTCTGGGCGACACGCGCGCCCAGTTCCTCGTGCAGGGCCTCGGCATGCTCGCCGAGTTCCAGCATTTCGCCCAGAACCACCATCAGTGGGCAGCCTTCGGCCAGATCCGCCGCGCCGGCCAGAGCCTGGGCCATGGACAGGGGATTGGCGTTGTACGTGTCGTCAATGATCACCAGGTCACCTTTTTCGTGGCGTTCAAAGCGTCGTTGGGCAGGAACCGCCACGGCCAAGCCGGCCTGGATCTTCTCCGCTGTCAAGCCCAGTCGGTGGGCGGTCGCGGCAGCGGCGATGCAATTCTCGGCCATGAAGCCCCCACGCCAGGGGAGCACGACGGTCAACACCATGCCTGCCATATCCAGCCGGTAACGGCCCCTGCCTCCAGGCTCCGCGCCCCTGTATGAACCCCTGTAGGGCGCGTCGCCGTCCTGCGCGGTAAAGAGAATCTGGGACAGCTCGTAGGCCGCCGCGGCGTCCAGCAGCTCGGGGTAGTCGGCACTGAGCACCGCCTCGCCGCCTTCTCGGCAATGGGCCATGAGCCTGGCCTTGTGCATGGCCACGCCGGTGACACCGCCCAATCCCTGGGTGTGCGCCGGCCCCACGTTGACGATCAGGGCCAGGTCCGGGGCCAGGATTTCACCCAGCTCGTCCATGTCCTGCGGCAGGCTGATGCCTACCTCCATGACCCAAAAGTCCTCTTCACCCGTAGCCTCGAGCATGGACAGCGGCAATCCGATCTGGTTGTTGCGATTGAGTTGGTTCTTGGCGGTGGCTCCGTGCTGGGTGAGCAGTCCGGCCAAGAGTTCCTTGACCGTGGTCTTGCCGGCGGAGCCGGTGACGCCCACCACCGTGGCTCGCGCCTTGTCGCGGTAATGCCTGGCCAGCCGCCCCAGGGCCTTGATGGAGTTGTCCACCATCAGCACCGGGCAATCCTTGGCCTCGGCCTCCGCCGAGAGTTGCACGGGGCGGTGGGCCACCACGGCCACGGCCCCTGCTTCCAGTGCTTGTGAGGCGAAGTCATGACCGTCGAAACGCTCCCCGGGGATGCAGAAGAACACGTCCCCCGGTGTCACGGTCCGAGAGTCGATGCGCACCGCGGAAGGATGCCTCTCTCCCAGGCGGCCGTGCCCCTCGGCGTGTACCACGGCTTCCATGGCCGCGGCCATTTCCGACAAGGTCAGGTTCACGAGAGTATCTCCCGGATGACGGCCTGGTCGCTGAATGGCCGTTTCTCGTCGCCGATCTGCTGATAGGCCTCGTGGCCCTTGCCGGCCACCACCAGCACGTCGGTTGTCCGCATTTCTTCTATGGCCACGGTAATGGCCATGCGCCTGTCCGGGGTCTCCAGGACCATGGGGCAATCACGCAGACCTGGCCGCACGTCGTTCATGATATCCAGGGGATTCTCGTGCCGCGGATTGTCCGAGGTGAGCACCGCCACGTCGCTGTACTTGCACACGGCCTTGCCCATCAGGGGACGCTTGGTCTTGTCCCTGTTTCCGCCGCAGCCGAAGACCGTAAACAATCGCTTGAAGTTGAGTTCCTTGACCGCGGCCAGGACGTTTTCCAACGCATCGGGCGTGTGCGCGTAATCCACGAAGATGTTCAAACCACGGTTGTTAGGGATGCGCTCCAACCGTCCGGGCACGCCCATGAAATCCTTGAATCCCTGCATGTGCTCCGGCCGCAGTCCCATGGCCAGGCCAACCGCCTGGGCTCCGAGGAGATTCGAGGCGTTGTGCCGCCCCACCAGGGGCGAGAACAGCAGCCAGGTCTCTCCGTGCCAGCGCATCTCCATTTCCAGGCCGGATACGCTGCTGGAGAGCACCGCCCCCTGCAACGCCTCCCCCCGCCATTCCCGATGCGGAGCGGTGAGGCCGAAGCCCACGGCGTTGGGAACCACGGCCAGCAGCTTGCGGCCGTAAGGATCGTCCCAGTTGAGCACCGCACGCTTGTCCCGCCTGGGGATCTGGGTGAACAGCCTGGCTTTGGCCTGGAAATAGGACTCCATGTCGCCGTGGTAGTCCAGGTGATCCTGGGTGACGTTGGTCAGCACGGCGCAGTCGAACTCCAGCCCGGCCGTGCGGTTCTGGTCCAGGGCATGGGAGGAGGCCTCCATCACCGCCACTTCCACGCCGCTTTCGGCCATGCGGGCCATGAATTCGTGCAGCTGCCAGCACCCCGGCGTGGTCAAGGGGGCGTCAATGACCTGGCCGGGCCAGCGGTAGCTCACCGTGCCCAGGGCGCCGACCCGTTTGCCCGCATGGAGGAAAAGATGCTCGATCAGGTAGGTGATGGTGGTCTTGCCGTTGGTGCCGGTGACGCCGATGAGCTTGAAGGGAAGCCTTTCGGTCTTGAAGTGGGCCGCTGCCAGTTCACCCAGCGCGGCGCGGGGATCGGGATGGGGCACGAAGGTGAAGCCGCGCGGCACTTCCCCAAGGGTGCCCTCGAGGCCCAGAACCCAGGATGCGCCCCTAGCCACTGCATCGGGAATGAAAGATGCACCGTCCGTGCTCGCACCAAGCTGGGCCACAAAGATGTCGCCGGGTCTGACCTGGGCCGAATGGGTCCGGACCATGACGCCGCTTGCCGCAAGGCGTTTGAGTTCGTCAAAGGCGGGGGATGCGTGTCCCTGTGAGCCTGCCCCGACCTCGGAGTATTTCATGTCATGAACGTTCCGCATCGCTCTGCAACCATAATATGCATTGTTTGGCTGGATCCGGCCACGGTGCCCCGGGTTCCGGGGACTGTCTGGTCACCACCTGTCCCGAACCTCTCAGGCTGGGCACTATGCCCCTTCCCGCGAATACCTCGACGGCCCTGCGCAGGGTATACCCCCGTACATCCGGGACCTTGTCGGAGCCGATAAGACTGCTCTTGTCCACCTTGCCGCGCATCTCGCTTCCCGCCCCCGGAACCTCCGGCCGTGTTTCGTCCGCGCTCGCCACGACTGGAAGCGCATCCGGCAAGAGGCCCAGATAGGACATAGTCCTCAGGGCCACTTCCCTGAACGCAGGCGCCGCCACGACGCCACCGTAGCGCTCGGACTCGGGCTCGTCCACACTGACCAGGATGAGGTATTCCGGCTTCTCGGCCGGCAGGAATCCCACGAAGGAAGCCACGATCTTGTTGCCGTACCCCCCTTCCGGAGAAGCCTTCTGCGCGGTGCTGGTCTTGCCCCCAATTCTCAAGCCGGGAATCTGGGCCCGCTTTCCGGTTCCCTCTTCCACGGCCATGGTAAGCATTCGTATGACCTTGCGCGTCACATCGACATCAAAAACCCGCGTTTCAGGCTGCGGAGCGGCGTAGGGATCGAGTACCAGACGCAGGGACTTGAGCACTCCCTCGTTGGCCAGGCAGAGATAGGCCCTGGCCAGTTGCGGCATGGTCGCGGAAAAGCCCTGGCCGAATCCGGCGGTGGCCAGCTCGAACTTGTCCCACGTCTCGGGGGCACGCAGGATGCCGCTACGCTCGCCGGCCAGGGGCAGGCCCGTGCGGCTGCCGAAACCCAGGCGGGAAAGATAGGCGTGATATCGTGCCGCGCCCATGTCCATGGCGATCTTGGCCACGCCGATGTTGCTCGAAAACAGTATGATTTGGCTCACGGACAGCCATTCACGGGCGGAGACGTCCTTGATGGTCTTCCGATCCAGGCGCATCTTCCCCTTTTCACAGTAGAAAATGGTGTCTGGAGTGACCGTTTTCTCTTGAAGGGCCGCGGCCACCAGCAACGGCTTGATCGAGGATCCAGGCTCGATGGGCTCCATGACCATCCTGTTGAGCCATTGCTCGGGAGCGTAGTTGCGGTAGGCATTGGGATTGAACTGGGGATACTCGGCCCAGGCCAGGATGTGCCCATTGTCCACCTTGACCACCAGACAACCGCCCCACTTGGCCTTGTTCTTTTGCACGACTCCGGCCAGAACCTCCTCGGCCATGTACTGGATGGTCGCATCCAGGGTCAGGGTCAGATCCTTGCCGCGTACCTCCACTTCCCTGCCCAGAGCATCGAAATAAAGCCTGCTACCGGTTGCGTCGCGTTCCACGGCATACTCCGCCCGCTTGCCGGCGAGATGGTCGTTGAAGGCCGCCTCCAGGCCTTCGAGGCCCTGGTCGTCCAGCCCAACGAACCCCAGAAGCCTGCCGGCGAGTTCCCTGTTGGGATACTGCCGAGCGTATTCCGTGGTGATGTAGACACCCGCCAGCCCGGCCTCCTCCACCTTGGCGCCCACCGCGTCGCCCACCTGTCTGGCGATCCAGGCATGGGCGCCCTTGGCGTTGAGCTGGGTCAGGATGTCCTTGACACTCATGTTCAGGATCGGCGCCAATGTCCGGGCCACGACCACCTTGTCCACGACCTTGCGCGGGTCCGCGAAGATCGACTTCACGGCCACGCTCTTGGCCAGCAAGTGGCCCTTGGAATCGAAAATCTGCCCGCGTTCACCCACCACGTATTCATACGTCCGGTGCTGTCGGGAAGCCATGGCCTCCAGACTGGGCCCGTTCACCAGTTGTACGAAGGCGGCCCTGGTCCAGAGGCTGAGCCACAGCAGGGCAATAACCACGACCACGGCTTGCAACCGCACCCGCCCCCAGTCGATGGCAAAGACACGCACGGGTTTCTTCAGCCCCGGATTGAGCTGCTGCCGTTTGACACTGTTCTTTGTCTTGTTCTTGGTGAGCACAGTCTTGGGGCTGTCAGTCCGGTTGCCCTTGGCAGTGGCGCGCACAGCCAGACGGGCCGGCAGACTGTCGCCCGTTCTCGGCTTGGAACGCATTATCCCTTTATTCCTGCCCATTTTCAGGCCCCATCATTCGCATTTGCCCTGTACCGGCCTCTTCGAGGCCATACTGGGCGGCCAGCTTGCGCAGCCTGTACGGAGAGAGAAGATTGTCCCGCTCCACCATGAGCTTGGCCGCGTGGTCCTGCAACTTGTTCGCTTCAGCCTGAAGCTTTTTCAACTCATAGGCCATGTGCACCCGTTCGATGTTCAACCAGACCAGCGTCAGTCCCAACACCAGGGAGCAGATGCACGCAGCGGCGGTGAGCATCACCATGCGCTTGCTCACCAGGCGCATCAGACTGCCTCCATCCGCTCGGCCGCTCGCAACCTGGCGCTACGAGCCCGTGGATTTGCCGCCGCTTCTTCCGGCTGGGGCGTCACCGGCTTTTTGGTCAACACACGCAAGCGCGGTCCACCGCACGAGCAGACCATCTGTTCCCTGGGGCAGCGGCACTCCCTGGCCTCGTCACGAAAAGCCCGCTTGACCAGCCTGTCCTCCAGGGAGTGGAACGAGATCACCACCACTCTGCCCCCCGGTGCGAGATACTCGGGCATCAGCCGCAGGAACCGCTCCAGCTCGCCCAACTCGTCGTTCACGGCGATGCGCAGGGCCTGGAAGGTCCGAGTGGCCGGATGATTGCGGGCCTTTGCCCGCCAGGCCGCGGGATAAGCGCGCTCAACGATCTCGGCCAATTGCAGGGTGCCCTCGATGGGAGCCTTGGCGCGTGCTTCCACAATGGCCCGGGCGATGCGCCCTCCCATGGGTTCCTCTCCGTATGTGCCGATGATGCGCTTCAATTCCTCGACTCCTGCCTTGTTCACCAGTCGGCTTGCCGGGGGCATGGGGCCTCCCGGACTCATGCGCATGTCCAATGGGCCCTGGGCCAAAAAGCTGAATCCCCGCTCAGGCGAGTCCAATTGCAAGGACGAAACGCCCACGTCGAGGAGAATGCCGTCCAGCTTGTCCCAGCCGCGCTCCCGCAACCAGAGAGGGAAGGAGCTGTAGTCCCCACGCCTGAGGTCCACCGCGTCTCCAAAGGGGGCGAGGCGTTTTGCGGCGAGTTCCAATGCATTGGGGTCACGGTCGATCCCCAGCAGGTGTGCGTCACCGCCCACATGTCGGAGGATAGCCTCACCGTGGCCGCCAAGCCCCACGGTACCGTCGAGATATTTCCCCTCCGGCCGCGGCTTGAGCCACTGAAGCACCTCCTGCACGAGAACCGGCACATGTCCCACTGCGCCTCCCACTCCCTCGGGTAGGGCTTGGCGATGAACAGCCGCGCAAGCACCCCTTTACAACGGAATGTCAATGCCGCTCTCTTCCAACTCCTTGGTCACGTCGCTGTAGTCCTGGGCCTCGACCACGGAAGAGAACTGCTCCGGTTTCCAAATTTCGAACTTCTGCAACTGCCCCACCAACTGAACATCCTTGTCGAGCCCGGCATACTCCCTGTGCGCCTGGGAGAGGAGCACACGGCCCTGTTTGTCCAGGACGAACTCCTCCGCACTGCCCACGATGAACCGCCTGAAATCGCGCAGCTTGCGCGAGGCGTTCCTGACCTGCATGAGTTTGGCCTCGAACTCCTCCCAATCGGGCATGGGAAAGCCGACCAGGCAGCCGTCGTAACAGGTGAGCACGAACCTGCCCTGTTCGCTGCGGGCGAAGATGACATCCCTGAACTCGGCCGGCATCATGAGCCGTCCCTTGCTGTCCAGGCTGCGCTGTATCTTGCCTCGAAAGAGCACCTAGGCCTGCCTTGGCTGGAATGTTCCCACTTTTTCCCACTTTTTACCACCCCATCTCTTATTCTCATGCTCCTGTCAAGAGGCCGGTGCAATTTTTACATAAAGAAATTCTAAGCTTTTTCTAGAGATCTGTTGCAAACACCGTATACATTGTCAAGGGAAAGATGCAAAACAAAAACCTGGAGTGTGCACCTTGGAACGCGCTGCGCCCCTTGCGGCCGCCCCGCTGCCCGGATACCTGTTTCCAATCGTTATGCCGGCCTTTTTCACCCCTGGGTTTGCCGCTTGCATCTCGGCCTTTCCGGTGGTTATACTGCCCGGGAATGCACTGGACAGCCCCTGTATCTTGCATAAGGCGAGCAACATCGCCGTCGTTCACGTCATTCAGGGATCATGCTCACGCAATACCTTTCTCCCCACAGCATCTGGACACATCTGAAAGGGGTGCGCCATGCATGATCCTCATGGGCTTGGGCGATCGGCCGAGGGTTCGGGCACGGTTTCATCTGTGGAGGGCAGGAATTCTGTACTTCCGCGGAAGCGACGGGACTCTCCACCGCGGAATACAGGGACAGTGGAGCGTTGCGAGTGTATTCGCCGACACCGCATCACTCTTTTTTTACATGCAAGTCGCTTGGGATTTGTGCAACGATGTCCGAATGAAGCGTTCCTGAATCGTTCGCTCCTGTCGAGGGGGCGCGGCTCCAGCGTGTCTTTCCGGCACGCAGGCGTCACTGCCTGACCGTGACGTCCGGCAATACAACCTCGGGGTTTCCCCGCTTGATGGTGCTACAGTGTGCGCAGTAAAGACGACCATTCCCGACAATATCGCGGAAGAGTATTATCAGATAAACCCCGAAATCCTGGGCAGCTTTCCCAAGTATCGCCCACCCCTGGATCTGTTCCGCTTCCATGAGGACATCGCCCAGTTGGTCCCCTATGCACGCAAGGGGCAGCGGCTCTCCAACGAACAGGTAGACGCGGTCAACACCTTATGCCAGGAAAACATGCTCTTTGTTTCACGCTCGGATCACCCCGTCTATTCCCAACACATCTGCAAGCAGCTCGATCTAGTGCTGGTGGACAAGAACCTCAAGGAGGGGGAGATCGCCAGCATCTTTGTCCAGGCTCTGCAACTGCGGTTGGAGGCCTTCTTCGACCAGTCCGTGCAGGTGGTCTTCGACTCGCTCTACCAGGACATCATGGTGCTCACGGAGTATCTCTCACAGGACTCCTACCGCATCAAGGCACTGACCAAGCGCCTGCTCACCGAGCACAATCTCGTGAACCACTCCGTGAACACGGGCATCATGGGCCTGTGGCTCTACCTGCGCATCCGAGGGGGGCACTTCGAACGCCGGGAACTCGATCGCACCGCCCTGGCTTTTTTCCTTCACGACATGGGCATGAGCAAGATACCCCAGTTCATTCGCGGCAAGACTGTGCCCCTCACCCAGGATGAACGCGCCAAGATCAACCTGCATTCCTTGGCCGGCATGAAGATGGCGCAAAAACTCGGCCTGACCTTCAAGGAAATGCAATCCTGCGTCTTCGAGCACCACGAACGCGTGGACGGCTCGGGCTACCCCCGCAAGATCTCGGGCGAGGAAATCAGCAAGCTCGGCCGCCTCTGCGGAGTCGTCGATTCTTTTTGCGCCATGATCACCGAGCGCCCATACGCCAAGGCCATGCAACCCCTGGATGCGGCTCAGGCCCTGGTGAAGGATGACAAGCACTACGATGGCAAGATGTCCTCCCTGCTGTTCACCACCTACAAGACCGGTGACTTCTCCTGGTAGCCCCCGCGCCCCCAGACACTGAGCGGGGCTCAGCGCAAGCATGCAGCAGGGAGTGCGCGGTACTCCCTTGTCTTTCGTTGCTTTCCAAATCTGGCACCGCGTCCTGTCCGATGTTCGGATATGCTCCACCAACGCGGTATGCACGGGTCATCTGTATCCATATCATAATGGCGGACAATCTGTAGTCCTATCTATTTGGCCGTAGTTGCTCGATAAAATTTTCTAGAAAAAAACTATTGACGGAAATGCTCGTATGGTACAGAGATACCCGAATATTTCGTAAGCGAATCCGCGTGCAACCTGCCGAACACCTGAAGCAGGGCGCGCCACCTGCATATTTTCGATACACTCTTCCGCAGCCACTGCGAGAGAACCGGCAGAATTCCAGCAAGGAGGCCTGCAATGCTCTCCGCGCAATCATTTCTTGTCCTTGAGCCGGACGCGATCAACGCCCTGCTGATGCGTACCATTCTGGAGAAGCATGGTGCCCAAGCCACCGTGGTCAGCACGGTGGAGCAGGCGGAACGGGAACTCAACTCCAGAGTGTTCGACGCACTGATCATGGAGACCTTGTTCATCCAGGGCGAACCACTGTCCTTCCTCCGCCGGGTCAGGCAGTCACCCGTCTCCGCCGGCACCCGGCTCATAGTGATCACCTCGGACCAGACCTTTCACGACAAGTTCGCCACACACCCCTCCCTGGACCTCTGCATCCTCAAACCCATCAACATCGACACCACCATCAGGGAAATCGCGATGCTTCTCGCCTCCAGGGAGAAATCCCAGGGTGTGCGCCCCCCAGGAGCCCGGACCATGCGGGCCAAGCAGTTGTTGAGCATGAATTGAGATTGATGTTCAATTCCGGGGGAGTTGCCCGGCCGGCAGTCTCACCGTGATACAGCTGCCCTGCCCCAGTGCCGAGGAGACCTCGATGCTGCCGTTGTAATGCGAGACGATTTGCTTGCAGATGGCCAAGCCCATCCCCGTGCCCTCCGGCCGGGTGCTCAGGGTGTCGGTGCGTACCGCCTGATGGAATTTGTCGAAGATCTTCCCCAACTCGCTTTCCGGAATGCCCACCCCTGTATCCGTGACGCGCAGCAGCAACCAGCCGGGGGGTTCCTCGAACAACTCCAGCAAGACCTCGCCCTGATCCGTGAACTTCACCGCGTTGTCCAGGAGATTCACTAAAACCTGAAGCATGCGGTCCATGTCTGCCACGACGTCGGGCAGCCGTGGTTCCAGGCGAGTCCGCAAACGCAGACCTGGTTTCAAGGCCAGCCGCCCCCGAACGGCGTTGACGGCTTGATCCACCAACTCTTGAAAGGCAAGGGGACCATCGTGCCAATCCATCCTGCCGGACTCGATCCTGCTCAGGTCCAGGAAGTCGTTGATCAACCGGGCCAGGCGCTCTCCTTCCTGAACGATGATGGCCAGGTTGGCCTCGATCTGTTCACCGCGTCGCTTGACGTGCGGGTCCTTCTCACCCAGAGGTTTGTAGTAGCGGATGAAATCTCGTTCGATGAGTTTCACGAAGCCCAGGACAGAGGTCAAAGGCGTACGGATGTCGTGGGAGACCGTGGATAACTGAGATGACTTCACGGTGTCCAGTTCGAGCAGCCGATTGTTCAAGGCCTCCAGTTCCTCTGATTTTTCGGTCAGGGCCGCGGTACGCTCGATAACGAGCCGCTCCAGATCCCTGTTCAACAGCAACAGCTCCTGCTGTGTTTTCTTGCGCTCCGTGATGTCCAGGAGTGCGGCAATGCGGTCAGTGGATCCTGGAATGAGGGAGACACGCACCTGCACGTCCTTGCGTTGCCCCTTGCAGTCCACGAAAACGAAACTATAGTCCCTGGGGACGTCTCCGTCCTCTTGAAGACGCCGTCGGTGGTATTCCATCATGCGTTCCCGGTCTTCGGGAGCCACGAACTCCACCCAGGGCATGCGTCCGTCAATCTGCTCCCGTGAATATCCGCTGAGCTGGGAAAACTCGTGGTTGGATCGGTAAATGATCCCGTCATTGTCGAAAATGATTGTAGCCGTGCCTGTGTTTTCGAAGAGGTTGCGGTAGAGGCGCTCGCTGTCCTCCAGGCGTTGCCGCGCATCCCTGCGCTGTTCGGTATCGCGGACAATGCCCTGCACTATGGGAGAGCCGCCGATGTCCATGACCCTGGCCGAAACTTCCGCTGAAAAGCGTCGGCCGGTCGAGGTGATGAACTCCGTCTCGAAGCGGACGAATCCGTCACGACGGACTTCATCGAATGCCTGGACGCAGCGTCCGTCCGAATCAGGTGGATGGAGATCGTAGACCCGGAGTCGCGGGAGATCCTGCTCCTGGAGTTCGAACATTTGCAGAGCCATTTTGTTCGCCTTCAACAAACGCCCCTCCATGTCATGCAGAAAGATGGCGTCGTTCGAGTGATCAAACAGCGTGCGGTACTTGCGTTCCCGTTTTTCCAGCTCCTCCTGCACGGTCTTGGTCTCCGTGAGGTCCAGGACAATGCCGCGCACCCCTAGCACCGCGTCATGCCCAGCGATGCCGTGGGCGTACACCCGGCCGGGGAAGCTGTCACCGGTCTTGCGCACCATGGTCAGATCCTGGACCACAAGACGCTCCTCCTGGCGCAGCAGCTTTTCCACCGCCGCCAGGGCCGTTGCATGATCGAACTGATGCACCACGTGCTGGAGATGGAGCCCCGCTTCAAGGTCCGTATTGGAATAGGCGAAGGCACGCAGCCCTTCTTCATTGGCAAAGGTGATACGACCGTGTTGGTCCAACTCAAAGACCGTGACGGGGAGGTTGCCCACCAACTCGGAAAAGCGTTGTTCCGATGCAGCAAGCTCGTGGACTATCCGCCGATTCTCCGTGGTGGTTCTGAAAAGCACGGCCATGCCTTCGGACACGGGGAGAAGTCGCACCTCGAACCAGTTGCCGCAGGGGATCCCGCTGAAAAACACCGTGAATTGTTGCTCCCGGCCTTCACGTAGCAGCCGCAGATGGTGCTTGCTGAAGAGGGGGTAGCGGGACTCGGGAAAGGCCTCGACGGCTTTCCGGCCAAGCACTTCGCCACGGGGTATGGCGAGAAGCCGTTCAGCGGAGCGGTTGAGGAACAACACACGCATCGCCCTGTCCAACACAAGCGCCCCTTCGTCCATGTGGTCCAGCAGTTCCAGGGCACAGCGTACTGTTGGGGTGGGCGAGTCATCTGACTGTATAGGCAGCAGGTTGTCCCTTCTCGGTATTCGCATCATTTCTTATAGTGCACGCGGCCGTTGTGATACTTCCTGGATTACATTCGCCGCACCCTCTGAAAAACAGGGCGTTCTCGACGAACTCTCCGCCCCCCTTCATTCCGGGATGCTCGCCCCAAGCACCCGAACAGGGGGCCCTTTCGAGGCCTCCAGGCTCCCACTAGAACAATCACGAAAAAGACCGCTCATTCCCGGAAATCTGAAGATTCCGGCAATCCGTGAGCGGTCACCGTATTGTATTGGTCAGCCAACTAACATGGCACACTGGAAATGAAAAGAGGACATGCATGAAATTCCGGAGACAGTCTGCCCTCCCCCTCCCAAATGCTTACG
The DNA here is from genome assembly GCA_964609625.1 of uncultured Desulfovibrionaceae bacterium. Taxonomy (GTDB): domain Bacteria; phylum Desulfobacterota; class Desulfovibrionia; order Desulfovibrionales; family Desulfovibrionaceae. The sequence goes on from CAZSRS010000019.1 coordinate 48,253, forward strand.
CTGCGGTGTTTTCGAGCAATGCCTCATAAACAGCTCATGGTACCACCGACCCCTCTGGTCCTGAAATCCGCGTAGCTGAAAACCGATAGTTGTGCGTATCCGAACATTTTTGATACACAGCAACCCGTTTGCCCGGCCATGACCATCGCGGCAGGCATTCCCGTGGGGCTCCGTCCCAAGGGCTGGCTTCAGCTTTACTCCGGGCTGTGGTACTTTCCTGAAATGACGGCCGACTTCAAGGATCTCTTCCCGCGGATTCTCGACGCGGTCCAGACGCCGCTGTTCGTGCTGGACGACCGCGGCCGCCTCGTGCTTGCCAACGACGCCTTCCGCCGTGCCCATGGTCTGAGCGGACAGGCCATCCTGGGGCGCCCCTTCCATGAAATCCCCGGGCTTGAGGACGTCTCGCGACTGATGCAACCGCGGCTGGATCGCTGCCTTGTCGGTGAAGCACTGAGCTTCCAGGAGTGGTTTCCCTTTCTAAACCTGGGCTCACGCCTTCTGGACATCCACTTCGCGCCCTGGCGGGACCCCGTGGACGACCGCCCCCATGTGGTGGCCACATGCCGTGACGTCACGGACCAAACAATGGCCGCGGAAGCCCTGCGCGCGAGCGAAGGCGAGTTCCACCGCATCCTCGAGACCATGCAGGATGCCTATATTCGCGTATCCCTCGAGGGAGAGATCGAAATGGTCAATCCCGCGGCCGCGCGGCTCCTGGGCTGGTCCGTACGGCAACTGTCGTGCCTGGACCCGCGCGGCGGTCTGTGTGCCGAGCCCGAGGTCTGGGACGCGGCCCTTGACAAACTCCGGGACGGTGCCAGCCTGCGGGACGTGGAAATGCTCTTTCGCCGCGCGGATCATCAGGTCATCTGCCGCGCCTGCGACCTGCGCCTCGTGAACGGTCCGAACCGCCAGCCTCGGGCAGTGGAGCTGACCGTCAGGGACATCACCCCCCCCAAGCGTTCGGACAACGAGCTGGATGAGTACCGCGCCCAACTGGAACGTCGCGTCATCGAACGCACTTCCCAACTCACCCTGGCCAATAAAATGCTCCATGACAAGGTTTACGAACTTGTCACCACAAAACGCGAGCTGTCCGAATACCGCATCCGCCTCAGGGAACTGGCCACCGAGATTTCCCTGGTGGAGGAGCGGGAACGCCGCCGCCTGGCCCTGGAGCTCCACGACGGCATTGTCCAGGACTTGGCCATGGCCCGGATACGACTTTCCAGCTTGGCCGAGAAGATCGAATCTCCCCTGCTTGCGCGAGAACTGGCAGGGCTCCTCGAACTGACCAAGAAAATGATCAGGGAGAGCCGCTCCCTGGTCTGGGAAATGGGCTCTCCAGAGCTCTACGAGCTGGGGCTGGAAGCCGCCCTGGAGGAGCTTGTCGAGGAATTCGACAGGCGTTACGATATCAGGGCCCTCTACAGGCGCAACCACGAAGACCCCTTGCCCCTGGCCGAAGACATGCAGATCATGCTCTTTCAGATGGTCCGGGAACTACTCGCCAATGTGGTCAAGCACGCACGAGCCCGCACCGTACACGTTGAATGCAGCAGGAACCAGGACAACCTCTGCCTGCACGTTGAAGACGACGGCGTGGGGTTCGACCCCGACATCCAACTCTCCAAACCCGGAAAAGATTCGGGATTCGGCCTCTTCAGCATCCGGGAACGCCTCAGCCATATCGGTGGCTGCCTGGAACTCCGGATCAGTCATTTGGGGGGCGCCCACTGCTGCATCATCCTCCCCCTCACAACAACCCAGGAGATCCCAGCGCCATGACCACCGTGCTCCTCGCCGACGACCACGTCATCCTCAGGCAAGGACTCAAAACCATGATCGAACAACAAGGCATGCGCGTGGCGGCCGAAGCCGACGATGGCCTGCAGGCCGTGGAACTGGCCGAAAGGCATCTCCCCGACGTGGTGATCATGGACATCCACATGCCCAATCTCAACGGCATGGAGGCAACCCGCCGTATCTGCGCCCTGAACAGGAACATCAACGTCATCGGCCTCTCCATGTACCCGAAGCGCCGCTTCATCACCGAAATGCTCAAGGCCGGCGCAAGGGGATACATCCTCAAGGACTGTGCTTTCGACGAACTGGTCCGAGCCATCGAAACCGTGCTCGCGGGGAAGATATATCTCAGCAAGGAAATCTCCGACGTGGTCATCAACGAGTTCATCACGGGCCTGACCAGGCAGCAACCCCGTAACGATGCCCTGACCTCGAGAGAACGCGAAATCCTGCAACGCATCGCCGAAGGGCAAAGCAGCAAGGAAATCGCCGAACAACTCCACCTGAGCCCCAAGACCGTGGACGTACACCGACATAACATCATGCACAAACTCAACCTCGGCAGCGTGGCCGAACTGGTGCGCTACGCCATCAGCGAAGGCTTCACCACGGTCTGACCTCCTGGCACGTGCGGAACCTCTCCAGGCATTCTGGGCTGGTCTGGAAGGGTTCCCCTGAAACTCATGACGTGCTATCTGTAAGCAAACCCGAGTACCGCATACATGAAACAGCCCTCAGCCATACGCTCGGCCGGCATCATCACATCCGCCTACACCCTGGCCGCAGGGCTGTGGATCCTGCTGTCGGACCGGGGGGTCGCGATGCTGGTTCAGGACCCGACCCGCGTCTCCCAGCTGCAAACCTGGAAGGGCTGGTTCTTTGTCCTGGTCACGTCCCTGCTCCTCTTCGAAGTGCTCAAGCGCACCCTGCACAGACGGGACGCAGCCCTGCGCAGGGAGCGCTCCCTGCGCCGTCACCTGCAGCAGGCCCTGGAAGCCGGCACACTGCGCCTTTTCGTCTACGATACCGACGCCGAAACCCTGCGTCTGGGGCGGGACAATGACGACTCCACCGAATCAGACGGTGAAGACCCCATGCTCGTACACCCTGCCCTGCCCCTTGACGCCGCCGTGCATCCGGATGATCTCCCCTCCCTCCGCCGGGCCATCGAACTGCATGTCAAGGGCACCGGCCCAGTCTTTACCATGGAATTTCGTCTTTGCGAGGAATCCGGAGCCTTTCACTGGGTGCGTGCCGTCGGCGCGCGACTCCCTCGGGAGCCTGATTCAACAGCGGCGACAATCGCCGGCAGTCTGCTGGACATCCACGACCGCAAGCAGGTCGAGGAGCGCCTGCGCGCCACCAACCGCGCTCTCACGGCCATTACTCTCTGCCACGAGGCCATTGTCCGGAGCGGTGACGAAATCGACCTGATGCGTACGGTCTGCCGAACCATCGTGGAGCAGGGCGGCTACCGCATGGCCTGGGTCGGCTTGGCCGATGATGCTCCCGGGAAGACTGTCCGGCCCGTTGCGCACTGGGGGGGTGTCACGGAGTACCTGAACGGACCGCGCATCACCTGGGGTGAGGACGAACACGACCGGGGTCCTGCCGATACGGCCGTCAGTACCGGAAAACCCAGCGCCGTCAGGGACATCCTCACCGATCCCGATTTCATTCCCTGGCGGGAACGGGCCGGCGCCCACGGCTTCTCCTCGGTCTTGGCACTGCCACTGTTGCACAATGACGAAGCCTTTGCCGTGCTCACCATCTATGCTCAAGAACCCGACGCATTCGAGCCCACGGAGGTGGAACTCCTCACCAGGTTGGCCAACGACCTGGCCTTTGGGCTCGTTTCCATCCGCACTCGGCAGGCGGCAATAAAAGCCGAAAGGGAGTTGCGCACCGCGGAGGCGCGCTTCCGCGCAACCTTTGAGCAGGCCGCGGTGGGAATGTGCCACCTCACTCCGGAAGGCGCCTTCACTCGCGTCAACGCCACACTCTGCACCATGCTGGGCCTTTCCAGGGAAGCGCTGTTGCGAAGATCCTGCCACGACATCAGCCACCCCGAGGACAGGGCTCGGGGGCAGGCACTGCTGCATGACCTGCTGGACGGGAAGCTGCCCCACTTTGTCCGGGAAAAACGCTGTGTGCGCAGCGACGGAACCATCATCTGGGTTCAGGAAACCGTGTCCCTGGTCCGGCCCGATGCTGACGCCCCGGCCTATTGCATCGCCGTGATCGAGGACTTCACCCAGCGCAAACGCATGCAGCTCCAATTGGAGCAGAGCCGGCATGAAATGAGCACCCTGGCCGACAACCTCCCGGATTTCGTGGCCCGCTTCGACAGGGAGTTGCACCACCTGTTCGTGAACAGGGCCCTGTGCCAAGTCACGGGCATTCCCAAGGAACGGTATCTGGGCAACACCAACCAGGAACTGGGCCTGCCGGAAGATCTCACGCGCCAATGGAACGAAAGATTGCGCCATGTCTTCGCCTCTGGACAGGAGAATTTCTTCCAGTTCTCTTTTCACGGCCACGACGGGGAGCACATCCTGCACAGCCGTATCGTGCCGGAATTCGACATTGCCGGCCAGCTCACCAGCGTCATCGCCGTGACCCGCGACATCACCGACCTCAAACGCGCGGAGTCCGAACTCCTGGCCAGTCAACATCGGCTCAACGAAGCCCAACGCATCGCCAAGCTCGCCAACTTCGAACGCGACCTCGTCAGCGGAGAGGCTTTCTGGTCAGACGAAATGTACAGACTGCTCGGCTACGCTCCCCAGGAGGTGGAACCCAGCCAGGAACTGTTCCTGCAACACGTCCACCCCGAGGACCAGGAACGTTTCCAGCGTCAGTTTCTGAGCGCACTGGAACTGCGCACCGAGTTCGCCTCCGAATTCCGCTACATCCGCACCAACCGGCAGGAACGCCACGGCAGCATCACGGGCAGGATTGGCCGTGACCCTGCCGGCAAGACCCTGGGATATAGCGGTGTGTTCCAGGACATCACGGAGCGCAAACGGGCCAAGGACGAGTACTCCCTGCTGGCCACGGCCATCGAACAGGCCGGCGAAAGCGTCACCATCACCGACCCCCGTGGCGTGATCCAGTATGTGAACCCCGCCTTTGAACGCATCTCGGGGTACAGGCGTATCGAAGTCCAGGGCCGCACCCCGCGTTTGCTCATAAGCGGCGCACAGGACAACGCCTGGTATGACGCGCTTTGGAGGACCATCAACTCCGGCCGCGTCTGGCAGGGGCGTTCCGTCAACCGTCGCAAGGACGGTTCACTGTTCGAGGTCGAGGCCACCATCTCTCCTGTCCGCAACAGTGTCGGCGCCATCACCCACTATGTCGCCCTGATGCACGACGTCACGGACAGGATGCGCATGGAGAAGCAACTGCACCAGGCGCAAAAGATGGAGGCCATCGGAACCCTGGCCGGGGGCATAGCCCATGACTTCAACAACATCCTCGCCGCCATCATGGGTTTTGCCGAGATCGCCCTGCTGGAGACACCGGCTGAACTCCAGTCTGTACGCGAAAGCCTGAGCGACATCCTTACGGGCAGCCGTCGTGGCGCGGACCTCGTGCGCAGCATCCTCACCTTCAGCAGACAGAGCACCCAGGAAAAAACCGCACTGCAGCCAGAACCCCTGGTCAAGGAAGCCCTCAAGCTCCTGCGCGCTTCCTTGCCCGCGGGCATCGAAATCAGGCAACGGTTGGAACTTGGCGATGCCGTGCTCATGAGTTCGCCCTCCGACATCCACCAACTCATGGTCAACCTATGCACCAACGCCGCCCAGGCCATGCTGCCCAGGGGCGGCACACTCGAAGTGTCCCTACTCCGCGACTCCCCCACGGCCGAGGAACTGTCCAGGCACAGGAATCTCGGCCCTGGTCCGCATCTGCGCCTCATCGTCCGCGACACTGGCCCGGGCATCACCCCTGACATCACCGACCGGATTTTTGATCCCTTCTTCACCACCAAGGCTCCAGGAGAGGGCACCGGCCTCGGCCTGTCCATCGTCCACGGTGTGGTGCAGGGGCTCGACGGCGCAATCGAATTCCAAAGCGCCCCGGATTCCGGCACCACCTTCCAGGTGCTCCTGCCCCTGGTTTCCTCCCCCATGCAGCAGGCGCCCGAGCCAGGGGAGATATGGAAAGGCTCCCAGCATATCCTGCTCGTGGAGGACGAGAATGCCGTGGCCCGCTCCCTGGAGCGCATGCTCGAACTCCTGGGCTACGACGTCACCACCTGCTCCGACGGCCGTCAGGCCCTGGATGTCTTCAAAGCTTCACCGCGGTCCTTCGACCTCCTGCTCACGGACCAGACCATGCCCGAACTCTCGGGCCTCGCACTGGCGCGGGAGGTCCACGACATCAGGCCCGATCTGCCCATAGTGATCCTCAGCGGAGACCCCGGACGCATCCAGGAGGACATCTCCCTGGATGCCGGCGTACTCGCGGTCCTGGCCAAGCCACTGGAGATGCACACCCTCTCCCTGGCCCTGCACCAGGCCTTGCGGTCGTCTCCCCTGGACACGGACAACACCGAGCCCGCCCCGTGAACACAATCCTGATCATCGACGACGACTCCCTGTTCAACAAGATGCTGGGCTCTGTCATCAAGAGGCAGGGACATGTCGTGCTCCAGGCCCGGAGTCTCCAGGAGGGACGTCGGTTCGCCGAGAGCAACGACCTGGATGTACTTTTCCTGGACGTGCGGCTGCCGGACGGCAACGGCCTCGCGGCACTGCCGACATTCAAGGCTGGCCGAGGCAGACCCGAAGTGATCATCGTCACGGGCGAGGGCGATCCGGACGGCGCCGAGTTGGCCATCGCCAACGGCGCCTGGGACTACCTCGAGAAGCCCAGTTCCTTGGACAAGATGACCCTCCCCCTGCTGCGCGCACTGGAGTACCGCCGGCACAAGGCCGCCGCGCCGACCATCCCCGCGCCGCGACACGGTATCGTGGGCTCCAGCCCTCAAATCCTCGCATGCCTGGAGCGTGTGGCCGAAGCCGCGGCCGGGGGCGCGGGCGTCCTCGTCTTCGGTGAGACAGGCACCGGCAAGGAACTTGTTGCCCGAGCAATTCACGATGCCGGCAAGCGCGCCAGGAATCCCTTCGTGGTGGTGGATTGCGGCGCCCTGCCCGATACCCTGCTCGAAGCCGAACTCTTCGGCCACGCCAAGGGAGCCTACACCGGTGCGGCCCACAAGCGCCAAGGGCTGGTGGGTCTGGCTCATGGTGGAACCCTGTTCCTCGACGAGATCGGCGAACTCCCTTTGGGGCAGCAGCGGGCGTTCCTGCGCGTGCTCCAGGAAAAGCGCTACCGCCCCTTGGGCGATACCCAGGAGTACGAGAGTGACTTCAGGCTCATCGCAGCCACCAACAAGGATCTTGACCGGCTCGTCCAAAGCGGCGACTTCCGCGAAGACCTGCTCTACAGGCTGCGTAGCGTGGTCATTCACATCCCTCCCCTGCGGGAGCGCCACGTCGATATCGAGGAATTGGCCCGCTTCCAGGTGGAACGCCTCTGCACCGGCTATGGTCTACGTCCCAAGGAACTGGCCGACGACCTCCTCGAGGCCCTGCTTTCCCACGACTGGCCCGGCAACGTGCGGGAACTCTTCGCCGTGCTGGAGCGCGCCGTGCTCGCCGGTCGCAACGAACCCACCCTCTTCGCCTCGCACCTGCCGATCAACGTGCGCTTGTCCAGGGTGCGCAGGCAGTTGCGTGCCTCGCACCATCCAGCCGTTCGTTCCTCCGCCCCTTGCCCCTCCGCCCTCTTTCCCCAGGGTCCCGGCGACGCCCCCCTGCCTTGGAAAGAGGTTCGCGAACAGGCCTTGAGCGCGTTGGAGGCCTGCTACCTGCACGAGCTGCTGCGCCACACCGCGGGCAACGTCAGCCTGGCAGCCCAGGTCTCTGGACTTTCCCGGCAACGCCTGCACACCCTGCTGCGCAAGCACGGCCTCACTCGCAGCTTCCCCTTGGACAACGCCGGCGACAACTGATCCGCTTCTGTAAACTCCAGGTTTACACTCGCTCGCCCCGCACGACACCATTGGGCGGGACCATCTTTGTTCCCTATCCATAACTACTTTGGATTTCAGGGATTTCCCGTGGTCATGAGCTGGCATCGTTCTTGTAGTGACAATATGATCATGCAACCACAAGCCAGGGGAGCAATTCCATGCGTATCCTTCTTGTCGACGACGACATCAACATCATCAAGGCCTTGTCCAAGGGACTGATCCTCCTGGGGCACGATGTGCTCGCGGCGGAGAACGGCTCCCAGGCATTGGAAATTGTGCGCAACGCGACTCCAGACATGATCATCACGGACATCTTCATGCCGGAGATGGACGGCTTCGAACTCATGCGCGCCGTTCGTCAGGAGTATCCGGGGCTCCCGGTCATCGCGCTTTCCGGGGGTGGTGCTGGCCTGAGCCCTGATCTGTTCCTGCGCATGACCCAGAAACTCGGTGTGACCAGGACGCTGCTGAAGCCCTGTTCCCTGACCGAAGTGGCCATGGCAATCGACGACAGCATACCCGGCAGGGACGCTACCATGCAGGCCAGGGCATGATCCAGTGATGTCACCGATTCAGGCGCGTCAAGGGGCGGGATTACATGGCCCTGTACACTGTGAAAGCAAGGCCGACCAGCATGTTTCGGGGGTTACAATGAACCAGACCGTGCTCATTGTGGACCGCGACGACCTGATCCAGAAGATGTTCTGCAAGGCTCTCAGGGTCTATGGCTTCACGCCCCTGGCAGTGGACGGCACGAATCTCGATCCGAGTGACCTGGGCGACCGCGCGCCGAGCATGGCAATCGTCGAGATATGCCTCAACGACGGCACGGGCGTGGAGCTCCTGCGAAGGATGCACGCTGAACATCCGACCATGCGCATCATAGCCCTGGTGACAATGAATCCGTGCCGCGAGCCGTCTGCCGCTCCACTGAATCGAGAAACCATCCTCCGAAGCGGCGCCAGCGCGGTGCTGGAAAAGCCGGTCTCACTGGAAGAGCTCAAACAGTGCATAATGATGTGCAACCAAGCCGGATGAACAACACACATGGTGTGCCATGAATATTCTCGTTGTCGAAGATTGCAAGATCAACTGCCATTTCTTTCTCACGATCCTGCGCAAGGCCGGGCATGAAGTCCGGTCCGCGGGCAACGGCGCGGTGGCCCTTGAGTTGTTGAAACGCCAGCCCGCTGACATCGTCCTCATGGATGTGCACATGCCGGTGATGGACGGGTTGGAAGCCACGCGTCGCGTCCGCGCCGGATACTGCAACGGCGTCAGGAACATCCCGATCATCGCCGTCACCGCTTCGGTCTCCATCGAACAGCATCAGGCCTGTCTGCTCGCCGGAATGAACGAAGTGCTGATCAAGCCAGTGCTGTTGCACGATCTCCTGGTAGCCCTCGACAGACTCTCCCCCTCGAGCGGTGGAGACTCCAGCCCTGGATCTCCCCTGCACCAAGCCCGCTGAGGGCACACCATGAACGGGTGTCGGCATTTCCCGCATGGTTTACCTTCGGCCAACCTTGGGGTATAGACTTGTTCTGCTTTGCCGCCGCAACCCCCAACCGCGGCAATCACAACAGAACACAAGGGAGTACCATGAACGCATACTTCAACGTCTCGCCCCAAACCAAGACCGACATCAAATCCGCCCTCATCTGGGGGGGCGTGTTGCTGGTGATTCTCAGCCTTATCCGCGGCGCCCCGCTGACGGACGTCTACAACTTGGTCCTGACCGTCTGGGCCTTCCTGGGCATGGGCATCATGTTCCTCGATGCCACCCTGGACGTCCTGGCCTATGCGTTGCTTCTGGGACTCTTGTCCGCCCTGGCCTTCGCCGCCATCGGCGTGTCCCGCGCCCTTGCCAGGCGACGCAGGCAGTGCCGGCAGCCCTGACGCAGCAGCAGCCGCGATACACCGATGTCTTGCCCCGTGGTGTCGCCGCTTCAGTCAAAACTCGAGCGCAGGTAGTCCACCACCTTTTGCGCGCAAGCCTCGGCCGAAAGCTCCTCGCTGTCCAGGCGCAGCTCGGCCCCAGGATCGACCTCGAAGGGCACGTCCACGCCCACCACTTCGCCCAATTCGGGATACCGGGCTCCAGTGCGCTTCCGCTCCAGGGCCTTGGCGTACATCTCCGCCACCACCCTGCCCTTGGGGCGGTCGGCCTCCCGCGCCATGGCCGTCTCCAAGGAGCAGTCCACGTGGACTTCAACGAAAACCGGAATGCGCTCCCGCGCCTCGCGGCGCAGGGCCAGACGGTAGGCCGTGCCGTCCATGAGCACGCAGCGGCCGGCCTGGGCCAGTTCCGCCGCCTCCTGCACGAACATGGCGTAGGCCTGCTCCCGCCCCTGTTCGGTATAGGCCCCTGCCGCGATCCTGGCGGCATAGGCAACCCGCCGGGCGTCCATCTCCAGGTGCACGGCGTCCACGCCCATATCGAGCAGGGTTCGGTGCACCAGCCGGGCCACGGTGCTCTTGCCCGAACCCGGCAAGCCCACGAACCAGAGCGCCACGCCCCGGCAATGGAGAGGCGCATTCCCGAAATCCGTCATGCCTGCCTCAAATAACGGTCGATGTCCCTGTATTTGAACCGTTCGTCTTGCAGAACGTTTTCCATGAACCGGAACAAGGCTCGGCGCAAAGGCTCGGGGTGGCCCGGGTACCACTCCGGCGAGGCGATCACCAGGGCGCGGAACACGAAAAAGGGCGCGATGACCTCCAATATTTCGGAATCCCCGCTGGTTTCAAGATAAGTCTCGAAAAGGGCGTCCCAGAGTTCGCGGAACGGTCCCTCCAGGCGCACTCCTTCTCCTCCGCTGAGCAGGCCGAAAAGCAGATAGTTCGCCGCCATGCAGGCCAGATCGCCGGCCGGCTCGCCCCACTCCCCACGGGAGCGGTCCAGCACGTGGAACCCGCCGTCGTTGACCAGCACGTTCCAGGGGTGGAAGTCGCCGTGCACCACGCTGAGCCTGTGGGCATAGCCGCGCAGCCGCCAGCGCCAACGCAGCAGTCCGTGCTCCAGTTCCTGGAATTGCTCGTCCGAATACAAGGGGTAGGGGTGGGGATATGATTCGTCGATGAGCCCCATGATGCACTCGCTGGAGCCCAGGAGGTTGCGGATGCGCCGGTAGTAGAGGTCCGAGTCGTCCTTTTTGCGCTCATGGATGCGCACCAACCACAGGGCGAAATCGCGCGCCCGCTGGATGTCGGGTTTCCGGAAGTCACCCGCCTTGATCCGCGCCAGGTCGTGGTAGTAGTCGTAGCCCTCGAGCTTCTCGTTGAGGATGAAAAACTCGCGAGGCGAGTCGAGTACCGTCAGCCGGCCCTTGCCGTTCACGTAGCCCAGGCCCATGGGGCGCACATGTCTTTCCAGCCGAGCACTGGTCTCGTACTGAAACATCAGGATGGCGGCGCGGTCCCAATAGAACTGATGCCCGTACTTGTCGCCTTTCATGATCGAGAGCACGCCCTCGTGCGGCTCTCCTCCCACTTCGAAGGACAGCAACAGGGGTTTGCCATAGCCGAACTTCTTGATGCCCTGCTTGTCCAGGGTTCCGATCTCGCCGAAATCCTTGAGCCGGGCGTCGGACCCAAAAGCCTGTTCCAGGTATTCTTGCAGGTGTCTGGCACTGAGTTCGATCATTCTGCATCCTCCTAGCGGCTGTTCATGCTCCGCCCGCAAGGTCAGTAGGGCGCGATGTAGCGGCTGGATACCCAGCCCTTGAGGGGGCTGTTCAGCACGCGAACATGGCTCCAGCCCTGTCGCGACTCGATCACAAACAACAACTGCCCCTTGGGCAGGACCGAGAGCACCTCGCAGCCCAACCCCGGACAGGCGCGCAGGTTCAGGGCCTTGGCCGTGACCTTGGCATTGCCCGGCCGCACGTCGCCGGCGTTGACCCAGCCCGCCTTGCCGGAAAACAGGCCGCGCACGCGATGCCAACCGCCCACGGTCTCCTGGATGGCCAGGCGCTCCCCACGCTCAAGGGAACCAACGATGGCACAATCCGAATTACCGCAGGCATACAGGGGCTCCATGTCCTTCTGCACCACATAGATACGTGGGGCGGGCGTCACATCGGGATTTGGGGGTATAGCGGGGCGTCCGGCCAGGGCAGCCACGGCAAGAGACAGAAACAACAGGCAGAAAAGCGGAACGCGCACGGGATCCTCCATCTGGGTTGCAAGACGCCGTCGGACATTGCCTCATCTGCGAGTATGCTTATATTCAGGAAAAGATTCAAGACCGCCCGCGCATATTCAGATGCCCTCCCCGAGGCTGACAGAAATGGGCAAACGCGATAGGTTGCATACCCATGACAGACAAACCGCCGAAATCACAAAATACCCTGCGCCGTGTGCAGGCGCCCGTCAAGGGCATGCACTGCGCAGCCTGCTCCAACCGCATCGAACGCGTCCTGTCCCAGACACCGGGAGTGGCCAGGGCCACTGTCAACCTGGCCGGCGAGAGCCTGGACCTGGAGTGGAGCCCGGCAGCCGTTTCCCTGGCCGAACTCCGCAAGCGGGTCCAGGACCTGGGATTCGACGCGGACCTGCCCGAGGAAGCCGACCTCCCGACTGTCGGAGACGGCTCCCGCCGCCTCGACCTGGCCATCCAGGGCATGCACTGCGCCGCCTGCTCCTCGCGCATCGAACGCATCACCCGTGCCATGCCCGGCGTACGGCAAGCAGAGGTGAACTTGGCCATGGAGAGCGGGACCTTTGTCTTCGACCCCGCGACCACCAGCGCCGAGGACATCCGCCGCGCCATCCGCGACGCCGGGTTCGGCTCCCAGGAGCAACGCGGCGAGGCCGACATCTTCGAGCAGCGCAGACAGGAGACCCTGGCCCGGCTCCAGGCCATGCGCCGCCGGCTCGTGCCGGCCTTTGCCTTTGCCCTGCCCCTGCTGGTGATCAGCATGGGACATATGTTCGGCATGCCCCTGCCGGCCTTCCTGGACCCGGAGCACCAGCCCCTGCACTTCGCCCTGGCGCAGTTGCTGCTGACCCTGCCCGTGGTCTGGTCCGGCCGGCGTTTCTACCTCGACGGCTTGCCCGCCCTGGTCCGCCGCGCCCCGAACATGGACTCCCTGGTGGCGGTGGGCACCGGCGCGGCCTTTGTTTACAGCCTCTGGAACACCCTGGAGATCGCCCTGCACGGGGCTGCCCACGGCGCCCACCTGGCCCACGACCTCTACTACGAGAGCGCGGCCGTGCTCATCGCCATGATTTCCCTGGGCAAATACTTCGAGGCACGCTCCAAGCTCAAGACCTCCGACGCCATCCGCGCCCTGATGCAGCTCAAGCCCGACAGCGTAACCCTGCTCCAGGGCGAGGAGCGGGTTCAGGTACCCGCGGCCCAGGCCCTGCCCGGCGATACGCTGCTTATCCGCCCCGGCGAGCGAGTGCCCCTGGACGGCTCCGTGCTCAGGGGCGAATCCAGCGTGGACGAAAGCATGCTCACGGGCGAGCCCATGCCCGTGGGCAAGAAGGCCGGCGACGTCGTTGTCGGCGGCACCATGAACATCACCGGCGCTCTCGTGGTCCGGGTGGAGCGCGTGGGCGAGGACACCACCCTGGCGCGCATCATCCGCCTGGTGCAGCAGGCCCAGGGCTCCAAGGCGCCCATCGCCGGCTTGGCCGACACCATCAGCTACTATTTCGTGCCCAGCGTCATGGCCGTGTCCCTGCTCGCGGGACTGGCCTGGTATTTCCTCGGCGATGCGGAGTTCGGCTTTGCCCTGCGTATCGCCGTGGCCGTGCTGGTCATCGCCTGTCCCTGCGCCCTGGGGCTGGCCACACCCACCTCGATCATGGTCGGCACGGGGCGCGGCGCCCAGATGGGTGTTCTGATCAAGAGCGGCGAGGCCTTGCAGATGGCCGGCAGGATCCAGGCCATGGTCTTCGACAAGACCGGCACTCTGACCCATGGCCGCCCCGAGGTGGTGGACGTCTTCCCCCTGCCCCACATGGCCAAGGACGAAAGCGAAACCCACCGCGTCCTGTCCCTGGCCGCGGGGGCGGAGTCGCGCTCCGAACACCCCCTGGCCCTGGCCTTGCTGCGCTACGCCGAAGAGCGCGGCTTGCCTGTCCCGGAACCCGAATCCTTCTCGGCATTCCAGGGCAGGGGTGTGGCCGCCTTGATCCAGGGCCGCGAGATACGCATCGGCAACCTCACGGCCATGCGCGAACAGGGCGTCGCCGGTCTGGACCTACCCGAGGTGGAGCGTACCGCGGGTGCATTCGCCGCCGCCGGCCGCACCGCCATCTACGTGGCCGTGGACGGCACGCTCGCCCTGCTCCTGGCTGTGGCGGACAAACTCAAGGACAACGCCTCCAAGGTGGTGGACCGACTGCGCAAACTGGGCGTGACCGTGCACATGCTCACCGGCGACAACGAGAGCACGGCCAGGGCCGTGGCCGCCGAGGCCGGTATCGAACGCGTCATCGCCGGGGTCCTGCCCGAGCGCAAGGCCGAGGAGATCCAGAGGCTGCAAGCACAAGGGCTGCGTGTGGGCATGGTGGGCGACGGCATCAACGACGCCCCTGCCCTGGCCCAGGCCGATCTGGGCTTGGCCATGGGCTCGGGCATCGACGTGGCCGTGGAGTCCGGCGACGTGGTCCTGCTGCAGGGCGACCTCGCCGGCGTACTGCACGCCCTGGAACTCTCCCGCGCCACCATGCGCAACATCAAGCAGAACCTGTTCTGGGCATTTGCCTTCAACGTCATCGGCATCCCCGTGGCCGCCGGGCTCCTTGCCGTGTGGGGAGGCCCCACCCTCAACCCCATGCTCGCGGGCACGGCCATGGCCCTGAGTTCCGTCACCGTGGTCAGCAACGCCCTCAGGCTGCGTTTTTTCACTCCAAAAGAAATACACTGAAACACAAGGAGGCCCCCATGGCCAGCATCAACGTGAAAGGCATGAGTTGCAACCACTGCAAGGCGTCCGTGGAAAAGGCCATGCAGGCCCTGCCCGGCGTGAGCGCGGTGGACGTGAACCTGAGCACTGGCGAAGTGCGCTACGAGGAGAGCACGCCGCTGGAAAAGGACACCATCCGCAAGGCCATCGCCAAGATCGGCTTCGAGGTGGTTTGACGGGCTGTGCGGCCCGAATCGTTGCTGTGCCCCTGACCCGGCCCCCTTGGGCCTGGCCCATGTGGCCCCATGTGCGGTGGGTCCGAGTACAGCCAGGGCAACGCCTTGGGGTCGCAGGTACGTCCAACCCTACCACGGGCCTCCCACGAGCCGTTCTTTCCTGTATCACTGCAAGGGCTGGTCGTTCCGCTTGTCCTTGGCCTGGGCTTCCTCGGAAAAGGCCTTTATAGCTTGCTCGCGTCCCTCCTTGGTGGAGGGGAAAGTGGCGTAGAGCACCTTGCCCACGCGCCGGATCGGGAGGGACTCGGCCTTTTTCACCGCTTTCCGAGGCCGGCTGGGCCGCTGGGCATCGCGGTACAGAAGATGGTACCGCACCCCGGCTGCCAGCAACAGGGCACCCGTGGCCGGCAGCAGCAGAGCGGCGTCCTTGTAGGCCAACACATTGGCGACGAACAACAGCGCGCAGAGCGTGAGTAACGTCATGTTCGTGTTCCGCGCCCCTGTCTTTCCCTAATCCTTGGGTCGCAGGGGCATGTAAATGTCCGTGAGCAACTCTTCCGGTGCCGTGGTATGCGGATCGTTGACATAGACTTCATAGCAGGTGCGCATGTCCGGCTCCCTGCCGCTGGTGGGCATCCACTCCCCCATGAGCCTGCCCCAGGTCTCGCCCATATTCTCATAGGGCCCCTTGTGCCGGACCACGGCAAAATCGCCTCCGGCAATGACCTGCACCTCCACACCCTTGTCTGGGGCGCCGTCGAACACGAACCCCTCGGACAAGGTCACGCAGGCGTCGTAGCGCATCTTCTCCGGCGCGGTCGTCTCGGGATCGTCGTGCATGGCTCCCAGAAACAGGCTCTGTTCGTGCAGTACATTCACGCTCTCCAACCAGGCAGCCAAGCGTTCCCAGGCTTTGTTGGCCGACACCATGAACGGTCCGAATTCACGCACATAGGCCACTCGCAGGGCCGGCCTGTTCTCGATCTTCACTTCCATGACGCGCGCTCCTTGAAGTATTGCTTTCCAACTGTCTCCTGATACGCCATTTCCACCCCCTGTTGCAAGATGCCGGTGCGGATCTACACCCGCTTGTAGACCGTTGGGGCGGCTTGGGTCAGGGGTAGCTCCATGCCGGCCAGGCTCTCGGAGTGGCCGATGAACAGATAGCCGCCGGGGACCAAATTGTTGCAAAGCTTGGTGAACAACTTGAGCTGGGTGGGCTTGTCGAAGTAAATTACCACATTGCGGCAGAAAATCACCTGCATGGGTTTGGGCAGGTGGAATTCTTCCATGAAATTCAGTCGCTTGAATTCAACGATATGCCGCAACTCCGGTGCCACCCGCACCTGGCGCCGGATGCGGTCCTTGCTGCGCAGAAAATACTTTACCTTCAACGTGTTGGGCACCGTTGCGATGCGGTCTTCGTCGTAAATACCGCTGACCGCCGTCTCCAGGGCCTGGGTGGAGATGTCGGTGGCCAGTATGCGGAAGCTGAACCCCGTGGTCTTGGTCGCGAACTCGCTGAGTACGATGGCCAGGGTGTAGGGTTCCATGCCCGTGGAACACCCCGCGCTCCAGATGGAGACAGGCTGTCCCGCCCTGCTTTTCTGGTGCCACTCCGGCAACACCCTATCCATGAGCAGCTCGAAGTGCTTGGGTTCTCGGAAAAACTCCGTGGTGTTGGTGGTCACCACGTCGATGAGGTGGATCAGCTCTTCATTCATGCCCTGGGGGCTGAAGAGATAGGACACGTATTCACCGTGATTCTTCAGGTGCAGCAACCGGATGCGCTTCTGCAGCCTGGCCTCGACCATGGTCTTTTTTGAGGGAGGCAGCTTGATGCCCACTTCCTTGTATATGAACTCGCTGAATCGGGCGAAGTCCTTGTCGGTCATCCTGCCGGTCACAATGGATTTGACGGCTTTGTCTTTCTTTCCGGTCATCTGTCTGTCGAAGTCCATGCTGAGGTGGAACAACTCGCCCTGCGCGACGAATGTATAGAAAAGCATGCCACAGGACAATACACGGAAGAGCCCAAGGTCTGAAGACAGGCAACGATGATTATGCTCGACACGAGAAACAAAGAAGTTATAGTACCGGCAACTGAATGACAATGCAGCGAATGCCGGATTCCCGAGGTCCGGATTCGCCATTCGCAACAGGGAGCGACACACCATGAAAAAGCGGACCCTGCGCATCGCCGCCATTGCCGCCGCCGTCCTGGTACTCCTCCTGGCCGGGGGCGTCGTCCTGCTCAAATCGAGCATCAAACCCAACATCTTCAAGCCGCAGATGGCCAGCGTGGTGCAACGCCTCACCGGGCTGACCCCCACCTTCGACGGCGACGTGACCGTGCGGTTGTTCCCCACGTCCCTGCGCTTCGAGCACGTCACCCTGGACAGCGGCATCGGCCCCGAAGGCAGGCCTTTGGCATCGCTGGCGCATCTCGAGGTCCAGGCCGAGCTTTCCTCGCTGCTACGCGGTGAACTCAAGGTCAGCGCCGTGAGCCTGGATGGGCTGCAACTCAACGTCCTGCGCGACGCCCAGGGCAATTTCAACTTCCCGCGCCCCCCGGTGAAGGAAGTCACCGCCGATGCGGAAAAAGTCCGCGTGACCACGGACACGGGCGACACCGTGACCTTTGCCTATCGCATCGCGGCCCTGCGCATCACGAACGCCAGCGTGCTCTTCCTGGACCAAGGCACAGGGGCGCGCCACGAAGTCACCAGACTGAAGCTCGACGCCGAGAACATCACGCCAGACAAGGACTTTCCCGTCACCTTCAGTTGCGCGGCCTCCTCCACCAAACCCGACTTGCAGGGCGACCTGGCCATGCAGGGCCGCTTCAGCGCCGACCCCATGCGCCCCTTCGTGGGCGTGCGCGACTACACCCTCAAGGCTTCCCTGCGCGGCAAGGACCTGCCCGTGGATGAGACCGGCGCCACACTGGAGGGCGCGGCCAGCCTGGACGGCACCGCCCGACTCTTTACCCTGGACGGACTGAGGATCACCGTGCACGCCATCGGCGGCGAGCTGTCCGGCAAGCGCAACCTGGTCGTCACTTGGCCCTCCCTGCGCCTGGATCAACAGGCCGGAACCCTCGAGGCCGAGCCCCTGCGCATCGCCGCCGACGCCCTGAGCGCCACGGTCCAGTTGCACGTGGAAAACCTGCTCCAGGAGCCCTTGCTGCGCTGCGAACTCGACGTCCCAGCCTTTTCCCTGGCCAAGGCCCTGAAAAACGAAGGCCTGGAGCTCCAACTCCAGGACTCCGAGGCCCTGGGCTCCCTCTCCCTCGAGGCCGTGCTGGAGGCCTCGGCCAAGACCCTGGACATCACCAAGGCCTCCCTGGTCCTGGATCAGACAACTGCCGCCCTCACAGCCCACTGGGACCCAGCGACCATGCAGGGACGCTGGAAACTGCATTTGGACCGCCTGGACCTGGACCGCTACCTGCCCAAGGGGCAGGCTCCGGCAACGCCGCAATCCCCCAAGGCCGACGTTTCGGAAAAAACCGCCCCGCGCCCCCTGTTGCCCGAGCCGCTACGCGCCGCGGAGATCACCGGCACCTTCAGCTGTGACAGCCTGCGCGCCGCAAAGCTCTCCCTGGGCAAGGTCACCATCGATACCACCCTCAAGCAGGGACGTTTGACCGCCGCCGCTAAGGTCGGCGATCTGTACAAGGGGACGGTGCAATCCACCCTGGCCGCGGACCTGACCAACCCCGTGCCTCCGTTGCAGGTGAAGGCCAAGGCGGAAAAAGTGCAGCTCGAACCCCTGCTCAAGGCCTTGACCGGCGAGGCCAAGGTTTCGGGCACGGCCGCGCTGCAGGCGGACCTCAAGGCCCAGGGCCTGGACCCCGACACCCTCAAACGCAGCCTCGGCGGCACGCTGCAGGCCAGCGCGCGCAACGGCGCCGTGCTTGGCTACTCCCTCTCCCTGGAGGCCCTGCAGGCCGGGAAGGCCCTGGACTCCGGGCTCACCGAGTACCAGTCGGCCACGGTGGACGCCGCCATCGACAAGGGCGTGGCCAAGTTCCAACGCCTGGACGTCCAGGCCAAGCCCAACAAGGTCTCAGGTGGGGGGTGGGTGAACCTGGTGAAGGAGACGCTGGACCTCCAGCTCAAGGCCCATCTCCTGAATCTGGCGGCCATACCGGTAAGCGTGAGCGGCAGCCTGCACGGCCCGTCGGTTTCCGTGGATGCCTCGGCCCTGGTGCAGGGCACGGTGAAATCGCTGCTGCAGGCACCCGGCGACGCGGCGGAGAGCGTGGGCGACGTGCTCAAAAGCCCCGGCAAGACCGGCAAGGACATCAAGGAATCCATCGGCGGCTTTCTCAAGGGCCTGGGCAACTGATCCGCCCGCCTCGGACTCTCACATTAACAATCGTTCATCTGACGGAAAGGTTTTGTCCACGGATTGTGCTTATCTTCAATTTATCCAATTCCTCTTCTACCTCTAACCACCCCACTAGCCTTACCCCCGCCCCCCCCAGGCGGGGGTAGCTTTTTGTAGCTCCTGCACTGCAAAGACGTACACGCACGCGTTCCAAAGACAAGATATCCACCACGGGCATATCCCTGCAAAAGACTTAAAGGGCTTGCACTCGCATTATGGTTGGAATATACTATCTTTTCGTAGTGTGTAGCGGCCAATACTGCTGTATCTCGTATCCGCATTTTTGATTCGAATGATACCGTAGACGTTGCCCTGCCTGTGCGTGTATTGTATATCTTGAGGCTGTCTTGTCATGGAACGACCTGCTCAATCTCCAGCACTTTTTCTGAGACGGTTTTCTCTCAGACAGTTGTTGAGCATTACCATTGTGCTGTGCTTCATCCCTTTTGTCGCCATCCTGGTGTACAAGTCCTACGAACTGCACGAACTCATGGCCAACGATGCGTTCCTCGCATCATCCCGCACGCTTGAGTCCATGGCGGAAATGCAGAACCAGGTTGCCAACAACGCCAGACAGACGCTCTCCGTCCTCGCCACACTGCCCTACCTGGAGCAGGGAGACTACGAATCATGCCGCGCGATCTTCGCGCAATTGGCCGCGGCCGACCCCAACATCATCAACATCTCGTTGCTGAACCCGGACGGCGACGTCCTGGCCTCGGGAGACCCGCGTCTCACGACGAACCTGTCCAACCGGCGCCACGTGCAACAGGCATTGCTGACCAAGCGCTTCGCGGCCGGAGAATACATCCTGGCCCACGTCAATGCGGAGCCCTCGTTCCCCTTCGCCCTCCCCATCCTGGACCAGAACGGCCGGGTGCAACTCATCCTCGGCATGGCCATCTCCCTGACGTATTTCGACGCCCTGTTCGACAGCCTCGAACTGCCCGGCGGTTCCATTCTCGGCATCACCGACCACCAGGGCACACGCCTCTACTACAGGCCGAGAAACCCAGAACACAATCCCATCGGAACCAAAATTCGCGAGGAGAATTGGCGACTCTTTTCCGTTGGCAACGACTACGGCATCCTCCGGCAACACGGTTCCGACGATGTCGAACGCTTCTACTCCTTTCGCAAGTTGCGCCTCAGCCTCGAGGAACCGTTCTACATGATGCTCGTGCTCGGGATCCCTTCCCGGGTCATGCTCGCGCCGGCACGCTCCGCCCTGGCGCAGAGCGCGTTGCTCCTGCTGGGGGGCACTGCTATCGCCTTCGGCCTGATCTGGTATACGTTGGGAGCCTTCGTGGCCGCTCCCCTCAGGGATATCGGCGCCACTGCGCTACGCATCGGCCAGGGTGACCGGCAGGTGCGGACCGGCACCCCCCATGGCCCGAGCGAAATCGGCAGCCTGGCCCAGGCAGTGGACGCCATGGCAGAACTCCTGGCGCGGCGCGAGGTCCAACTGCAACGCACCCTCGGCGACCTCTCGGAAAGCAACGAACGCTGGAGCTTCGCCCTCGAGGGCAGCAGGGACGGCGTCTGGGACTGGAACCCTACCACGGGCAAGGTCTTCTACTCCAACCGCTGGAAGGCCATGCTGGGCTACGCCCCGCACGAGGTATCCGACGACCTGTCCGAATGGGAGCAACGCCTCCACCCCGAGGACAAGGCGGCCGCACTGGCCGATATCCAGCGCCATTTGCGCGGGGAGAGCGAATTCTATCAGAACGAACACCGTCTGCGCTGCAAGGACGGCGGTTACAAGTGGATCCTGGACCGGGGCAAGACCGTGGAGTGGGACGATCGCGGCAACCCGACGCGCATGATCGGCACCCATACCGACATGACCGAGCGCAAGGCCCTGGAGCGCTCCCTGATCGAGGCCAAGGAGGCCGCTGAAACCGCCAACCGCACCAAGTCCGAGTTCCTGGCCAACATGAGCCACGAGATCCGCACCCCCCTGAACGGCATCCTGGGCATGTTGCAACTCATCAAACTCACGGACCGCCGCGACGAGCAGCTCCAGTACGTGGACATCGCGACACAATCCAGTAGACGCCTCGCCAAACTGCTCGCCGACATCCTCGACCTCTCCAGAATCGAGGTGGGGCGTCTGGACATCGCCCACGAGCCCTTTGAATTCACCGATACCATGACCTCCATGGTCCACCTCTTCATCCCCGCGGCCGAGCAGAAAGGCCTGCGTCTCGACCTGAACCTGGAACCCGGCCTGCCCTCCCGCTTGTGCGGTGACCCACTCCGCTTGCAGCAGATCCTGAGCAACCTCATCGGCAATGCCATCAAGTTCACCAATTCCGGGGGCGTCACGATCACCGCCACGCCCCTGCCTCCCAAACACGCTCCTCGCTTCCGGGTCCTGTTCTCCGTGACGGACACGGGCATCGGCATCTCGGACAGCGACCTCCGCAAATTGTTCGTCCCCTTTACCCAGGCCGAGAGCCACAACCGCCGGGGTTTTCAGGGCGCGGGCCTGGGCCTGTCCATCTCCAAGCGCCTGGTCACCCTCTTGGGGGGCACCATGGCCGTGACAAGCGAACCAGGCCAGGGTACAACGTTCTACTGCTGCATTCCCTTCGCGCTTCCGGAATCCGACACCCACACGGAGGGCAGGGAGGCCTTGGTCATCACCATACCCAGACTGCGCGTCCTGGTTGTGGAAGACGACAAGGTCAGCCAGCTGAGCCTTGTCAAGATTCTCCAGGAATTCGCGTTCGAGGCCACAGCGGTGGAAAACGGCCTGCAGGCCCTGGATATTCTGCGCATCCGCCCCTTCGACATCGTGCTCATGGACATACAACTGCCGCTCATGGACGGGGTCGAGGCGACCAGGGCCATACGCCGGGGCGAGGTCGGCGAGGACAAGAAGCACATCCCCATCATCGCGCTGACCGCCTATGCCATGGCCGGCGACCGGGAGAGCTTCCTGGCGGCCGGCATGAACGACTACATTGCAAAGCCCGTGGACATGGAGACGCTACAGGACGTCATCGGCCGCTACATCCGCGGAGAGCACTCCACGGTGTGACCCACGCTACGCATCCGGACCGTGAAGGCCATGGCCCAACACCGACGTCCCGCGCGGCCCGCGAACCAGGTTGCTCGGGGAGCGGTTCCCAGTCGGGAGCGTAAGCCACCTCATATGGCCCCGCAGCGGGGCGCCTCGCACGCCTGCAACACACCATACGAAGGAGAAAAACATGCCTTACGTCAATATCAAGATCACGCGCGAGGGCGCCACGCCTGCGCAGAAACAGGAACTCATCGCCGGCGTCACCCGGCTGCTGGTGGATGTGCTGGGCAAGAACCCGGCAACCACGGTGGTGGTCATCGACGAGGTGGACACCGACAACTGGGGCATCGGCGGACGCAGCGTCACCCAACGCCGCCGGGAAGAACAGGGGAAGTGAGGGGTGAAGTGACCCCAAAAATCCAGACACTATGCTGAGGTGGGCTCCACGACGAAGGTGGAACCACTACCATGGCAAAGCGAAAGAAGTATTCCGCAGAGTTCAAGGCCAAGCTCGCGTTTGATGCGCTTCGAGGCGAAGAGACCCTAGACCGATACAGATCTGGCGGGATCGCTGCTGGTTGTGAAGGACGAAGAGTAATTCCCGTTTTGGTAACTTTCACATTGACCAACGCCCCCCCCCAGCTTACAATGCAATAGAAGGATCGGAATGAGAATCATCAGCCGTCAGGCACTTGTCACTTTTACTCGCAAGCATGCGGATGCCAAAGAGGCACTGGATGCATGGTATCACGATGTAAAAAAGAGCGACTGGGAGAGCTGGACAGACATCAAGCGCCAGTACCCCACGGCTTCCCCTCTGGGAAGTGACCGGTACGTGTTCAACATCAAGGGAAACCATTACCGACTTATCGTAATCATCAAATTTTGTTTTAAGACGGTTTATATCCGCTTCGTGGGCACACACAAGGAATACGACGCCATCAACGCCACAGAGGTGTAACATGCACAAACTTATTAAGACAGAAGCAGAACATACCGAGGCTCTTCGCCGCGTCGAAGAACTGTTCGCCAACGCGCCGCCAGAAGGATACTCCGAGGAACAAGCCAACGAGCTGGAACTGCTCATTCACTTGATAGAGGTGTATGAAGACGAGCAATTCCCCATTGACCTGCCAAGCCCGGTTGCAGCCATCATCTTCAAAATGGACCAACTCGGCCTGAAACAAGCCGATCTCGCTCCCTACTTTGGCAGCAAGAGCCGCGTGTCAGAAGTCCTGAGCGGCAAACGACCTCTCTCGCTGGCCATGATGCGCAAGCTGCACACGGGGCTGGGTATCCCTGCGGAGGTGTTGTTGCAGGAGCTGAGAGACGAGAACCCCATACACGTACCGCAAAGCAACAACACGACACACCAACACATGTAATAACAAACGAACTTTTTCATTTTTTTCAATCATGACGTGTGGGCACACCCCCCCTTTTTCCGTGAGTACCCGGTGAGTACACAAACGAAAAAAGCCCTCGGGATTATCTCCCAAGGGCTTGATTTTCTTTGGTAGCGGGGGCAGGATTTGAACCTACGACCTTCGGGTTATGAGTTCTTGCTGCCGCAGTATCCCGGAGTATCCCGCACTAACCCAACATAGCCATATTATGGCATTTTTGGCTTAACTTCTGGTGGCGATTCTTCCTGATTTTACCCGCAAGAACTGGTTTTTGCCCTGGGTTTGTGCACCCCATGTGCACCCCATTGGAAGGGATGACCTTTGGGCTGGAGGCCCAGAATTTTTTCATAATATTCATCATCGAAAAATATTGATTCAGACACTTCGCCTTGCTAAACTTTGTTTACAAGAAATCAAGTTGACGTAGGAAATAATAGGAATGAGGTGGTTCTGAAGCGATGCGCATTAGAAAAATTGAAATCATAAATTTCAGGTGCATCCAGCGTTTTTCCTGGTGTCCTTCGGATGGCCTGAATTGTCTGATCGGCCCAGGAGACAGCGGCAAATCCACTGTCCTGGATGCTATTGACTATTGCCTTGGCGCTCGGCGTACTGCGCAAATCACTGATGCTGATTTCAATAACCTTGATGTGGATACTCCCATCAGTATCACCCTGACATTGGGCGACTTGGATGAGTCACTCAAAAACTTCGATACATATGGCCTTTACCTGCGAGCATTTGATCCGACAACTGGCGAGGTGGAAGACGAGCCGGAGAAAGATTTAGAAACTGTTTTCACTTTGAATCTGACGGTGGGCAGTGATCTTGAACCAATCTGGGCTTTATTCTCGGAGCGTGCTACGGCGCAGAGTGCTTCACGCAATCTGACATGGAATGATCGAATACGTTTGGCCCCTACGAGAATAGGGGCTTTGTCGAGTTTTAATCTTGGCTGGCGTCAAGGCTCCGTCCTGAACAAACTCACCGATGAAAAAGCGAATACCTCAGCAGCCCTTGCCAGCGCGGGGAGGCAAGCCCGTGAAGCCTTCGGCGTAGATGTTGAAAAGCAACTGGAAGAGACCCTGAAGATTGTCAGCGAGGCTTCGAAGGAACTTGGTGTCGACATCGGGTATAAAGCACGTGCTCTGCTCGATGCTCACTCGGTAAATTTCAGTGGTGGCTCAATATCGCTACATAATGAAGATGGAGTGCCCCTGCGAGGATTAGGAGTGGGCTCTACCCGCTTGTTGATTGCAGGCCTCCAGCGCAAGGCCGCTGAGAAGTCTCCTCTGCTTTTAGTTGACGAGGTTGAATACGGTTTAGAACCCCATAGAATTGTGAGGTTTTTGGGCTCTCTAGGGGCAAAGGATTCGAAACCTCCATTCCAAGTGTTCATGACAACCCATTCCCCTGTCGTGCTCAGGGAGCTATCTGGTGATCAGCTTTATGTGTTGCGGGAGACGGGTGAACGCCATGTAGCTTATTCGGTTGGGACAACGGACGAAATTCAAGGAACTATTCGCTGTTTCCCCGAAGCTTTTTTGGCTTCGACGATCGTGGTTTGTGAAGGAGCAAGTGAAGTTGGCCTTGTGCGAGGTCTGGATCTATACAAACAAAGCAATGGAAAAGCATCAATTTTTGCCTGCGGTGCTTCATTGGTAGATGCTGGCGGAGTCAACAAGATACTGACAAGGGCAGAAGCCTTTCAGACCTTGGGCTACCGGGTTGCCATTTTTCGAGATGATGACAAGCAACCTCCCCATGCACAGGAGCAGGCCTTTGAGGATTCAGGGGGATTCGTAGTTAAATGGAGCAATGGAGAAAAGCTTGAAAGTGAGCTTTTCAAAAGCCTTCCAGACATAGCGATTACCCTTTTGGTTGATAAAGCCGTTAAAGTTCATGGGGAGGATGTTATTGATGAGCATTTGAAAAGTGCTTCAGATAATGCAGTCAATTTAGAGGTGATAACAAAACATGGCAAAACAACATCGATACCAGAAGAACACCGTATCATTCTGGGAAACGCGTCAAGTAATAAATCTAACCCATGGTTTAAAAATGTATCCACAATGGAAGAGATTGGCAAAGACATCGTAGGGCCAAATATGAAATCATCGGAGAAGAAATTCAAAGTCCGGCTGAATGCTTTATTTAAGTGGGCTCGAAATGGCTGAAAGCGCCCCCGATCTTCTTTCTATTGATCTTGGCCTGGTAACATCTCCAGCCGGTTGCGGTAAAACGCACCTTATTTCAGAAACTGTAAAACGCCATAGAGACACCAAGCCGATACTTGTATTGACTCATACCAATGCGGGTGTCGCAGCATTGCGAGGGCGCTTCAATAAAGCTGGTGTGCCCGCAACGTACTATAGGCTTTCGACACTTGATGGTTTTGCAATGCGATTAGCTGGATGTTTTCCTGCGAGAAGCGGTTTAAACCCCGATATTTTAAAACTTAAAAACCCAAATAGTGATTACAAAGCAATTAAAAAAGCCGCCTGCCACCTGCTTCGCGAGGGGCATCTCCAGGAAATACTTGTTGCAAGTTATGCGAGACTTATCGTTGACGAGTATCAGGATTGCTGTGTTCAACAACATGATTTCGTGGTGTTTATCGCCTCAGTGTTGCCCACATGTATCTTGGGTGATCCGCTGCAAGCGGTTTTCGGCTGGCTTGGCTTGCCGAACTGGCAAACTGATGTATGTGCAATATTCCCGACAGTCGCAGAACTCTCTACTCCATGGCGCTGGCGAAACGCAGGCGCCGAGGAATTTGGACATTGGTTGCTAGAAGTTCGCAGAAATCTTCTTGCTTGTGAGCCTATTTGCTTCGAAGATTCACCTAAAGAAGTTGCCTGGGTTGACCTTTCCGCCGCTGATAACTGCCATTTGTGTCAATTGACTGCTGCCAAGACACGTGCTCAAAATCCGCAAGGGTCAGTGTTAATCATCGGTGACGCTCGGAACCCTCACGCCCAACGTAAGTTTGCGAGTCAAATTCCAGGTGCCGTAACCATAGAAAATGTGAGCCTTGATGACCTTATTAGTTTTGCACAGTGTTTTGATTGCTCATCCTCAACTGCATTGGAACAGGTACTCGATTTTTCAGAAAAAGTGATGCGTAATGTAAGTAAGCAACGTTTTCTTAAACGAATCGATTCACTTGAAAATGGTAGAGCAAGAATTCCAGCATCAGATGCAGAATCTGCTGCTCTTCAGTTTAAATCCAATCCTTCACCATCTAAAGCTGTCGACTTACTTGTTGAGCTTAACAAAGACATTGGAGTTTCAAGTCATAGACCATTAGTGCTTCGAGCATGCATTAAGGCATTAGGCACATGCTCTTGCACAGATGATGGTTCATTTTATGAGGCAGCAATTTGTGCACGAGAGCAGAACCGTCTTCTTGGTAGGGCACTACCCAAGAGAGCTGTCGGAAGTACGCTATTACTAAAGGGGTTAGAGTCAGATGCTGCTGTAATTTTAAACGCAGCTGATCATGATGCAAACAGTCTTTATGTTGCGATGACACGTGGATCAAGAAAACTTATTATCTGCTCTCATGCTTCAGCTTGGAATAACTATTAGTTCTTGTTTCTCAGCTAAGTATAGAATGTAGCTGACAAGCGAAATTTTTCGGGCTTTCCCCCTTCTAGACATAGGTAGACACAACTAACATTTTTAGTTTTCGAAATCCACTTCATCGTCGCCATTACCCGATGAGCCCTCTAACAGGAGTTTCGCCCCACAGACCTTATTTTCCGAATAATAGCAATGAAATAAGT
>CAZSRS010000020.1:0-66199 GCA_964609625.1 uncultured Desulfovibrionaceae bacterium
CCTCCAGGGGTTCGCCTTCCGGCCCCTTGCGCAGATAACGTTTATTGAGCACGAGCCTGGCGTTTTCCGAGAGCTGGGTTTCGTGCAGATCATTCGGTCTTTCAAGTGGTTGCATGCTATTCCTCGTGCTGCGTGGCCGCGCGGGCCACGTATTGTATCCCACGGGAGTGGGAAGCCGAGCCTATGTCATCCGGTGGAAAAATGGAAGAGTGCACCCGAAACCGGTGCAAGGGTATGTGGTTTCAGATGGTTGGAAGAGCGGTTTTGGAGAAGGGATGATGAGTGACGCTATTGCCATAAATGAGTCACGGTCCCGGTCTCACGAAGGATTGAGGTACATCAGGAAGTCCCAGACGTCCTCGTCGTAGTTCTTCCTGACCTCGAAGCCCACGGCCTGGGCCAAGCCGGCCATGCCCTGGTTGGAGAGCAGGGCCTGACCGATGATGCGATTGGTGCCACGGGATTTGCAGTAGCGGATGATTTTCTCCATGAGAATCCGCCCCAGTCCGAGCCGCTTCATGTCGGAGCGGATCAGGATGGCGAATTCCGCGGCGTAGTTTTCCGGGTCGGTCATGGCCCGGACCACGCCCAGGGTCTTTTCCCGGCCGCTTTCGTCCTCGCCGCGGACCACTATGGCCATCTCCCGGTCGTAGTCGATCTGTGTCAGCTTTTGCATCTCGGAGCGCGGCAGCTCGCCGATGTTACCGAAAAAGCGGTAGCGCTTGTCCTCGGCGGAGACGTGCTCCAGGAATTCGTAATGGTCGGGTTCGTCCTCGGGGCGGATGGGACGGAGCAGCACCTTGCGGCCGTCCTTGAGTGTGGTGCACTCCTCCAGCTCCCGAGGGTAAGGGCGGATGGGCAGACGCTCCCCGATCTGGGTTGCGTCGGCCTTGGCCACGAGGATTTCCGCGTCCAGGGCCAGGACCCCGGAGTCGTCGGCGTAGAGGGGGTTGATCTCCATCTCCAGGATTTCCGGGATGTCGATGATCAGCTGGGAAATCTTGACCAGGGTCAGGCAGAGGGCTTCCATATCCGCCGGGGGGTGGTCGCGGTAGCCCTTGAGCAGCGGATAGACCCTGGTGCGGGAGACGAGTTCCTGGGCCAAGTGCATGTTCAGGGGGGGCATGGCCACGACACGCTCGGCCAGGACGGCGGCCAGACTGCCTCCCTGCCCGAAACGGATGGTGGGGCCGAAGACCGGGTCCGTGACCACTTCCACACTGAGTTCGTGGGCTCCGGCCAGTTTCACCATGCGCTGCACGGTGAAGCCGAGGAGTCGCGCGTCGGGGCGAACCTCGCGGACGCGGGCCAGAATGCGCTGGGCCGCCTCGTGCACGTCCTCGGGGGTGTGCAGGCTCAGGGCCACACCGCCGGCCAGGGACTTGCGCTGGATGTCCGGGGAGAGGATCTTCAGGGCCACGGGATAGCCCAGTTCGTCCGCCGCCTCCACCACGGCCTTGAGATCGTCTTCCAGGCGGGTGACCCGGGTGGCCACGGAGGGGATGTCGTAGGCCTTGAGCACCTCCATGGATTCGGTCTCGTCGAGCATCTGCCGCTTCTCGTGAAGTGCCGCGGCCACCACGCCCTTTGCCGCAAAGGTGTCGGGGTCGAAGTTCTCAGGCAAGGACGGGGGCGTTTGCATGAGCAGTTCCTGGTTGCGGCGGTACTGCACCAGGTTCAGGAACCCGCGGATGGCCTTTTCCGGCGTGAAGTAGGTGGGCACGCCGGCGTCCGCGAACATGCCCCTGGCCTCCTCCGGGTCCTCGATGCCCATGAAGCTGGTGAGCACGTTGCGCTTGGTCTTTTTCGCGGCACGAACCACGGCTTGGGCTACTTCCCGGCTAGAGATGGCGGCCGTGGGCACGTGCATGACCAGTACGGCGTCCACGTCCTTGTCCTTGGTCAGGATGCCGATGCCCGTCTCGTACATTTCCGGAGGCGACACACTGCGGATGACCAGGGGATTGGCATAGGAAAAGGCACCGCCGAGTTCCTTGTCCAGGGTCTTGAGGGTCTCCTGGGAGAGTTTGCTCAGTGCGCCCCCTCCGGCGATGAGCTCGTCCGAGGCCAGAAATCCGGGGCTGCCGCCGTTGGTCAGGATGGCCAGACGTCCGCCGATGAGTGGCCGGCTCCTGGCCAGGGTCTCCACGGTGTCGAAGAGTGTGTCCACGTCGAACACGCGCAGCATGCCGGAGCGACGGAAGGCGGCGTCGTAGACGTCGTCGGAGCCGAGCATGGCGGCGGAGTGCACGGCAGCGGCCAGGGCTCCGGGGCCGGAGCGACCGGCCTTGATCACCAGCACGGGCTTGTTCCGGGCCAGGGCGCGCGCCGCGGACATGAAATGCCGGGCATGCAGGATGGTCTCGATGTACAACAGCACGGCCCGGGTATGCGGGTCGCGGTTGAGGTAGTCCATGGTGTGCCCCAGGCAGATATCCGCGCGGTCGCCCAGGGAGATGAAGTGGGAAAAGCCGATGCGCATGGAGCTGGCCCAGTCGAGCACCACGGTGAACAGGGAGTCGGACTGGGAGATGAAGGCCAGCTTGCCGGGCAGGGCGTCACGGTGCGCAAGGCTGGCGTTGAGCCCCACGTTGGGGCTGATGAAACCCAGGCAGTTGGGGCCGAGGATGCGCAACCCATGGGGGCGTGCGGCCTTGAGCAATTCCTTGTGATAGGCTTGGCGTTCCTCGGTGACCTTGCGGAACTGCCCCCTGCTGAGAATCACGGCCGCGCGGGTGCCGCGCTTGCCGAACTCGTCGATGAGCCGGGGGGTTTCTTTGGAGGAAGTACAGAGCACTGCCAGATCGGGCGTCAGGGGCAGGGTGTCCACGCTGCGGTAGCTCTCTGTGCCCATGATGGGCTCCTGCTCCTCGTGCAGGGGCATGACCGGGCCCAGGAATTTGCCCTGGGTCAAGTTACGCATGATCACGTTGCCGGCTGTGCCTTCCTCGTTGCTGGCACCGGCCACGGCCACGGAGTTGGGTCTGAAGAGTTGTCGCAGGGTTTCGGCTTGCACCTGGGTCTCCATGATGACGTGCGGCCAAGTCGCACGGCAGCAACGTCAGGCCATGGTTATCACTGCCCAATGCCGGGAAGTCAATGGGGAAATGCCGAGAGACATGCGGGAGCGCGGGTAGTGACGCATCCGTGTATTGGTGTATTGTCAGTTGGCTGGCGAATGTGCCTGACAACCAGCAAGGGAAGTGTGCCATGACACCCAAGACCCTGGTTCCGGTATCCCCAGGCGAGATACTGCTCGAAGAGTTCCTGAAACCCATGGGCATTAATCAGAACAAGCTTGGCCTGTGTCTGCGTGTCCCGCCGCGACGCATCAACGACATTGTCAAGGGCAAGCGCCCTATCACGTTGGACACGGCCCCGCGCCTGACGGAGTTCTTCGGCAACACGGCCGAGTTCTGGCCGCGCCTACGGATGGAGCATGACCTGCGCAGGGCCAGCTCGAGCAGGATGTGCCAAGAGACGAAATGATGAACCGACCCGCCCTTGGGGCGAAGGCGGGTCGGCGATGGGAAGGGCATACGCCCAGGATGAGAGGTCGGCTGTTTGTACTGTTTCGGTGCGGCTATTTTGGGTGCGGATCTCCATGACACTGTTGACAGTCCATCTTGGAGAGGACGTCTGGTTTTTCGCCGTCTTTGCCGTGGCATGAGTTGCAGGTCTTGGTCGATGCGCTCATACTGGAAACAGGCTTGAACTTTCCGTCGAAATTGTCGTTCAACAGAGCAATGGCAAAGGCCACGGTGTCTCCTGTCACGCGGGCACAGCGCTCCTTGCGTTCGAGATCGGTGATCTTGACTCCGGCATGATTGCTCCACAGGCTGGCGGAGACGTGGCACAGGATGGAGCCGCTTTTGCTCTGCTGTATCTTTTCATTGTATTTGTTCATGCCGTAAGCGCTTTTCAGGGCATATTCGTTGGCGCAGTCCGTGGGCAGGAAGGCCTGGGTGTACCAGCCGAAGAGGTCGGAAATGAGCTTGTCCGAGGTCTCCTTGTCCGCGACCAGGCAGATGGCGGCGGCAGCTCCGTTCAGGGCGCCGCACAGGCCGCCCCATCCAGCGCCGCCACCATGTCCGTAGATCATTATTTCAGCGGGGAAGTTGGTGAAAGGGGCGCCGATTTCCTGCTCCAGGGCGTGAACAATGGGATAGAAAGCCCCGTATGAACACCCCTTGCCACTCCAGTAGCTGTCGTGGCCGAGCTTACGGCCCACCTCGACATCCAACTTGGCGTAGGGCCAGGGCCACGGGTGCGCGGCGGTGGATACCGCATGCGAACTGGCAGGAAGCACGGCGTGCATGGCCGAGGCACCGACTCCGCCTGCCGCGAGCAGGCCCGTGTACTTGAAGGTGTTGGCAAGAAAGGCCCTTCGACTGGTCTGAGTACTCATGGGTAACCCTCCTGTTTGATTTTATCTTTTTGTATGGTCGGCACAGCAGAGGGTCAAATTTGAAATAGTCATGATCGCATCAGGTCAAAAGAAAGGCTTATAAGCTCATAAGAAGAACTGATGACACAGTGAGCCTGGGAGCTGCGTCAGAGGAAGGGAGGGAATCAGGAAGCGTTATGCTGGTGCGTGGGGGCGAGAGCAGCGGCCTGCATGGCATGCTTTTTGAAAGAAGACAAGAGATTCCGTAATAAGAGTGACTGGGGGGCTTGCTTGGGATAGACCAGAAAAAAGGATTGCAACGGCTGTCCTTCCTGCAAGCTGATTTCAGACAGTGTGCCATTGTGGATATCCTGCCTGATCATGAAATCAGGCAGGACGGCGATACCGTACCCTTCCTTGACCAGCTTGATGATGGCCTCGTTGCTTTCGGATTCCGTGACTACCGTGAGATTCTTGAGAGGTACCCCATGCCGCACGCAGAATCGTTCGAGTTCGACCCTGCAGCCGGCTCCCTTCTCACGCAGAATCAGTCGCTGATCCGACAGTTGCTTGACGCTGATCCGGCGGGGTTTTCCATGCTCCGTGGGGGCCGCGAAAAAAAGCAGGGGAGCCTTGAGCAAGAGCTTCTTCTCCAGATCGCGGGCCTTGGGTGCAAGGCCGGTGACGCCAATGTCGAACCTGCCGTGGAGCAGGCCGTCGAATACATCCTCGCATTTGGTGATGGACAGCGACGGCGATGCTTCGGGGTGGGCTCGTCGGAAAGCGTCCAGGCCCATGGGGATGAGGTGTTCGCCGGCGATGCAGCAGGTGCCGATGCGGATCTCCCTTTGCAAGGCCGGGCTGTACCTGGACATGCCGGCTATGATGCTGTCGTGAAGCTGGATCATCCGCTCTACATGGGGTTTCAGGGCCTCTCCGGCCTGGGTGAGCCTGATGCGACCCGAATGGGGGCGGAAAAAGAACTGCACTTGGAACTGCTGTTCAAGCTTCTGAATCTGAAGGCTGACAGCAGGTTGGGAGAGAAAGAGATCCTCGGCCGCCTTGGTGAAGCTTCTGACTTCTGCAACCTTTAGAAAGACCTTGAGCGAAAAGAGATTCAAGTCCATGCGAGGGTACCGCCAGAGTTGAAGGACGGTAGTATGTTATTTCAGGAACAATACGGCAACATGATACCGCACATTGGATGTGAAAACGAGCCAATGCGCGGAATGTTTCCGCTTCGGTCCTCAGATTGCGTATCCTGTAGTTGCCCTCTGTATTCGAGCATCAGACTTCCCGATGACTGGCAACGAATCAGCTCGATAACTCACTGTATTGGCGACTTGTAAAAAGTTCACAACAAAGAAAAACAACTGCCTGCTTCTTCGATCATTGGTCAAGAGGCACTATTGTGCAAGGAAAGGAGCGTGTTGTAACAAAAAACAAGAGCACAATCTTGACTGTACTCTAAATTGCTGCTTTCGTATTACATTTGCAATAAAAGCAGTGCAGCACAACCAACCAGGTTCTGCAACACGGGGTAAAGCCTGAAGGTGCCGCGCTGGGAGCCCCTCCGCAGTGCGTGTTACCTTTCTCTATATCTATCTGCTCTGCACAAGAAGGTCAATCAGAACCGCTGGTTTCCGAGAGTTATGATATTCATGGACATGACTTGGAGGTCGGGGAGAAGATGAAAACGTGCCTCTCCAGTGGTGTACGCACGAAAGGTGTGAAAGTACGCCCGTGGGCACCGCGTGGCGCACCTGGAACGTATTTTGACCAGGAAGCGGCAGTTTGCCTGCCGCTCCCTGCTGGAGGAAAAATTACGTCTGAGTGCTCAACTGGCGTTGCACGGTCTTTTTGGCGCTTTCGAACTGCACGGCGGTACCGTAGCAGGAGAAGAATTTGCTACCGTCCGGGTGGAAGGCCACGTTCTCCTGATAGCCGATGATGCCTTGGGCGCCCTTGTTCACCGCGCGGCTGGTCATGCCGAAAAAGGCCTCCTCTGAGTCGTAGCCCCGGCAGGCAACCAGTCCCAGCACTTTTTCCACGGGCCTGCCCTCGATGTGTTCGGTGGTCACCACGGGAAAACGCCCCGTGCCAAAAAGCTCCTTGATCCGGGCGAGGTCGTCATCCTGTTCGACGTCGCGCCGTTTGTTCTTTTTCTCGTTGTGATTGAGCAGAAAAAGCATAGCGCCTCCTTTGGACTAGCATGGTGCACCGACGGGTTGCGCCGGGTTCACAGCACTTATGCAAGGAATCTGCCAGCCTCCGTGCCACGGGACATCTCATGGGTCCGGAGGGACAGCGGGCACCGCGACGGGTGTTCGACGCCGGAAAAATGACGGCAACCAGCCCTTGCTGGAATGCTCCCGACCATTGACCACTGGCGCGCTCAGGTGCATTCTGAGGGTAACGTGAGGGCAACCGCCGCACGAGGGAGCGTTATGCACGAATTCTGGCTCTGTTTCATTCCGCTGTTCGTGGCCGTGGATCCTGTCGGGATCCTGCCCCTGTACATCGGCATGATGGAGGGCGTGGAGCAGCGCGACCAGACCAGGGTCATCGTCAAGTCCATGGTCACGGCCACGCTGGTCTCCCTGCTGTTCCTATTCGGCGGCACCACGCTGCTGGACATCCTGGGCGTGACCGTGGCCGACTTCATGATCGCCGGCGGCGTGTTGCTGTTCGTCATCTCCCTGAACGACCTGCTCAGCTCG
Organism: uncultured Desulfovibrionaceae bacterium; assembly: GCA_964609625.1. Lineage (GTDB taxonomy): Bacteria > Desulfobacterota > Desulfovibrionia > Desulfovibrionales > Desulfovibrionaceae. Next base: position 7,108 of record CAZSRS010000020.1, read on the forward strand.
GATGACAAGCGCTACACCATCGACCCCACCTGCCTGGGACCGGTGCCCATCGGCGTGCCCCTGGTGGCCGGCCCGGCACTGCTGACCACCTTGGTGGTGCTCAACAACCAGTACGGCGTCGTTTTGACCACCGGGACACTGCTCCTGGTGATGGGCATCACCGGAGGTACGTTCTACGCCGGCAAGTGGATCTACCGGTTCATCGGAAAGCAGGGCGCCAGGACCGTGTCCAAGATCGCCAGCCTGCTTCTGGCCTCCATCGCCGTGATGCTGGTGCGCAAGGGCGTTCTGGAGGTCATGGCCTCCATCCACTGAAGAGGGCGCGGCTGCTATGCGTTTTTTCCGAGTGCGGCATGGTCCTTGAATTCCTGCGGTAAAGAAGTCATTATTCGTCTTGCCACGCTTCGGGCTCGGCGCGGCGTCCACGCGAGAGGACGCCACGGGGCGGCAGATCGAATTTCTCCATGCTGCGACTCGCCCCCCAAATGCCGAGACCGCGGCACACACCAGCAAGGGAGGACTGGGATGCGTTTCAGGTCCATCAGCACCAGACTCACCCTGGCCTCCTTTGTCTCCATCGTCTTTTCCAGCGTCTTGATCCTGGCCGGCGTGCTCTGGCTGCAATACGAGGGAGTGGAGGGGCAGGCCGCGACCTATCACGACTTGGCGTTGGAGAAGGCCAAGAGCAATCTGGAGGAAGTGGTCGGCTTGGGGTGCTCGTTGTTCCAGGCCGAACACGGTGGCATGCTCGCCGAAATCCAGGGTATGGACACCATCTCGCGCAATTTCATCACCATGCTGGATTCGGTCTACTACTACGAGATCACCTTCAATCCCACGGACCAACAACTGCGGGACAGGATCTTCGACCAGCTGCACGAGCGGTTTCCCCAGGATTTTGTCTTTGTCCTGAACACGGCGGGGAAGATCGTGGGGTTTCCGGGGCGCGACGACCTCACGGCGCGGCTTGGGGGCAAGGATTTCAATGCGTTGGCAGCCATGGCCGGCGCGGATCCAGAGAGCGCGGCAAAGCTCAAGGACGTGATCGTGGAATCCTTCAAGAACCAGGAACAGGGGGCGGCCTTCACCTTTACCTGGCCCCGCGGCGTGGGAGAGCCGGCGGACGCCGCTTTCTGCCACGCCATGTATTTCCAGCCGCTGAGCTGGGTGGTGGGCGTGGCCAAGTTCAGGGCCGATCTGGACCGCCACTATTTGGGCAGGGCCCTGAACGCCCTGGCCCTGCACCGGAGCGGCGAGGGCGGCTATCTCTGGGCCTTGGACCTGAACGGAACCATGCTCATGCATCCAGATCGCCCCGAACTGGTGGGGCGGAGCATGGAGTCCTACAGTGACGGCACGGGCAAGGCGGTGTTTTCCGACATGATCGGGCAGGCGCGGGACAAGGGGCAGGGATTCGTCTCCTACCTCTGGTCCAGGGCCTCCGGAGAGCGGGAGCGGGAGAAGCTCGCCCATGTCCGGCTCTTCGAACCCTGGTCCGTGATCCTGGGCGCCGGGTTGTACACCGACGACATCCTGGCCCGGGCCGAGCAGGGGCGTCAGGAGTACCGCCAGGCCGTGTACCGGAACACCCTCACGCTGGCGCCGTTCGTCCTGGTCGTGGTCCTGTTCACGGTGCTGGCCAGCTCACGCTACATCCTGCGCATCGTGGGGCGCCCCATCGCCCGACTCACTGCCTTTTCGCAGCGCATCGAGCAGGGCGACCTGGAGGCAGAGGTGGAACCGGCCCTGTACATCGCGGAAATCAGGGCACTCAAGGACGCCCAGGTGTCCATGGTGTCGACATTGCGACAGAACATGCGGGAGGCGCGGGCCCAGGGCGCCCAGGCGGAACGGCAGGCCCGTGAAGCGGAAGAGGCGTATAGCAGGGCCGAGGCGGCCCGCAGGCTGGCGGAAAAGGTGGAGCGCTACCAGAAACAGGAGATCCTCGCCTTGACCGGGGTGTTGCAGGGAATGGCCGACGGCGACCTGACCGTGCGCTACCATGCCGGCGAAGCCGATGCCGACCTGACCGAGGCCGGAACAGGTTTCAAGGTGCTGGAGCGGGCGGTGAACCAAAGCGCGGCCAACCTGGGGCAGCTCATGCAGCACATGCAGGCCGCTTTTTCCAACCTCTTCCTGTCTGCCCAGAAGTTCCTGAAGATATCCGAACAGCTCCTGGCCGGATCCGAGGAGATCTCCCAGCAGACCAACGGGGTTGCCGGCGCCACCGAGGAGATGTCCCTGAACGTCACTACCATGGCCGCTTCCACCGAACAGATGAGCGTGAACGTGAACAACATCTCGGGCACTGCCGAGGAAATATCCGTGACACTGAATCACGTGGCCCGCGCCATCCAGCGATTGGACGACTCCATCGGCGAGATATCCGGCAATGCCCAGGATGGGGCACGAGTGGCGGAAGAGGCCCGGCGCATGGCCGACGAGGCCTCGCGGAGCATGAGCACCCTGGGCGGGGCGGCCAAGGACATCGGCAAGGTCACCGGCGTGATCAAGCGCATCGCCGAGCAGACCAACCTTTTGGCCCTCAACGCCACCATCGAGGCCGCTTCGGCCGGAGACGCGGGCAAGGGCTTCGCCGTGGTGGCCCACGAGATCAAGGAACTGGCCAACAAGTCGGCCAAGGCGGCGGAGGACATCGCCGAGAAGATTCAGGGGGTGCAGCACAACACGACCCAGGCCGTGGAGGTCATTTCAAGGGTCACGGAGATCATCCTCAGCATCAGCACCGCGGTCAAGGACATCAGCAGGGCCGTGGAGGAGCAGGTGGAATCGAGCAGGGAGATCAGCTTGAGCGTGCAGGAGACCAATCAGGGCGCCGGAGGCATGGCTCTGTCCATATCCGAGGCGGACAAGGGGGCCCTGGAGATGTCCAGGAACGCCGGCGAAGCGGCCAAGGCCATCAACGATATCGCAGAGAATATCCAGGGTTTGAACAAGCTGGCCCGCATCGGCGCGGACAGTGCCCACGAGGTGCACGAAGCGGCCTCCAGGCTGGCGGAACTCGCCAGTACCCTGGAGGCCTTCGTGAAGCGTTTCAAGGTCTGAATGCGCTCCCACCGCATACGGCGTCAGGCGTTTGCAGTGGGATGGTGTCATTTCTCGAACAGCAGGGGTGCTCCGATGATGATCTCAACGCGGCGGTTGCTGGCGCGGCCTTCCGGCGTCTCGTTGCTGGCTTCGGGCCGGAAGTAGGCGGCGCCGACCGCGGCGAGGCGTTGCGGATCCAGGTCCGAGTTGTCCAGGATGTAGCGTACCACGGCACTGGCCCGGCCGGCCGAGAGTTCCCAGTTCGTGGGAAATATCTTCTGGAAGTCGTGGGAAATGCCCACGTCGTCCGTGTGCCCCACCACGTAGATCTGGCGGTCTTCCACCTTGGCCAGCGAGGGCAGGACCTTTTGCAGGACATCGAGACCTTGGGGCGTGATCCTCGTGCTCCCGGTCTTGAAGAGAATCCGGCCCAGGATGTTGATCTGAACGCGGTTCTTGAAGCGTTCGATGGCCACTTCCTTTTCTTGGATTTCCTTTTTGAGATCCTGGATCAGGCCTTCATAGGCATCGGACATCTGCAGTTCAGCCCGGTGTTTGCTTTCGAACTCGGCGGCCTGGGCGCGGCATTGGTCCAAATTTTCCTGCAGGGAGTTGATGCGGTCGGTCTTGTTCGTGGCGTCGGCCTGTTGCTTGAGGTCCTCGATCTCCTTGGCCAGGGTTTCGCAATCGAGCTGTTGCTCCAGCCGCGCGGCCAGCTCCTGGGCTTTTTCCCTGCACTCTTGCAACTGGGCTGTCAGATTGGTGACCGTGTCGCGGGCCTGTTGCAAGGCCTGGGGATCCACGCCATCTTCAACGGCTTTCTTGCAGGACTCGAAATCCTCCTTGAGTCGCAGATAGCGTTCCTCGGCTTGTTCCAGGGCCTGGCGGGCGTCCGTCACAGTGCTTTTTTCCCTGTCCAATGCGGCGATTTTGCGTTGCAGATCCTCAATGTTCCGTTCAGAGGTGTCCATCTGCGTCTTGGCATTGTTCAGGCTGCGTTGCAGTGATTCGAGGTCTCTTTCGAGCAGGACGACACGTTTTTCGCTTTGTTCGAAGGCTTGATTTTGCGAGGAATACTTGAGGTAGAAGTAGATCATGCCGGCAGCGAGCAGAAGAAGCAGAATCGCCAACAACCAAATGATTCCACTACTGCCTTTGCTTTGGGAGGGTGCAGGTTGTGAAAGGCCGTTAGTCATGGACGCCTCCTTGGCTTGTGCTGGAGTTGTCGTATGGCGTAACGCAAGCCCTAGCCGCTCACTCCTCGGTCAGTGGGTCGTGGCCTGCGCGTACGTCAGTTTCCCGCCTCCCTGGTGAAAAAGTCCACCACGGTCCAGGCAGCGGAAAAAGAGGGTGATCCTCCTGCGGATGCGCCGCCGATTTCCATGCCTGGGGAGTCGAAGATGTAACGTTGCACGCCGCTGTTGGCCAGGGAGCATTCATAGCGCTCCCTGGAGTAGTCCGGACGACGTATCTTTTGCGGCAGGGGCGAGCATCCGTTGTTGTGTGCCCAGAACGAGGCCGCCCGGGTACTGCCGTCCTGCCCACCGGCGAGGCTGAAGACAATGGCCGGGATGGGCTTCACGGGCCGGCAGTCCGGAAGGGGGGGCCCGCCTTGGAACAAAGCCAGCCCACCGATGCGGTGCGATCGCTCGCAGGCCAGTTGTCCGATCAGGTCGGCTCCGCTGCCCCGCCCCACCAGGAAGAGCCGCGCGGGGTCCACGGCGTGTTCGGCCACGAGGACGTCCATGAGCGTGTCGAGGATAGTCAAGGATTTGTCCCGCGTGGAAAGCGCCGCGGCTTCGGGAATTACCAGCACATAACCACGGGCCCTGGCCGCCGTGCGCAATGACGGAGCCAGGGAGGAGCTGTCCGCGCCGAGAAGCAGCAAGGCCGGAAAACGTCTGTTTTTGGCGTATCCTCTGGGATAAAAAACGACAGCGGGGACGGTGAGGTCTCCGATGTGCAGGGACAGCGTGGTTGTGGCGTCCGGTCGGCTCTCGCTGAGCCAGTCATAGGCCTGTCCGGCGGAATCTCCCATGCCCGCGCAGGCCCCCAGCGTGAGGTTCAAGGACAACAGGACGAGAAAAAAACGTGTGTGATTCATGGATCTGCCCACGTTACGTGTCTCGACGCCCAGTGGCCATCAGGCGCCCTGGCTTCATTCGTTGGTCCACATCCCTGTACAGTATTGCAGGAAAAAGGCAAAGCCCAAACAGGGGCGGGAACGGAGGTGCGTTGTGAACAGGTCACAAACGGCGGGATCGATCATGGAGAGGCTCGGCTCCCTTGCCGATCCAGGAAGGCTTTCAGGCATGGCCCGCTATGGCATCGACGCCAGCCAGGCAATAGGGCTGAGCATTCCGGTGCTGCGGAGCGAGGCAGGCCGGCTGAACAATGAGCGGGGCGACGAGGAGCGCCATGATCTGGCCCAGGCGCTCTGGGATACGGGAATTCACGAGGCGCGCATTTTGGCCTCCATGGTGGATGCGCCACGCCAGGTGCGTGAGGGGCAAATGGAATGCTGGGCCGCAGCGTTCACCTCCTGGGACCTCTGCGATCAGTGCTGCAACAATTTGTTCCGCCACGCCGCGCCTGCCTGGGACATGGCGATAGCCTGGGCCTCGCGGAGTGTGCATGGCCCGGAATTCACGGTGCGCGCCGGTTTCGTGCTCATGGCCACCCTGGCGGTGGGCGACAAGCACGCTCGAGATGATAGGTTTCTGGCGTTCTTTCCCTTGCTGCGCTCCGGCTGCGTGGACGGACGCAACTACGTGAAAAAGGCCGTGAGCTGGGCACTGCGGCAGATCGGCAAACGCAACGTGGTCCTGCATGCGGAGGCCCTGGCTCTTGCCCGGTGGATGCGGGATCAGCCCGCTCGCGAGGCCCGCTGGACAGGCAAAGACGTCCTGCGTGACATCGAACGGCCGGCTGTGCTTGAACGTCTGTGAGTACACGCGGTTAGACTGTGGATAAAGTGTTCATAACCTGTGCGTGACCTGGTTGTTTCCTGTAACCGCTTTGTTTCCTTGAATCTGCCGACGGGCTTGCGGCGTGCGATTGGAAAGGGTAAAGTGCTTCCATGAGGAAGAGTCCCTATCCAGCGGTGAACGCCGCCCTCCGCGTCCGCATGCTCGGGCCCCTGTGCCAGGCCTCCAGGGTGAGCGGACTTCCCGTGCCTTCGCTCCTGCGTCGGGCCGTGGAGCGCCACTTGCTCAACCGCCGGAACATCGCCAGCCTGGCCACATGGCGCCGCGCCATGGCCGTGCTCTCCCACGAGCACGATACCGTGGACTTCTGACCCTCCCCTGGTCTCGGCAGAACACGGTCGCCCTTTTCGTTGCCCCTCCCGCGCGTCGCCCCGATTCGGGAACGACGCATTTTTTCTGTCCTGAATTCTCTAAAGTGGTTCACAATACCGTCCGAAATGATTATCAGGAATAACAGGACCAGGAGGTGCGCAATGGCCATTGAAACCAATCTCTCCGCCCTTGGTGCCTTTGGCACGGGCATGGCCGTGACGGCGAACAACATCGCCAACGTGAACACCAACGGGTTCCGGGCCAGCCGGACTCATTTGGAGACCGGTCCGCAGGACCAGGGCGTGCGCGTGGCGGAGATTCGCGAGAGCACCACCCCCGGCCCCTTGGTTCCAAGCCTGGAGCGCGTGGAAGACCCCGATACCGGTCGCGTATCCACCGAATACCAATATGTGGAGGGCAGCAACACGGACTTGGCGCGGGAAATGGTGGACATGATCAGCACGCAGAACGCCTACGACGCCAATGCCGCGGTCATCAGGACCGAGAGCGAGATGAGCGGAACGGTGCTCGATCTTATCGCCTGATCCGTTCAACGTCGCCGCTTGAGGGAAAAATACCCTGCCCCCTTATGGTAAGACCATTCGGGGGTTTGTTTTTGGGTTTGGGACGGCCAATAAATAGTTCGTGATTACGGTGCGTTACGCGTTGGCTCGAAAAGGGGGCTCACAAGGCGGTTGTAAGGTCGCGAAACTGCGGGCGCTTGCGCGGAGGGACTGAATCGTGAAGAATGCGCCATCTTGAAATACAAGGAGCGCCAGCATGGGATACGATGAGATCCGTGTCTACGGCCGCCTGGAAAACGTTTCCCCTGACGCGGCCGATCTCGAGGATGATTTCGAGTTTACCGAGTTCGCGTATGATGACGGCGAACTCGATCTGGAGTACGAGGGCAACTTCTTCTATCTCGACGACTTCATCGACCGCCTGGAACCCTGCCTGACCTCCCACAGCAAGGGGCGTGTCGACTACATCGACCAGCAGGCCTTCCGCATGACGCGGTTCAAGGTCGAGGCCGGCCAACTGCAACGCCTGGAAGTGGACTTGAACAACGTCCTCGAACGCTATAGCCGGGAGTGAATTGGCTGGTTGTCGGGAAGTGCCGATGGCTTGCGCGGGCTCTTTCCCCATGCTGATCGTCAGTTGTCGGCAGGTTTTTTTCTTATATATTCAAGCATGTTCTTGGCGGCGTTGACGCCTCCCCCTTTGTCTCGACAGAAACGACGCCCCGCGCAACCGCTGGGCACAGCAACGACTGGTGCGTGGTCCCAGCGACGTGGAAGCTTTCCCAGGAAACCTTACCCCTTTGTGCAGACGTAGATGTTGTTGCTCAGCCGGAAACCCTGCTTCCATTCCGGCGGGATCTCCCGCACCGGCTCCAGGCGCACCGTGAATCCGGCCTGGGCCAAACGCTCCAGAAAGTCCGCCTGCCCGTAGTCCCGCACATGGTCGTCAGGGCCGAAGCCTCCGGTTGGGGGCGTGTGGTGCACGGTGTCGCCCTTCAGGGTAGGCACCAGGACAAAGGCCGTGCCGCCACTCTTCAGCACCCGGTGCAATTCGGACAAGGCGCTCCGGTCGTCGGCTACATGCTCCAGCACGTGGCTGCAGATGATCCAGTCGAAGCGCTCGTCGGCGAAGGGCAGGGCGGTGATGTCCACCCGTTGGCCGGCGCGCTCCTCCAGGAGGTCGCAGTCCAGGTACTCGAGGTTTTCACAGCCCGAGAACACGGCCTGTAGGAACGGCTCCGGGGCGAAGTGTAAAAGCGAAGCCGCCCCGGTGAACAACTCGGGGGTTTGCAGCAGCCTGAGCCAGAGCCGGCGGTGGCGCTCCATGGCGCCGCAGACCGGGCACTTGGCGTTCTCGCGCCAAGGGTGGTGTGGTTTGTGCCGGAAGGGGTCGAAACGGGCCAAGTCGCTGACGCAGCAAGGGCAGCGCAGGACCTGGCCGTGGAGTTCGGGCCGTTGTTGCAGGAGCTCCTGCCTGCGCGCGGCAAGGCCTGCCATCACGCCGTCGTAGTGCGTATTGTGTCGCAGGGGGGCGGGCAGGGGGGGGATATCGGGTAAAGGCATCCGGGGTGCGCTCCTGGTTGGTGGCGTTTCAGACAGCCACAGTTTTGCACGCCCGGTCGGGGTTGTAAACCGAGGGGATTTCGCCCCCGCGCCGGGGCTAGCCCTTTCGGTAGACTGTGGGCGCCACGGGATGCAGGGGCACGTCCATGCCGGCCATGCTTTCGGAATGACCTATGAACAGGTGGCCACCCATTTTGAGATGGTGGCCGAGTTTTTGGAAGAGCCGCTCCTGTGTGGGGCGGTCGAAGTAGATGACCACGTTGCGGCAGAAAACCACGTCAAAGGGCTTGTCAAAAGAGAACTCCTCCATGAAATTCAACCGACAGAACTCCACACACTTGCGGATCTCCGGTGACATACGCACCAGCCCGCTTTTATTACCTCTCCCGCGCAGCATGTAGCGTTCCTTGAACTCCTGAGGCACGGCTTCCACCCTGTCCAGGGGGTAGACCGCGGCAATGGCCTCTTTCAGGGCCTTGGTGGAGATGTCGGTCCCCAGGATGGCAAACTCGAACCCTTGCTGCACCCTGGCGAACTCGCTGAGCACGATGGCCAGGGTGTAAGGCTCCATGCCTATGGAGCAGCCGGCGCTCCAGAAGCGCATGGTCCGATACCGGCCGTTCTTGAGCAGCCATTGCGGCAACACCTGATGTTTCAGGTATTCGAAGTGCGCGTTTTCACGGAAGAAATGTGTGGTGTTGGTGGTCACCGCGTCGATCAGACTGACCAGTTCATGTTCCAGGCCCGCGGGACTGAGGAGAAAGCGCACATACTCCCTGTGCGAATTCATGCCCAGGGCGTGCATGCGTTTTTGCAATCTTGCCTCCACCAGGGTCTTCTTGGCCGGAGTGAGCTTGATGCCCACCTGCCGATAGACGAATTCACTGAATTTCTTGAAATCAGCGTCCGCCAGCTGTGTGGAGGGGCTTCCCGCGGGGATCGAGGAAGTGGTTGGGGCCATGCAGACCTCATGCTTGTCTGGTTTTGTCAATCATGGGTAAATACCCTTTTGACAAAACAGGCTCAAGGTGTCTGGCGGTATTTTTCCGGGAGCCGTTGACGGGCGGCTGGCAGGGGTTGCGGGGTGAACGCCTCCTGAAAAACGTGTTTGGCGTCCAGTCCCAAGGCCGGAAATCAAGGGCGCGGAGGGGCACTTGCCCACGGGGCCAGGAAAGGCTACCTACACGAGACGAGAGATGCAGCCTATCGAATGCCCCAACGCATGAGGAGTGACGGTGAAGGTGGAAGGCAACGCCGTGCTGGAGGCCATACGGCAACGTCGCAGCATCCGGAGGTTCACGGACGAGGACCTGCCTGACGACGCGATCAGGGCGATACTCGAGGCCGGCCGCTGGGCTCCCAGCGGCAAGAACAACCAGCCTTGCCGTTTCCTGGTGGTCAGGCGTGGCGATCCCAGGCAACAAGGGCTTGCCGCGTGCACATCCTACAAGCGCATCGTTCTTGCCGCGGCAGTGAACTTAGCCGTGTTTCTGGACAAGGGCAGCATGTACCACGTCATGAAAGACCACCAGAGCGCCGGGGCCTGCATCCAGAACATGTTGCTGGCCGCGCACGCACTGGGCTACGGCGCTGTCTGGCTGGGGGAGATCTTCAACCAGGAACCCCAGGTCCACCAGGTCTTGGGCACGGACCCAGGCATGTATGCGTTCATGGCTTTGCTGGCCATGGGACGGCCTGCGGAAACGGGCCGTTCCACACGCATGGAACCTGGACGTTTTCTTCTGGAGGAATTCTGATGCAGGTCAGTGTGTTTCCCCTCGGTGCCCTGGAGACCAACTGTTTCCTGGCCAGCCTGGATGGCAAGGCCGTGGTGGTCGATCCAGGGGGCGATCCCGCACCCCTCCTCGATGTGTTAAAGCGCGAAAACCTGACGTTGACGCACATTCTGAATACGCATCTGCATTTCGATCACATCTTCGGCAATGCGTCCCTGCACGAGGCCACGGGTGCGCCTATCCTGGCCAACAAGGAAGACGACTACCTGATGCAGTCCGAACTTGGCAGGGGTGGTCTCTGGGGGCTCCCCCTGGTGGAGACGTTCACCTACACGCACCTGGAACCCGGCGACACCGAGCTTTTGGGCGTTCTCTGCAAGGTCCTGCACACGCCGGGGCATTCTCCAGGCAGCCTGACCTTCTATTTCCCGGATTTCAAGGTAGCCTTTGTCGGGGATCTGATCTTCTGGCGTTCCGTCGGCCGGACGGACTTTCCAGGCGGGAGTCACGAAGTCCTGCTGCGTTCGGTCATGGACAAGATTTTCACCCTGCCCGACGACGTGAGGCTCTACAGTGGGCATGGTCCATCGACCAACGTGGGTGACGAAAAGCTGCACAATCCGTTTTTCACCGAGTATCGGCGCTGAACGGGAGGGAGAGGTATACGGCCATGGTCCAGGAGATCGACGGTCGCATCGACTTCACTGCCACCTGCTGACGCCTGCTCGAGGAGATCCGGTGGCATCTCCGTTTCAATGGCAGGGACCGTCTGGAAATGCTCCTGCGCAAGGACGCGCTGCCCGTGGCTCGCGAGGCTCTTTTTCTGGAGCCGGGCTGGCGGCTTGAGGAGTCGGAACACCAAGGCCTGGTTTTGGCCACATTCACGAGGGGGGCGTAAAGGAGTCTGTTGGTGGACTTTTTTGATCCAGGATCAACGACCAAGGCTGTCATCTTCGCGTGCAGCCCCCGTGCGTCCGGCAATTCCGACACCGCGGCCAGACTCATCGCCAAGGGCATTGCCCAGGCCGGCGGACAGAGCCAACTGGTGACCCTGCGCCAGTACCGCGTGAGTCCCTGCCTCGGGTGTCGCCGGTGCGAGTACGACCCCAATCGCCAGTGCTTCCAAGCCAGGGACGATCAGTCCGGCCCCCTGTTCCAGACCCTGCTTTCAGCGCCGTTGGTATTCTTTGTCTCGCCCATCTATTTCTACCACCTGCCCGCAGGCTTCAAGGGCTTTATCGACCGAGGACAAAGCTTCTACCTGCGCATGTTGGACAAGGACCCCGAGTTGATGGCTCTGCGGGAGAGAAAGGCCCACGTCTGTCTCGTTGCCGGACGCACTCAGGGAGAACAGCTCTTTGGCGGCAGCCTGCTTACCCTGCGCTATTTTCTGCAGCCTTTCCGACTGGAACTCTCCGAACCCCTGCTCTTGCGCGGCCTTGACGAGGCCCAGGACCTGCAAGGCAGGCCCGCCTATCATGACCAGTTGCTTGGCTTGGGCAGAACGGCTTGGCAGGAGGTGGCCGCGACCGTGACGGCGATCCAGGCAAAGACCAACGCGACCAGCCTGACGTCTGGGGAGTGATGGGTTTTCCTTCCGAAAGTGCGGCCCGGCGCCCCTCCCTGTTCAGGGCTGTAACCAGCGCGGCACGCTCCCTGGGCTTGTTGGAGAGGCGCTGCCTGCTTTGCGGCGTTGCCGTCCCACCAGAAGACGCGGCCAAGGGGAGCGTTCCGGCAGCGGGTCTCTGCCCCGAATGCTGCCAAACGCTCCGCCCCAGGCTGGGGGGGTATTGCCCCGTGTGCGGCGCCATGGGTCAGGACGAACTCGCGCGGCAGAGCCTTTGCGGCGAGTGTCGCCGACGCTCCCTGGGCAGGAATCCCACTTTGCCCTGGAGCGGTCTTATGTTTTACGCCCCCTATGCCGGGGTACTGCGGGAGTGTATATTGGCCTTCAAGCTCAACGGACGGATAGATCTCGGCACTCTCTTGCAGCGTCTGGTACTGCGCTGTTGGGAGTTGCGCTCGCAACTGCCGGAGCACGCGGGCTGGAGGCCGGACATGGTCACGCCCGTGCCCCTGTATCCCGGCAAGTTGCGGCGCAGGGGATTCAACCAGAGTCAGGAACTGGCCCGCCCCCTGGCTGGGAGGTTGGGAGTGCCGCTGGAGCACGGGGCACTGGTGCGCTTGCGTGATACCTTCCCCCAGTTCAGACTGCGCCACGGCCAACGCGCCGACAACATCAAGGGCGCCTTTGCCAGCCCGGCACGGATTGTGGCGAAGAAAAGGATACTCCTGGTGGACGACATCATGACAACGGGCGCCACCCTGGTGGAGTGCTGCCGCACCTTGCACGCCGAGGGGGCGCGGGAAGTGCGCGTGCTCGTGCTCGCGCGCACCCCGGAGGAGTGACGATGCGTGGATGGTACGGCACCATGGTGCTTCTCGTAGCGATGTTACTGCTCCCTGCTGGGGGGCTGTGCAACGTGGATCCCCACTTCGAGCCCCTGTTGGAGCGTCTGGTCGCGGACGGCTTCCCAGCCGAGGAACTGCAACGACTCTTTAGCGACCCCGACGCCGTGTTCGACCCCGATTCCATGGGCAAGAAGATGCGCGTGCTCTTTCGGAAGAAGTTCGTTCCGCCGACACCCGTGCCACAGACCGACACCTCGGGCCAGAAGCGTGAAAAAGTCCCGCTGCACGCGCCTCATTTGACTCCCGAGGTATTGGAGCGGCTCGCGGCCTTTCGTGCCGAGAACGCGGAGGCCCTGAAGACCGCGTCCCAGCGCTATTCCGTGCCAGAGTCACTGATCCTGGCCATCCTGATCGTGGAGACCAAGCTCGGGGATTTCCTGGGCCACGGTAAGGCCTTGAGCGTCCTGGCCAGCATGGCCGCATCCAGCGATTATTCCTTCATCGAACCCTATCTGCGCGAGCACGCACCAAGCTTGGAGCAGATCCAATGGGCCGAGGAACGCATGGGGCGAACCGCGGACTGGGCCTACAAGGAACTGTTGGCGCTACTCGAATACAGCGGCAAAAATCAGCTCAATCCCTCGGCCATGCCCAGTTCCATCTACGGCGCGCTGGGCTTCTGTCAGTTCCTGCCTTCCAACGCCCTGCGCCTCGGGGTGGACGGCGACGGCGACGGCCGCGTGGACCTCTTTTCCCCGGCGGACGCCATTCACAGCGTGGCCAGGTTTATGCACAAGGCGGGGTGGAAGGCCAAGCTCGCGCGCAAGGACAAAATCAAGGTCGTCAAGCGCTATAACCCGGATTACTTCTACGCCATCTCCGTGCTGGCCGTGGCGGAAAAGCTCTGATGTCGCGACCGCCCCTGGCTATCGCAGCAGGTCTTCCATGGCCTCGATGCAGAATTCGCAGGCCAGGGCCGCGAGGATCAAGCCACTGATGCGCACTAGCACCTTTTCCCCGGTCTTGCCGATGAGGCGGTTGACGTTGTCCGCAAAGAGCAGCAGCGCCAGCGTCACACCCAGGACCACCAGCAGCGAGCCTGCCGAGGCCAATTGCATGGGCAAGGGGTTGGAGCTGTTTTCCGTGGCCAGGATCACGGCGAGAATGGCGCCGGGGCTGGCGATGGCGGGCACGGCCAGGGGGAACACGGCAACGTCGCGCTCGATCTCGCCTTCCTGCTCTCTGGACATGGAAAGGGGGGCGAAGAACATCTGCAATCCAAACAGGAAGAGGATGATGGAGCCGGAGATTTCAAAGGCAACCAGCCGGATGTGCAGGGCATCCAGAAGCACCTGCCCCAGGGCGAGAAATCCAAGGAGTACCATGGTTGCCACCAATACGGCTTGGAACGCGATCTTCCGTTTGGCAGCCGGAGCCAACCCCGCGGTCAGGCCGGTGTAAACAATCAGCGTGCCGAAGGGGTCCAGTGTGGCGAAATAGAGCCAGAAATCCGAGATGGCTTTTTCAAACATGTGGCGGTTTCCCTGACACGTGTATGTGTTTCCGACGTACAGTATCCCTGAACGCCGGGGTATTCCTATTCCCAGGGATTCCTGCTCTACACCCAGTGGACGGGGCGTGCAAGGTCTGATCGCTGTTGCCGCTCTCCGCTGTTGCACGGAACAATGAATCTGGCTACAATGACGGTAATGGATGCAAAACCGTCAATAGACCCATCTTCTTGCTTTTCCATGGAAAACGGTAACACTATGAAACGGATTGCTGGTTTCGACCTCGGTTCCGTCAGTGTCAAATTCGTGGTGCTCGACGCTGGTGGCAAGTTGTTGGAATCATCCTATGTCCGGCATCACGGCCGCCCATTGGATGCGGCCCTGCCACTGCTGTCCGATCTGATCGACCGCCACGGCCCCCTTCCCCTGGCAGTGACCGGCTCCTCGGGCAAGCTCCTGGCCGATGGGCTCGGGGTCCCGCAGATCAACGAACTGGTCGCCCTGGCACAGGCCATGCGCGCCTGGCATCCCGAAGTGCACACCGTGATGGAAATGGGCGGGGAGGATGCCAAGCTCCTGCTCCTGGAAGACGGGGCGGTACGGGACTTTGCGCTCAATTCCGTGTGCGCCGCGGGCACCGGTTCCTTCCTGGACCAGCAGGCCGAGCGCATGCGGTTATCCATCGAGGAATTCGCCGACTTGGCCATGCAGAGCGCCAACCCGCCGCGCATCGCGGGACGCTGCAGCGTGTTCGCCAAGTCGGATATGATCCACCTGCAACAGATCGCCACGCCGCTGCATGATATCGTGGCTGGGTTGTGCTTTGCCGTGGCCCGGAACTTCAAGGGCTCCATCCTGCGCAACCGCGGCCTGCTCCCCGAAGTGGCCTTTCTGGGGGGCGTGGCCTTGAACCGCGGCGTGGTGCGCGCCTTTCGCGAGGAGTTCCAACTGCCGGAGCTGCGTATCCCAGATCCCCCGACCATCTGGACGGCTGCCGGCGCGGCCCTGAAGCTGGCGGAAATGGCGGCGCGGCCCGTTCTTGTTGACACCGGGGCAATCAGTCGTCTGGAAATGGGGCGCGAGGCCGGCGCCATTCCCAGGCGCGGCAGCCTGCTGTCCAGTGGTGACCGCTTTCTGGAACGTCACGCGGTACGTCCCTGCGGGGAAGAGGAAAATTGGCGGGAAACCGACGCTCCTCCGCCGCGTGCGGCCTACATGGGTGTGGACATCGGCTCCATCAGCACCTGTCTGGCGGTGGTGGATCAGGACGGTCGCCTCGTGGCCAGGCGTTATCTGCGCACCGCCAGCCGCCCCATCGAGGCCGTGCGCCAAGGGCTCAGGGAATTGCGCGAGGAACTCGGCGAGGACCTGCCCATCCGCGGCGTGGGCACCACGGGCTCCGGCCGCTACATGATCGCCGACTGCATCGGCGCCGACCTGGTGAAGAACGAGATCACCGCCCAGGCCAGGGGCGCCGTGAGCCTGGACCAGCTCCTGGGCGGAGCGGGAGTGGATACGGTTTTCGAGATCGGCGGGCAGGACTCCAAATTCATCCGACTCCATGACGGGATTATCGTGGATTTCGAGATGAACAAGGCCTGCGCCGCCGGCACCGGCTCCTTCCTGGAGGAGCAGGCTGAGAAGCTGGACATCCCCATCAAGGACGAGTTCGCGGCACTGGCACTGGAGGCCGAGGCTCCCTGCGCCCTGGGCGAGCGCTGCACCGTGTTCATGGAAAACTCCCTGATGCACGGTCTCCAGAAAGGCGCGGACAAGTCCGATCTCCTGGCCGGACTGTCCTATTCCATCGTGGAAAACTACATCAACCGGGTGGTGGCCGGCCGCAACATCGGGGAGAAGATCTTCTTTCAGGGCGGCACGGCCTGCAATACGGCCGTGGTGGCCGCTTTCGAGAAGTACCTGGGGCGGGAGATCACCGTGCCCCCGTACAATGACGTCTCCGGCGCCATCGGCATGGCCCTGCTGGCCAGGGAACACATGACCGGCCCCAACGCCGGCGCGCCTTCCGCTTTCAAGGGCTTTAGCGTGGCAGACAGGGACTACGAGCAGAGTTCCTTCGAGTGCAACGGCTGCGACAACCGTTGCGAGATCAACAAGGTGCGCTTTGCCGGGGAATCCACCGTCCTGCACTATGGGGGGCGTTGCGAGAAGTACGACATCCGCCGCACGGCCGGCAAGCATCTGCCAGACCTCTTCGCCCTGCGTGAAAAGGCCCTGGAGCGCACCCACACGGCCTACGTAGCGGAGCGAGGAGGCCGTCCGGCTCGGCACGGCGTCATCGGCCTGCCCCGCGTCTTTTTCATGCACGACCTCCTCCCGTTCTACAGCACCCTGCTCTGGGAGCTGGGATTCGAGGTCATGCTCTCGCCACGCACCGACCACCGCGTGGCCGGTCTGGGCGTGCAGGCCACATTGGCCGAGACCTGCTACCCGGTGAAGGCTGCCCTGGGGCACGTGCGTTGGCTCTTCGAACAGGGTGTGGAGCGCGTGTTTCTGCCCAGCTTCGTCAATGTGGCGGCCAAGGGCTCGGGCAAGAGCTCCCTGGGCTGCCCCTTGACGCAGAGCTTCCCCTACCTGGCGCGTCAAGCCTTGGTAGGCGCTGGGCGGGAGATCGTGGCTCCGGTGATCCAACTGGCCGATCCAGTTGCCTCGCGCCATCTTTCGTTGCTACGCCATGTGACAGCGCTCGGCGTCAACCCTCTGGCCCTGCACCAGGCCATGCTCAGGGCCGAGGAAGCGCAGCGCACCTTTCAGCGGGAGATTCAGGAAGCTGGGCGCACCACCCTGGCCTCCCTGGACGAACTGTACGGTCAGGGTGTGGAGCGCGCCCTGGTGGTGGTGGGCAGGGCCTACAATGCCTTTGATTCGGGCATGAATCTCGGTGTTCCACGCAAGCTGGCCACCCTGAACACTTTGGCCATTCCCATGGATTTTCTGCCCCTCGACGACCTGGCGGAGGAAATCGGACAGGACTGGCCGGACATGTACTGGCGCTCGGGGCAACGCATGCTCCAGGCTGCCAGGTGCATCGCCAGGGGCCCTGCCTTCAGCCGGCTGCACGCCCTGATCATCGGCAGCTTTTCCTGCGGTCCGGACTCCTTCATTCTGGAGTATTTCCATCGCGAGATGGGTGACAAACCCTACCTGCACATCGAGATCGACGAACACAGCGCCGACGCTGGCGTGATCACCAGGCTGGAGGCCTTCCTGGACAGCCTGGCCATGCGGTCCGAGACCGAAGCCCACGGTGTGGCGAAGGGAAGCAAGCCGCGTTATGCGCACCACGTGTCAAGGGCACAGCGCATCGTCTACATCCCGCGCATGGGCGACCAGGCCCTGGGCATGCGCGCCGCCTTCGAGGCCGCGGGCGTGGAGGCCGTGGTCATGCCCCCAACGGACAAGGAGGCCCTGGCCCTGGCCATGCGCTATGTCTCGGGCAAGGAATGCTTCCCCTTTGCCGTGACCTTGGCGGACATGCTCAAGGTGGCCGGCTCTCCGGACTTCGACCCGCGACGCGCGGCGTTTTTCATGCCCGCCGGCGGCGGTCCCTGTCGTTTCGGACAATACAACCTGCTGCAAAAGATCATCATGGAGCGTGCTGGGTACCCGGACGTGCAAATCATCTCTCCCATGCAGGACAGCGCATTCTACCATGACCTGGGCATGATGGGGGGGAATTTCGCCCGCGACTCCTGGAAAGGCTTGGTGGCCCTGGACCTGCTGGTGAAGATGCTGCACGAGACGCGCCCCTACGAGCGAAACACGGGGGACGCCGACGCCCTCTACGCCCAGGCCCTGGGAGAAATCCCTCCCCTGGTCTCCAAGGATCTGGAGGTCCTGGCCTCGGCCCTGGAGCGTTACGCCCGCGATTTCAACGCCCTCCGGTACAACGGGGAGCGCAAGCCCCGCGTGGGCATCGTGGGTGAAATCTTCGTGCGCACCAACACCTTCTCCAACGAGGACCTGGTACGGCAGGTGGAGGGGCTTGGAGGCGAGGCCTGGCTGGCCAGCGTGGACGAGTGGATCTACTACGTGAACTGGGAGTCGTTGCGCAATGCCATCAAGCGCCGTGAATTGCGCAGGATGTTTCAGGTGGGGCTGAACAACTACTTTCAGCGCAAGATCGGCCATGCCCTGGAGCGTGGCATGAACGGCGTCTACAAGAGCATCCACGACCCGGACGCCAAGACGCTGCTGCGCAAGGCCGCCCCGTATCTGCACCACTCCTTCCGGGGCGAGGCCGTGCTCAGCGTGGGCAAGTCCCTGGACATGCTCGAACGCGGGGCCCAGGGCATTGTCCTGGCCATGCCCTTCGGCTGCATGCCCGGCACCGTGGCCACGGCCCTGCTGCGCGGCGTCTGCCGGGAGCACGACGCTCCCTTGTGTTCCATACCCTTCGACGGCACGGCCTCGCCCACCACGCGCCTGCAATTGGAGACCTTCATGGAGCAGGCCGCGGTACGTGCCAAGAAGATGGGGGGGCGGACGCCTCCTCCCGGCGTCACTCCTGAACGGTGAAGCGCCAGGAGCAGTAGCAGTCCTCGGGGTGTGGATCGGGGGGCGCGAACAGGCACTCCACCCGGATGCGCGGGTCTATGGTCTGGGCGAAGCGCTCGAACTCGGCCTTGTGCATCGCTTTGCAGGAGTATTCTCCCAGGCCGTGTTTCTTGCGGCCCGTCTGGGCCGGACAGTCGGGGATGTCGATACGCAGCTCGCCATTTTCAGGGGCGATGGAATAGCCCACGATCATGGCCCAAGGGAACAGGGACAGGGCGCGGGCAAAGGCCTCCAGGCCGCCTTGCTCGGGCAGGTCGAAGCGGCGCTTGATGTCGCGCGCCCCGAGTTCCGCCACCTTGCCCCAGACGCGCTCGTTGAGTTCCTCGGCCTTGGCCAAGCCGTAGTCCTCCTCCACGCGGATGAACCAGAAGGCGTCCACCACGCGGTAGTGCCAGAGCAGGAATTCCACGAACTGTCGCTGCTCCTCGGGTGAAAGTCTGTCATAGGCGCTGAGATCCATGGGGGGCTCCTTGTGGGGGGGGTGGCGTTCTCCCGATCCCCTGTCCCAATCCGCTGCAAAACACAACCCTCGCGTTTATTCCTGACCACGATCTTGACAACCGGCAGCAAGGAGTTACTTGACAGGACGGGCAAACTCTGTTTGAAACACCGATTCAAACTCTGTTTGTATCAGGGGGATACATGCGGGAGCAACCGGCATCGACACGGGACAGGATTTTGGAAGCGGCCACCGAGGTTTTTCTGGACAAGGGCTTCGCCGCCGCCACGGTGCGCGACATCTGCAAGCGCGCCGGCGCCAACGTGGCGGCCGTGAACTACCACTTCAAGGACAAGGGCGGGCTCTACCTCGCCGTGCTCGAGAATATCATGGTTTCGCACCTGCGCGTCTACCCTCCGGACATGGGACTGGGGGAGGATTCCACCGTCGAGGAAAGGTTGGCCGCTTTTATCCGCTCCTTTCTGCTGCGCATCATCGTGGGCGACGGCAGATGCGACCCCGACGCCACCACCCGGCTCATGGCCGAGGCCATGGTCAGCCCCTCGCCGTATCTCGACCACCTGGCCAAGTTCCACATGCTCCCCTTGAAGGCACATATCCTGGACATCGTTTCCGACTATCTCGGCGAGCCCAAGGACTCCCGCCTTGTACTGGACACCGCCGCCAGCATTGTGGGGCAGGTGCTGTTCTATTTCTATCTACAGCCGGCCATGGAAGTCCTTGGTCCGGGTGTCAAGCCCAGCCCCGAGGATGTGGATCGCCTGGCCGCGCACGTCACCGCCTTTTCCTTGGCAGGGTTGCAGGATGCCAGGCACAGGGCGGAGCACCCCGCTTGAACTACCGCCGCGGACACTGCGCCCCGGCCCATCGAGGAGAGTAGCATGCGTTGTCGCCATGTGCTTATGATAATTATCCTGCTGTCATGTCTGGGAGTTGCAGGTTGCCACGGCAACAGCAACGCCCAGGATGAGGACCGGCCCGCACCCGTGGCGCAAGGGGCGCGGGACCGCGATGTGGTGTTGGTGGAAGTACGCGAGGTTGTTCCCGAGCCGTTGCACGACGTACTCCTGCTCCCGGGCAGCACCGAGGCGCGGCACGACGTGCGCATCTCCTCGGAACGCGCCGGCCGCGTGGAGTGGGTCGGATTCACGGAAGGCGACAAGGTCCTCAGGGGTGAGATCATCGCCAAGATCGACCTCTCGGCCCTCAAGGCCGCATTGGACCGCGCCCAGGCCAGTTACGACCTCAAGAAGCTCCTGGCCGAGCGCAGACAGGCGCTGTACGACCGCAAGGTGCTCTCCCTGGAGGAGTTGGACCAGGCGCTCACGGAGATGGTCAAGGCCCAGAGCGACCTGCGCACCACCCAGGTGGAGCACGAACAGGGTATCGTGCGCTCCCCCATCGATGGCACCGTGGAGCGGATGCACGTGGACCCCGGCGAATATGTGAGCCAGGGTGATCCCGTGGCCGACCTGGTGTGCATCGACACCATCCGCGTCAACGTCAATGTTCCGGAAATGGACATCCGCTACATCCAATCGGACCAGAAGGTCGGCCTGCGGGTGGACGCCTATCCCGAAGCACAATGGGTGGGGCATGTGGATTTCGTTGCCAGGAAAGCCGATGCCGCCACCAAGACCTTTCAGGTGCGGGTGGTGGTGGACAACGCCGACGGCCGTATCCGCCCGGGCATGATCGCCAGGGTGGTCTTCCTACGCCGCATGATCCAGGACGCAGTAACAGCCCCGCTCTACGTGATCCAGGACAAGGGAGGGGAGCGGGTGATCTTCGTGGAAAAGGACGGGGTGGCCCATTCTCGCACCATAGAACCCGGCGTCATCGAGGGTGATCGGATCCAGATACTCTCCGGATTGCGCGCCGGTGAAAGGCTCATCGTCAAGGGCTTCGCCCAGGTCGAGGACGGCACGCGGGTGCAAGTGCAATGATCATCAACAAAGCGGCCCTTTACCGCCAGAGCACCGTGCTGGTGCTGCTGCTGCTCATTGTCCTGGCCGGCGCTTACAGCTATGCCGTGTTGCCGCGGGAAAGCTCCCCCGACATCACCATCCCCTACATCTTCGTGACCACCGACTACGAGGGCGTGGCGCCCGAGGACATGGAGACCCTGGTGACCATCCCCCTGGAGCGCAAGCTCAAGGGCATCAGCGACACCGAGGAGATACGCTCGGTATCCGACGACGGGGTCTCCTTCATCGCCATCAAGTTCCTGCCATCGGTGGATATCGACGACGCGCTGCAGAAGGTGCGAGACAAGGTGGACCAGGCCAAGAGCGACCTGCCGCAGGATATTCCAGACGACCCCGTGGTCAGCGAGGCAAACTTCTCGGACATCCCGATCATCAACGTGGTGCTTTCCGGTGACTTCAGCCTCAAGCGGCTGAAGATATTCGCCGAGGAGTTCGAAGACCGCTTCGAGAGCATTCCCGGCGTGCTGGATGCCGTGATCATCGGCGGCCTGGAGCGCGAGATCCACGTGGAGTTCGACATCGATCGCGTGGCCTTCTACAACATGCCGGTCTCCAGCCTGATCAGCGCGCTCAGCTCGGGCAACGTGAACATGCCCGGCGGCTCCATGGACATCGGTAATGCCAAGTATCTGGTGCGCACACCTGAGGATTTCCAGCATCCCGAGGAGATCAACAGCATCGTGGCCTTTGTGCGCGACGGCAAGCCAGTGTACCTGCGCGACGTTGCCAGCATCCGCGACCACCACAAGGACCCCCAGACACGCAGCCGCATCGACGGCAGGTCCAGCGTGACCATCGCCGTGAAGAAGCGCAGCGGCGAGAACATCATCCGCATCACCGACGAGATCAAGCGGATGGTGGAGGAGATGCGTCACCAGTTCCCGCCCAGCCTGCAGATCGTGCTCACCGCGGATCAGTCCAAGGACATCCGGCTCATGGTCGCGGACTTGGAAAACAACATCCTCAGTGGTCTGCTGCTCGTACTGGCGGTGGTGCTCGTGTTCATCGGGGGGCGTTCGGCCCTGTTCGTGGCCGCGGCCATCCCCATCTCCATGCTCATCACCTTCAGTCTGCTGTATGCCTTGGGTATCACCCTGAATATGGTGGTGCTCTTTTCCCTGACCCTGGCCCTGGGCATGCTCGTGGACAATGGCATAGTCATCGTGGAGAACATCTACCGCCACATGCAGGAAGGCAAGGGGCGCTGGCAGGCTGCGCTGGAGGGCACCAACGAGGTGGCCTGGCCCGTGATCACCTCCACCCTGACCACTGCCGGCGCCTTTTTCCCCATGATCTTCTGGCCCGGCATCATGGGCGAATTCATGTCCTTTCTGCCCAGGACCGTGATCATCGCGCTCTTTGGCTCCCTGTTCGTGGCTCTGGTGGTCAACCCGGTACTTTCCTCGCGCTGGCAGACCACCAAACCAGCCAAGGCTCCCAAGGCAGGGAACGCCACGGAGTCCCTGAGCCTGTCAAAGCGGGTCTACCGCGCCCTGCTGCGCTGGTCCCTGCGCAACCGCGGCCTGGTGGTGATCACGTCCTTCGTGATGCTCGTGGGGATGGTCATGGCCTTCGGCATGTTCGGCAAGGGCGTGGAGTTCTTCCCGGACGTGGAGCCGGATCGGGCCTATGTCACGGTCAAGGCCCCCGTTGGCACCAACCTCGACGCCTCGGACACCCTGGTGCAGCAGGTGGAGGCCGTGGCCGCCGAATACCCGGACATCGAGCATTACATCGCCAACCTGGGCGAGGCCGCGGGCGATGCCTTTTCCCATGGTGCCTCGGGCACGCACATCTCCAGCGTGACCCTGGTCTTCAAGGAACTCAAGGAACGCTCACGCCCCTCTTCGGAGATACTGGACGAAATGCGCGAACGCCTGCTCGCGAGCATCCGTGGCGCGGAGATCCAGGTGGAGAAGGAAGAGGGGGGGCCGCCCACGGGCAAGCCCGTGAATTTGGAGATCTACGGCAAGGATCTGCGTTCGCTGGGCGAACTGGCCAAGAAGATCCGGACCTACATGGAGCAGGTTCCCGGCTTGGTGGACGTCAAGGACAACTTCGTGGAGGGCAAGCCCGAGATCAAGGTCCGGGTGGACAAGGAAAAGGCCGCGCTCCTGGGCCTGGATACCTACCAGGTGGCCTACACCGTGAAGACCGCCATCAACGGCGCCAAGGTGGGCGTGTACCGCGAGGGCAAGGACGAGTATGACATCATCGCCCGGCTGCCGGAAAAGAACCGCTCCTCGGTGGAGGATCTCAAGCGGATCACGGTCTCCGGCCCCAACGGCGAACCCATCCCCCTGACCAGCCTGGCCGCCATCGAGGTGAGCAGCGGGCTCGGGGGCATCAACCGCATCGACCAGAAACGCGTGGTCACGGTCTCGGCCGACGTCTCCGGGGTCCTGGCCAACGACGTCATCCCGGTCATCGACAAATATCTCAAGGAATTGGACTGGCCCAGGGGCTATTCCTACGCCTTCACCGGGGAGCAGCAGGAGCAGGCCAAGGCCCAGGCCTTCCTGAGCAAGGCCTTCATCGTGGCCATCTTCCTCATCTTCCTGGTGCTGGTCACGCAGTTCGATTCCTTTTCCGCCCCCCTGATCATCATCACCTCGGTGGCCCTGTCACTCATAGGCGTGTTTCTGGGACTGCTGGTCACGGGCACGGCCTTCGGCGTGATCATGACCGGCGTGGGTGTCATCAGCCTGGCCGGCGTGGTGGTGAACAACGCTATCGTGCTCATCGACTACTTCAACCAGCTCAAGGCCTCGGGCCTCCCCCCCACGGAGGCGCTGGTGCAGACCGGGTTGATCCGCTTCCGCCCGGTGCTGCTCACGGCCATCACCACCATCCTTGGGCTGCTGCCCATGGCCACGGGCGTGAGCTACGACTTCATAAACCTGCGTTGGGACATCGGCGGCGAATCCTCGCAGTGGTGGGGCTCCATGGCCGTGGCCGTGATCTTTGGCCTGGGTGTGGCCACGTTGTTGACCCTGGTGGTGGTGCCGGTACTCTGCTCCATCACCGAGAGCGTCAACGCCCGCCGCGTGGCGAAGCGGGAGCGCAAGAAGTCGCGCATGCAGGAGAAGGCGGCGGCAAAGGCGGAGGCCGGGAAAACGGCGGGAGTGTAAGTGCTGGCGTGATGGTTCTGTAACTGCTGCGTTCAGGGCGTAGAAAATCGCGACCGGGAAACGACCATGCCGCCGAGGGCATGAAGCCGAAAGATGGGCGGCTCGCGAGCCACCCAACCGAAATAGGCGAATGGCTGCAAGGATCGATCAAATCGGAGCCACATTGCAGTCAGGGCCGCACAACCCGCGCTCTTGGAGTGGGGGTTGATGATGGAAAATGCCACTGCCTGCTCCGGCAGTTCTTTCGATGATTTTCTGAGGGGGGAAGGACTGTACGAGGAAGTTCAGACCACTGCACAAAAACGCGTATTGTTCTGGCTGCTCTCGCAATACATGGCCGACCACAGGCTGTCCAAGGCCGCGTTGGCTCGCATGATGCACACGAGCCGGACGCAGATCGACCGCATTCTCGACCCCGAGAACACGTCCATCACCTTGCAGACCATTTATAGCGTGGCGTCGGTCATGGACAAGAGCGACACCCTTGTCCTGGAAGATCGTCTTCCCGAATCATCCTCCTGAACAGACTGCCCGAGCCCGAACCGGGCTGGATCACTTCTCCTCCCGCAGCGCTCCGCGGTGCTTTTCCACTTGCTCCTGCCCTTGCCAACCCCCAGGGGGGCGGTTATGCTCCTTTCCACGAAATTCTCCTGGAGGTGGCAATGAATACAGCAGGTTCCTTTGGCCTGGGCCTGGACACAGGCGGCACGTACACCGACGCGGTGTTGCTCGATCTGTGTACCAGGGCGGTCGTGCGCACTGCCAAGACCCCGACAACGCATCACGACCTCAAATTGGGCGTGGCCCTGGCCATGCAACAGGTCATGGCCGGCTCCGGCGTCGATCCGGCGGACGTGGCCCTGGCCGCGGTCTCCACCACCCTGGCCACCAACGCCGTGCTTGAGGATACGGGCGACCGCGTGGGCTGCGTGGCCATCGGCTATCCAACCCCCATGGACCTGCCCGTGCTGGCGCAGCATTACGTCACCGGCGGGCATCTCATCGGCGGGCGCGAGGCCGAGCCCCTGGACGTCGAGTCGCTCCTCGAGGGCGTGGGAGTGATGCGCAGGTCCGGGGCCGAGGCCTATGCCGTGTGCTCGGTCATGAGCATGGAAAACGCCACCCACGAGCTGGTGGCGGCCAAGGCCATCTCCCTGGTGGCCCCGGGGAGCCCCGTGTTCTGCTCCCACGAGTGCAGCAGCCTGCCAGGTTTCCGCGAGCGCGCCGCCACCACCGTGCTCAACGCCAGGCTGACCTCCATCATGCAGCGCTTTGCCGATGGCGTGGAGCAGAGCATGCGTGAGTTGGGTATCCATTGCCCGGTGCGCATCCTGCGCGGCGACGCCGGCGAACTGCCCCTGGAGCAGGGACCACGCCATGCAGTAGAGACCGTGGGCAGCGGTCCGGCCGCCACCACTTGGTTCGGCAAGGCCATGGGCAAGGTGCGTGACGCCGTGGTGGTGGACGTGGGCGGTACCAGCACCGACGTCACCCTGGTGCAGGACGGCCTTCCAGTGCTCATGGAGCAGGGGCAGCGCATCGGCAAGTGGGATACCCACGTGCGCTCCCTGGCCATGTATACCGTTGCCGCGGGGGGTGATTCCCTAGTCCAGGCCAAGACCGCCGAGGATATGCAGGTGGGCCCCAGGCGGGTGCTACCCCTATGTCTGGCGCCGGAACTCCCCCCTCCTGCTGATTGGATCGGCCCCGAACTGGCTGCCAGAATGATCTTTCCCGGTGCCGGGCTCCATGCAGTGGACAGGGACGACCCTCTGCTGGAAATCCTGCACCGCATGGGACCGACCTCCGCCGAAACCCTGCGGCGAGAGCTTTCGATCTCTGTCCTGGAGATGGAGCGCAGACTGGACCGCTACTCCCGCAAGCAACTCGTGCTGGAGAGCGGCTTCACCCCTACGGACGCCCTGCATGTGCTGGGGCGCCTGGAACTGGGCGACGCGGCCACGGCCGCTGCCGGCGCCAAGGCCCTGGCAGGAAAGCTGGGACTCTCCGCGACGGAACTGTGCGGCATGGTGGTGCGACGTATTCAAAAGGCAGTGGAAGACGCCGTGGTCCGCCACCTGCTCAACTGGGAGGGGGCGCAGGGGTTGGGCAACCTGCTGGATCGGTGTCATGGCTTCAGGCTGTTGCGTATGCATTTTTCCCTTGGCGTACCCCTTGTCGGTGTTGGTGCCGCCGCGCGAACGTTCCTGCCCGCGGTGGCCGATACCCTGCATACCGAGATCATCCTCCCCGAACACCATGCGGTGGGCAACGCCTTGGGCGCTCTGCTCCTGGCCCTGGAGCGCGAGGATGAACGCACGGCGCGGGATTGAGGAAACCTACGGTTTGACGTCCGCGCACAAAGGGGGCATATTGCCCTGAACATCGAGGATACAAGCTATACCAGCCTGCTTCCGAAGCCGGCATGAGCGATGAAGAAACGAGACCGGGACATGGGGGGGGAATGCCGCATTATGCAAGGATCATTGTGACACTGTGCGCCCTGCTGTTGTGTCAGGTCGCCGTGGCCTGGGCTCAGGAGTCTGGTGGGGCGATACCACACCTGGGCGATGTCATCGACGATACACATCCGGGCCTGCTGCGTATCGGCGACATCCAGATCGCCTGGGGCGTGGGTACGGCGCCGTGTCCTCCGCCCGCGAGCTTCTGCCGCATCGAGGTGCATTTCCCCTTGCCTTTTGCGGAGAAGCCGGTGGTCGTGCTCACGGACGTGGCCAACCACTCCACGGAAAAGATTGCCTCGGCCAGCCTGTATCAAGAACTGGTGAGTGCCACGTCGTTCACGGCGCGGGTGAGCCTGGAGGCCAACGTCAAGGCCCTGAAGCAGATACCCTGGATGGCTGTCGGTCGCTGGCGCTGACCGCCTTGGCAAGGACAAGACGCCGGTTCTTCACGGCGCCCCCGCACGGGGTGAAGACGAGAAACAGATGGCCAATTACATCGTACGCGGCATTCTCATCGGCGGTTCCCTGGGTGTTTTCGCCGGACTCTTCGGCTTCTTCACCCTGGCCCGTGGCGCGGCCTTGGGCATGGTGGCGGGTTTCTTCGCCGGTTTGACCATGGAGAACCGCCGGGCCAAACGACAGGAAGCAGCCAAAGCCGCGAAAAGTGCCGCTTTGGATCAGAATTCCAAGGTAGATGACGGAGAATGACCCGCTCCGGGGAGAAGGACAAGACCCCCGTGAACTGGCCTGTGCTGGGTATCTGCTGGTTCGGAGGGGTGCTGATCGTCGCGGGTCTGGTGCTTATGCCCGTGCGCATGCCCTTCCTGGATGTCGGCTTCGGCTACTCTATCACCCTCGGGGAAGTGGCGCATTTCCTGGCCTTTTTCCTTCTGGCCGGGGGCTTTCCCCTGGCCTTCCCCCACAAGCTGTTGGTGTTGCTGGCGCCTTTCATGCTCTCCTTGCTCTGCGTGCTCCTGGAGTTCTGGCAACTCCACGTGCCCTACAGGCATTTTTCGGAGCTGGACATCCTGTCCGGGGTGCTCGGTTGCATCAGCGGCACCGCGGTGGGTTGGGTGCTGCGTTTCAGGCGGAACAGGTCATCCAACCGGGTGAGCCGGGAGAACGGCGTGATCTGAGGCTGTGTAGCGGTGCGGACGCCAGGACGGACCACGCCGTTTCGTTGCATACGCCAGGTCGGGCCTAGGCCAAGTTCACTGAGCGGGAGCGGTGGCGTTTTCCGCCCCGATTGCCGGTCCTGGCGCGGCAGCTTGGCGTTGCGCGACGACCATGTCCACCACCTTGGAGAATTCCTCCAATGGGGCGAATCCAGGTAACAACACCCCCCCGATGATAAAGGACGGTGTGCCGCGCAGGCCGATGCGTTCGGCCTCGGCAACGTGGGCCGCGATGCGGTTCTGTACAAGTTCGCCGGCGGCATCCACTTCCAATTGCTCCACATCCAGACCCAGACCTCGGGCCGCGTCCTTGAGCCAAGCCTCGCCGGATTCCCTGTAAGCCTCACGCCCAGTAAAGAGCAGGTCGTGCAGCACCCAGGCCTTTTCCACATCCTGCAGCTGGGCTGCCTCGAAGTAGGCCGCGGCCTTGAGGCCGAGTTCCTGCAAGGGCATGTGCATGAACACCACCTTGACCGTGTCCTTGTACCTTTGCAGTACCTCCTTGACCACGGCGTTGGCCTTGGAGCAGTGCGGGCATTGGAAGTCCGAGAATTCCACTATGGTGATGGGGGCGTCGGGGTTGCCCAGTGCGGGGCGCCCTTCTTCGTAATGCACCACGATGGGGTTGTGCAGGTCCGCCTGCCGCTGCTCCTGGATGGCGGTCTCCCGTTTGCGCTCCTGGCCTAGGACCACGATGTCGAATAGCTCTTCCGGATACTGGTGCAGGAGATCCATGACCAGTCTGGGATTCTTGCGGACACTTTCCTCGATCATCGCCGGGGTGACTCCGGTCTGATTGAGCAGATACCCGAGGCCCAACCCAAGGATGAGGCAGAAAAGCGGAATTACGATCGTGCGCATGCGTTCCTCCAGCGCTATCATGTGGTCATATGCGGCGTTCGATCCAAGTGTCCTTAACGGCTGGTGTTGTACCCCGGGCGGTAAAAGCTTGCAAGGCTGGTGACGAAGGTACTGGATCGGGAGCGTGGACTTGACATCGAGGCCTTGATGCTTAGTATCTTTATAAGGGCTCGGAGGATCACGGCAGGCCGGACGGGTGAAGGCCTCGGGACCGGATCGGAGTCCAGACCATACACGCTTTGCAAGCTATCAAGGAGGGAGGCCGGCATAGAACCGCATAAAGAAGTAAAATATGGCGAATCGAGTCGCCGCCCTGCATCTGAACATGTGTGCGCTTGAAGACCCGACCCAGTACGCAACAAAGGGGGGGTCCCGCCGAGATAACCCGGCAAGCGCACATTTCTTTTATTGTTTCGTTCTCTTTCCCCCGCCAAGAGCATGGGCGAGGCACTGGTTTCCGGGTGGTAGCACGGCAAGGGGGCGGGAGAGGTCATGCCCCTCGGGCCCTGCGAGGACATGAAGACGTCCCGAATGCTCTGGAGGGGAGCCTCGAATGGAGCACGACCCTACGGGCCTGGGAAGGCATGAATCTTGCTTATGTCATTAAGATGATAAGACCGTGCACCCGCCCAGGCAGGGAGGGCGTCAAAAATCCAGTTGCCTTTGCCTGGGGCTGTGATATGCATTTTGCCATCGGGCTGGATGATTCTGTTCCTGAGGAGGAAGACCCCGTGTCCAAGCTTGCCGCGTTCTGCTGCTTCGTGGTCATGACAGTATTGATGCTCAACGCCTTTGTGGGCGCTGGCGAGAAGACGCTGGTGAAGATGCTCGACAGCTATTGCACCGTGTGTCACAGCCTTGAACGCGTGCGCAAGGCGGTGGGGCAAAAGGATCTGGAAGGCTGGGAAAGCTATATCGGCCGGATGCAAGCCAAGGGTGCGAAGATCGACGACCAGGAAAAAAAGGAACTGTCCAACTGGCTCGCAACGTTGAAAACTCCGGAGTTCTGATCCGTGCGGCGCGGAAGCGCTGCCCTTTCCTGCTTTGTCGTGGCGCTTTGTGCGGCGCCGGTGGTCGTTTACGTTCTCTCGTTCCTCGACTTCCCGCCTGATTCCCTTGCCGCCGCCTCACACAGCCTGAGCAAGCTCTGCGCCTTCTGTGCCTTGGGGGCGCTTGTCGCGGCAGCTTGGTTGGGAGCGCGTAATCCTCTCCTCGAACGACTGGCCGGCCTGGAGCGTCTGCTTCGGCTGCACCGTCCCCTGGCCGTGACAGCCCTGGGATTGTGCCTTGTGCACGCCGGGTTGCAGGTCGCGCGCCATTCCCTGCTGTTCGAGAAATCACCCTGGGCGACACTGGCCGACTATGCGGCGCTCCCGGAAATGCTGCTCGGCGAGATCGTCCTGCTCTTGCTTATGCTACTCTCCCTGGGCGCCCTGCTCGGCGTCAAGGGGCTGCTGCCCTTTGGCCTTTGGAAGACGGCGCATGGCGTTATGTACCTGGTGGTGCCCATGGCTTTCCTGCATGGGTTGCTGCGCGGTACGGACATGGAGAGCCCTCTGGCGCGTGGCCTTTGGGTCGCGTTGCTGTCCCTGTTCGGACTCAACCTGCTTTGGCGTGTGCTCACGGCCAGGGGCCGCAACCGGCCGTGTACCGTGCTTTCCGCGCGGCAGGAGAACAGCGGCGTACGTAGCGTCTGTCTGGCAGTGAAGGACATATCCTGGCGGCCTGGGCAGTTCGTGATGCTGCGTTTGCCGGGCCGCTTCGGTCACTCCGAGCCTCACCCCTTCACCATCTCCTCGCCCCCCGGTACCGGACTCTGCTGCACGGTGAAGCGCGCGGGAACCTTCACCACGGCCCTGCACCGTCTGGGGCCTGGAGCCAGGTTGCTCATGCAGGGACCCTATGGTGTGTTCTGCCGCGAGGTATTCGAGGTCTCGGCGGCCCATTGGGGTTTCATCGCCGGGGGCGTGGGCATCACCCCCTTTCTTGCAGTGTTGCGCCATGCGGTCCGGCAGGGAGTAGCGCTGCGCGGCACACTGCTCTGGACCAACAGGCGTCGTGTCGATGCCTTTGCCTCGGAAGAACTGGAAGCCTTGGGACAGGAACTGGGGCTGCATACCGTGTTCGTCTTGACCAGGGAGCCCTGGAGCGATTCGACGGCCGCTGGCGTTCGGGAGCAAGGACGTATGGACGTGGCCATGCTGCGCCGCCATTTCAGGGGGGATGAGCGCTTTTTTCTTTGCGGTCCCCCGGGTATGCAGCGGTCCGTCCTGGACGGTCTGCATGCCGCCTTCGGCATCAGAGCCGGCGACGTGCAGCGAGAAATCTTCGCCTGGTGACCCCTGGCGCGATGTCACCGAGAAAAGGAAGGCAGGCCGCTTTTCATGAGAATTTGTCGACCAGGAAGAACACGAATAGACGAAGTTGTGTCTTTTCCACGGAGAACGTGACAATTTTTGTATTTGACAGGTGATGGCCTTTGTGCAATAGGCTTGAGAACTCGAAGGACCGAGCTTTTCTCTCACCTAAGCGCGACCGTTCACAGGATTCAGCTCCACTTCGTGACCCCACCAGGCGCGATTGACGCTTCTGGCTGGGGAAAAGCGTTGAAAGAGGTGCCTTGGGGGGGCGGTACAGTTTCGTCGTATTGACCATAAGCAGTGGCAGGGGGCGTTACGGTGGAACGATTCATCAGAAAGTCACTCCATAAAGTTTTTGTAGGGAATGTGCTGCGCGTTCATGCCTCTGGTCTCGAGGCCGCGCGGAACAGCCTGAAAGCCAAACTCGGCTCCGACCCCGGCCTGTTCACGGCCCTGGCCTACTACATCACCCACGAGACCAAGATCGTGGACGACCCCGTGATCATCGCCAGAAAGGACCTCAAGTATCTCCAGGACAATGCCCTGTGTGACGATCTGACCAGATTGGGCAACAAACGGTTGTTCAACATCGCGCTCTCCAAGGAATTCGAGCGGTCCAAACGCGCAAGGGACAAGTTCTCCCTGATCATGCTCGATGTCGATTACTTCAAGCAGTACAACGATACCTTCGGTCATGTGGCTGGGGACAAGGCACTGACCGGCATAGGCGACATTCTGCGCCTGAATTCTCGCAAGTCGGATTACGCCTTGCGTTATGGCGGCGAGGAGTTCGCCCTGCTGCTGCCCGGCACCTGCCAGGACAATGCCCTGCTGCTGGCCGAGCGCCTGCGCAAGAGCGTGGAGCGTCACCGGTTCGAATACGGCACGTTGACCATCAGCCTGGGGCTGTCAGAGTACCAGAACGGTGACAGGCAGTGCTTCGAGATCGTGGAACGAGCCGACAAGGCCCTCTATCGCAGCAAGGAACTTTGCAGAAATACCATCTGCGTCTCCGGGCAGGACAACCGCCGGCACCCGCGTTTTCCCCTGCGCATTCCCGTACAGTTCGGCCTGAGTGCCGACGGGAGACCAGGCGGCATGGGCGAAAGCGTGAACATCAGCCGCGGCGGCATGCTGCTGCACTCCATGCACCCCTTGCGCGAAGAGACCACCCTGTGCACTCGCCTTTTCAGCCCGCGGGGCAGGAGCCGTATCGAACTCTGTGGCCGCGTGATCAACAACTACTGGGATTCAGGCCGCCAGAGCAACCGCGTGGCCTTGCAATTCCTGAAGAACGAAACACCGGCGGTGTTCGAGGAGTTCTTCTCCGCCCTGATCTTCAACGAAAGCGCCAACGGAGTCAAACTGCCACTGGAGCAGGACAGCTTGGCGCGGGCGGATCATTGATCCGCGCGACGTCCCTTATTTGCCATCCTGACATCATCACGCGCTGACCGTGCCCCCAGCGGGAACGAAAAAGCGACGCATCTCGCCGGTCAACAAGAGGACTCATTCCTGGCGTACCGTGTCTCCGTCTTGCAGTTCTTATGGCGGCGAGAAGATGACTGTTTCACCGGCTTGCACACCCGGATGATCTGTGCCTCGTCATCGTTGAGAAGCCCCACCCGCACGGAAGTTTGCCGGGCCACGCCGTCCTGGACCGTGAACAGATTCCAGTCATTGTTGCGGTCGCCAAACGCCTACGTCAAGGGCATGGCCCGACCGAGCGGCGCGAACTAACTCGATTCGATCTGCCCCTCTACGCACAGGTCTCGGTAGAAGGCGTACAGGCGCTGCCCCAGGGTACAAAGCAGGCCAGTGCTGCGGCTGTGGAACCCGGCCGCTCCCTGCACGAGGGCGGTGGCGAGAGCGGGATCGTTGCGGATGGTCAGCACGGCGTGGGCGATGTCGCGGGCGTCGCCGCTGTCCAGGACCCAGGCCTCCTTCCGGTGCTCGGCCTCCAGGCCCAGGTTGGCCCTGGGCAGGATCACGGGGCGCCCGGCCGCGAAGTACTCCGGCAGCTTGGAGGGGATGCGGCGGTCATTGAACGGGCCGGGCGCACCGGGCTGCACCAGGATGTCCGCCGCGGCCAGAATGCCGGGAAGTTCCTCACGCTCCACCCAGCCGAGACCGACCTCCCAGGCGCGGTTCCAGCCCTTGCATATCAGGGGCCGGGCATTGGTGCCGGTACGCAGCAATACCGTGGGGCAGCCCTTCCGGTTGAGCAGGGCCACAGCCTTGTACAACTCCAGGACCTCGTCGTGGTTGCCGGCATGCACGTTGCCGGTATAGGCCAGTACCAGGCTCTGTTCCGGGATGCCGTGCCTGGCGCGCAACTCCAGGTTCAAGGGACGCGGTGAGAACAGACCCACGTCCACCGGCGCCGGCAGCAGCAGGCTGGGTACGCCGCGTGAATTGAAGCCGTCCAAGGTCTCGATGATCATGGTCAGGCCGTGGGCCTTGTTCAGGAACTCCGCCCCCCTGATCGGGTGAAAGCGGCTGGCCGGCACGAGCTTGCAGAGTTGCTTTTCCGGCAGCTTGGCCAGTTCCGCAAAGGGGCGGCCGCCGCGCACCTCGGTGAGGTACTCCTCGTTGTCCTCCAGGTGGATCACCAGCCGGCTGCCGTACCGTGCGAGCAGGGGCTCGCAGAACAGACGCACCACTTCCCTGGGGGTCCAGGCGTGAATGATGTCCGGCCCTCGGCCGTCGGCAAAGCATACTCCCTGCTCGGCAAGTCGGGCAAAGGTATGCACACGGGCGGCGATGTCCGCACGCAGGCCGGCCTGCTCCACCAGGCGGGGTACGGCAAAAAGGCAGTCGGCACCGTGCTCCATGGCGCCCCTTGCGTGGAGCTGGGCGTGCACGCCGCTGTTGCTGCCGATGTGCTCGTAGAGCACCAGGAGTACGTTGAGGCCTCGCCCCTGAAGTGCCGCAGGATCAGGAGGCGCGACGCGGACGGCCTTGGTCGGCCGACCCTGTGCCCGCCCCTCTCGGAGATAGTGCAGCAGGGGGTTGACGCCGGAAGCGGCCACGTCCGGATTGCTCTCGAGGTAAAACGTGACATTGAAATCCGGGCAGGGATCGCGCCCCTCTTTCCAGCCGCGCTCCAGAAAATGCAGCAGGGGGTTGACGCCGGAGGCTGCCACGTCGGGGTTGTTTTCCAGGTAATGGCGTGTGTGGAAGAAAGGGTTGGGATCCAGCCCCTCCCTCCAGCCCTGGGTGACGTAATGCAGCACGGGGTCGATGTCGGAGCGTGTCTTGAGGTTATGCTCCGGGGAATGTTCCAGATAGTGGTCGCGGTCGAAGAGCCCGCTGTCGCGGAGCTTTTTGACCGTGCGGCGGGTCTGCATCCAATGTAAGCCCAACATTCCAGCATGATTTCAGAATCGGGCCGGCTTGTAAATGGGGCGGCCAGCCGCGTCGAACAAGGCGATAACCGCGGAGGCCAAAGGTATCGCTCCTCGGTTTGCTTCTCGCGGTGCAAGCCGGTATAGCCTGAAAAGCATCGGTACCGAGGCGTGAGGCCATTGGCAATTCCTTTCCATCAAATCCGACACGAGGCAGGCATGGGTGCCGATTCCTTCTCCTTCGAGCGCATGGCACTGGCAGTGCTACTGGAGCAACGGTTCATTGACACCGAGGCGCTGGTCGCGCCGACGCCGTTCTGCTCCCCCGGCTGGTTGCGGGCTTGGAACGGTGCCCTTGGCGAGAAACAGCGCTCATCCCTGGAGGCCTGGGTTGTCAAGGCGGGGGACGGGAGCATCGCCGGGCTCGTACCCCTGATGCGGGAGCAGCTCGGGTTCCACCTGCCCGGCCAGGGGGTGTTGCTCGGCGCGGACGATCTCGGAGCACCGGACCATTGCGACCTGCTGCTGCCCAGTCCGGACGCGGCAAGGCAGTTGGTGGGTGTCCTGGAAGAGCACCACTGGGAGCGTCTGCGCATCGCCAATCTGGCGCCCATGGCGCCCATGGCAACGGCCCTGGCCGATGAACTCGTGCTGCGCGGCCATCTGGCACAGCGGCGCTGGGGCTCCAGTTGTTTTTTCATCGATTTACCCCCGGACGTGGACGCCTACATGGCGCTCCTGGGGGCGCGGTTCCGCGAAGGCGTGCGCAGGAAAGACCGCAAGCTGCACAAGCAGTTTCGAGCAGAGTTTCGTGAAAGCTCTACTCCAGACAGGGACACGGTCCTGCAGACCCTGTTCCGTTGGAACAGGGAGCGCTTCGGCCCTGGCAGCACCTTCCATGACCCCCGGCTGGAGCGCATGATTATGGAATTCTGTCGCTGGCTGGCAGGGCGGGGCACGCTCCGGCTGTGGGAGATGCGTTGCGACGGCCGACTGGCGGCGGCTTGGCTGGGTTTCGGATGGGGGGATGCCCTGTATTTCTACCAGGCCGGCTGGGACCGTGAGTTCGCGCCGCAGGGCATCGGCACTGTGCTCACGCTGCGAATGATCGAACAGGCCATCGCCGAGGGGTACAAGCGCTTCGACTTTTTGCGTGGTGACGAGCCCTACAAGCAGCATTGGTCCACGGGTCTGGCCTATACCTGGGAGCTGGCCGTGTATCGCTGGAGCCTGCTGGGGAGCGCGGCCAACTGCCTGGAATCGGGTTGGGCCGCGTTCCGTCCTTTTGCGCGTACGTTGAAAAGAACAATACTACGCAAAGGGGAGCAATAGAGGGCGTGGCATATAGTTTCTTGGTCAACTGTTTTGTAGCACGTGGGGAGCAGTGGTGTCGGGTATAATTCACGAAAAAACCTAGAAATATTCTTGACGACTTGCAGGAACATGGGTAGGGGATGAGGAACTTTCGTCAGAGGCAGTGAAGGGCGGTCTCATGATCTTGCAGCGGGGGGTGTGCGGCAGGACCGTGCCACCTGCGGTGGCAGCCTGCCGGCGCAGGGCGTGCCAAGGATTATCAACCCGGATATACGGCACAAGATTCGCGAGGCATATGAAAACTGCAAAGTGGTCAGGGGCGGTAATCGGTGGTCTGTTTCTCCTCCTGGTTCTTTGCGGAGCGCTGTCAGCCACGGAAACAACGGTCAACCAGGATTCCAGGGAATGGTTCATCATTCAGGCCGCCAGTTTTCTGGAAAAGCGGAACGCGCTGAACGCCTACGAGACCTTGCAACGTAAGCTCGGGTCCGACGTCGTTGTTCGTGTCGAACATCTCCCCCCTTATTACACCCTCAGAGTAGGCCTCTCGGAATCAAAAGGACCGATCCGGGAACTCTTGGCCGATGTCAAAACCCTCCATCCCACGGCCATCATCTTGCGTGTGCATGTCGATCCCGAACGTATTGTCAGCATGACCCCCTCAGGGGCAACAGTCCTGGCCACGGCCTCGGGAAACCCGAAACTGGACGTGGCGTGGGGAGCAGGGGAGGCCGATAATGATCCCGCAAGCGCCTCCGTGATGCAGTCAGTTCCCGAGACAGCCATTACCGAAGCCGCCGTAACAGAAGCTGCCGTATCCGAGGCTGCCTTGACCGAGGCAGCTATTACCGAGGCCGCCGTATCGGAAGCAGCCGTACCGGAAGCCGCCGTATCGGAAGTCGCCGTATCGGAAGTCGCCGTACCGAAAGCCGCCGTATCCGAGGCTGCCTTGACTGAGGCAACTATTACCGAGGCAGCCGTACCGGAAGCCGCCGTATCGGAAGTCGCCGTACCGGAAGTCGCCGTACCGGAAGTCGCCGTACCTGAAGCCGCCGTACCCGAGGCTGCCTTGACCGAGGCAGCCGTACAGGATGCCGCTGATTCCAAAGCATCCGAGGACGGGCCATCCGGCGTGCCGCTTTTGGTTGAGCCGGCAGTGGCCTCGGAAAAGACGCAGACGCAACCGCCCGCACCGCTCCCGGAGCCAGATGTTGCAGCCACGCCCGAGTTCAGCCTCGCCTCCGAGGCCCAGATCGGCGCGCACCCGGCCAAGGAAGATCGGACAGTGGACATCGCCGTCCCTCTCCCTCTTGAGGCGTTCACGGGCAGGCAGTGGCTCGGCGTGGGGCAGGAGAGCAAGGTCAATGTCGCGCCAGAGCAGCACGTTGCGCTGCCTGAGCCGGAAATACCAATGGCCTTCGAACCAGTGTGGGAGGCCGCGTCAGAGTCCGGGAACCAGGGATTGGACCAGCGTTTTGGGTTTCTGAAACAGGCTGGAATCAAGAAGATCGCGGGTTTCGCAGGTCTGGGAATAGGTGTTGCGCTGCTGCTTCTGACTTCGATGTGGTTTATGAGGAAGGGACGGGGGCAACGTGACAAGGAGAATTCCTCCGCGGCCCAATCCGCCCGGAAGTGCACCCTGCAATTAGAGTCCTGCATGGACAAGCCCTTCTCCCAGGAGGATATGTCGGAACCGCCCCTATCTGATGCGGTAGAGGAAGGGATGGCTGTTGTTCGCGTCGTTTCTCCCCCCAGGTTTGCATTACCTCAGGGTCATGCCACTGCGGTTGCACCACCGGAATCCCATGCCGTCGCGGCCGAGGCATTCGCTGTGGCCGAGGAACGCCAGTCTCCAGAATCCATGGAGAATGGGAAGCTGAATGTTTCCCAGGAAAAGGAATCGGTAGGCACACCAATCCCCCTGGGGCCGGCGCCGGAGCATGCGCGGCATCACTCCCCCTATGCATATCAGTCCGACATGGAGCGGCGTATCGCTGACGGTGAGATGGACTTGCCTGGCCTCTCCCCAACCGGTGAAGCGTTCATGAAGCGGGGTGCGGTGGAATTCGAGGTCATGGTCAAGAACA
Source organism: uncultured Desulfovibrionaceae bacterium (assembly GCA_964609625.1). Lineage (GTDB taxonomy): Bacteria > Desulfobacterota > Desulfovibrionia > Desulfovibrionales > Desulfovibrionaceae. The sequence goes on from CAZSRS010000020.1 coordinate 44,967, forward strand.
TCTTGAGAAGGAGCGCGGATCAGGAATTGACCTCCATCTACGTGACGAGCTGCTCGGCCGGAGAGGGGAAGACCCGCGTCTCCATGGCGTTGGCGCATTTTCTGGCCAGGGAAGGCTATCGGGTGTTGCTCGTGGATGCCAATACCGTGGCGCCGCTCCTGCACGACGTGTACAACACCAGTTTCTCGCCGGGGCTCCTGGAAGCACTCAACGGGAGCGGGTTTGAGGCGCGCGATGCGATACGTCCCTCCAGGCATGAAAATCTGCACATCATGACCTTGGGATCCAAGCCCTTGACAGGTGCTCTACGGAGTGAAGGCTTTCCGCTGAACGCCCTGATCGAGGCCCTGGCCGAGGATTTCGAATTCGTGATCCTGGATGGCCAGTCCTTGTCGGAGCCGTTCGCGCTTTTCGTGGCCAGCACATGTGACGGCACTGTCGTGGTGACCCCTTGGGAAAAGCCAAAGTGGCACACCATCAAGAAATCGGCCCAGGAAATTACGCTCTTCGGCGGCACTGTCATCGGTCTGGTACAGAACAAACGCCCCGTTTATCTGCCGGGTTTTATTTTCCGGAAGCCCTGGCGGGAACAGTATGTTGAAGTGCGGGTGGAATCGGGGCGGACGGATGCCGCCATGCCGCCCATGGCCATGGGGTCTCCCATGCCAGAGGTGGAAGATGGGCACAAGGCCTTGCGGCAATAGGGCATTACCGCGATATACCTCCGGCGGGGTGCGCGAAATGAAAGAGCGCGTCTGGACAATCCGCTCGAACGAGGCGGTATATCGCCGCACCAGATTGAGCCAGGCTGTTTCCAGGGATACAAAACCGCATGCGGGACGCGGTGTTGACTGGAAACGTTGATCAGACGCCCGTACCGCGGATCACAGCCGGTACAGTGCGCAGCATGATCTTGAAGTCCTCCCAGAGGCTCCATTTGTCGATGTAATCCATGTCCAGGTTCATCCACTCGTGGAATCCCAGTTTGTTGCGGTGTCTGGTGGTCTGCCAGTAGCAGGTCAGTCCCGGGCGCACGCTGAAACGCCGACGCAGCCAGTCTTCGGAAAATCCCTCGTAGTCGCGAATGGCCAGGGGTCTGGGGCCCACGATGCTCATGTCGCCCTTGAGCACGTTCACGAGTTGGGGCAGTTCGTCGATGCCGTAGCGTCGGAGGAAACGCCCCACTGGGAGGACGCGAGGGTCGTTGGCGATCTTGAAGACCGGGCCGTCCATCTCGTTGAGTGCCTCGAGCTTGGAGTGCTCCGCGGCCGCGTCGATGCTCATGGTTCGCAGCTTGAGGAGCTTGAAGGTGTTCTTGAAGTAGCCGATGCGTTCCTGTTTGAAAAAGATGGGGCCGCGGTCGGTGCATTTAATGGCGATGGCCGCGACAAGGATGATGGGCCAAGTGATGAGCAGGACGAAGGCGGCCACGATCACGTCGATGAAACGCTTGATGGAGACCTGCCAATCCTCCAGAGGCGCGTTGTAGATGACCACCGCCGGGATCGAGCCGAGCTGGTAGCTGCGCATGTAAGGAGAATCGGGCTCGAAGATATTTGTCAGGTAGTTGACACTGATACCCTGCTCCTGGGCAATATTGATGATCGAGCGTATGGTGTCGTAAAAGGATCGGATGGGCAGGTTGACGACGATGCCATGGATAACGTTGTTGCGTATGACTTCGTCGATGTTTTTCAGATGCCCGAGAATGTTGATATTTTTTCCAGAGAAGTTACAATCATCTATGAACCCCGCGACATTGACGCCAAGGAATGAATTGTCGTTGATGTAGTTCATGAAGTCCACGGCGCGCTGATTGGTCCCAACGATAACGATGTTGCGAATGTTTCGTTGGTTCTGGAAGAGCATTGAGAATATGTAGATCATCAAGCGACGCAGGAGAATGTTGAGGAGCAGTGATACACAGATAAATACCGTGAAGAATCGTAGATAGTTTATTTCTACCTTGAAAAAATGAGCGAATATAAGAAATCCAAAAGAAGTGAAGAGAAGTATGAGGATGAAGTTCAGAATCTGGGCGTGCAGTTTAGGAACAAAAAAGTCATCCTTTGAAAAATACTTGTCGAAAACCATTGTGTATATGGCGTACATGTAGACAGTGATGATGACGATGAAGGCAAGATTGATTCCCTGCAAGGGGTTCTTGCCGCTTTCGAACTGCATGATCCTCAGTGTGTCCGAGCCCGCGAGGACAAAGGACAGCATCAGAATCAGGAAGCCTAGGGCCTTGGACGTCTGGATGAATTTTTCACGTCGATATTCGAGCATTTTAGTGAAATATCCGTATTTTTCGATGACCCGGCATGCAGCGCGTTTTCACGGACGCCTTGTCGTTCGCGAATCGCCTGACGGCTCCCGCATCCGCGACGTCTGCTGTTTGATGACAACGTCATGCGGAAGCGGAGCTACCCGTAATGTTCAATGCTTCCCCCGCCAGTGGCGCAAGAGCGACGTCGGCGCGGCAACACTCTTGGAAAGGTGTATTGCCGATGCGACGGCGCATGCCAGTTTGTCCCCCGCCTGAATACAAACAGCAAGTATCATACCATGGACAGGATCGCGATCTCAAGACCATGGGCGTAAAAAACAATGCCTGTCGTGTAAATTTTTCAGACCGACAGGATGTTCACGCATACCAAGTCGCCATCGGAGAGCTGAACCCGATATCGCGCGGCAGGACGCCGCGTGGCGAGCGAAGTCCAGGTCAGGCTTGGCGAAACCGTGTTCTTGCCAGGACTCTGCAATCAAAACACTCAACGCGTTCTGACCGTATCCCGGCATCGGTCCATCCTGGACTTGTTCAACCCAAGCCTGGCAAAAGCAGTCTTACGCCAACCCTCACATGTTGTATGCGTCATGAACACGCGCTCGTAACCCTGCGCACCTTCCTGGCGCGCAAGTCGCGGAGCCCGAGGGTCATGGCTGAACCCGACAGGGGCTGTCCGAGCCTTGCCTCCGGTCAAGGAAGCAGCAACGAGGCATGGCCGCGTCAGGTGGTGTCCACCACGGGCTTCCGGTTACACGATACCCTTGATCACGTCGTAGAGGTTCATGACAAGGGCCAGATGCAGGAAAATCAGCCCGAGAACAACCAGCAGGATGTAGGTAACGATGTGTTGCTTTTGCCGCACCCGTGATTGTTCTTCTTTGTCCAGGGTCATGATTGCCTCCTGGTTGCATGCAGTGTGCACGGCTCAGGTCTTGACGGCCATATCACGTTTCCATTCCCGCAGATACAGCTCCCCGAGATGGCTTGCCGCGCCGTCCCAGGTATAGTCGTTTTTCACACGCTCCATGCAGGCCTTGCCCGCGGTACATAACGAGGCATCGGAAGCCTGCTCCAACTCGTCCAGCAGTTTGGCCAAGGCGATGACATCTCCCACCTGGAAATAGCGCCCGGTCTCTGCCAGGGGTTCCCTATGCTGCTCGATATCGCTGACGATGCAGGGCAGAGCATAGGACATGGCCTCCAGCAGGGTCAAGGGCAGACCTTCCAGGCCCGAGGCTGTGACGTAAGCCTTGGCGTTGGCGAAAACCGCCTGGAGTGACTCGCCGAAGAGGTAGCCGGTAAACACAACCTGGGAGGAGCCTTCGCACCGATCCTTGAGCTGCCGGACATAGTCGCCGCTGGCCGCGGCATCGCCCACGATGGCCAGGGTAAAGGGGCGCGGTCTGCGCAGCTGGGCTTCGATCAGGTCCTGGATGCGCTTCTCGGGTACCAAGCGTCCCACAAAACAAATGTACTTGCCGGGCTCCAAGCCCAGGGTTCCGACATCGACCCGGGGCATGGCCTCGGGGAGGTTCACGCCGTTGGGTATGTAGACGGTGGAGACGCCGTACACGGATTCATAGTAGTTCTTCAGGTACCTGGAGACCATGATCCGAACATGGGTGAAATGGGCCGAGCACCACTCGCCGAGGTGCAGGATCCTGGAGGGCAGACCTTTCCATTTGTCGCGCTGCCAGTCAAGGCCGCCGCAGGTGAAGAACACCCGGGTGCGGGGTTTGAGCAGCCGCAGCAGGGGAGCCATCAGGGCCGGCCCCTGGGAGTAGATGTGGGTTATGTCGGCCTTGCGCACGGCCAGGTGGAGCACGGCCAGAAAGGTGTGCAGGAAGGCCTCCATGTGCTTGGTGTCGATGGTGCCGATCCGGACGATACGCACGCCTTTGTACTCCCGGATATCATCGGTGACGTAGTTCTTGCGGGCGTAAAGGGTGATCTGAAAGCCCTGGGCCGCCAGACGGGTGTAGAGTTCCTCGCATTGGCGCTCCACGCCGCCCCAGGTGGCTGGGATACCGCGCAGGCCTAGCACGGCGATACGTGGCATGTGGCGAAGCCTGGGACCCCAGAATCGCGCGTAGGCGTCCACCATGACGTCGATGTCATACTGCGCCAGGGCGTCCTTCTGGGCCTGCTCCCCGAGCCGACGGCCCAGGTCCGGTTCCTCCACGATGCGCAGCATGGCCCGGGCATAGGCCTGGACATCGTCGTTGGCGGCGAGCAGGCAGTTGCGTTCGTGGATCAGGAGTTGCCTATTGCCTTCGATGTCCGTGGAAACGATGGTTTTGGCCGCGGCCATGGCCTCCAGAAGGGCGAGGGAGGTGCCCTCGTACAGGGAACACAAAGCGTAGCAGTCGCTGATGGCCAGGAGCTGGGGAATGTCGTCGCGGAACCCGGTAAAGACGACTCTGTCGTCCACGTCCAGGGAGGCGGCCAGGCGCTCAAGCTCGGGGCGCGTTTCGCCGTCACCGACAACGAGCAGCATGGCCTGCTCCCGTGGGAGGTTGAGGGCTGCCAGGGCTCGTATGGCCAGGGCGTGGTTTTTTTCTGGAGCCAGACGGGAGATGTTCACGAAGACGGTTGCCGTCTCGGGCAGGCCCAATTCATGCCGCAGACCAAGGGGGCGGGGTACCACGCAGGCGCGGGTGTCGATGCCGTTACGCACCACAGCGACCTTGTCCTGCCTGACGCCGAAGTCACGGCGCAGGGTCTCGGCCGTGGCCTCGGATACAGCGATGACACCGTCGGTTCGGTTGAAGAGCAACCGGGTGGCGAGGATACGCAGGAAATTGCGCGGATCGAACCAAGGGCGTCGAGGCAGCAGATGTTGTACATGTACCGTGACGAGTACCCTATGGGCGCCGAAAAGCAGTCCCGCGGCGGTCCCGATGAATTCGGCGTCAGAGAGGTGCGCGTGCAGCACACAGTAGGGGCGGGCATGGAGCAGGCGGCGGATGTCGCGGATGCCCAGGAAAATGTAGGAAAGCAGCTTGAAAGGATTGACAATGCTCGGACGGGAGCGGTTGCAGAGGACCACTTCGGCACCGGCATCGCGCAGGCGTCTGGCCAGACCGTCGCCTGGTTGCAGGGCGCAGACAGCTACCTCGGTGCCACGCCGGCACAGGGCCGCGCACAGGGGTACGAGGAGTTGTTGGGCGCCGCCGTAGTTGACGTTGTCGATGACAAAGACAACGTGTTCGGGCGTTTCGGCATGCCCGGTCATGGCGCCTATTTCAGCCAGCTGTAGATGCTCATGGGGATGGGATACTTGCGTTCATTCAAGACCATCCCCGCCAATTCAATGTTGTTGTCCTTGAGTTTGTCGATGGTGTGCATGCATACCTGGCGGCGAGAGGTGGCGTAGCGCGCCACGAGAATCACGTGGTCCACCATCTTGGACAGGCTTATGGTCCAGGGAGAGACGGGCACGGGAGGGCAATCAAAGATCGTGACCTGGAATTTATCCTTGGCAAAGGTGAGGAGTTCGTCCAGGTAGCTTTTTTGCGTCAGCAGGTTGCAGCAGGATTCGCCCTGGTTTCTGCCGGAAGGCAAGACAGAGAGGCCTGGGAGTTTGGAACTTTGGATCAGGTCTTCAAGAGGTTGAATGCCCTGAAGATAGTTGCTCAGACCTTCTCCTTCGGCGGACGTCAGTGTCGAAGGGCGGCGTTTGTCAAAGTCCGTGTCCACAAAAAGGGTGTTCAGGCCGAATTCCATGACCGCCAACAGGGTCATGTGCAGGGAGACAAAGGAAGAACCGTCTCCGACAGAGCAGCCGGTGAAAAGCATGGTGCTGCTCTGGCTGGAATTCTTGAGTGCGAGGCTGTTCCAGATGGCGCTCAGGGAATGCCGAATCTTGTTGAGTTGATTCACCTGCCCCTTTTCGAGAGTTTCACCGGGAAAAAGCGATTCGACATACGTGTCAGTATTCATCGGTCATTCCACCCCCAAACCGTTGGCACATGCAGTGATATCTGCATGGCGAAACATTGGCATTGCATGTCGATAGCATGTATGTGCTATCTTACATTAGTCATGCAAGCAAAAATTGCAAACCAACACACTGTGACTTTTCAGCAATCTCGATGTCAGCTTTGCGAATGATCTTTAACTAGTTACGCGTATCACCAGGACAAGTCAATGCTTCCGCACGAATGCTTCAGCACGCATGGTTCGAGCACGAAGCAGGAGGGATCAGGCAGTGGCCAAGGTTTGCAGAGGGTGTCTTTTGCATGGTATTCCGTCGGATTTTCACGTATCAAGGAGAGATGCACGGAAAGCACGTCCCGTGTTTTGGGCGCCGAGGCTTGGTAAAACCTGGTCTCGCCAGGCCTTACGCGGATTTCGCTCGCGGCGCGGCATTCCGCCGCGAGAGGCAACGCTGCACTCTTAGATGCCAACTTGGTATCAATGGTGCATCATGTAGTGCCACCTGATGGCAAGAACCTGCAACACCCCGCCTTTGCCCGCGCCAACACGAGCGGGCGGCGGGCTCGAGACGACCCAATGGGCACGGAACACGAGGCGAACGACCACAGAGACCTGTATGGCGCCATCAACAAGGCCACGCTGGTAATCATGGCCTGGACTTTCGTGGACAAGGTCCTGGCCGTGGCCAAGGAAATGTTGCAAGCCAGGGAGTTCGGTATCCAGGTGAGTCTGGACGTGTTCAACCTGGCTTTTGCCGTGCCGGGTCTCACGGTGCTGCTCATCGACGTCGCCGTGTACTCGGCCTTTGTGCCGTTATACTCCGAATGGCGGCAACAGCTCGCGGAGCGGGATTTGCGCGACAGGACCATGACGGTGTTCACCGCCAGCATGTTGGGCATCTTGCTTATCGCAGTGGCAGGCTATGCCTTGGCACCCTGGTATTTCCCCGTCATCGCCCACGGCATGGAACCGGTGCAGCAGCATCTAGGCGTGGCAATGCAGCGCACCCTGATGCTACTCGTAGTGCTGGAGGGTGCCTCGGTGCTCCTCGCGGCCTTGCTGCAGGCCTGGAAGCTTTTTGCAGCGGTGACTCTGGCCCAGTCGGCCATCAACATCTCCCTGATCCTGTTTCTCGTCTTCGCCGCCGATTTGGGCATCGACCTGCTCGTCTGGGGTACGTTGGCGGGTTGCGCGGCGAAGCTGTTCTTTCTCTTTGCCTGCATTAGTTGGAAGGGCTTTCGGGTATTCAGCCCCTTTTCGTTCACGGGCGGGGAGTTGGCGGTTTTCCTCAAACTGGTGCTGCCGCTCATGGGCAGTGCCCTGATCGTGAACTCCATCCTGGTGGTTGATCAGTCAATGGCCACCCAGGTCAGCGCCGGTGGCGTTTCCAGCCTGCGGTACGCCTACCGCATCAACGATTTGCCGCTGCAACTGCTGGTCATTGCCATCACCAGGGCAATCTTCCCCTACATCAGTGACAGTGCGGCCAAGGGTGACAAGGAGGCCATGTGCTACGTCTTCAACCGCAGCCTGATCTTCATCGGGTTGATCAGCTTCCCCATGATCGGCTTCGTGGTCATCTTCGCGCCGGATATCGTCAGCGTGCTGCTCAAGCGAGGCGCGTTCGGCGAGGAGGCCGCCATGCGTACCGCCCTGACCTTGCAGTGCTATATAGCGGGACTCTACTTCTTTGCCTACGGCTACATCAACGGCGCATTCTTTTCCGCCTTGAAACTGGTGCGATCCCTGTTGTTCATGGGGGTACTTTTCCTGCTGCTGAATGTGGTGCTGAACATACTGTTCATCTGGATCTTCGACGAGGTCTATGGCATCGCCCTGTCCTCGTCCCTGTCCGCGTTTTTGGTTTGCGTGTTGTTCATTATCATGTTGCACAAGCACTTACGTTTCAGCCTTGTGGGATCTGAAATCAGGAGCATATTGTTGCCTCTTGCCGCCGCGGTGTTCCTCGGCGCGGTCTGCTATCTCCTGCGTGGGGCCTTACGCGGTGTGGATCTGCCGCAAGTGGTATCCTTGCTTCTCTGGGCCGTATTTTATTTTTCGAGTTACGTCGGCCTGTTGCTGCTTTTCAGGACTCCGGAGATCGTGGAAGTCCTGTCCTTTGCCAAGGTGCCGAAGTTTGTACGGCGGTTCTTCCAGCGTAACAGTTGAACCATTCCCTGCCGCGGAACAAGTGAGAACCGTGCGGGAAGCGGCGCATTCGTCGGGTCCCCGCGGTCATGGTTCATGACCAAGCTGCATTTTGGTAGAAAAATGTCATGTAATCGTGCACTTGCATGATGTGCGGGGGGTCAGGGGTTCCGATCTTGACGGAGTAGGAGGTGGAGGACTTCCAGAAACCGCTGGTTTTCTTCTTCACACAAGGCCAGGGCGCGCTTCCTGCCATTCGCGGCAATTGCCTCGGCCTCTTGTGGGTTCTGGATCAGGCGCAAGACCTTGTCACGCAGGTCCGCGGCGTTGCCAAGCTCGAAAAACAGCGCGCTTTCACCCTCCGTGGCATATTCCTCCGTAGCGATGTTGCGCGAGACCACCAGAGGGCGTCCGATGGTCATGACTTCCAACATCACGTTCTGCCCGGCGGCCACGCGATAGTCCTTGAGGGGGAGCACACAGAAGCGCGCCCCGGCGATGCGTCGGATCAGTTCTTCCTGGCTCACGAAGTCGCGCACCAGTGTGACGTTTCCGGGCAGTGACGTTGCAGGCTGAAAGCGCTGCGAGAGGATCACCACGGGGCAGGGAAGCTCCCGCGCGGCCTGGACCAGGGTGTCGAAGTCCCTGTCGCTGTTGCCGTAGGCAAAGACGTAGTCGCCGCGTGGGTATTCGGGCAAGTCGAACAATTCGGTGGGGGGCGTGTCGGGATAAAAGCGGATACGCTCGCGCGGGAAGCCATAACGCGCGGCGTAGAGTTCCTCTTCACGTCGCGAGGTGGTGAGTACGAAGTCCATGCCCGGCGTGGCCCACTCCAGGGCGCGGTGCTTGAAATTCAGCCCTCCCGCCTGTTCCCAGGCCGGGTTCACGTGAAAGTCGCGCACGATGTGTGCCGGTAGGGGCAGAAACCGTCCAAAACAACGTTTGAGCAGGCCGACCCCCACACCCATGGGCGTGTCCCAGGAAGCCCAGAACCTGGCCCTGGGATGGCGCAGCAAGGCGAACACGGGCAGATAGTATCGAGAAAGGCGGATGGAGAGCCTGCGGAGTTTCGGTGGCACGCGCGGCCACAACAAGATGGGGTGCAGCACGGTGACATCGAGGCCCGCTTCACGCATGGCGTATACAAATCGCCAATACCCAACTTCGCGCCAGCTGACGATGAGGCAGAGTCGGCATCCTGACAGGGAAACTATGTTCATAAGGAAGTCAAATAGTAAAAAGTGGGTATTGCCTTCGCTTCGTGGCCTTGGGGAAAGTAGGAAATATCCCGATAAGTTGAAAAACTTATACGATGTGTAATGCAATCCTCGGGACACAGATGTTCATCAAGCTTGCACGAATAAAGACATTCATAGAGTCAGCTGCATCTCAGGCAATGGTAAGTCATGAAGGATATGTAAAATATCCAACGCTTGCATGATGCGTTTGGGCAATCTCCAATACATCATCTTTAATAATCTTTCTCCGGCTCCGCATTCAACAGCGCCGATGAGCGCTGGATGCGGAGGTTAATACCGATCGAGCAGATGAAAAAAATCAAATTAATGATTCTGTGATGAAATACTGTAATATTGCTTTTCCAACAATCGCGTTGCCATATTCATTCCAATGATAGTCGTCAGTAAAATCAAATCTCTTTTTATTTTGAATGTAGTCATTAACAAATACATCGTGCAAGTCTAAAAAGAAAAAGCCATGGCTAGATGATACATCTTTAACAAGGTTATTTAGTTTGAGAGCTTTACTATTGATGCTCGTCGTACTGTTGTGGCCACAGTGGTATATTATGTCACGCGCCCCATCCACGGTTATCATTATCTTTACATCATCTTGAGCAGTTAGTATTTTTATTGATTGAAATATGTAATCAAGTGCCAATATCAGATGGTCTTCCTCTATTTTTTCAAAAGCAAGATCATTTTCAGATTGCCGCGCTCCAAATATGCATGATTTGATAAAATGAAATGAAATATTCTTTTTGTACCGAAGATATCTCCATGTTGCTGACTTCCTGATGAGGTCCTTATATGATTGCCTGTAGGGTGCTGGAGAAACTTCAGATATGCAACCCTCGTTCAGTGAAAGCTTCAAAAAACTACTGTTATATAATGAGTCATTGTCGCAAAAAGATTCATCAAAGTCATTGTGGACAATGTTAACAATAATAATGTTTGGTTTGTAATTCAATCCCTCCTGCCGAATCATATGTAAGTACTGGGAAAGAGGTGCACCTCCAATTCCCATGCGCATTACGTCAATTTTCTTGGGTGAATTACGTTCGAGAACTTCTCCGAAATGTTTGTCTACATCAACCGAGAGCCCTTCTACATATGAGTCACCTATAATTAAAATTCTCGGATTATGATCCGACTCGTTTGGGAGGTAGGACGATTTTGTTGAGTTCCAGCCATGCTTGTTAATCGAGTAAGTTGTCAAATCACCACAGGCACTGACTCGTGTTCCCTGTTGCAGCGGACAATATTTAACGACTCCTTGTTGAAAGTCAATGCATGATGGAAAGTCAGGAGCTGGAAGAGCAATACGAAAAATCACGGTTTCCAGAACTAATGAGATTATAACAATTGTAATCAACAGCAAAGAGATGTTCATGAAATGCTTTTTCATATGAGATTAATCACTCTTTTTCAAATGCTGTAAATCATTATGCGTCAATATATGCATATGATACGTGCGTCCATGTTGCTGATTTGGGAGCTTGCAAGATTCTACTTTATTGTCTATTGATGATATCCATTTAGTATCTAACAACATAGTCGCATTGTTCTTCAGTCATCACGCTGTGTTCCGTCATTATCAGCATGCAGAGCAAGCTGTGAGCCTGATCTGCTTTCTCGCGTCTAGCGCAAGTTTCAAGGTAGCAATAATGCGTGGCCTCCAGTTACAGAGCCTCTAAACCAGCTCTTGAAACAGTCTCTCGAATTCCCGGGCCATTACCTCCACGTGGCATTGCCGTTCGGCAAGCGCCGCGGCGTTCTCGCCAAGGCGTCTGCGCAGTGCGTCGTCCTGCAACAGCGTGAGCATGCCTTGTGCCAGGGCTTCCGGGTCTTCGGGCACCACGAGCTGACCGGTTTCACCGCTGATGACGATCTCACGCATGAAGCCGACATCCGGGCTGACCACTGGAATTTTTGCGAACATGGCCTCGATGGCCGCGACAGAGAGCGTTTCCATCTGCGGCTTGGAAGACAAGGCCATGATCTCGGCGCCGGCCAGGACATCTCCCACGTTGCGTACCACCCCCATGAAACGGCAGTTGGCCTCTAGACCCAACTCTTTTACTCGTTGCTCCAGTTCCTGACGTCGAGGGCCATCGCCGAGCATGAGTAGTACTGCCCGTGGAAGTCGGGGCACGAGCCGGGCCATGGCCTCGAGCATGACTTCGTGGGCCTTGTCCGGTCGCAGGGCAGCGATCTGGACGATGACCCTGGCGTTCTCCGCCAGGGTCAGACGTTTTCTGGCCTCGGTCCTGGACAGCTGCGATGTCGCCCGTTGCGGGGAAACGCCGTTGTAGATGACCCGAAAACTTTTAGCTGGGAGCTTTTCCACATCTCGTACGTAGTCCAGGTGTCCCTTGGCCGCCGCCACCAGACAGTCCACGCCGAGGTGCGCCAGCCTGCGCGCTTGCATGGTCAGGCCGCTGAAATTGTATTGCTTGTATGTCTCGTTGTGCCAGTTGACCACGGGAATGCCGGCCATCCGCGCCGCCGGGACACCGAATACCAGTGCATTGCGATGGTTGATGAGCAGCAGAAGGTCGCTCTGTTCTTCCTTGAGTAACCTGGAAAGGGTGAAGACCACCAGGGGGTTCATCTTTCCAGGCATGATCCGTGTTGTCACCGGGATCCCCTGCTGGACGATTTCATCGCCTATGGGGCCTGGGGCCTTGAAACAGAGCAGCTTCGGACTGACCTTGGCCGGGTCGAGGTGCAGCAGCAGGTCTCGCAGTAACTGCTCCGCACCTCCGACGATGAGAGTGGAAACTAGAACGTGCACGCGCAGGGGGGTGTGCATCGTGGTTCCTCACGAAAGGGAGTTGAAAAGCCGGAGCAGATCCTCGAGATGTCTGTCCATGCTCACGTCCGTCAAGGCATACTGTCTTGCCGCGCGCCCCATGCGCTCCAGTTCCTCGGGCGCGGCCAGCATGCGTTCCATGGCATGAGCCAGGTCGTCTGGATCGTCAGGAGCGAACAGCTCGCCGGTGACGCCGGGTCGCACCTGCTCCGGAATGCCGCCGATGTTTGCGGCCAGTACCGGCGTGCCTTGGAGGTAACTCTCGTATATGGAGAGGGGGGCGTTGTCGTACCAGCGGCTAGGCACGACGCTGAACTTGGCGGCGGCGATGCTGCGCGCCAGATCCTGCCCCTGGAGAAAGCCTGGAAATACAATGCGTTCACGCATTTCCGGATGGATCATGGCCCGCAATGCATCCTCGCAGCCGTCGTAGGAACGGCCGGCCAGGACCAGTTTCTGCCTGGGGCGCAACCGCTGCCACGCGTCCACCAGCACATCCAGACCCTTTTCCTTGGAAATACGGCCAAAGAACAGGACAAAGTCCTCCTTGGGCGTATCCGCGGTCTCTTCCAGGGGCATGCTGGGAATGGCCGGCCAGAGGTTCACGTGGATGCGCCCGGGATCAAAGCCGCCAGCCAGGAGTTGCTCGCGCATGAAGGTGCAGGGCACGACGAAGGCGTCGGCGGTCTCATAAAGCTTGAGCCATTTCTGCACATACATCGAGAAGACGCGCAGGACCGAGGCCGTGAGGCTGTTCTTCACGCATTTGTGGATCACGCCGTTGTAATACGCGCCGCTTCGACAGAGAATGCAGGGCTTGTTGTCACGCAGGAAGGTGTAGTTGGCGCAAAGGACATGGTAATCCCCGAAATTCACCACAACGGGTATGCCGCGTTTCTTGAAGCTGTGCACCACGCTGGGTGACATATAGTTGTAAATGTTCAGGAGATAACCAATGTCGGCGCCGCCGATGTGGTCCAGTAGACGGTCGAGGCAACGCCTGGCCTCGAAGGAGTAGATACTGCGCTCGGCATGCAGAGCCAGGGAGCGTAGCGATGGTTTGATATCCTTGAAGAATCGGGCGTCGGCAGGGCCTGGCGGTGGCAGAAAGAAGCGGGAGTAGGGGGAGGGCCAGTTTCCGGCATAGGCCACGCTGAAAGGGACAACCTCGTGCCCGAGTTGCGGCAGGGCGTCCATGATACCCTGAATGTAGCGCTCCACGCCGCCGTTGAGGAAAAAGTACTTGCTGCAAAGCAGAATTCGCATGGCCGGTCCTTGTTCTGGCACAACGGTTCACGAGCAAGGTGGAAACTGCTTTCTGTATGACTATGGCTGTTTCGGCTCGGCCATGAATATCCCCAAACCACTGTAGCCCACAAGTACCGATGCAGGGGCGTCTGGAGCGATTGCTATGGTCAAGATTCCCACGGGAGCAATGTCGGTCTCCACCAGCTGGAAGCTTTCACCGCCGTCAGTACTGACGTATAAGCCCCGCGCAGCACTGTAGTTGAAGGCGCTGGTCCCCACGAACATCGTCTTTCCGTCCTGTCCAAAGGCCACGGCGTATGTAGCGGCATCGGGCCCTGGATCAAAGGGCAGTGTCAGGGAGCGCCACGTGTCGCCGCTATTTTCGGTAAGCAATACCTTGTTTCCCCCCGCGGATGCCAGCAGGCGTTCGGGATTGGTGGGGTCCATGGCCATGCCGAAAATGAAGCCTTCGGTGCCGGGGAGCAGCTTCCAGTTCTTGCCGCGATCCTGGGTCTTGTAGACACCGCCGGCAAGGGTGCCGGCGTAGATGATCTCAGGATTGCCTGGATGTAGCAGCAGACTGTCTGGTCCCTTGACAAAAGGGGTGGACACGCCGGCCAGGATGTTTTCCGCCGTGGCAAATCCCCCTTGAGGCAGAGGGACGGCGGTGTCCAGCCTTAGGACGCCGTACCCGTTGGTAGCCACATAGACCACGTCATCGTTGTCCGGATCAACCACCACATTGCTGGGTAGTGCGTCGACATAACCCTGCGTGAAGGTCTTGCGTTGTACGGCAATGGGATAATAGACCCAAGAGCGCCCCATGTCGGTGCTCTTGTAGAGATGAAAGAGAGCGGTGCCTTCAGGGTCCTTCGGGAACCAAGGTTTCATGACCATGTATAATTTCCTGGGCGAGCCAGAGGTAAAGGCCAAGCTTTGAGCGTGGCCATCGACCACGTCCTTCATGCGGCGCTCCCAGCTTTGGCCGTTGTCTTCAGTGATCATGAGCCCGTTGTCGGCCACGGCCAGGAAGATGGTTTCCGTATTGTCGTCTGGGAAAGCGATGTCGTTGACCACCGAGTTTTGCAGGCCCGTGACGGTCTGCGCCCAGGTGTTTCCACCGTCCAGGGTTCGCCAGGCGTTCCACCAATCCATGAGGTAGCCGACATTACCGTTCTCGAGAAAGAGTATGGTTTCTACGGATTCCATGCCCATGGCCCAACTTTCGATGGGGCTGGTGTGGGCGAAATGGGTGGGGATTTTCCATGAAGCACCGTTGTCCGTGGTGCTGAGCAACAGTCGAGGCCAGTATTCGGGGTGTGAGGCCACAAGGATATTCGGGGTGGGGTGGGGATTGCACGCCAGTGCCTTGAAAAACACGAGCCCCTCGCCAGGCAGCTGGTCTTTGCTCGGGCCGATGGATTCCCACTTTTCCTTGCCTTCGTCGTAGGCAAAAGCACCGGCGTAATGCTCGACAGTGAGCATGGGGCAGCCCTGGGGCGCGATCAAATCCATGAAATTGTCCTTGCCCATGGGGAATCCCTTGTTGAAGGGTTTCCAGTGGTCGTCACCCCATACGCGAATGCCGGAGTCCGTGGCGGCGTAAAGTGCGCCGTTCCGGAACGTCAGGCTGTTGACCTTGGAACCGCCCAAACCAAGGAGAGGTTCAATCCGCCAATCCAGGGAGTCCAGTTGTTTCGGAGGGGTCAATTTGAACACGCCGTTCAAGTCGCTCCCAGCATAGAGAAAACCATCCGGAGCGAACAACAGCAGATCGGAGCCGAAAAAACGCTCGTCGTAACGTATCTTGTCGCTGATCTGATGCATGGTTTTGCCGCGGTCCACGCTGTAAAACAACCCTCTGTCACAAAGTACCATGACACAGTCCGGCCGGCCGGGTGGGACGACAATATCGGCTACCGCCAAGCCATGAAGTCCGTTGCCAACGGCGGTGTAAGTAAGCCCAGCGTCTTCACTGACATATATTCCGGCAACATCGGAACCGACGTAAACGCGCTGAGGGTGGTCGTGGGCTACAGCAACGGTTGTGAAGCGTCCTCCGCCACCAAAGCCCCTTGGTGTGAGAATGTAGGATCCTGCCATGGACCGTGCAGAGAAGGACAGGTCCAGGAGCAGCAACAAGGCAAACAGGACGAGACGCATGGATATCTCCGGCTTTGCAGTGAGCGATACCTAGTCCGGCGGCATGGGGAGTGACGTGCGTTGGCCGCTGAACGTCGCATGGTAGTGAACCTGTTCGTACCCGATATTGTCAAGGCCTGTCATGTGGACCGTTCCAGAAACCGAGTTTCCGGAGAACGAAAGGTTGAGCGTGCCGCTGGTGGCGAAGACCATGGTTGGTTTGGCCACGAGGTCAGTCTCTTTGATGCGTTCGGTCTCCCGATGGGTCAACGGTCCTTTTGATCCAAATAAAGCAGGGCTGAGGTAGAAAAAATGGTTTTTCGAAAGGGTGTAACTGTTTGTCGTGGAGGTAATGGTATTCCCAAAACTTTGCATGGCTCCGTCTTCGGAGTTCCAGTAAAATGAATTACGCATGTTGGAGCGTGGGTAGCCTACAACAACGATGAGGTAGGTGTTCGGGTCGAAGGTGGCTGGTTGTCGTACCTCCAGAATAGCGTTCACATTGCTGAAGAAAATGGCATTGGCTGAACCTGATAAAGTCATTAAATATGCTACTCGGTCTTCATCGGGATTCAAAATGTCGGATCCAAGAGGATCAAACGCCATACTGATGCTGTTCAAGCCAAGTAGCAGACCGAGAGACAGGATCAAAGTGACGGGAAAAGTTGATTTCGACATGGTGTTAACGTCCGGTTTAAAAAGTAAGTATAATCAAGTGTAATAGACTGTCAATGGGTAAAGTGCAGTTGTCGAAGACGCGTAAAACCATGTTCATTTGCTCAAAGAAAGAGATGTCAACCAGTGGACTGCACACAGATGACAACGCAAAAGTAATTACAAAGCGCGAGACATAAAAAGTTTGCACAAAAAAATTGTAACGAATAATCTAATATAAAAATGATATGAATATACGAAATTTTTGCATTAAGAAGAACCATGAATAATGCATTAGAAAAAATATTGAAAATGGAAAAATTAAAAAAAGTATGTTGCTGTGTTTTGTGCTTCTGATAAGCAGTAGCAAATAAGGTGAACGTGCGGCAAAAAATTCTTGTGTAAAATTAAACGGCATATTTGTTGTAAAGTCTGTCAATCATGCCCGCGAAAATAAACATATTGAGATTGGCGAAAAGATGGAGAGTTGGTTCCTGAAATGTGTTGTTGACAAGATTCGCCAGAACGGCAAGACCGAGGAGGAGAACGAAATTGGCGTTGATGAATACATTCTCGGGAACAGCATGGGCAAGCTTAATAAAACGGTAAAGAATCGCGCAGAGAAATAAGAGGTAGACTAGCAAGCCGATAGAACCAAGTTCCGCGGCGACACCCATGAGGTGGTTGTGCTGGAGCTCGGTTTCAGAGGTCGCGAACAGCGAAGACGCGCGAAACTGGGCCAGGCCCGTACCAAAAAAAGGATTGTTCAGAAAAATGAACAAGGATTTATTCATAAGTTGAAAACGAATTTCAACCTCTTTTACTTGATATAAACCACCGGCAAGTCTGTCCTCGGAGGTCAATCGCTGTGCGTTCATGGCGATGATGAAGACGCACATGATCAAGGGAATGGCCAACAATTTCCATTTAGGGAACGAGGTACGGTATGCGAATGCAAGCCCACCAAGGATGACTAAAAAGAGAAGATACACGGAGCGGGTACGAGTGAAATACATGGCGAGAACATGCAGTGCAAGAAAAAACATGTGCAATCGTCGTAGGTTGCCTTTGGATATGGGTATAAGTGCAATCCCCGCGAGAAAACATATTGCAAGCAAAAGGCCGTTTATGCCTGAGTTGAGAAACGGTCCACGGGCACGTTCGAGGTGGAGCAATACGTTGGGATCTATAATGTATTGCGGAAAGACAAGGTTGGTCAGCTTGTAGTTTTCGAAAAAAGCAATGATGCTGATGTAAGTACCCAAATAAAACATGCCGCGCAGGAACAAGGGGTAGTCGCGTTCAGGATCAAGTAGATACTTGGCAAAAAAGAACCCGATCGTAGGAAATAAATAACCAGCGATGAACATGAACCATGGTTTGGCAAAAGCACGGAAAGCTGGTTGGAACCCGTATATGGACATTGAAAGCAGACAAATACAGAGGAAAAGAATAAGTATGATATCGATGGATTTCGTTTGCGAAGAATTGATGCGATGATGAAATATCTGAAAAAGAGCTGTTACGGTAAGGATTATGAAAGCGAATCTCTCGATGGTCAGGTCAAATCCACCAGGAATTTTCAATGCACCGAAATAGCCGCCCCAAAGTACTGTTGCGATGACCCAAAATGTAAAAACATATGCGATTCTATTGGAGGATGGAACTAGACTGGCAGTATGGGCATTATACGAAAGGATGCCCCAGGTACATATGAGCAACAAGGCGGCAATAAAAATGTATACAAAGAACAGTGCAGAAGAAGCGCTGTAGGAGATTGGGAGTAGATTCCAAATTGGAGAGAGGAATTCATTCACGTTTGTAGCTTCTGCAAATATATAGACAATAAAATACACTATTTAACATGGGAGATGGAGCCGATACAAGGCACACCAAGATAGCGTTCGATGTCATCTGGAGTTTTAATTGTATGATCAAAGTAGTCACGACCCAAGGCTAAAGCAACACCAAAGAAAAAGCCACCAATTAAACCCATCACGGCCAACAGTACTCGTTTTGGTCTAACAGGATCAATGGGTAGTTGCGGTTCTTCAACAAGCGTTAAACTTCTCTTGAATCTGTCCAATGAAGTGGCCATTCGAGCTTGTTCCAATTGATTAACAGCATTGGAGTAAGCGTCCTTGGCCAGAAGGAAATCTTGTTTTAGTTCTTCATACGTAGCACGTTCCTGAGCTGTATCTGCAATCGCTGATTCCATGAGAGCTATGCTTTTTTCCACTTCACGCATTTCGGATTTCAAACCCTGAGTCTGGATTTTCAAAGCCTTGAGCATGGAATCAAATTCCTGCCGCAGCAGCGTGATGTTCATATCCAGCTCTTCTTTGAGAGAGCGCAAAGGCTCATAGGCATCTGTATATTTTGTTTTTAGTTCATTGATTTGAAGTTGCAACTGTGCAACCTTGATACGATAAGCGGAAATAGTCTTGCCAGCTCCTTCCATGTCAGACATGACCACAGGGATGCGATTGATCTTTGACTCATCTTCCAAGGAACTTATAATTACGTTCAGAGAATCAATCTGCTGCTGCAGTTCTTGTTTTCTGCCGAGCGCTTGCGTCAACAATGCCTTGGGTCCTACTTCAACAGAGGTCTTCCCGGACTCAAGATTCAACATGTCAACCAAAGCAGATGCATTTCGAACTTCATAATTCCGAAGTTTCTCACTTTTCTGCTTGAGTTCGGCTTCAAGCGCGGTAACCTGCCCTTGGAAAAATTCAAAGGAATACTCCGCCTTGGACTTAGAGAGTTGGTCAAAGGCCTTGATGTATGCCTCGGTCATAGCCTTGGTAGTTTTCTCGACAGTCTCTGGATTCTTCCCCTGAAAGGTTAGATAAAATACATTGGTGCCCTCAAAACTTTCGCCTTTGGGTGGGGCAACTATAAGGTTGGTCTTGATTGCCTCGACTGCTGCACCGACATCTCCCTCCGCTATTCCTGGATATATCTGCAACACAGCAGCCTTTAATACATTGTTGGAATAAATCAGTTCTTTCTGGTTCTGCATAAGACGTATCATGCGATCCTTGAGATCCCAGAATTGCTCTTTTTGAAGAGGATCTATCTCCTCACTGATGTTGATAAAAAATTTGGCGGATGATTCATAGACCGGAGGAAGAACAATCGCCATGAGAACGGCCAGGGAAAACACGAGTAGTGTTGAATAAATAATAAGTTTTTTACGATAGAATATGATGAAGGTAAATTCTCTCAAAAAATTCTGCATTGATAACAAGGATTCTGCCATGATAGCACCCGTGTCGTTGTAGGAAAATTAAATCGCGAAAATCTCGTCATTTATTCCGTTCTGGGTTGAGATCATAATTAACCGTAAAGTTGCTTTGAAAGGGAAGTATGGCATAGATCCCTTTTGTAAAAATCTTTTCGATAAGGTCGTTGGCTTCCGACAAGGAATCCTTTGGTACATAGATTATGTCCGCAGGGCGTATGGTCAGTTCCTTGAGCATGAAACCATCATACAGCATGGCTTCGGCATTGACCATGAAGACCATGGGCTCTTTAAGTCCGTCACTTCGAAACACCAGGACTTGAGCGAGATTTGCCCGCGGTGTAAAGCTTTCGGCAAGGGCAAAAGCGTCAAGCAGATTAGCTTGGCTGGGCAGAGTATAGACACCAGGTTTGCCCACCTCGCCAAAAATGTAGAAATTCATGTGTCGGATTTCTTCAAGGATCAATGTTGTATGGAGATTATTGATGTAACGGCTGTACTTTTCGTTGACTATCCGTTCAAGCTCTCGCAAAGTCAAACCGGAAGCCTGAATGTTACCGATAATCGGCAACGAGATGCGTCCGTCAGGCGCAATGGGAGCAATTTTACTTTGCCCACGTGGCGCAGTGGTAATTGCTCGTTTTAACTCTTCAATCTTGACATTGAATTCCTGCAGTGACACCGTAAGGCTTGGGTTGCGAATATACTTTCCATACATATTTCGTAGAGAGTGGTTCAACTCCTCTGTTGTACGTCCAGCTGCCATTACATCGCCAATGAGAGGAAGACTGATTTTCCCATCACTACGTATCAAGACGGATGAACTGAATTGCGGATGAAATGGAAAATACACATTAATACGATCTTGAATCTCTATTTTGTAGGTTGCTTCTTCCAAGGCATATTGAATATGGTACACGACTTCCAGAACATCGCCAGGGCCCATGCGATATTCAGGCATAATCTCCACATCAACGCCGTCAATCTGTTGATAGACAACACCCTCGGGCATGGACGCAGGAATAATCGCCTTCTGTCGCTGCAATTTCTGGAGTTCTTTTATGTCGGGCTTTGACTCTACAACCAAGTCAACTTCCCTGTTTAGATGCTTGCATCCAGCAATGCTGAGTACCACTACCAATAGCAACAGTACATATCGCACGATCATGACAAGAATCTCCAGAATCTGAGGACGCGCAATACGCCACCAAATCATTGACGAGCGTTAATGCCAACCGACCAGAAAACGTCTGCATAACGATTTGACAGCCAGCTGGAACAAGCGGTGGTTAAGATACTTTTTTCGGTGACTAACTGTCGATCAATAAAAAGTCAAGTATTTTTCTAAAAAAAGTAAAGGCCACGCAGAGTGTAGTGCAAATTCCTGCAGCTCAAAACACTGATCCATCATAGACAATGGGCTGTTCAGGGGTGTCCTTTGGAAACTTGTGACGGATCGTAACCGTCTTATCTCGCCCTTCTTCCGCAGCGCCCACGTCTGTGCCATGCTCC
>CAZSRS010000021.1:0-63422 GCA_964609625.1 uncultured Desulfovibrionaceae bacterium
TTCATGCCCACCTGCTCGGGGTCGGCCGTGGTGTTCGGTATGAACACCTTGGGGCAGTCGGCCTCGCTGATGGCCTGCCCCACGCCTTCCGGCAGCAGGTTGGCCACGATACTGGAATAAAAGCTCCCCATGGGATAACAGATCAATTCGGCGCTCTTGATGAGTTCCTCCACCTTGTTGCGGATCCTGATCCGTACGGGTCTGGGCGACTCCCGCGAAGCCGAGAGATAGACGTTCTTGATCGGTTTCTTCAAGGGGGGGGCTTCCTTGCCCGTGATCAGGTGCTGCCCCACGAGCACCGTGCCGTCCATCAACTCGCTGACCAAGTGCAGGTCCACGCTGATGACCGGCCGGACCACGCCCTTGGCTTCCACGAGCTTGGTAAAGAGATAGACCACGGGGTCGATGTGCCGCTTGTAGTTGAAAAAACCGCCGGCGAGGATCAGGTTGCCGATGCTGGCGCCGCGTAGCTCGAAATTGTCCGGCATGCGCTCCACGAAAAACGCCAGATGGCTGCGGATGAGCTTGCGCATGGGGTCCGGAATGTCGCTCACCAGGTCGTCCCTGCCGCGCAACATGTTCGTCAGCCGTTCACGCAGGTCGGCCGGCTCCGCGTCCTTGGGAAAACGGTAGCCGAAGAGCTCGAGGATCTCGGGATTTCCAGTAAGGGAACGGTCGGCCAAGGCCATGAGCCTGTTGCGCAGATCGCCCACGGCCAGCATGTGGAAGTGCTTGCGCAGGTGGGCCGAACTGCCCCCGGAGTCAAAGGGCGTGATCAGATGGATGGAGTTGTGGGTATAGCGCAGGAGCTTCCTGCTCAGTTCACGCAGTGCCGTGCCTCCCGAAAAAAAGAGGATACGGGGGCCGAGTTCGGGCGCCTTGGAATACCGCGCCAGCCTGATGGGGTCGGGCAGTTGTACCGCCCTGGTGATGGTGATCTTCGACATCCATTGTCCCGCAGCTCCTGGCCGTCATGGCCGGGCCGGAGCGGTTGTTTCAGAAGAGATTCAGACAGACCGCGGCCGCGGCCTCGTAGTCGGCGGTCCCCGTGATCTCATATACGGGGCGCCCGCGCAAGAGATCGAGATAGGCGCGCGGGGAAAAGTCTCGACGGTCCGCCTTGGGATTAGGCAGGTAGAACACCCCAACGGACTTGATGAACGCCTGCAGGAGGTCGGCGCGGGACTCCAGATCGACACGGCCGATACTGACAGGCTGTGTTTGCCCATGTCCAGGCCTGTTCCAGTTCAGTATCACCAGTCCGCTCAAACGCGCGGCCAGGGCGAAACGCCCGGGACCAAAGCAGGCGTCGATGCAGGCGTCGTACTTGCGCTCCAGACTCCAGAGCGCCTCCGGGGGCAAGGATTCGTAGACACCGCGCTGTTCATCCGGAATCACCCCGGTCAAATCCTCGTTGTGCAGCACGGTCCCAGGGTTGATGCGCGGCATCTTGGCCAGACCATGCATAATCACGTCACCGTTCTTCTTCCTGAGCATGAGCCGGTCGTTGCTCACGAACACGCCGCCCCTGCTCATGACGGCCAGCGCCAGGGTGGACTTGCCCATGCCGGCGAAACCCGCCAGGGCCAACCCCGAGAACCCGCAACGCGCGGGCATGGCCACCCCGGCGGCGTGGAACAGCAGTGCTCCCCTGTCCAGGGTCCACTGGATGAAACGGTTGTTGATGAAATTGATCACCTGGTTGTCATTTTCCAGGCAAGGTCCCACGACGAGGTGCATGCCGCCGCCGAACACGAAGAGCATGCCCGTGAGCCGTTTTCGCACGACGCGACCGTCCTCCAGGTCTTGGAATTCCTCCTTCACGGAATCCTTGCCAGGGTCGCGCTGCCTCGAGCTGAGGCGCAACCCCAGGTCTTGGGGATCCAAAGGGGGGGCCTCCAGTGCGTAGACAACCGCGTCCGGGACGATCACGGCGTCCTCCGGCAGGGTGAACTCCTTGAAGTATCCGCCAAGTTTGGTCGCCAACGCCTGGGTATTGGTCACCACCTCGGTGACGTAGCCGCCGAAATCGAGGCCGAGGCGTACCCCGCCCTCCGCGGGAAGCAATTCACGCAGGAAAAGGCCGCCAAGTCTGGCCGTAGTGATGCTGGACGGCATCGGCTAGATCCTTCGCAGAACGTAGTCTACATACAGGGCCGCGGCGTCGATGCCCAGGGCGTCGCGCAGGCCGCGGAAGCCGCCGAAGGCCGAGACCTCGAAGACCACCGGACCATCCGGAGTCTCGGCCACGTCCACCGAGGTGAAGTCCAGACCGAACAGGCTCTGTGCCTGGTACGCGAGATCGATGATCTCATGGGGGGGCTCGCAGGCCTCGTAGGCCCCGCCGGTGCGGGTGGTGGTATTCCAGGAATTTCCGCTGCCCACCCTGGCATATGTGCCCAGATAGTCCCCGCCGAGAAAAGCGATGCCCATGTCGTGGCCGGGGTGTTCGACCATCTGTTGCAGATACATGACGTCGTTCTCACGCTTGAATGCCTGGATGGCAGCTGGGGTTTCAGGGCCGTCGGCCACCACTTTCATGCCCCTGGCCTTGGTGGAATACAAGGGCTTGAACACGACCCGCCCCCAGTGCCGTACGTACTCCAATGCCATGCTCACGTTCTCGGTGATCACTGTGGGCGGCATGGGGATACCGGCGGAGCGCAGGGTCACGGTGCAACTGGTGCGATCCAGGGTGCGCATGATATTGAAGGGATTGGAAAAGACCCTGAGTCCTCGCTCATGCAGATAACGCAGCATTTCCAGACGGTCGATCAGATGCGGAGAGTAGGAGGGTCCTGCTTTTTTGATGATCACGGCGTCCATGTCGGAGAGATCCACCTCGCCGTTGAACAACCGCTCCCGCTCCAGATCGAGGGCCACGGTTTCCAGATCCACGAGCCAGCCCTGGCCGGTACGTTCCTCCACCCGTTTTGTCAGCAGTTCGGAGGACCAGCCGCCAGGCACGCCGATGACAGCGATTCGTTTCATGAAGTTCCGTGTTTGCGTTGGAGGATGGAAAGGCATTCCCGTTTCCCGCGTCATGACGCGACGGGCTCAATAGGCCAATACCGATTCTCGCAAGACATATTCCTCCCAAGGGAGACCCAGATGTGCCGACAATCCTTCCAGAAGGTAGACCCCGCGCAGATACATCTGTTTGGCGAAGCGGGGATTGAGCTCAAAGCGCGCGGAGGTCACGAAGCTGCGCGCCAAACCAAGGCCGAGCCTGGCGTCGAAGCTGTGGTCCCCGTTTTCCTGGGCGTACTTCTTGGCGAAACGGTACATCCGCCGCACGCACCAGTTCAATCTGGAGCGCAACTGGACATCGAAGATGGGCAGCCTGAAGTTGGAAACGAGAAACACGGAGATGTCTTGCAGCATGTCGGCCTGCCGGGAGCGATGCAGGTCGATGAAGTGAATCTTCTGCGTCTCATGGTCGTAGACGATGTTGTTGATATTGAAGTCTCCGTGAATGAACACCGAATAGGGGGCGGGAAGCTGTTCCTCGACCAGGACGCAGGAAGTCAGCAATTCCCGCAAGGTGGACAAGTGCTTGCCGCAAATGCTCTTGGTGGGCGTATCGAGGCCGGGATGCAAGCGGTAGACATCGTCCAACCTGGCAGAGAGCTGGGATAGGAACTCGGGGTATACCGGCCCGCGGGCCAAGGTGGTGTCCCAGACCGTATGCAGGGTCTGCTCCACCAGGAACAGGGCGTTCTTGACGATTTCCGGTTCCGCGCCGAGGATGACGTCCTGAAAGGTACAGCCTCCGAGGAACTCGATGAGCAGGGATGCCTGCCCCTCTTCTTCCTGATGCGCCAGGACCTTTGGCGGCAAGCCGGGCATGAGCGTCTCCCAACGCTCGATGTTCTTCTTTTCCTGCAACAGCTTCTTGCGGTTGCCTTCCTTGAAGAGCACGCCATGCCGCTGTGACTGCTTGCCGCTGGAACGGTCCGTCGGACCGGCCACCTTGCTGATGCGGCAGCCCGAGCGTGTACCCCAGATGGACTGGAATTCCACGTCCGAGATAGGGGCATCAAAGCCGGAGACGGTCAGGATCTCCTTGAGGGCTTCGTACTGCCTGATCTTGAACTTCTCGCCCACCGCCGCGAAAATAATGGCCTCGCCGATGTTCAGCAGGGAATCCCCCATGCGTTCGAGATAGCGCAGGATGAGATGGCTGGTGATCAGATTCTCTGTCTCCCGCCCGGAGCGCAGTTCAACCATGATCCTGTCGAACTGCATCTTGTAGAGCAGGTCCAGTGTCTGCTCGGCCCTGCAAATCTTGAAGGCCAGGGTCATGTCCAGGTGGGTCATGGCCTGGTACACCACCTCCAACGCGGAGAGTATCTCCTTGAAGAACTTCTCGAAATCGTAGCGTTTGATGAAGTCTGGAGTCTTGAGGTACTCGAGCTGACTGACGATGTTCACGGCGAAGTCGGCGATGCGTTCGAGGTTGCTGGAGACCGTGTTCGTTGCCCGCAGCAGGTCCACCCTGCGCTTGCTGTGCACCCCCTGGCGGTGGATTAGGGAATAGCATTTATTCTCGATGACACTCTTGAGGTTGTCGATGTAGTCATCGCGGCTGCCGATGGCCTCGACCAGCTTCTGGTCGGGGTTGTTCAGAACACGTTGCGCATTCTCCACCTGCTTGATGACCCCTAGGATCATGAAACGTAGGTTGTCGGCGATACCTTCCTGAAAGAGAACCCGCTCCACGTGCCTACTCCGCTTCCAGGGTCAGGGGTTCATCTTCCCGAATGGAAAGGTCTTCGTCCTTCCAGGTAAACTTCATGGTCAGCTTCTGCCTGTCATCCCTTTTCTTGACCTCGAGATTGAACTCGATGAGTCCCTTGGGTTCGAGCACCATTTCCCTGTCACGCACCGCGACCCGCAGCTTTCCCGTGGCAAAGCCCTGGCGCAATACGTCGAGATAGGTGATTATCGACTCCGTGTCTTGAATCGATTCATACCTGAACGACCCGTCGTTTGACATGTGCTCCTCTCTTGTTCTTGAGCAGCGAAAAGGTTGGGGACGCGTGCGACAAAGCCCTGGAACGTGCTGTTGGCGATCTAGCCGAGCCGTTCCTTGTAGTCTGCAATTGCTTGCGCCTTGGAATAGCCGGAGATAACCAGATTCTTCCGGATGCCCATGTCTTCCCACGCCGGTTGGAGCCCTATCTCCCTGGAGCCCTTCTCCGGATCGCGGAGTTGCGGGGCTATGGTCTTCTCTCCCATATGGCAATCGTCGCCCATGAACACGAGAAGCGGTCTGGAGCCACGCTGTCTCGCGGCGTTCTGCCTGTGCACCACGCTGATGAGAAACTCCGTGTACTCCCTGGACTGTGGATTCCAGATCTCGTACCCGTCCACATCGTAATCGGCCAGCAGAATTGGCCAGAACTGCTCGGGGTGCGGGATCACCACACCGGCTCCAAGGGAACGCGCCTCCTCGATGACTTCCGACGCCCGGTAGAAATACTTGAGGGAAAAGACGGACTTGACCTGCTCCTTGACCGCCTTGAGATAGACCTGTGCTCGAGAGATGACCCGCTGGCCATACTCCTCCACCAGCGTGGTGAAAAAATCTCGCACAAGTTTGTTTTTGACCATGCCCCGGGGGGTTCTCTCCCAGCGCTCCTCCAGCAGCACCTTGATCTTGCGGGCCTGGATGCGACAAAACTCCACCAGTTCGGCGTCGGCTCCCGTGACGGCCGCGGCCTTGTGCCGCATGTCCTCGGCGGACTCTTCCACAAGCGCGTCCACGTACTGAAAGAGCTGAGAGGAGCGGTACTTGAACGTGTGCTCCAGCATGGCCTTGAGCACGTCGCCGCGGGATTCGACTATATCCTTGCGGAAATGCAGCAGAAGCTGGACTTTGCGGTTGAAGCCGCTGGAATAGCAGTCCACCTCCACCCCGGAGTACTCCCCCCAGCTGAGCAGTTCATTGTGCTGGGTGGGGATGATCAGCGACTCTTGCATGTTGGGGTACAGGGCCTGGAGCCTCCGGGCAATGCACTCCATGGGCACGAATTCCGGGTGCCAATGCACTGCCAGGGTTTCCAGTTGCATGGGATAGGTCTTCAGGGGGACAGACACCCATTCCCGTTGCTCTTCGGAGAGTTCAACAGCGGTTACGGCACATAGGCGCTCCACGTCACGGGGAGAGATGTCCCGCGAAACCTTGCTCAGGTCCACGATGGTGCACTGTCCCCCGCCCTCCAGGTATACCAGCTCGGCGCTTTTTCGTGTCATGCGTCCAATGCCTCGCATTGCCTCCGGATCAGGCCGGAGGAAACAACCTATTTATACTTTTCGTGGCAAGCCGTCTTGCATTCCTCAAGAGCTTCAAGGCAGCCGCGCACGTGTTCGAAATCCCTGTCCTCCAGGGCCACCATGAACTCCTGCACGAGCCTGGTGTAGTCGTCGTAATGCTCCGCACCCTTGTCCGGGTAGGCAACCATCACCTCGCTGTCTCGCGCAAAGGCGTAGGCTACATCCTTGCCGGGAAGCACGCCGTTGTCAACAGCCAGGCGGATTGCCTTGAACCGTTCCTTCATCCGCTTCTTCAACGTCTTGTACTTTGGCCTGGGGCGGGTGGCAAGGATGGCGAACTCCTCGTCCAGGTCCTGACCCAGAATATCATCGGGCGCATCACTGTCTTCTTCCACTTCCTCGCGACCTTCGCTTGGGGCAGGACTATCCGGATACCTGATCTTGAGCTTGACCCGAAAGCCTGGATACTCTTCCTTCACGGAAAACCCCAGACTTTGAAAACGCTCCAGGTTCACGCTCGTGTCCCCGACATGAAGCACTCCCTGTTCGATTGCATCGCCAAGCTTCCTGAAGAAAACACCCACCTCTGCCGTGGCGAGGATGAACTCAACTTTGCGCTTGCTTGCTTGCGTCATAGGTCCTCCAGTGGCATGCAGCCTTGGTGCCCCTTGTTCATATCCTGCCGCAGCGATGCTTGATGTTCACACCCTTGATGATGAATATCAGACTCTCGGCGATGTTCGTGGAAAGGTCGCCGATGCGCTCCAGACTGCGCGAAGTCAGGATGGTATGCACGGAGCGTTCGATGGCCGGTGCCTCCTTGAGCATATAATCTATGAGCTTCTTGAGCACCGCCAGATCCAATTCGTTGGCCCGGCTGTCCATGTCGCAGACCCGCTCGGCAAGCTCGGGGTCCTCGTCCTTGAAGGCCTTGACCGCGGAGCGGAACATCTCCAGGGCGACTCCTGCGAGTTCCTCGATGATGTGGTTGAAGGGCAACGCCGGCCTGAGGGAGAGCAGCAGGGCGCGTTCCGCGATGTTCACGGCCTCGTCGCCCACGCGTTCGATGTTGACGATCATGCGCATGCACCCCACGATGAAACGCAGGTCCTTGGCCACGGGCTGGGCCAAGGCGAGCAGTCGCAGACTGCGTTCGTCGATCTCGCACTCCAGTTGGTTGATGTTCTGGTCCATGTCGATGACTTCCTGAGCCATATCGGTATTGCGCTCCAGAAGGGCCTGTGTGGCCTTCTCCATGGCCTTTTCGGCATATGCGGCCATCTCGAGGACCTGTATGCGCAGGTTCACGAGTTCCTGTTCCAGATGGGTCTTGCTTTCCATATCGTCCCCCTGCTCGGGTAATGGGGTAACAGGGCTTTCGGAGCAACAGCGGTGGATCAATCTAGCCGAAACGCCCCGTTATGTAATCCTCGGTCTGCTTGTTCCGCGGCCTAGTGAACATGGTTTCGGTATCACCCACCTCGATGAGCCTGCCCATGTAGAAGAAGGCCGTGATGTCCGAAACACGCGCCGCCTGTTGCATGCTGTGCGTGACAATGATGATGGTGTACATCTGCTTGAGAATGTGGATCAATTCCTCGATCTTCTGGGTCGCGATGGGGTCCAGGGCCGAGGCGGGTTCGTCCATGAGCAACACCTCGGGTTCCACGGCCAGGGCACGGGCGATGCACAGGCGTTGTTGCTGCCCTCCGGAGAGACCCAAGGCCGATGAATACAGCCTGTCCTTGACCTCTTCCCAGAGGGCCGCGCTCCTGAGGCTGGTTTCCACCTTTGCCTCGATGAAGGCCCTGTCCGTGACCCCGTTGACGCGCAGGCCATAGGCCACGTTTTCATAAATGGACTTGGGAAAGGGGTTGGGCTTCTGGAAGACCATGCCCACCCTGCGGCGCAGTTCCACCACGTCCACCTTGGACTGGTTGATGTCTTCCCCGTCCAGGCAGACTTCGCCCTCGGCCCTGGAAATGGCGATCAAATCGTTCATCCGGTTGAGGCAGCGCAGAAACGTGCTCTTGCCGCATCCGGAAGGGCCGATGAGTGCCGTGACCTCGTTCTCGATGAACTCGAGATTGATCTCATGCAGGGCCTTGTAATCCCCGTAGTAGAAATCGAGATTCGTTGCGTGCATCTTGACCGATCTATGTGTATTCATGAATCTTTCCTGCGCTTTGTGAATCATGGCTGTCCGAAGGCTCACATCGATGCGGCAGATCGGAGTCCCTTCTGGGAAGGGTGAATCGGAAGATCGCTCCCCTATCCACGACCGCCGGACTCTGCACCCAGATCTCGCCGCCCATTTTCTCCACCATATGCCTGGTAATGGCCAAGCCAAGTCCGGACGAACTGTTGCCGTCCTTGGCCCTATGTTTCTCCACCCTGTAGAAACGCTCGAAAATCCGCCCGCGCTCCTCCTTGGGGATGCCCGGACCATTGTCCGCCACGCAGAACATCACGGTATCATGCTGCATCTCATGCCAGACCTTGACTCTGGCCGACTCGTCCCCATCCGGGGGTGTACCGTACTTGATGGCGTTCTCCAGCAGATTGCGGAATACTTGGGTAAGTCTGTCATGGTCGGCCATGACCATGACCTTGCTCTTGGGCACGGCAAGTTCGATCGTAACGCCCCTGTCCCCGGCCAGGTGCACACATTCCTTATAGGCCTGCCCCAAAGCCTGGGAGGCGTCCGTCTCGACGATTTCAAAGGGCTTTTTGCCGCCCTCGAGGCGCGCGAGGTTCAGGAGATCGTTGACCATCTTGGACATGTGGTTGGCGTTGCGCAGAATGATCTCCAGGAACGTGCGCTGAGCCTCGGCGTTGCGCCTCTCCGCTCCAAGCGTGTCCAGAAGGGTCTCCGCATAGCCTTTGATCGAAGTCAGAGGCGTGCGCAACTCGTGGGAGACATTGGCCACGAAATCGCTGCGCACACGCTCCAGCCGGCTCAATGTGCTGATGTCGTGAAACACCACCACAACACCGAGTTCGTCCGGATTATCGCCGCCGCACCCCAGATTGACGATGGCCACGTCATAGACCGCGTCCTTGCGCGGTTCTATCTGGAAGGTACGCATGCTGCGCTCCCCGTCTGTTTTTCCGGCAAGTTCCTGACAAGCCTTTTGCAGCTTGGGGCTGGAAATCACCTCCAGGGGGCGCCGGCCCAGGCTTTGTACGGCATCGGGGAAAATTTTCTGCAAGGCCCTGTTCACGGAAAGAATGCGGCAGGAGGCGTCCAGGACCATGACCCCTTCGTTCATGCTGTTGAGTACGACCTCGAATTGCTCCTTCTGTTGCGTGATGGTGGCGATATGCGCCTCGATGCGCATGGCCATCAGGTTGATGGCCCGCCCCAAATCCGCGAACTCCCGGCAGGCGAATTCCCCGGCCCGCTCCCGGTAGTTGCCCTTGCCGATGCTCTCGGCCACGTTGACCAAGGCCTGCATGGAGCGCCACATCCAGCGCACCAGCACGAGCCCGAAGACACCGGCCAGGACGCTTGCCGCCAGAAGGGAATAGAGCAATCCCCGGTCGATGCGCTCCAGCTTTTTCCCGGCCTGGGGCACGGGAAGGGCCAGACCCAAATAGCCACCGGGCACATCCGTGCCCTGCTCCGCCGCCATGCCGCGCCAAACCTTGACCACGCCCTGATCGAACAGTCCGCTGTTGTCCACCAGCACACGCCCCGCTCGAAGCGTTTCGCCCCCCGCTCCATGCAACAGGGACGGGGCCATTTGTCCCACCATGGGGGCGTTGTCGGAACCGGCCACCACCTCGCCCTTGGCGTCCAGATACACAGCGGCGATCCCTGAAATTCGCGCCAGTTGATCCAGGGCCATGGCCAAGCCAGTCACCGGGGCGTTCCGGTCGAGAGCGCCTTGCACCAGCAGCATGTTGCCAGCCAAATGCACCAGCCTCTCGGCCTCGATGACGGATTCCTCCGTCAGTTCATCCAAAAGCACGGAGCGGAAATACCAGGATGGCGCCAGAACCCCCAGAGCGATGACAAGGGAAAAGGACAGCAAGACCCTGGTGCGGAACGAAAAACCTTGCCCCATGCCGCACTACTCCCGAAACCGGTATCCCACACCGCGCACAGTCTCCACGAATTCGGCATACGGACCCAGTTTCTGGCGCAGGCGCCGGATGTGCGTATCCACCGTGCGGGCATACCCCTCGAACTCGTAGCCCCAGACCCGATTGAGCAGTTGGTCCCTGGTGAGCACCCTCCCCTGCCGGTGTACCAGTTCCACCAGCAGCTTGAACTCCGTGGCAGTCAGCTCGATGTCCACATCGTCCACCGTGACCCGGTGGGCCTCCATGTCCACGGAAAGGCCACCCTTTTTCCACAACGGCCGCTGCGCCTCGGTTTCGGCAGGCACCGCGCGCTTCAGAATGGCCTTGACCCGCAGCATCAACTCCCGAGGGCTGAAGGGCTTGACCACGTAGTCGTCGGCACCGAGTTCCAGCCCCACGATGCGGTCCACCTCTTCGCCGCGTGCCGTGAGCATGATCACGGGAATGTCCGCGGTATCCTTGCTGCGCTTGAGGTCCTTGCAGACCTCGAATCCGTCTATCCCCGGCAGCATCAGATCCAAAATGATCATGTCCGGCCGCCGTTTCTTGGCCAGGTTCATCCCCTCGTAGCCGTCCGTGGACATAAGCACGTCGTATCCCGCGGTTTCCAGGTTGAACCGCAGAAGGTTGAGAATGTCCACGTCGTCTTCGACGACCAGGATGGTCTCTTTTTGCATGGCGTCCTCCATCAACATTCGTCACGCTTAACCGCGTAACATTGACAGATTCATTGTCCCTTTGTGACAACTGCGTGACAATCATCAAAAACCTTCAGAATCATTTCATCTTGCTCCGACCTGGTCATGAAGATCCTGTTGCGCTCTCCCTCGGTGCCGGAGCGTTCAGGTAAAAAGCGGTTGTTCGTGGGTCAGGCAATGCACGGCTCCGAGCCCCAGGACGAGGTCCACGGCGTGCACCCCCACCACCTGCCTGCCCGGAAAACAGTCGGCCAGAATGCCCAGGGCGGTGCGGTCCTTGGGATCGTTGAAGGTGGGCACCAGCACCACCGTATTGCCGATGTAGAAGTTGGCGTAGCTCGCCGGCAAACGCTGCTCCCCGAACCAGACCGGCCGTGGCAGGGGCAGGCGGACGATCTCCAATTTGCCGTCGTTCTCCAGCAGCGCGCCCTCCAAACGCTCCCGGTTTTCTTCCATGGATGCATGATTCATGGTGTCCGATTCCTCGGCCTGGCAGAGCAACACGGTGTCCGGGGCCACGAAACGGCAGAAGTCGTCCACGTGACCGTGGGTGTCGTCACCGGCAATGCCCCGGCCCAGCCAGATCACGTTGTTCACGCCGAAGTATGCACCGAAAAGCGCCTCGTACTCCCGCGCCCCCATGCCTGGATTACGGACTTGACACGCGGGATCCAGCAGGCATTCCTCGGTGCAAAGCAGCGTGCCCCGGCCGTTGCTGTCCAGGGCACCCCCTTCGAGCACCACTTCCGCCCATTCTGGTTCCAGACGCATGGTGTGCAGGGACAAGCCCCGCTCTTGGGCCACACTTCGGGCAATGGCCAGGCCCGCGGCGTGGTCGCGTTTATGGTTCTCATAGCGCGCCCACCCCGAGAAGCCACAGTGGAGCACCCTGCCGCCCTGGGGCGTCTGTACGAAGAAGGGCAGGAAATCCCTGGTCCAACCCCGGTCCGTGGGGATACGCCGAAAACGAACACCCTCCTCCATCCTCCACCAACCGGGTATGGCCCGATCCAGGACCCGGACGGCGGCAATCTCGTGCGCCTCGTCCTGGACCAGCAGTTCGATGCGCTCCGAACCGAGAAGAGGCCGGATCATCTCGGCAAAGACCCAGGGAATCGCCGCGAACTTGGGCCGCCAGTCGCTGGCGTGATGGGGCCAGCCTATCCAGACAGCCTCGTGGGGTTCCCACTCGGCTGGAAGTCTCACACCTGCACTTTGTATCATGGTTCACCTCGCATGGAATTTCTGAAACCATTCTACCCGGAAAACCCACGGCTTCCTAGCCGTGCCGCCAAGGCCAGTCACCTCACCCCAACAGACCCGCGCCCGCGTTCTTTCAATTGACGCCTGTGGTCCAGGCTTCTATTGTCGCGCGCAGGGGCGTCTTGCATGAAAATCTTCCAAGTCATCAATGTACGCTGGTACAACGCCACTGCTTGGTACTGCGTGAGTCTGAGCGACCTCCTCCAACGTGCCGGCCACGACGTGCTGGTCCTGGGCGAAGAGGGCTCCCCCCCCTTGCGGGAAGCGGAGCGCCGCGGCCTGCGCACCATGCCCCTGGAACTGAACACAGCCAATCCCCTGCGGCTCGGCCGCTCCTTCCTCAAGATGTACTCCCTGGTGGCGGACCTTAAGCCCGACATCGTGAACTGCCACCGCGGCGAGGGGTTCATCCTCTGGGGACTGCTGCGCAGCTTCGGGGGCAGGTTCAAGCTGGTGCGCACCAGGGGGGATCAGCGCCCTCCCAAGGCCGCCCTTCTCAACCGCTGGCTGCACAACAGCGCCACGGACGCAGTTGTGGCGACCCACGGCCTGGGAGCGGAGCAGTGCCGTCAGGCTTTGGCCGTGCCCCCGCAACGACTCTGGTTGATCCACGGCGGTGTGGACATGGAACGCTTCCGCTTCGATCCCGCGGGCCGGGAACGAGTGCGCCGGGAGTTCGGATTTACGGACACTGATGTTGTCTTCGGCCTCCTGGGCCGCTTCGACCAGGTCAAGGGGCAGTGGCAGTGCCTGCAAGCCCTGGCCAAACTGCGGTCCAAGGGCCGAAAAGAGGCTCGGCTGCTGCTCATCGGCCACGACAGCGCCCTGGACAGCTCCGTGGTACGGGAGTGGATAACCGAATTGGACCTCACGGACAGCGCGCGTGTCACCGGCCGGCGCGAGGACGTGGCGGCCTGCATCGCTGCCCTGGACGTGGGCTTGGTGGCCTCGCTGTGGTCCGAGGCCATCGCCCGCGCGGCCCTGGAGATCATGGCCTGCGGCCGCCCCCTGCTGGCTACGCGGGTGGGGGTCATGCCCGACCTACTCACGCCCCAGGCCCTGTGCGCTCCTGCCGATCCTGGCGCTCTCTGCGCCCTGATGGAGCGGGCCATTGCGGACCCGAGGTTCCTGCACGACCGCCACAGGGAGCAGCAACAGCGCATGACCCAGCTCTCTGAGCGCGAATTCCTGCGCCAGACCCTGAGCCTGTACCAGAGCCTGTTGGCGCGGGAGGCCTGAACCGACGCCTCGCGCTCACGCTGCGGGCGGCACGTCCCAGATCCGACGCACGGAATCCAACACCGCCACGGCCACGCGCTCGTTACGGCAGTGACGCGGCGAAAGATATTGCACCGGAATGGAAGCCACGGGCTGCTCCCAGATGACCGCCTCGCCGGCCAACGCCGCTGCCCTGGCCTCGTCCTCCCGCAACAGCGCCAGACCCTTGCCGGCCCGCACCAACGCCAGCAACATCTCCTCGTCGTCGGTCCTGATCACGGCCCGCGGCCTGACACCGTGGGCGCCAAAGGCGCGTTCCCCCGCCGCGTGATAGGGGCACTCCTCGGTGACCCAAATCCAGGGCATGTCCGCCACCTCGGCCCAGCCCGCGCCGGTCAGATGCTCGGCGTGGCCGATCGGCGCCACCACCAGGAGCCGTACCTCGTCCACCTGAAGCGCCGCGAGTCCCGGCAACGTGCATTCTCCGTAGATGAAGCCGCCGTCCAACCGCCCCTCTTGAATCTGCCGGGGCGTTTCCATGGAGGTGGACTTGAGCACCCGGACCTGAATACCGGGGTGGTTGTCGGCCAAACCCTGGAACAGATCGTCGATGCGAAGAAACTGGGGGTCGGTGTTGATGCCCAACCTGAATTCCCCGACACAGGCGCCGCTGATCTCACGGGCGCTGACGAGCATGTCCTCGGCTTCGGCCAAAATCCTCCGGGCCTTGTCCACCAGTTGCCGCCCTTCGCTTGTCAGCACCATGCCACGAGGTGTTCTGCTGAACAGCGCCACCCCGAATTCTTCCTCCAGGGCCTTGATGTGCGCGCTGACCGAAGGCTGGCTGGTGTGCAGCCTCGCGGCAGCGCTGGACAACCTGCCGTCCCTGGCCACGGCCACGAACGAACGCAACTGATGGAATTCCATGCCCACCTCGCGAGCCTTCAGAAAACCTGAAGACCGTCTTCCGATATCGGTATTGGATTTGCTCCAGGCCGAGGGTGTATACGGTCTGTCATGGATATGGAAAGGCGTCGCTGCAACGAAACCTGGCTACACTACAGCACAGGGGACAAGCAAAGTCAAGTACTATTGTCCGCATCGAATGGAGGACAAGATGTCCGCGACAGTGAATTGCATGATTATGGCATTGATCATCTGTGGTGCGATTGCAGGCACAGGTCATCTCGCAAAGACACCGAGAGACATTTTGACGGAACAAAACCATTATCCCGTGACTCTGAGTAACACCGCGTCGGATGCCGAGGTGTTGTTCCGTGCCCGTTATGCGGTGGCACACGATACAGCGATGGAAAACAAGCGTCCCCTGGCGCAACCCTACGACATCTGCCAGGCCTGCATCCTGCACTGCGGCGGTACGGCCATTCCTGCGGAACAGTGTATGACGCCTTGTTCCAAGGCCTGTGGCCTGGATGTTCCTGAAGCCATGTCCGTGGCGATGCAGCACGGGGAGCGTTGAGCCGCCCTCCCTCCGATGTCATCGCAAATGCAGCTCGATCACGCTTCCATTCCGGTCACTGCCGCCTCTCACCCCTGCCCGCGCACCCTCCCGAGCACCACGGCTAGAACCTGTTCCACGCCCAGGGCCGAGGTGTCGATGACCACGGCGTCATCCGCCGGCCGCAAGGGCGCGATGGCGCGGGTGCGGTCCTGTTCGTCACGCAGGCGAATCTGCTCGGTGAGTTCCGCCAGATCCATCTGGCGCCCCATGTCCTGGAGCTGGTACCAACGCCTGCGGGCGCGGACCTCTGGCGTGGCGTCCAGAAAGAACTTATGCGTGGCCTGTGGAAAGACCACGCTGCCCATGTCCCGCCCCTCGGCCACCAGGGAGAAGCGCTCCCCCAGGCCGCGCTGGCGCTCCTTGAGTTGCTCCCGCACGCTATGGCCCTTGGCCAGGGTCGAGGCCAGGAGCCCCACGTCCTCGCCGCGAATCTCTGGCCCCAGGGGGCGACCGTCGCAGAGCAGCACGGTACTCCCACCGCTGCCCTCCAGGCCGAAGGTCATGCCGGCCACGGCCGCGTTCAGGCGCTCCTCGCTCCACTCCAAGGCCGGGGGCCCCAGCTTCCAGGCCACGGCCCGGAACATGGCGCCGGTGTCCAGATAGGCGATGCCCAGGGCCTGGGCCGTCTCCCTGGCGATGGTGCTCTTGCCCACTCCGGCCGGGCCGTCCAGGGTCACGATGAGTCGCTCCCGGCTCATTGCCCGCTCCCCACACGCAGGATATCTTCCAACTCGCGCAGGAACAGGGCGTTCTCCTGGGCATTGCCCACGCTCACACGCAACCATTCGGGAAGATTGTAACTCTTCAAGGGACGGATGATCACCCCCCGTTGCAGCAGGGCCTCGAACACGGCCATGGCGTCCGGGCTCCCCTGGGGCAAGCGGAAGAGCAGGAAGTTGGCCTGGCTAGGAGTCACCGCGCAGCCCAGGCGGGTCAGTTCGCGGGTCAGCAGCTCCCGCCCTTGCAAGACAGTATCCAGAGTGGCCTGGTAGAAGACATGATCCTCGAGGGCAGCCAAGCCGGCCTCCTCGGCCAGGATGTTCACGCTGAAGGGCATGCGCACCCGCCAGAGGTAATCGGCCAGCCAGTCCGGGAACACGCCGTACCCCAGCCGCAGTCCGGCCAAGCCGAACATCTTGGAAAAGGTGCGCAGCAGTACCACGTTCTCCAGCCCAGGGTCGCCGGCCAGCAATCGCGGCAGCAGGGAATACCCCTCGTGGGGCTTGGCGAAATCGATGTAGGCCTCGTCCACCACCAACAGGCAATGCAGAGGCAGGGAGCGGGCCAGGTGAGCCAGCTCGTCCGCGGTGGCGGCCCGGCCCGAGGGATTGTCCGGGCTGGTGACAAAAACCACGGCCGTGCGCTCGGTCACCGCACCCAGCAGCGCAGACCAGGGAAAGCCGAAGTCCCTGTCCAGGGGGACCTGCCGGAAACCCACGCCGCAGAGCCGGGACTGCAGCTTGTACATGCTGAAGCAGGGCTTGAAGGCCAGCACCTCCTCCTCGGGGCGGATCCGCACGCGCAGGATCAGGTCGATGAGTTCGTCCGAACCGTTCCCCACAACGACGCGCTCCGCGCCCACACCGAGACGCGTGGCCAAGGCCTTTACCAGCCGGGGGTTGCCGGACTGCGGGTAGCGAAAGACCATGCCGGCATATTGTCTGATGCGCTGCTGCACCACGGGTGAGGCCCCCAGGGGGTTCTCGTTGCTGGCCAGCTTGACTACCTGGGAGAGGTTGTAACGCTCCTTGATCTCCTCGATGGACAGGCCGGGACTGTAAGGCGTGAAAGACAGTACCTCGGGCCGGAGCAGACACGCTGCCGGGTTCTCGGATGCGGACATGGTGCAGACTCCTTCGCTGATCTCGTGATCGTCCCCCAACAACCAGGGGCAGCAGCAGGAGATAGTGGGTTTGAGTGGGATTTGCAAGGCAGCTGAAATGAAAGCCACAGGGCATGACATCCGGAAGCGGAGCGAGTGATCTCCGCTTCCGGCGTGCGGTGCTGGACAAGCGGCAGCGGACGCGCGGGGGAGTGTTCCACCTCACGCGTCTCGAGGAATGGTCAGCCCTTACGGCCTGATGGTCAGCACGGGAATGGGAGAATTCTTGACCACCTTTTCAGCCACCGAACCGAAGAGAATGCGATCGATACCGACGCGGCCGTGGGTGCCCATGACGATGAGGTCCACCTTCTCCTCTTCGGCCACGCGCATGATCTCCTCTGCCGCATAGCCTGTCACCACCCGGCCTTCCACCTCGGTCCCCGTGAAGTTCTCGTTGAGGTACGTCTCCATGGTCTTTTCGGCACCGGACACGATCTCGCCCACGAAATTCTCGATGGAATTGGGGGGCACATGGAACCCCACATACTGGGACAGCGAGGGAGCCGCATACAACACCAGGATGGATGCACCGTGCTTCTGGGCCAGGGTCTTGGCGTAGTCCGACACCTTGGTGCTCGATTCGGAAAAATCCACCGCGCAGAGAATCTTCTTGATCTCGACCATGTTCTATCGCTCCTTGTCACCAGTGTGAGCAGAAAAAGTTTATCGTTAGCGATCCGGGGCTAAACCAACCCCCTGATCCGCCGATACTAATACCACAACAGTATTGCCAGATGCCCCGCCGATAGACAAGGGCTTTCTCATGGTTTAGGTTTGTGTTCGGCATGGCAAGGTGAAACCGCATCACGAAACACTGACCAGGAAAAAGCTGCCCACCAGCAGTCAATAATTTCATCATGATAGAGTATATGCCTAGTTGGCAAGCTTATTGCTTTCAACAGGCAAACAGAGCAGAGGTGAGCAATGAAAGTCCGAACTGACGTCATGACCCCCCTGGAGCAGCAAGAGCTGGAGCGGGCAAGGAAATGCGACGAAACAGGGAAGTTCGACGAAATGCTCGCACAGGAAGTGCAGAAAGCAACGCCGCAGCAACAGGGAAGCGCTGAAGCGGTCTCCTCCCTCTCGGAGGTGGCGGCCGCCGGACAGTTGCAAGCGGTGCAAACCACGGCCCCGGTGGAAAACCTGAGCGCAACAGAGCGGACCGTCATGGAAAACATCGACAGCCTCTTGAGCAAATGGGAAAATTATGCCCAGACCCTGAGCATGCCCGAAGCGGACGAGGGTCTGCGCCAGGCCTACGGCGTGCTGGAGAAAATCCACGACCAAGTCTTGCAGCTCAAGGCCGCGGCTCCGAACCTGGAAAGCCGCAGCCCCTCGCTCAAGTCCATGGTCGACGAACTGGAGATCCTCACCGTCACCGAGCAGTTCAAGTTCAACCGCGGGGACTACCTGTAGGAGCGCGAACCTCCTCGCACGATCGAATCCGGACGATGCCCCCCTGGGGAGGGGAGGCGGACAGTGCCCGGATCACGCCTGAAGGGCGGGAAATCCGGCCACCTCGAAATACGTGGGTCCCTGGGGCCCCAGCACGCTACGCCAGAGCACGAAACGCTCCACCATGCAGGCGGGCCAAGCTTCCCTGAGCAACTCCGCCAGCAACTCCTGCCAAGGGTCGCGGCGCGCCTCCTTGACCCTGGCCAGGGTCAGGTGGGGGCGGAACGGCCGGCTCTCCGGCGTGAACCCCAGCGGCTGCAAGGCCACGCCAACAGCCCCGGAAAGGGCGGTGCACTCCGTCCCGCCTTGCTTTAAACCAACCCAGACCACCCGCGGCCGTGGCTCCCCCTCATCCCTCGGAGGTGGGAAAAAACCGGCACCCCCTCCTTGCAGGGCAAAAGACGCGTATTTCACCCCGGCCAGGGCGTTCGTGTACGCCTGAATCAAGGACTCGTCGGTATCCCCCAGGAATTGCAAGGTGATATGCCAGTTGCCCGGCCTGGTCCAGGAAAGCCGCGAGGACAAGCGGTAACTCCAGCGCCTGCGCAAGCTCTCCAATCGCCGCTGGTACTCCTCCGGCAGGGGCAATCCGATGAACAACCGCTGGGTGGCCATGTGCCTTCCCTCCCGCTCAATGGATGTCCGTGATCTGCTCCACCCGCTCCACGAGCATTGACACGGCCACGAGCACGCTCTGCCGCCGTACCGACTCCCTGTCACCGAAGAACAGAAAGGTCTGGGCGCTCACCGCTCCTTGCGCCGCCACTGCGATGCACACCGTGCCCACGGGCTTTTGCCGCGTGCCCCCACTTGGACCGGCGACGCCCGAGATTGCCAACGCGACCTGGGTCCCCAGCAGATCGCAAACTCCCAGGGCCATCTGGAGCACCGTCTCCTGGCTCACAGCGCCGTGGGTCTGGAGGATCGCCTCGGGCACCCCCAGGAGCGCGGTCTTGACCGCGTTGTCGTAGGCCACCACACCGCCCGTGAACCATTCTGAACTTCCCGCCAGCGAAGTCAACGCGGCGGCCGCGAGCCCGCCGGTGCAGGATTCCGCCGTGGCCGCGAACCATCGCCGCCGCTTGAGCGCCTCGGCCAACCGCCCGGTCAGTTCCCTGACCTGTGCAACATATTCGTCGTATTCCATGGAGCACACACCCCTATTTCTTGACACGCCCCCACTATGACGCGGATTCCCGGTCTCTTGCAAGCGTGGCTATCGCCACCTGGCTGGAAAGATACCTGCCAGGGCACACTTCTCTTTGACATAGCTTGCCGCTGCCGCATACACTCCAAGCATGAGGATCCTGACATGAGCCGGCACCTGGACGACTACTGCGACGCCCTGACCCATGAAACCCTTGTGGAAATGGCCGAGAACTTCTTCGGGGAGCGCAAATCCCTGGACGAAGAAAAGGAACGCTTCGCGCATCAAGCCGGCATCCTGCACACCTACTGCGAAAGCGTGCTGCTCAAGGCGTCGCTGTTGCACGCCCTGCTCCTGAACGAAGAAAACGTCCATGAATTCTTTGCCATTCTCGGGGTCCAGCCCGGCCGGCTGTTGCTCCTGGTGGATCCTGCCAAGGCGCGGCTGTTCTTTCCCCGCCCCTTCGCCATCACCTGCAAGAACCGCTACGTGAAGCTGGTGTTGCGAGCGTATGGGTTGATGGCCGAAGGCTTCGACATCTACCTCAACGGCCGCTACTACAACCTC
This sequence comes from uncultured Desulfovibrionaceae bacterium, assembly GCA_964609625.1. Taxonomy (GTDB): domain Bacteria; phylum Desulfobacterota; class Desulfovibrionia; order Desulfovibrionales; family Desulfovibrionaceae. The sequence goes on from CAZSRS010000021.1 coordinate 20,124, forward strand.
ACGGGTTCGAAACAGAAACGGCTTTCCGTTCACTATAAACTGCTCAAGGACTGGTGCGGCCACATCAACCGCCGCATCCGCAAGGTCAACGAAGGCCTGGCTCCCTCCTGCGTGCTCGGGTTCGCCCACGGCCTGGACGTGGACGCACTGGACAGGGAGCGCATTTCCGGCGCCACCCTGGAAAATTACGCATGCAGCCTGGACGAGAGCCTGGCCATGACCCCAGTGAGTTGCCACGAGGCCGGGCTGGTGGAACTCCCCCAACTCCCCTCCCTGGACAAGGTCAAACATCTGGTGAAGCAGTACGCCAAGGCTCTCTACAAGGCGAACAAGGCGCAGTGCAAGGCCCTGCTGGCTTCGCTGCAACAGACGGCCTGCCCGCTTGACAGCCGCCCCGTGCGCCGGTAAAGCCACGTCGGCTCGACACTTCAAGTCCGCCCCCCCCAATACCCCTCATGTCCGAAAACATATCCCATCCCCCACAGCACGGCATTCTGCGTAAATTCTCCTACCTGTTCGGCGCGCACTGGGTCAGGGAGATCTTCCAGACAGCGTTCACGATTTACCTGGCGCGCAGCTTCACCACCACCTACGGCGAATTCATGCTGGCCCTGAGCATTGGGCAGATGCTACGCTTCGTGTCCGAGTGCGGCCTGAACCAGCACTTGGCCACCATGCTGGCGCGCAAGGCAGACTACCCCTCCGCCCTGGCCGCGCAGTTCACCCTGCTCAAGAGCCTGCTGCTGAGCCTGGCTTGGCTGGTGATGCTGGGCTTTATTTTCTGGCAGGATTACTCGCCGCAGCTCAAGATCCTGGTGTTGATCATCGCCACGGGCGTGGGCTTGGAAGCCCTGAACAGCACGTTTTTCGTGGTCTTGCAGATCCTTGGCCGTCAGGACGTGGAGGGCCGGCTCAGGACCATGGGCGCGGCCGCGGGCTTCGGCTTTGGCCTGGTGACGCTGTTCGCCGGGCTTTCTCCGTTCATCGTGGCCTTCTTCAAGCTCATCGAGACAGTGGTGAACTTCGGCGGCGCCACCTATTCCGTGGTCAAACGCTCCCATTTCCGTATCGACTGGCACAAGCTGGGGCGGGTCTGGGAGACCTGGAAGGGCAGCATCGTGCTCACCCTGATGGCTATCGTCTCCATCTTCTACAACAAAATCAATATTTTCTTCCTGCAGAACGCGGCCGGAGCCGAGGGCGTGGCCCAATACAGCGTCACCTGGCAGACCATCGAGGGCATCTGCTCCCTGGTCTCCGGGCTGCTCCTGGGCAAGGTGATGTTCCCCATCTTCGCCCGGCTCTGGGTCAACGACCAGGAAAAATTCAAGGCCCTGGCCCGGACCTCCTCACGCTGGCTCATGGCCGCGGCCGTGTGCATCATGTTCGTGATGTTCATCGAAAGCGACCGCATCATCCTGCTGATCTACGGCAACGAATACCAAGACGCGGTCTGGATGCAGAAATACCTGGTGCCCACCATTCTCTTCGCCTTTATCCACAACCTGGCCGTGTTCATGATGATCAGCTGCCAGCGCCAGCCCCTGCTCCTGGGCATCTTTGTCGCCGGGCTCGCCGTCAATCTGCTGTTCTGCTACTTCCTGATCCCAACCTGGCCGCTCCTGGGCACATCCCTGGCCATCACCTGCACCAAGGCCACCGTGGCCCTGCTCTCGGTCTCCTATTGTCAAATCCGCTTCAGGATGATCGCCTTGGACGCCGTGCTCCAACTGCTCCTGGCCATGGCCCTGGGCGCCGGTCTCTATTTCTTGGGGCAGGAATTCCTCTTCCGCGAAGCCGCCGAGGCCCTGGCCCTGGCACCCGTGCTCTGGCTGGCCCTGCGCTGGCGCAAGGAATTCAGCAACAAGACCGCGGACAAGGCTCAACCGCCCTCGGCCAGCAAGGCTTCCACAGCCTGACGCGCCTCCTGGATGGCCGTGAACATCGCGGACAGGTCCTCTGCCTCCAGGACGCCCCCTGCCATGCAGACTTTTTGATCCAACCGACGAGCCGCGGCCACCAGGCCCTTCAGACCAAGAATCGCGGCCCCTCCGGCCAGGGTATGGGCCAACCCCGCCACTTCGCGCCACCGCTCCTGCTCCATGGCCCGGACTATCGCCGCCTGTTTCGTGTCCAACTCCAAAAGAAACTCACGGTACAGAGACGCTCCCCCAGACCACGACAACCGGTGCGGGATTCCGTCATCCAGGCCGGTTCCATCCTTCGTCATTGCAGGGGGCGCTGCCATCGCCGACGTCCTGCCCGTTGCTTCAGCCAAGGCTCCCTCCAAGTCCTCGGATTCCAGCGGCTTGGTCAGACAGGCCCGCATCCCCGCATCGAGACAGCGTTTCCTGTCTTGCTTGAGCATGAGGGCTGTCACGGCGATGACCGGCACCTCGCAGGCAGGTGGCGGCAATGCGCGGATGTGCCGCAACGCGTCCAGACCGTCCTGGTCCGGCAGGCGCATGTCCATGAGCACGACGTCACAGGGACTGCGCTGGAGTATCTCCAGAGCCTCCGAGGCCTCACAGGCCAGACACGGCACGTGGCCCAACTCCCTGAGCAGGGTGGCGTGGTACACACGGTCGATGGGACTGTCCTCCACTACCAGTACTCGCAAAGGGTTACCCAAGTTTTTGTTCATCCTGATGTCCTTCTCTGCCCGCGCCCTCTTAACATTTCCCCCCATTCAGGATAGTCCACCAGTCCCCGGCCCGCTGTACCCTCGGGTGCGACTCCGGGCAAACCCTTGCAACCTGGTGATTGGGAGATTCCATGTTCATCCTCGACAAGCCCTATGTTTCATCCATGCTGCGCGAGACCCTGGCCAACAACCGCTACCCCGTGCTGGACAACGCCATGGCGCGGAGTGAGGCCGCCCCTGTCCTGAACCTTGTGGAACCGGCTGCCTTTGCCCGCATGGTCCTGGAGCGGGAATCCCCCAGGATCTATACCAATTCGGAAAACTGCATCGACTGGATCGCCGCCAACCTGGGCGTCACCCGCCTGCCGCGACAGATCGACATGTTCAAGGACAAGGTTGCCTTCCGTGACCTGGTACGGGAACTCTACCCCGATTTCCGCTATCGGGGAATCACCCTCGCGGAGTTGCCCGACGTTGCTGCCGAGGATTTGCCCTACCCCCTGGTGCTCAAACCGGCCATTGGTTTCTTCAGCCTGGGTGTACACGTGGTCAGGGATCCCGATGAATGGCGGCGCGCAGTGCAGACGGTTCACCGCGACGTTGACGCCATCAGCCGCCAGTACCCTCGCCAAGTCCTGAACACGGAGCGTTTCATCGTCGAACAGTGCATCCAGGGGCGTGAGTTCGCCGTGGACGTCTTTTTCAACGCCACGGGCAAGGCCGTGATCGTCAATATCATCGAACACCTCTTTGCCTCGGCCAAGGACGTGAGCGACCGCGTCTATGTCACCTCCAGCGCCATCATGCGCCAGTGGCTGCCCAGAATGGGCTCGCTGCTGGAGGAGATAGGCCGCCTTGCCGGACTACGCAACTTCCCGGCCCATGTGGAACTCAGGGTCGATGGCGACGACCGGCTCCGGTTCATCGAGGTCAACCCCATGCGTTTCGCGGGCTGGTGCGTTGCCGACATGGCCATCCACGCCTTCGGTGTAAACCCCTATGACTGCTACATGAACGACGCCGCCCCCGACTGGGGCAGCATCCTGGACCGCCACGACGGTCGCACAGTGGGCGTGGTGGTTGCCGATATCCCCGCACACATCGACCGCACGCGCATCGCTTCCGTGGCCTACGACCGCTTCCAGGCGCGTTTCAAGAAACCCCTGGAGTTGCGGCGCATCGACCACACCGAATACCCGGTTTTCGCTTTCCTTTTCGCCGAAAGCACTGACCCTGCTTTACAGGAATTCCAGGACGTGCTCCAGGCCGACCTCGGGGCGTACATACACGTGGCGGAGTGACATACATCTCGATAAATCAGCAAGTTACTCACTCACACCCCAATGCCTCCCATGCCGCAATACAAGCAATACACTCATTAACATACTCGGATCACGCTTCAGGGCTTGCCAAGGTGGGGAGAATCTCGTACTTTTCGCATCGAATGGAACATCCGTCATCGCTCATTGGCGGTCGTGCATGAATGCACTCAACCATCCAGGGTGTGCAAAGATACCCAGCCGCGGGCATTCACGGCAGGGTCCGTGCGATCCTCTCCATGTATTCCGAGGCATACCCAGAAACGAACAGGGGGACCCGATCTCCATGATCCGGGTGCTGGTGGCAGACGACCACCCCATAGTCCGACGGGGACTGGTGCAAATCTTCGCGTCCGTTCCCGACATCCACGTGGCCGACGAGGCCGCCGATGCTGCGGAGACCTTGGCCAAATGCGCCACGGGGCGCTTTCACGTCGTGCTCTTGGACCTGAACATGCCTGGTACGCAGGAAACCGAAATCATCAAGCAGATTCGAGAACTTTCTCCGTCCCTCGCAGTGTTGGTGCTCAGTGTCCATTCGGAGGAGCGCTTCGGCCTGCGGGCCATCAAGGCCGGAGCCGCCGGCTATGTGACCAAGGATTCACCCCCTGACCTGCTCCAGAAGGCCATCCGTGTTGTCCACGCGGGGCGTCGCTTCATCACGCCCACCCTGGCCGAACTCCTGGCCGATGATCTTGGTCGGGTTTCCAGGAATAACCCGCACGAATTGCTTTCGGACAGGGAATTCATGGTCCTGCGCATGCTGGCCAAGGGTTTGTCGGTCTCTGCCATCGCGGAGGAGCTGTCACTCAGCGTGAAGACCGTGAGCACCTACCGTAGCCGCTTGCTGCGCAAGATGCACATGAACAACAATGCCGAACTCACCCGCTACGCCCTCCGGCACGACTTGGTGGATTGAGCCGCCCAAGACCTTACTCATGTTGGTTGAACCGTGCCAGTGCCTCCCATCACCTTGTCAATGCGGACGACAATCCAAACGCGAGGCCTTGTAGGGGCTCCACTATTGTCTTGATGTTGGGTGCGGTCAGTGTGTTGCGCATTGAAACGCGGGCCTCGAACCACTTCGCTTTTTTCAACTTTACGATTTTGTCAAGTCCATAATTTCCATCTAGTCAAAGTTGAACAGATCATGTATGCATGCCGTTGGTAAAAAAGTTCAGACACCTCATGTATTCAAGGTGTGCTCTGCCGCCTGTCGGATCTCCACGGCACATGGTCCCGCCAGACCCTGGTGATTGTTTGGCTAGACAGATGGCATTCCGAGCATTTCCAATTTCAGGGGCATGGGCGGATCACATTCCCGTCGCGCTGAGGCACCCGGAGCGCCATGCCGCTGTTCAAGACGCAGGGAAGGTTACATATGCACAAGCAGGAGACCATCACCCTCACCTATCGAGGCAAGCAGTACGAACTCCCGGTCATCGAGGGCACGGAAGGCGAAATCGGGATCGACATCACAATGCTGCGCGAAAATACCGGCCTTATCACCCTTGATCCTGGCTTTGCCAACACTGGTGCCTGCCGCAGCAACATCACCTTTGTTGACGGTGAACAGGGCATCCTGCGTTACCGGGGTTATTCGATCGAAGAGCTCGCGGAGAAAAGCTCTTTCATCGAAATCTGTATGTTGCTCATCTTCGGTGAACTGCCCTCCCACGACGAACTCAGTGCCTTCAGGGAAACGCTGCGCAACGAGGAACTGCTGCACGAGGATCTGTTGCACCATTTCGACGGTTTTCCCCCCAATCCGCAGCCCATGGCAATCCTTTCGGCCGTGCTCAACTCCTTGGGAGGCTACCACCCCGACCTCTACGACATCCAGACCGAAAAGGAATTCCGCATCGCGGCTGCAAAAATCATCTCCAAGGTCCGCACCATCGCCGCCTTCAGTTACCGCAAGTCCAAGGGATTGCCTTTCATGTACCCCAATCCCAAGTTGCGTTATTGCGTCAACTTCCTGCACATGATGTTCTCCATCCCCAACAAGCTCTACAACCCACCCTTGGGCGCGGTACGAGCCCTGTCGCTGTTTCTCATCGTCCACGCCGATCACGAGCAGAACTGTTCATGCTCAACGGTTCGCATGGTGGGCTCCACCCGCGCCAACCTCTTCGCCTCGGTCTCCGCGGGCATCTGCGCACTCTGGGGGCCGCTGCACGGCGGCGCCAATGCTGGCGTCATCACCATGCTGCAGAACCTGCGCGACGGCAACGTCAAGATCAGCGACGTCATCGAGCAGGTCAAGCAGAAGAAGTTCCGTCTTATGGGCTTCGGACACCGCATTTACAAGAGCTTTGACCCACGGGCCAAGATCCTCAAAAAGGCCGCGCACAATCTGCTTCGCAACATGGGCTCCAACGACGAGTTGCTGCACATCGCGCAGCAACTCGAAGATACCGCTCTCAGCGACGATTACTTCCTGGAGCGCAAGCTCTACCCCAACGTTGATTTTTACTCCGGCATCATTCTCCACGCCCTAGGTATTCCGGTACCCATGTTCCCGGCCATGTTCGCCATCGGCCGCATGCCCGGATGGATCGCCCACTGGTACGAGGACCACGTCAACAAGATCCGCATCCATAGACCTCGACAGATTTACACAGGCGCAACCCAGCGCTCCTATGTGCCCCTTGAAGAGCGAAATGCAAAACCAACAATCACCAACCAGGAGCGGATCTCGGCCTGACACACGACCCCGACGGTTTCCGTTGCGTAGCGACACTCAGGAGCGCTGCCTGCCATTGGACTGAGACGTACCTTGGACAGCATCACGGTACGGGACAATACGGTTGTTTTTGGAGAACCGCTCCTGTCCGCGGCCTGCCCGGAGTCACCAACTCTGGGAATCCACGGCAGATGCCTTTCTGGCGACCGCTTCCGTGCATTGCAATCGGCATTCGAACTCATGCAATGAGCACCTGAAAGGATCGAATGCATTTGCAGCTTGCCCATTCGGGAACAAGCTTTTTTCAATATCCCTCGCTGACGGCCTTTCAACATGTGTCCTTGCAGCGGATCGATATGCAGGACAACGGATGGAAGTGACAGACATATTGCTTGGTGAGGATAACTTGACATTTTTTCTGTCGATGCTATGGATGACCGAACCTGCCTTGTATTACACCCACTGCCTTTGGAGGTATTGCCCATGGAGTCGCATATCAAGGAAGCATTGGAGATTGTCAAAGCCCAGGCAAGTGTCCGGGTGATGACTGAAGAGGAAATCACAGACATGGTGAAAAAACTCGCCGAAGGTATCCGAATCATCGGAGAAGGCGAGCCCGCGGCCGGGAATACCGAAGTGCCGCTGATGGACCCCAAAAAGGCCATCAAGGAAAAAACCATCACCTGTCTTGAATCCGGGAAACAGTTCAAGGTTCTTACCAAACGCCACCTCGCGAAATACGGACTCACTCCGGATGAGTATCGCGAGAAGTGGGGCTACAAGAAAGGCACGCCCCTTGTCTGCAAATCCCTGCAACGCGAGCGCCGCAAGAAAATGAAAGAGATGCGGTTGTGGGAAAAAAGAAAAGGCGGCAAATAGCCGAGCGCACTGGGAGAGGGCGGGGGATAAGACTCCTGTAGTGCAATACCAGCAGATGTGAAAAATCCCTGATCCATGCCGTGGCGGCAATCAGGGATTTTTTTGCGAAAAAATGGTTGACTTTTATTTACAGATGGTTCATAAAAAGCAACAGAAACACGGAGGACCAGGTGCGGCCACAATTCGAACCGTTTTTTCAGAGAGTATCGAAGGTGCTGGGCATTGCCTCGCAGCAGGAACTCGCCGTCATCCTCGGCGTCAATCGCTCCGCCGTGACCCAGGCCAAGCAGCGCGACGCCGTGCCGGACAAGTGGCTGCATATCCTCGCGCGGTCCTACGGTCTGCAACCCGAGTGGCTCACTTCGGGGCGTGGTCCTATCAGCCAGGAACAACGCGCGACTGACGACCTCGGGCCCGAATTCCTCAAGGTGCCGAAGGTCAAGGCCAGGCTATGCGCGGGTGGTGGCTCCTTCGAGGTCAACGGCCGCATCGAGGATTACTATGCCTTCAAGCGCCGGTGGCTCGATCGGAAAGGAACCCCCGACGCCATGGTGCTCATGGACGTCTTCGGTAACAGCATGGAACCGGAAATCAAGGAGGGCGATACCGTCCTCGTGGACCAGACCCAAAACGACGTGCTCGCCGGGGGAGTTTACGCAGTGGGAGTCGAGGACACCGTCATGGTCAAGCGCATCGAAAAGCGCCCCAACACCCTGGTTCTGTTCAGCGACAACACCGACTACTCCCCGATCATGCTCCAGGGTGATGAACTCGACACGGTAAGGATCATCGGCAAGGTAGTCTGGATCTGCCGTGAATACCGTTGAGGCGGCTTTTTTTTCTCAACATTGTTAAGATATATAAACAAAAGCAAACACAATCGCAACATGGAGGCTGACATGCAAGAACGATACTGCGAATGCGGGGCCAGGATCCTGGTTCAGTTCAACACGCATAGTGCGACATGGAAACCAATATTTTGGGTGTTGCATCATTTCAGCGGGGGGCGCGTCTTCTTCTGTCCGTCCTGCGGCAAAATACTGGAGATCGATTCCTTGCGCTGATGACACTGGATGCCATTTCAATCCTGGGCGCAGACACGATGCCACGACGGACTGTCTGGCTGACTCGCCGCTGGTGCGGCTGTCTCTCGCATCGGGAGGCCTATTTCGCGGTGAACCCGGTGACCTGGGATTGACGGAGCATGCAATGAAAAAAGCGCTGTACATAGCGACCTGAAACCACTTCGGAAAGGGGGAACGCCGGCACTCCCCCACCGGGGAAGCAGGAAAGAAAGGCGACGTACAATTGTCTGGATATCACTTCCAAGGCCGGAGCGATTTTCGTGTTCCAAATTCGTTCCTTGTCCTGCGTCGCCAACCCGTGTGTACGACATTGCAAAGGTCTGTGGGTAAAAAGCAGGCAGTGGGAGCCGTCCAACAGAGGGCATGAGGCGCCGACCCTGGAGAGACAGTACTTTCCGCTGCCGTCGACACCCAAGGCCTCCAGTTCGGCTTGGGCCTGACGCTCCAGTTTGGAACAGGCAACCGCGCGTTCGATGAGTTCCAGCCGTTGCTTGCTGCTCAGGCACACATTCATGCGCTGGCTGAGATACACCGCCTCCACGAGTTGCACGTGTACCGCGGTCTGACAACAGCTCGGAATTCCGTCGCCGCAAGGAGGACCCGCCTCGTGTTCCAGGTTGTACCGCTCGATTTGGTCCACGAGCGTTTCGTAGTCGTCGAAAAAAGGGGTCAGGTCGACGAGATGCTTGAACTCGAGTGACGGCTCGCGCACTGTCAGCCGTTTGCTGTTACGCCCGTACTTGCGGATGGTCCACCACTGGTCGAAGTTACTTGGCTTGGACTTGAATCCTTTGAGCTTCTTTCCCGCCAGCTTGTGCCCAAGCCCTCGGCGTAAAAGATAGGCGTTGAGCATCGTGCCTGTACGACCGATGCCATGCCGGCAATGGATAAGCACCTTCTTGCCCAGGTATATGGCCTCGTCCAGCCACTCCAAGGCGCGCTCAAGTTCAGCCAGTTCCGGAGCCTCCTCGTCAGGGACAGGAAGATAGTAGACTTCGAAGCCTTGGCTCTCTTCGATGGAATGCAGATCGCAAAACTCGGCGCAGAGGTTCAGAATGGCGTTTACCCCCTGCTCGTGCAGCGAGCGTAGCTGTTCATAGGACATGGGCGCGGATCCCACGGCGAGATTTTCCGTGACCCAATTCAGCTTGTATGCAGCGGCTGGATTTGCCATTGTTGAATGGAATTATTGTTGGAGACGTTCTATGAATTCCTGCACAAGCTTCTGTACATGATCCTGATCCTGCATCGCCATGTCCATGAGCCTGGTCCGTGCGAGGAGATACCCGATGGAGGCCAGACGCTTTTGTGTCGTACTTTCGGTTTCTCGCGCAAGGGCGGCGTCCAGAAGATCACCGCGAATCTTTACCGAAAAGTCGAAATGTTCGAGAACGGCTTTCAGGAACTCGAGGCGCAACACACGTTTTCCAAACTCTGCACCTCCGCCCTTGAAGCGTAGATTGATATAGTTGTTTTTGCTCTCGCTTCCACATATGGCGTCAAGCACGGAGAAATGATAGCCGAAGCGGATCATCATGTGCATATAGTCCTTCGAAATCACTGCGTAACTCGAAAGGATTTGGGAATCGTGCTTGAATAATCCGGCGGCGATACGATCCATCTGCTCCCAATCGACATGCAGCAGGTTCTTGTTCCACTGCACATCCTCGGCGGAAAGACCGAACCAGAAGGCCCACATGGGAAGACTCTGTATGTCGTCCGGTCTGACTTCGTCCTTGCCCTTGGCCGTCTCGAACAAGCCCCCTCCGAGATCGAGCAGATAAATCGAGACCGGAATCTGGGATTTCAGCTTCTTGGCCTGGGACAGACCACGGCCCGCCTTACCCACGAGAGAGAACATCTCAGCGACGCTCTTCTCGTGAACGAATCGCACGATGTCATGCAATGACTTGCAATTGTCCGGTGAGAACCAGGACGATTCGGGGTCGGTCAACGTCAATCGCGAGATATACGGCATGGTCTTGTCCAACCGTCTGGAAACCGGCGAACTCTTCCTGACCCGCCGCGCCGAACCCTGCGCGACAAGCGCCGCATCCACGCCTCGGAGAATCCTGCAACCCGTTGCATCCACCGTCAGTTCTTCTCCGACGGCACAAAAGGCAAACGGGTCATCCACACCAACCAGCACGGGAAGACCATGCTCCCGAGCTACTGAAGCAAAATGGCTGGCTCTGCTTCCGGAACGGGAGACAACGGCTGCAACCCGCTCGACAACGCGGGCGAGCGATGGAGAGAGTGTCGCCACGAACAGCACCGCTCCCTGAGGAATGGACCCGACATCAATGACGGAACTCAGGTGAAATACCGGTCCGGCGCCAACTCCATGGCTGGCGCATTCTCCCCCGCTGAAGAGAGGAACTTCCGTGGCGTTGGATGGGGCCTCACCCTCCGTGGCCGCGCTTCCGGCCCTCGTCTCCTGTTCTTCGTTTTCATTCAGCAAGGGGCGCGCTTGCAGTATATTTACCGTCCCGGCCGCATCCATGGCCCATTCAATATCCTGCGCCACACCGAATCGACGTTCGATATCCAAGGCCTGGAGGACCAAGGAGCGTAACGGTACTTGCCCCTCTCCCATTCCCTGTTCAGTGGTGGCCGGCGCAACTCCCGCATCTTCCCGATCAGTCAGGGTGTTGCGATCGAAACAATGCCTTTGCGGTCGCACGCTGCCGTCCACGAGCATGCGGCCCTGGCCCGGCACCGAATAGATACACAGAGCCGCCCCACGTGTGGAGGTATCGTGCTCAAGAGTATAAACAACTCCTGCGGACAGTGCGTTGACCATGGGCATGACCAGAGCGGCCATGGGCGTTTCCTGGTCGGCATAGCCATTACAAATCCTATACGTTAACGCCTTTGCGGAATACTTACTGGCAAGGACATTCTTGTACGCCTGCAGAATATCCTTGGGGTGGACGTCAAGTACACTGGCATATTGGCCTGCAAATGATATTTCTCCGTCTTCCGCCAATGCACTGCTGCGCACAGCGAGACGTGGTTCGTCAACGGGAAGCGCCGCGATGAGGTCCGACGTCGCTGCCAGGATATCCCGTACCAGTATCTCCGGAAATTCAGCTTGCATTATGCAGGCTTGCAGGGCAGCGGCACCTTCCTCGATGCTTTCCGGTTCATGCAGAACGAGTTGCCTTAACAACTTATCCAGACGGGAGCGAAGCTCATTTGCCTCCACAAAATAGTGAAATGCATTGACCGTGATCACGATGCCCTTGGGGGTCACAATGCCGGGCAACCTTGCCGCGGCGGAAAGATTCGCGCTCTTCCCCCCCGTAAGCAGCGGATGAGCCTCGGCCTCTTCCAGTGCCAGGATATAGGGCGGCCCTGGGTCCGGTTTGGGAAGATCGAGAGCGAGGCGGATATAGAAGTCAATTTTTCGGAAATAATCCATAAGGTCGAGATAGCGCGCGGGGCGCATCAATCCCAACTGCTCGACCATGGCCCGTGTGGAATTGCTGAGTTTGGAGTAAAGCCACTCTATACGCGCCCAATCGGCATTTACACGACCGTAGAAAATCTCTTCGAGATCCGCGATAATTTCCAGGCCGATGTCGTCATGACGCAACAATGTTTTGAATGCATTATATTTTTCACGCAACAACACCCCTGGGGAAAAGACCTGATACGTCCAATACTTGAAAAGATGCTTGAGATACACTGTGGGATACCCTCAAGGGTTGCACTACATGGAAAGCACCTCTTCCACCTTTCGCTCGAGTTCGTCTTTATCGATGGGTTTCACGCAATATTCGTTGGCGCCCAGCTGCACTGTCTCCCGTGCGGTTTCCAGGGTAGGGTACCCGGTGAGCATCATCACCTTGATGGATGAACGTATCTTTTTCAACTCTTCAAGAACTTCCACACCTGTCATTTTCTTGAGTTTTATATCGAGAATGGCCAAGTCGACCTGGTGCTTCCGCGCATGCTCCAACGCTTCCTCTTCTTCCGTAAACGTGACGACATCGTGACCCCGGCGCTCCAATATCCGCTTGATGAGCATGACCGCGTCCAATACGTCGTCAAGTACGAGAATATTCGCCATTGTGGATTCTCCTCATTCCAAACCCCTGGAATTGTCATTGTTACCCGTGCCCTCGTAATCCAGAGGGAGTTCGACGACAAAGACAGTGCCCGGCCCCATGACAATGCCCTCGTCGAGTTGCATTCCGGGTGCCCCGCGCGGATGCAACTCCCGAGGTGCCGGGCTCAAGGCATATATGGCGCCGCCATGATCCTCGATGATCCCGAAGGAGACGGAAAGCCCCAATCCCGTCCCCTTGCCCACGGGCTTCGTGCTGAAAAACGGATCGAAAATCTTCTTCAAGTCGTCTTTGGCGATTCCCATGCCCGAATCAGCCAGCCAGACAGTAACTGTTTGTCGCGGGCTGTTCAATCTGCTTTTAAGGTAAATAACGCCGCCGTTGTCCATGGCGTCTCGGGCGTTGTTCAGGAGATTGATCCAGACCTGCTTCAGTTTTTCCGGGTCGGCACTGATAACCGGAAGTCGGTCGTCCAGATCCATGACAATGCTCACCCTGTCCAGCGAAAAGGTGTGCGTCACAAGGGAGACCACTTCCATGATGGTGTTGTTGAAGCAGATATCGCGTTTGGCACTTTCGGTCTGCCTGGAAAACCCGAGCAGATCGGCCACGATCTTGCGGCAGACCTTGGCCTGTTTCTCGATTATGGCAAGATCCTTCTTGATTTGACTCCCCTCGGGAACATCTTCCTGCAGGAGTTGCGCGTAACCAAGGATTACACCGAGGGGCGTGTTGATTTCATGGGCGACCCCTCCCGCGAGCTTGCCCACGGATTCCATTTTCTGCGACTGAATGAGTTGCGCCTGGAACTGCTTGAGCTGTGTGATGTTCCGCGCCGTCCGCAACAGGCCGATGATCTTCCCGGATCTGTCGTACACAGGGACCTTGACGACATGCAGCCAGAATTCTTGTCCGTCCTTGGTGAAATGGATCTCTTGATGCAGTGTGTTCCCGGTTTGAACTACTTCACGACTTTCGGCACTCATAGTTGCATAGTGAGCACCCTGGGGAAAGATATCCGCATCTTTCTTCCCGATTATCTCGGACGGTTCCATGTCCACGAATTCGGCATAGGCCTTGTTGACCGCAAGGTAGACTAGCTGTTCATCCATCAAACATACAAAGTCCGGGGTGACGTCGAGAATCGTGCCCATGAGCTGTTTCTGCCGGATGAGCACCCCTTCCGCTTCCTTCAGCTCGGCGAGATGCATCTTGAGGCTCAGGGCCATGACATCAAAGGTCTCGGCAAGATCCTGGATCTCGTCTCCCTTATTCATTCTGTAGACCCTGCAGCCTTTGCAGGACTCGTGTTTTTCCTGGACCGACCCTTCGTCGCACTCGGGGCAAAGGGTCCCCGCAAGATACCAACAACGGCGTCGCTCATCACCATATGCCGGGCACTGGGGCAGATCGCAATTCATGATCTCCCAACAGTTCTTCTTCAACGCGGGTCCGGTCTGCATGTCGAGGTTTCCTTTCACCACCTCCTCTGCATATTCCCTGAGCTGGTTCAGGCGGAGCGTCACCTGCCGGCCGAACACGGCGCTGACGATGATCGCCAGCACCAACGCGCCCCCGGAAAGACTCATGATGGTCAAGACAAGCTTGTTGACCACCTCCTGGATTTTCGTGCGAGAAAGACCGATGTGCACCGATCCAAACGTATGCTCGGAGATGATCACCGAAGCGGCGAAGTCATATATCCGTTGATATCCCGTATCCAGGAGCATGATGCTTACACCCTGCTCAGGAGTTTCGTGTACCGTGATGAGCTGCCTCGGGAAGCCCATGCTGAAGCTGTGCACCATGACGCTTCCCTGGCTGTTGAGTATGAAGGCATACTCGATGTCGTCAACCTGCACCAACTCATCGACCATGTTCTTCAGACGCAGAAGGTCTTCCGCGAGCATGGAGTCGGCAACGCGGACAGAGAGATTCTCCGTGAGCACACGGCCACGTTTCTTGTTCTCCTCGATAAGCGCTTCGGAAGCCATTCTTGTAATGACGTACGACAAAAGAAGTGCAATGAAGACAACAATGCAACTTATTCCAAGAATGAGCTTGGTTCGGAACCTGAGTTTATAGAAAAGCCGCATGATCGAAGTATTGACTTCTCAGAAAAGATTCAACTTAGACACCAGATCACGTATGGAATCATAATCAGAGTCCTGAGACGGGATATATCCACTCACCCGTGCCGCATTGAGAATCTCGGCATCAGCAGGATTGCTAATGTCGAGCTTGAACATGGCCGTGGCAATCCTGTCCACGATGGGCTGCGGCAAGTCCTTACGCGCTGCGTACAACCAGCTGGGATAGGGGGGCGATTCAGCAATAACCCGGATCTGGCTCAAATCAATTTTCCCCTCGAGGAGTTCCAACGTGCCGTCGCGCACGGAACCGATGTCGTAGAGACCCGTAAAAACCGAAAGCACCACTTTTTCCTGTTTCCCTCCCGGTCCTGGGGCGAAAACCAGATCGGAAAAATCCTCGACATGCAGGCCATGGTCGTGAAAAAGGCCAAGAAGGAACAGGTACCCACCCGCGGATGTGGGATCCACCGCGATCCAGCTCTTGCCCCTGCAATCCTCGATGGTCCTGATCTCCTCGTTGTCATCGCGACAGATCAACTGCCCGTGAAACTCCGGCTTGCCGGAAAGATTGACCGCCCGGGCAAAGGCCCTGGCCCCATGCCTGGCAATCTTGATGTACACGAAGGGATTGGAAAAGGAGATGTCGATCTCCCCCCGATTGACCATTTTCTCATGCTCGTCAAAGGTGTCGGGAAACAGTTGTCGGATGGGGAGCCCGGTCTCCTTGCGCAAGTATTCCACCAACCGCCGCTGGCGTTCGAAAGAAACCGTATGGGAGTATTGCGGAAGGTAGGCGAAGGTGATCGCCCGCTCCTGGGTACTACTCACCGTACTCCTGAGCACATCGGTAAAATCCACGGAAGTGGCAGGCTCCTCGGAACACCCCGGCAGCGGCATGCAGAGCAAGAGGATGAAGGCGGCCAAACGATACAGCAGACCATGAGACTCGCCCAATACGGGGGGCTTGCGGCCATGGGCTCCGGGTGAAGGATGGGGTGCCGGAACGACACGCTCCGTGGCAGGGCTGGACATCACGCCCGCCTCGACCGGTGTCGACAAAGGTGTTGGAATCCGTGCGCGGACGTGCTAGGTGCGTGCATCCAGGCAACTCGCCGCCAAAACAAACCACTCCAATTGAATCCAGGCGCGGGGGACACGATCGTTGCTTCCTTTTTTACACAAGTCTACTGTAGGGACGGCAATGAATCAAGCCAGGAATTCATAAGGAAGAAGGCCTAGATATGGAAGAGAGATTTCAGATTTCAATGTCCCGCCCCGTGCTTGTCATCTTCTTCCTGATCCTGGCCCTGGTCGCGGCAGCCGTGGCCTGGAGCTTCAGATCAGGCTTCATCTGGACAGCCATCTGTCTCATCGCGGTGGGCACCCCCTTTGGACTGTTTTATTGGTACATGCTCTACGTCAACACGCAACGCGCATCCATCGTCCTCACCGACGATGGGCTCCAGATCATGGCTCCACCATTCCTCGAGGCGGCTTATCCCTATTCCGCCATTGAACGCGCCTTCATCACGGACATCAAGGCGGACAAACGTCTGCACTCAAAGGAAGACAAACGGATCATGCGCTTTGGAGGTTATCTGTCAGGCACCTATTCTCTCCAGGGAGGGGGAGAAGCGCTTGTGCTCACCAACAAAAAACAGGTGCTCTGCTTGAAAGCTGGTGAGACCTACGTGCTGTTGGGGCCCAATGACATGCAACGTCTCCGGGAGACACTGCAAGTGCGGGGCATTGCCGTCTCCGGAAGTTGATCACCGGCCATCCTTGTTATTCTCGTCCTGCTGCACTATGTCCATGTACGTCATCATTTGTTCTTCATCCGCATTCTGTTTTTTCAACATGCGGTGCATGTAGCTGAAGAACGGAAGATACTTTTTAACCTTGGAAAACACGATTCGCATGCCGATATATACCGGAATAAACAAAAATGCAGTGCCGACAACACCTATGAGCGGGAGCGAAAAGTCGACATTGCCGAAGCGAAACTCCAACCATCCCAGCGCGAAGGGCACAGGCCACAAGGAGGAGGCGAACAGGGCGATTCCGGAGAAAAAATTCTTTCCAAAGGCCTCGTTGGCAATGGTGTTGCACGCCGAATAGCTCTGCTTGTCCTTGGCGGCAAGGGCTTTCAGAGATAAATTCAGGTGGCTGACCATCTCGCGTTTATGGGCAAGGAAGTACTTCTTGTTCAAGAGGTAGACCCCTGCCATGGTGAGTTCACCAAGCAGTGTCACAAGAAACGCGAGCCAGATGAGTCCTAGGGCGAATCCGACATAGGCGTTTCCAGGCAGTCGAAACATAAAGATGAAAAACGGATCGAGATGAATATATAAGCTGTCGATATGATTCATGCTACATCGTCTTCCTTGCGGCAGTAGCCTTCCTTGCCATCACCGCGCCATGAGATGTACGTACAGATCGCCCACGAGCGGGCCGATCTTGCGTCCCAGTCCTTTCAGCCGTACTGCACGCCCCGTGACGTAATCGCGGGGCAAGGTCACTTCGACCGAGACCTTCTTGCCACTCCAGCCTTGCCTGACCTGCAGGCGCAACCGGGTTCCCGGTCGCAACTGCATGGGCGGAAGATAGACCGTCTGCCGCTCATCCAGCCAGGAGCGCATGAAGGCCTTGGTTCCGTTCCAGACCCCTTCGCTCAGGTCCAGTTCAAATTTGCTGTCGCCCCATTGGAAATGGAGTTTCCTTTTTCCCAAGGCCCGGTGGGTTTTGACCAGCTCCTTGCCGTCGCTGCGCCGGATCTGGCTGTAGATGTCCTCAAAGACCTGACGCGCGAAGGGATCCTTGAGGATCTCGTGCAGGACGTCTTCCCGCCCTGGAGGCGCGCCTGGGGTTTGGTCGGCGGTCGTTTGCCGATTTCGCTCCCCGGAGGCGCGAGTCGGGCCGGTCGCGTTTCCTGGCGGCGAGGTGGTGGTACGTTCTTTCCTGCCGGATGTCGCGTGCTCCCTTTTTTCATGCGCGGACTCGTCCCTGCCTTGGTGAGAGTCGGGCCCCGGCTGCGTGTGCGTGTTTTCATTATGTTGCTTGAGCAGGACATAGGCCTCGTTGATCCGCTGAAAATGGCGCGCGGCGTGGGGGTCATCGGGATTCAAGTCGGGATGCAGCTTGAAGGCCATGGCCCTGAAGGCACGCTTGATCTCTTCGATGCCGGCGCCCTCCTTGACCCGGAGGATGCGGTAACATTCCTTGATGTTCACGGTGGTTCCAGGTGCGCGCCCCAGATTCAGATCTTCGTGCCGTCCTCGTCGAAACACAAGGCCCGCGGCCCCTTGTCCGCGTCGGCGTGCAGCAACCCCTCTTCCCGAAGAAAGCGCCTGCCCTGGGCGGCAAAGAGCATGTGCGTGGTATCGCGCACGATGCCCGGGCAACTATCCTGCGCCATCTCCCAGCTGAGACGATCCTCGATGTTTCCCCGAAAAAAGGGCCACGCGCGGCAGATATCCGGTTTGGCCGATTGCACCGCGCACCCCTGGGCGAAAAAGACACAGTATCCGTCCGCTCCTGCTTGGAGATACTGTTTATCCCCGCGCGTCTCGCAATAACGCTCCAGCAAGGCTTGGGGCGAGAGCCCGAGATGCGAGGCCAATCGCCGCACGTCCCGATCCGCCAGCACGATACCTCCACCGCCCTTGCAGCATTCGCCGCAACGCTGGCAGACAAAAGCCTCGCCGTCGCCAAATGTGTGTTCCAGTGACTTGTTTTTGTTCATAATTCCGGCAGCACCGGCTGGATTTGCCCGGCATGCCGATTTGCTGGGGGTTGCTGATGCCGCGCTGTATTCCCTGCTTCTATCCCATTTTTACGGGCTTGAAAACCGTGTCCGATCGCTGGATTTAGACCATGGCTTTCTTGAAAAGCGTTTCAAAGTAGCATAACGTGCGTCGCGAATGGGCTGCAAGCGACGGCCTTCCCGTACCTTAACAAACGGAGATGGACCATGAATGTGTGTCTGCGCTATATTGTGTTATCCGCTGTCCTGCTTTTAGTTTCCTTCGCCACTGGCCTCGCTGACGGCAGTGCCCTCAGCGACGAGGAAAAAGACAAGTTTTCCGACAGACTGTTGCTGCCATCCCCCTCTGAAATCTTCGTCTCCCTGGACAAGCTGGGCAAGACAGACTGGACTCAGGCCGCCTCCTTCTCCCCGAAATACGACTACAACGACAACTACCTGCGCGCGCTGAACCTCGGCGTTCGCTCCGCCGACGGCTTCCTGGCCATCCAGGCCAAGGACAAATCCAAGCTCGGCGAGATGATCGTGGTGATCATCACCCTGGCCGAGGAACTGCTCGTGCGCGAGACGATCCTAGACAAGGGCAAGGTTTTCGAGGACCTCTCCAAACAGGGCAAGTGGCACGAACTGCACCGGGAGTTGGAGACCCTGCGCGAGGATGTCATGGCGGAAATCAGACGCCTGGGAGACCAGGACGTTGCCTTGCTCGTGAGCGCCGGCGGCTGGCTCGAAGGCTTGCGCGCCACGACGAAAGTCCTTTCCGAGCGCTACGACCCCATCGCCTCCTCCGTCCTCTACCAGCCCAGGCTTGTCGAGTATTTCGAGACAAAGCTGCGCGACCTCAAGGACGACGGCAAGGACGGCGCGGCTGTCATGGAACTAAAGGCCAAACTGCCCGAGATCAAACGCCTCGTGGATGTGGGGTATAAAAACCCCGTTCCCCAGGATAACATCGAGCAATTGCACATCATCAGCCAAGAGCTGGTGAACCTTATCGAAAGGGGATAGCCACATGCACAGGCACGTATGGTCACTGGCCTTGCTCGCGGCGATTGCCGCGTGCTGCCTGCTCGCGGCCAAGAACAGCGAGGCGGATCGGCTCGAAGCCCGGGACCTGGCCTACGAGGCCATGGACGTTTACAGCGAGGACGGCTTCCACATCCGCGAGGAACTGCTGTTGGGCAAGCTGGGCAAGGGCGAGTCCTACTATTTCGACACCCAGCTCTCGGCCAACAACGAGTATTTTTTCTACGTGGGCGGGGATGATACTGTTTTTGCAGTGCAATTACGCGTCTACGACGAGAACTGGGAACTGGTGACCGCGAACATCATGCACGAGCCCCAGGCAGAGATCACCTACCTTGCCGAATGGAGCGGTATCTACCACATCAAAGTGACCATGGCGGACTGCGAAGAACATGGCGGCTACTGGTTTCTCATCTCCGGCTTCAAATAGTGCCTGAAACCGCAACTTTTATTTCCAGGGCGAACTCCCCTCGGGTCAGGGAGTTCGCCCATGAATTCTTTCCCACCCCATGAAGGACAGCACTCTCACCAGTTCCAGCCGTCGGGCCCTGGAAAACAGCTTGGCCATGCACATGCTGCGGGCATTCGCCGTTATCGCCCGCGACGGCGGCGGCGTGGGGCAGGAAAAGCGCTCTTTTGTTCGCGCCTATTATGCTACACTCTATCCTGAAGACATCACTGACTATTTTTGCTCTCGATTTGACCAGGAATTGAGCCTGGCCGCGGATATCCACGAGCTGGCGGATTCCCTCAACTCCCGACTCAACTATCAGGAAAAGGCCTTTTGCCTGCTGAGCATCTATGAATTCCTGAACTCGGACGGAGTGCAGGAATCGGAGGTGGAAGCGGCACGCAACCTCGCCAATCTCCTACAGGTCATCCCCGAGGACCTGCTGTTCATCGAGCATTCCTTCGGCCTGCGCCAGGCATCGCCCGAGCAGCGTAACGCCGCGACCATCATGGCCCTGAACATCAACAGCGACCCGGAGACCGCGGATGTCTGGCTCCCCTATCCGGGACTGCAACTCGTGGTCTACCGCATCCACAACCTCTATTGCATCACCGCCAAGAACGACCTGCACAAGGTGATCGTCGAGGGAAACAGCCTCAAGAAAAATTTCTCCTACCGTCTTTCCCAGCATTTCCCCATCCGCATCAACGACTACAGCCTCCGCTTCCAGGATCTCATTGTCTACTTCCGCAACAAGGTCAACAACCTGCAAGCATCCCTCCATGTGGAGCAGAACGAGCTGGAACTCGTGTTTTCCCACGACAGCTCCACCCGCAGCCTGCTGCGCCTGGACATCAAAAGTTCACTCATCGAGTTGACCGCTCTTGACCCCGACGCCGTCATCGCCCACAACCGTGTGCGACTGCGCGGCACCGTGCGCGCGAATCTCAACGACGAAGTCTACATCAACGGCTTCCGGCTGGACCTGCGCGAGGCTTTCTACTACCTCTCCTCGCGCGGCGAGTTCACCATCACGCCCCAACGCGCCAGCTACCGCATCAGCAACGACATCAAGGCCGACTTCTTCATCCACGACACCCTACCCGAGCGCTGGACCGCGGCCATCCGCAAGCGCAACGACAAACTGCTCTTCGAACAGGGCTCCTGCCCCTACCAAATTTACTGCAACGGCAAGGTCATCGCCTCGGGTCAGGAAATCAGCCAAGGCGACACCCTGTTCCTGCACGACCACTTCATCGAGTTGGACCAGGAATCGGGCGTGTTTCGGCGCTCCGTGTTCAGCTTCCGCAAGCTCGTGGCCGAGTCCCTGTCCCACACCTTCGAGGACGGCGCCCTGGGTTTGGACGACGTCAGTTTCGAGATCGAATACGGAGAACTCGTCTGCATCATGGGCCCCAGCGGCTGCGGTAAGTCCACCTTGCTCTCGGTCATCAGCGGCCTCACCCGGCCCAACTCGGGCAGGGTTCTGGTGGACCACCACGACCTGCACGAGGAGTACCACCTCCTCAAGGACTATTTCGGCTACGTGCCGCAGGACGACCTGCTGCTGCCCAACCTCACGGTGCGCGAAAACCTCTACTACCATGCCAGGCTGCGCTTCCCGGAAAAAACCGAGGAGGAACTCGACGCGCGCATCGATCACGTCCTGGACAAAATCCGCCTCACCGAAAAAGCCCACTCCCGCGTGGGGCAGCCCACGCAAAAGACCCTATCCGGCGGGGAGCGCAAACGCCTGAACATCGGCCTCGAACTGCTCTCGGACGCCGAGATCTTCTACCTCGACGAACCTACCTCGGGGCTCTCCTCCAAGGACTCGGAGAAGATCCTCGAACTCCTCGCCAGCATCACCATGAGCGGAAAGATCGTGGTGGTGGTCATCCACCAGCCCGGCTCCAAGCTCTACAAGATGTTCAACAAGGTCATCCTCCTGGACCACGGGGGGCGCATGGCGTACTACGGTACGGCCTACTCCGGGCTGGAGTACTTCAAACGGCACATGGAGGCCACGCAAAGCGGCGAGAACGTGGAGGTGGAGTGCCCCCATTGCAAGACCGTACAGCCCAACATCCTCCTGGACAGCCTGGAGGATTCGCTGCAGGACATCGACGGCGCGGTGCTGGGCGAGCGCAAGTATTCCCCCGAGTACTGGAAACTCCAATACCGGCGCAGAGTCGTGTCTTCCTGGTTCAGCAACGTCAAGCTGCCCACCCGGGACAACCTCCCGCCACAGCGCGTCATCACCAGCCAGGAGCGCTTCACCCAGTTCCTGACCCTGCTCAAGCGCAACTTCACCAACAAATTCCGCGACCGCTCCAACCTGCTGATCACCTTTCTGGAGGCGCCCCTCCTCGGCGCGGGCGTGGGCTTCATCCTCAAATACTCGCCCACCGGCGATTATACCCTGTACACCAACGACCTCTTCCGGACCTTTCTGTTCGTCGCGGTCATCGTTTCCGCATTTCTGGGCATGACCAACAGTGTGGACGAGATCATCGGCGACACGGCTCTGTTCCTGCGCGAGCGCATGCTCAACATCACCCACCGCAGCTACCTGGCCTCCAAGATGGGCGTGCTGATGGTCTTCGCCATCCTGCAGAACGCCCTGTTCATCGGCCTGGGGTTCCTGCTCATGGAGGTCAAGGAGCTCTACTTCTCCTATCTGCTCAGCCTCGGCCTGCTCTCCTTCACCGCCATCTCCACGGGCCTGTTCATCTCCTCCATCCCCAGGCTTTCGTCCAAGGCCGCCTTGAACATCGTCCCACTGATACTCATCCCCCAGATCATCCTCGGGGGCGCGCTCATCGAATACGAAAAAATGAACATCAACCTCACGTTTTTCGAGGAGAGCCCGATCCCGGAAGTCTGTCAGATCATGCCCTCGCGCTGGGCCTACGAAGGACTGCTGGTGCTGCAGGAGACCAGGAACAGCTACGACTCCACCCACGACAAACTCCTGGACCAGCTCAAGAGATTCAAGTACGCCCGCGAGAGCTACATCGAACTTTACGGACAGCAAGCTTTCGAGAATCGGGAACGCGAACTGACCAACGAGCTGGAACGCTTCCGCGGCGAGTACAAGTACGTCTATGGCAACAAGAACGTGCACGACGCCGTGAGCGTGGGCGAAAACCGCATGAAGCAATACCTGGAGAAGCGCTTGCCTGAAAACGCCGACATCGACCTGGCGCTGCCCAAGACTCAACTGGGATACGCCTACCCCATGTTCGTGCGCGAGAAGGTCATCCCCTTTACCAACAAGACCGTGGATACCGTGTATTACAACGCCATGGTGCTGTTTTCCATGGCCATTCTCTACAATGTCCTGACCCTGATCATGCTCAGGCACAGGGAGAAGATCATCGCAGTGGTCAAGGGCCTGATCAATTTCTTTCCCTTCAACGGCCGACGTCGACGCGAAGCATCTTCCTGACGCGCGCCCCGAGGAGCAGCCATGCACATACCGGTCATCGAGACCATTCCGGCCCCCGAACTGGAATCCAGGCACCAACGTTGCCGCGCCATCCTGGCCCAACGCCTGCCCCACGCCGTGGGCATCCTGGCGCTGCATCCCGTCACCATTTATTACCTCGCTGGCACCCTGGGTAACGGCGTACTCTGGCTGCCCCAGCAGGGCGATCCGGTCCTGCTCTGCCGCAAGGGGCTGGAGCGCGCCAGGATGGAAAGCGCCGTGCCCCATGTCCTGCCCTTCCGTTCCTATTCCGACCTGCCTCCCTTGCTGGCGGAGGCCGGCTCGCCCCTGCCCACGCCGGGCAACGAGGCCGTGGCGGTGGAGATGGGCGGCATCCCCTGGAGCCTGGGCACACTGCTCGCCTCACGGCTTAAGGGGCAAACCCTGATCCCAGGCGACAACGTGCTCAACGAGACCAGGGCCGTGAAAACCCCCTGGGAACTGGTCAAGCTCCGTCTCGCCGGGGAGCGCCATTACAAGGGCCTGTACGAGTTGCTGCCGACCATGATCGCCCCCGGTCTGAACGAGCGCCAAATATCCCACAAGGCCTGGGAGGTCTTTTTTTCGTTGGGGCACGCCGGCTTGATGCGCATGAGCAGCCCGGGCGAGGAGATCTTCCTGGGTCACGTATCCGCGGGCGAGAGCGCCAATTACCCCAGCCGGTACAACGGCCCTGTGGGGCTCATGGGCGAGCACCCGGCCGTGCCCTTCATGGGCTATGCCGGCAAGATCTGGCAGGAGCGCGAGCCCCTGACCTGCGACATCGGCTTTTGCATCGAGGGCTACCAGACCGACAAGACGCAAGTATACTGGAGCGGGAGCCGCGATTCCCTGCCTGCCGCGATCGCCGCGGCCCACGACTTCTGCGTGGAAACCCAGGACTTCCTGGCTCGGGAACTCAAGCCCGGTGCCGTTCCCAGCCGGCTGTACGCCGAAGCCATGCAGCGTGCGGAGCAGGCCGGTTACCAGGAAGGCTTCATGGGCCTGGGGGGCAACAAGGTCCCCTTCCTGGGGCACGGTATCGGCCTGCATATCGACGAGTACCCGGTCCTGGCCAAGGGCTTCGACGAACCCCTGGCCGAGGGCATGGTCCTGGCCCTGGAGCCGAAAATGGGCATCCCCGGTGTGGGAATGGTGGGCGTGGAAAACACCTTCGAGGTCACCGCCGCGGGCGGCAAGTGCCTCACCGGCGACAGCTACGAAATCCTCTGCCTGGGATGAGTGCGGGGCTACTCCACCCAGTCCAGGGTGCGTCGCACGGCCTTTTTCCAGCCCGCGTAGCCTTTTTCGCGCGCTTCGGGTCGCATCTTGGGCTCCCAGACCTTGTCCACGGCCCAACGCTCCCTGAGCTCGTCTAGGCTGCTCCAGAAGCCAACGGCCATGCCCGCGGCGTAGGCTGCCCCAAGGCAGGTGGTCTCCGAGACCATGGGCCGGATCACGGGCACGTCGAGCACGTCGGCCTGGAGCTGCATCAGCAGGTCGTTCATGACCATGCCGCCGTCCACCTTGAGCTTGCGCAGGTCCACGCCCGAGTCCTTGTTCATGGCCTCCACGATGTCCTTGGTCTGGTACACGGTGGCTTCGAGCACGGCGCGCGCCAGATGGTGTTTGTTGGCGTAGCGCGTCAGCCCCACGATGACGCCCCTGGCATCCGGCCGCCAGTAAGGGGCGAAAAGCCCCTGGAAGGCCGGCACGCAGTAGACCCCGCCGTTGTCCTCCACGGCCGCGGCCAGTTCCTCGATCTCCGGCGCGCTGTTGATCAGGTTCAGGTTGTCGCGCACCCACTGCACCAGGGCGCCGGCGATGGCGATGGAACCCTCCAGACAATAGACCGGCTTATTGCCGCTGATATGGTAGGCCACGGTGGTGATCAGCCCCTGGGTGGAGGGCACCGGGGTCTCTCCGGTGTTCAACAACAGGAAACAACCCGTGCCGTAGGTATTCTTGGCCTCGCCCACCTTGAAACAGGTCTGCCCCACCAGGGCCGCCTGCTGGTCGCCCAGGGCGCCGCACACGGGAACGCGGGCGCCCACGGGGCCGTCCTCCAGGGTCGGACCCCAGGAATCAGCATCGCTGGAGGGCACGATGCGCGGCAACGCGCCCATGGGCACGCCCAGGATGCCGCAAATTTCCTCGTCCCATTGCAGAGTCTTCAGGTCCATGAGCATGGTCCGGCTGGCGTTGGTCACGTCGGTGACGTGCGCGCCCCCGCGACTACCGCCCGTGAGCTGCCAGATGATCCAAGTCTCCATGGTGCCGATGAGGGCACGGTCCTTTTTCACGGCCTCGCGAGCCTCGGGCACGTTGTCAAGAATCCACTTGATTTTGGGGCCGCTGAAATAGGTGGCCACGGGCAGGCCGGTGGTGACGCGGAAGCGGTCCTGCCCCCCATCTTCAATGAGCGTCTTGCATATCTCGTGAGTCCGGGTGCACTGCCAGACAATGGCGTTGCAGTAGGGCTTTCCGGTGTTGCGGTCCCAGACGCAAGTGGTCTCGCGCTGGTTGGTGACCCCGATGGCGGCCAGGTCCGCGCCCTTGATGCCGGCCTTTCGCAAGGCGCCCTTGATGACCTTGCCGGTGTTCTCCCAAATCTCCATGGGGTCGTGCTCCACCCAGCCGGGTTGTGGAAATATCTGCCTGTGCTCCATCTGATCCATGGCCACGATGCGGCCTGCATGGTCGAAGATGATGCAGCGGCTGCTGGTGGTACCCTGGTCAATGGCTCCGATGTATTGCGTCATGCCTGTCTCCTTGACTGCGTGATATCCCGTGGAAGGAATTCCGCCCAACGATCATTGCCACTCTCCCCCTCAGCTATGCCTCAGGGGACGTCGACGCACAAGTCCCGCAACACCCGACGCGCGGGGGTGCGGTTGCAATCCAGACCCAGTTCCACCCCGGACAACCCCAGGGCCACGCCCAGGAGCTGCGGCAACAGGATTGACGGGGGCGCCGCCTCCTGATCCGGCAAGCGCTCGCGCAGCACGTCGAACTGGAGTTGGCAGTAGGTGCAGGCCGTGCAGAGCAGGTCGGCGCCGGCGCTTCGGGCATCGGCGAGCTTGCGACCGGCCAGTTTCGCGGCCATGGCGTCGTTCTTCCCCCACAAGGGGTTGCCGCAGCACTCCAGACGCAGGGGCCAGTCCACGGTCCGGGCGCCCGCGGCCCCAAGCACTCGCTCGAAGATGCGCGGCGAAAGCGGATTGGCGAATCCGGTCACATAGCCGGGGCGCAGGGCATGACAGCCATACTGCGCGGCCACCGCCACCCCGCCCAGAGGGCGGGCCACCTTCGCGGCTATGACCTCCAGGCCCACTCCCCGGTCCAGGGCCGTGAGCAGGTGCACCACCCGCATATCCTCCAGTAACGGCAGCCGCAGCCCCTCTTTGGCCAGCAGCGCGTCCACCCCTGTCCGCAGAGGTTCGCTCTCCCGCAGCCAGTAGACCGCGTGTCGCAGGTTGCCGAAACAGCACTTACAAGGCGTGAGGATGGGCAGCCCGACTGTGGCGGCCAGGGCGAAGTTCCGCGCCGCCGCGAACATCGAGGCCTCGAAGCTGTTGTGCCGCACCGGATAGCCGCAACAGCCGAACTCCACGTCCAGCAGTTCGATGCCCAGGGCCGCGCAAACCGCCCGCGTGGCCTTGCCGTACTGCGGCAGGTGATAGGGAATCTTACAGCCCGGGAAATAGGCGTATCTCATGCCCCCTCCCCTGGGTCGATCCGCCATGGATTCGTTTTCATTCCTGGGCGCAGGCGCTCGGCCGCGATGTTACGCAACTCGTAGAGCACGTCGGCCACCTTGATGCCCTGGGGGCAGTTCTCCTGGCATTTGTAACAGGTCACGCAGCTCCAGACCATGCGCGAGCCCAGGGCCAGCTCCTTGAGTCCCATGCGCAACAGGTTCATGATCTGCTGCGGGGTCAGGTCCAGCTCTTGCACCGGATCGTCCGCCACCGCCACCACCGGGCAGACACTGGTGCAGGTGGTGCACTGGATGCACGGCCAAAAGGTCTCGCGTCGGTCCGTGAGATGCAGCGGACGATTCGGCTCCCCCAATAAGGGAGCCTGCTCCCTACCTGGCGTGAATTCACGAAAGAACGCTGCCCACTGTGCCGCCGTGCGCCGGACCATCAACCCGTGGGGTTCGGCCTGCTCCCGCAGTGCCAAGTCCTGCTTCGAGGCCAGCCAGAGGTCTTGCAGGTCGATACGCGCGGGGCACAGCTCGGTGCAGCGAAAGCACTCGGTACAGATGAAGCTGCCCTCGGCCAGCACGGCCAGCGCGGTGCTCCTGGTGCTTCCCGCGCCGGCGGCGTCGAGCCCACGCAGGGCGCGCAGCTTTTCCGACGGTAGGATGGTCACGTTGCCCAGCACGCTGAACACGGGAGCTACGCTGCAATGCACGCTGCACACACCGCAGTGGGTGCAGGCGTCCAAGCCGAAACCCCTAGCCAAATCACGCACCGCCGGGTCCCCGCCACTTGGGGGCGTTTGCGTGGCCTTGGGCCGCACCAACAGCTGCAGCGGCGTGGTCAGCACGTGGCGCAGTTTGCCGAAGGGCAACCAGGCCACCCCGATAAAAAACAGCAGGAAGTGCAGATACCAAAAAATTAAATCCGCGCGAATCCTGTCCAGCCACGG
The DNA here is from genome assembly GCA_964609625.1 of uncultured Desulfovibrionaceae bacterium. GTDB lineage: Bacteria > Desulfobacterota > Desulfovibrionia > Desulfovibrionales > Desulfovibrionaceae. The sequence goes on from CAZSRS010000021.1 coordinate 48,268, forward strand.
CGCGCTCCCGTGCAGGGCGCGGGACAAGGGATAGCTGACAAAGGCCGATGTGGTCGGCGAGTGGCAGGAGGCGCAGCTGTATTGGTCGATCTCGGCTCCGGCCGCGACCAGTTCCACGGGGTAGGGGCCGGCATCCGGAAAGACCATCCCGTACTTCACCGCCCAATACGCCTGGAGCGCCTCGACCTCCTGCTCGTCGGCCACCGGAAGATACACCGCCACCATGCGCTCGAACACGCTGGGGGAGAGAATCTTCACCGCCTCCAGGACAAAGCCGCTGCCCACGATGGCCGCCAGCAAGGCCAGAGCGAACCAATCGCCGCCGGCACTCACGCGCCGCAACCGCTTGATGTGCAACCTACGCGCCAGGGCGGTGCCAAGGCCGAGCAGCACCAGGACGCCGCAGAGATTGCGCAGCATTTGCCAGGGATCCAGGGTGGGCTCGTACCCCGGCCACAGGGCGCGGGAGACAACGCCGTCCATGGCGTGAAACAACAGCAGGGGCATGAATCCGAGAAAAATGCAAGCGTGCATCAGCCAGCGCGGCCGGCTTAGCCGCAAGAGGTGCAGTTGCAGGCCCACGTCCTTGACCAGACTCAGGAGCGTGGGCCAGATGTCGCGGTTGCCCAGCCGGGACGCGAGCACCCGCAGAAGACCGCCCAGGCGCGCCCTCACGCCGGGAGCGGGCCTTACCAGGGAAAAACGCAGCCAGTGCCAAGCGCGCCAGGCCAAGCCGCCGCCGCACACGGCCAGGGACAACGTCAATGTCGCATCGAAAAAGTCCATTTCCTATTGTCCACTGTCACCTTTCGGACCGGCCATTCCTTTCCGAACCATCCGACGTCGTCACATGCGGCCTGCCACGCCGTGCCGCTGCAAGGAAAACTCTTACCCCGCAGCGACTTGCGCGGGGCTCCCCCTCCGCGCCCACTCCAATGCCTCCTCCACGGCCGCGTAGGCCGTGGCGATGGCCAGCCCGGCGCCGCACTTTTGGCGCATCCAGTCTTGATGCGCCAGGATGGAACCCGCAGCAAAGAGATTCGGGTGCACCGGTCGGTCCGCACGATCCAAGGGGCGGAAACACGCGTCCACTTCCAATCCCACGCTGTTCACCGGATGCCCCTCGGCCGCGAAAAAACTGTCCCTGTGCCACTGCTCCCGGCTCTCCGGTTGCCGCACGGGAAGGCCGAAGACCGCTTCGCGGATGCCGCGACGCTCCGCCACCAGCCCCTTGCCGAAAAACCTGCCGGCAGCATGAATGGCCGCCCTGGCCCTGATGCCGCGCTCCGGCTCCCTGGGCTCCTGGTTGTTGGCCGCGCCCTGCCCCACGATCCTGAAGCGAAAACCACCTCCTTGCTCTTCCGGCAGCACCTCCGCCCCTTGCACCAACTTCTGGGAATAGACCGTGATCCCACTCCGGGGCAGATACGCTTCGAAGGCGGCCCGGAGCCGCAGTCCCGCCAACGAGGGGGGCAGTGTGGGGATCTCAAAGATCGGAACGCCGAGGAGTTGCTCCAGGTGGGCCTGCACGTCCGCACCTCCGTAAAGGCCGAGGGAAGCGGGAAAGCCGACATAGGCCGCGTTCCGCAAGTGCGGGGCCACGCTATTGGCCAAGGCGCGGCGCATCTCGGGCTCGCCGAGGGACATGGCCAAGTGCTCCACGTAGAGTTCGCCACGAAAACGGGGAAACGGCAGGAGAACGTGGCGCAGGTCGGGCCAGTGTGGTCGTTGCGCCTCCACCACCTGGCGGCTGGAAAAACCCTTGAGCCCCCTGAAGCCCACGATCAAACAGGGCGCCTTGCGCTCGAGGGCCAGGACGCCGTTCCACATGCCCCGTGGCACGCGCCAAGTGCTCTTGTGGGTGCCCGCGGGGGTGAGCATCCGGGCGTTGCGCTCCGCATGCCCCAGGTACTCCAGGCCCATGACGCCCAGATAGTCGCAGAACTCGGCCATTGCCGCGCGGATGCGCGCCTCTCCCACCAGGGCGTAGGGATGCCGAGGGCACTCCCGCACCAGAGCGGTCAGGGCCCGCCAAGGGTCCTCCCAGACCGTGCGCAGGGCGACAGGGTGCACCGCCAGCAAATCCAGGGGACCGGTACTGAAGTCAATGCCCCCCACGGAACCGCATATCGCCGTGCGCAGGCCCCGGTTCACGGCGAACAGGGCCGCGGCCATTCCGGCCATGCCGGCGCCGATGACGCACAGGTCGTAGGCGGGCTCCTTGGTCTGCATTGCTTCAGCTCCAGTCAGGGCCTTGCAGCAACTCCAGGTCCAGAATGTTGCAGTGAACGGCCTCTTGCAATTCGGCCTGCATCAGGGGCGCTCCCCAGAGGATGGGCGCCTTGCCGCGCCAGCGGCGCTCGATGAAGTGCTTGAGTTCGTGCAAACCCCGCTCTCCGTGGAGGACTTCGGTGTCGTAGAGGTGCGCGGTGACCCGCGGCCCACAAAAGCCGCCCTGGCAGGGTCCCTTGCCAACGCGGCTGCGCTGGCTCACGGCCTTGAGCAGGGAGCGCCCGCGCATGCCCTCGCCCATGTCCTGAATCACGGCGTCCACCACCCTGGCCGAGACCATCTCGCACTCGCAGAGGATCACGTCGTCGGCGTGGTGCTCCCCGATCCAGGTCCGAGCGGCGCGCCCGGGCTCGGACCAGCGCCCCCAGTCGGTCTGGGGTAGGGGCTCGCTGCGCGTCTTGCAGGGCGCCGTCACCCCGAGCTTGGCGCAGACCAGGTCCGCGGTCTTCTCGGCCATGAGGCGGAACGTGGTCAGTTTGCCGCCGGTGATGGTGATACAATTCTCGATCCCCTCGGCCGCATGATCCAGAAGCACGAAGCCCCTGCTCACGTCGCGGTCGTCACCCGCGCCACCGCCCAAACGCACCAGGGGACGCACGCCGGCATAGGCGCGGATGTAGCGGGTGTGCCGCAGCACAGGCACCATCCTGGCACCTTCCTCGATCATGCGATCCACCTCGGCCACGGTGGGCCGGGCCAAGTCGGGATTGTCGATGCGCTCGGAGGTGGTACCCAGTATGGAGACGGTGCCGCCGGGCACGAGGATGTCGGAGTCCGAGGCCTTGCGCAGGCGGTTGATCACACGTCGGGCGATGCGGTCCTGGGTGACCACCAGACTACCCATGGAGTAGAGCACGTTGATGGAGGCACCGGCCATGCGGGCCACGATACCGGCCCAGGCGCCCGAGGCGTTGACCACCACCTCGGCCTGGATTTCGAACGGCTCACCGTTGTTGTCGTCCACCCCGCGTACGCCGCGCACCCTGCCCCGCTCCATTATGAAGGATGTGACCCTGGCGTTGCGCAGCACCCCCGCCCCAAGGGCGCGGGCATGGGCCATGTTGTCCAGGCAGAGCATGAAGGGGTCGATGGCAGCGTCCCTGACCTCGTAGGCAGCGATGCAGTCCGGTGCCAGGGCGGGTTCGAGTTCCCTGGCCTCCTGGGGCTCAAGCCGGCGGTAGGGTATCCCGAACTTGTCGCAGAGGTCGGGAAAGGCCGCGATGTATGCTTCGTCGTCGCCCGGGACCGCGACAAAGAGGCCGCCAGTGTCCTCGATGACGTGAGGGGCGACTTTTTTGAGCAACGCGCCCTCCTGGCAGCATTCCCTGGCGGCTTGCGGATCCGAGCAGACATAGCGCCCCCCGCTGTGCAGCAAGCCGTGGTTGCCTCCGGAAGCGCCCACGGCGATGTCGCGCTTTTCCACGAGCAGCGGCGCCACCCCACGCAGTGCGAGATCCCTGGCCAACCCAGTGCCGGTGGCGCCACCACCGATGATCAGGACACATGTTTCGAACTTCACGCTATCACTCGTGATTTGTTGACTGCGCTGCACATCATGAAAAAAACCGCGAAAAAATGCTTTTCACTTGTGAAAAAAAACTCGAAGTGTTAGGCTCGTCTTCAAAGGATCACCGGCTGTTCGACATCTGGAATGGACCTTAGCCTACCAGAGACTGAGCGTTTCGTCACCATTTTTTTTCATAATAGAAAACAATTTTTTGAAAAACGCTTTCGATTCCGAAAAAAGAGAGTTCGACATGACAGACGACTCCATCCAGTACCTTGACGAGCCGCGGACCCTCGCCCTTGTCGACGAGGAACAGGACAAGACGCCGGGGGACGGCAAACAGGCCTCGGTACGCCAGCGCCAACATCAGATGCTCACCATGATCCGGGAGGCGGGTTTCGTGTCCATCCAGGACTTGGCCACCCACTTCAAGGTCACGCCGCAGACCGTGCGCCGCGACATCAACTCCCTGAGCGAGGAAGGACTGGTGCAGCGGCATCACGGCGGCGCGGGGGTGGGACTGTCCACGGAAAATGTGGACTACGTCAGCCGCAAGGTGCTGCACAAGGCCGAGAAGATGCGCATCGCCGCAGAAGTGGCCAAGAACATCCCACCCAGGTCCTCGCTGTTCATCAACATCGGCACCACCACCGAAGAAGTAGCCCGCGCCCTGGTCAATCACGACCGCCTGCGGGTCATCACCAACAACCTGCACGTGGCCGCCATCCTGGGGGGCAACGAGAACCTGCAAGTCCTGGTGGCCGGCGGCATGGTCAGGCCCCGCGACGGCGGCATCGTGGGCGAGGCGGCCAGCGAGTTCATCCGCCAGTTCAAGGTGGATTTCGGAATCATCGGCATCAGCGGCATCGACATGGACGGGACCCTGTTGGACTTCGACTACCGGGAAGTCCGCACCGCCAGGGCGATCATCGAGAACTCACGCAAGGTTTTCCTGGTCACGGACCACACCAAGTTCGGCCGCAACGCCATGGTCAGGCTGGGCAATATCCAGGAGCTCTACGCACTGTTCACCGACCGCGAGCCGCCTCAGCAACTGCTCGAAGTCATTCAAAAAAGTGAAGTGAAGCTGTTCGTCGCCAGTTGATGTCCCAGGATTCTCGCTCTAAGCGGGTCAGACCTTTTCATTTTTTTGTTTTCATTTTTTTCGAGTTTTCACTTGAGAAAATTTTATACAGCTGGTATAGGTTCGAAACGAAAACGTAACATCACCAAGATCGCGGCTCTTTCAAACAGCCGCCCAGGCGCCTGACCGGCGCCCCGGAATCGCAACACCTCGTACTGGCACACGATTCACGTCGATGCCATGTATTTCCACCTTGGGAGCTACGCGGGAGAGGACCTCATGGAGTTGACGCTCAAGACAGTCGACAAAGCCGTAGCCTCGGAAATCCACCTCAAGGACATCAACCTCACGCTGCATTCCGGAGAGCGGTATGTCATCCTTGGCAGAACGCTGGCCGGCAAGACCTCCCTACTCCGCATCCTGGCAGGCCTGGACCGCCCCTCCAAGGGAAAAATCCTCATCGACGGCAAGGACGTCACCGGGGTTTCCGTTCGCAAGCGCAACATCTCCATGGTCTACCAGCAGTTCATTAACTACCCCTCGCAGACCATCTACGACAACATCGCCTCCCCATTGAAAAACGCCCGCATGCCCAAGGACGAGATCGACCGCCGGGTGCGCGAGGCGGCCAAGCTCCTGCACATCGACAACCTCCTGGATCGTCTGCCCGCGGAACTGAGCGGCGGACAGCAGCAGCGCACGGCCATCGCCCGCGCCCTGGTCAAGGACTCCCCCCTGCTGCTCCTCGACGAACCTCTCGTGAACCTCGACTACAAACTCCGCGAGGAACTTCGCGAGGAACTCCTGAATATTTTCACCAAACGCGAGTCCATCGTGGTCTACACCACCACGGAACCCAGCGAGGCCCTGATGCTCGGGGGGAATATCATCGTCATGCACGAGGGGCGCGTGCTGCAGGTCGGGCCGACGCAACAGGTCTACGAGAACCCCAAACTGACCAAGGTGGCCGAAGTGCTCAGTGACCCACCCATCAACTTCCTCACGGCCATCGTCGAAGGCGGCCAAGCCAAGCTGCGCCTAGGCATAGACATCCCCCTCGAAGGCCATCTCGCGGACCTCTCCCCCGGCGAATACACCTTCGGCGTGCGCGCCCACCACTTCCACATCTCCCGCAACACACCGGACGACATCGAAATCCAGTCAAGGGTCGATCTCGCCGAAATCAACGGCTCCGAGACCTTTGTCCACTTCTGGTACCGCAACCGCTCCCTGGTGGTGCAGGCCGAGGGCGTGCACACCTTCACCGTGGGACAGGACATCTCCGTGTTCGTGCATCCCAGCGAGTTCTTCATGTTCGACAGGCAGGGGACTCTGTTCAGGTCGCCGAACCGTTCAACCGCCGGCAGTGCGGCGGCATAGGGGGCAGCCATGGCGCGCATCACGCTCGACAAGCTCGCTCACAGCTATTTACCGGCCCCCAAAGGCCCCGAGGACTACGCCCTCAAAATGATCGACACCACCTGGGATGACGGCGGCGCCTATGCCCTGCTCGGTCCCTCGGGCTGCGGCAAGACCACCATGCTCAACATCATCTCCGGCCTGCTCAGACCCAGCCACGGCCGGGTGCTCTACGGCGACACGGACGTCACCGGCTTCAAGCCGGAGCTGCGCAACATCGCCCAAGTATTCCAGTTTCCCGTGCTCTACGACACCATGACGGTCTACAACAACCTGGCCTTCCCCCTGAAAAACCGCGGCATGGCCTCGGACCATATCGACAAAAGGGTCAAGGAGATCGCCGAAATCCTGGACCTCACACCCTTCCTGCACAAAAGAGCGGCCAACCTCGCGGCCGACGCCAAGCAGAAAATCTCCCTGGGGCGCGGCCTGGTGCGTAGCGACGTGGCCGCCATCCTCTTCGACGAACCTCTCACCGTCATCGATCCACACCTCAAGTGGCAACTGCGACGCAAGCTCAAGGAAATCCACAAGCAGTTCAACCTGACCATGATCTACGTGACCCACGACCAGGTGGAGGCCATGACCTTCGCCGAAAAGATCGTGGTCATGTACGAGGGCGAGATCGTCCAGATCGGCACGCCCCAGGAGTTGTTCGAGACCCCGGAGCACACCTTCGTGGGCTATTTCATCGGCAGTCCAGGCATGAACCTGCTGCCCTGCACCCTGGACAACGGCAAGGCCCTGATTCCGGGCGGCAGCGTGGCCCTGGAGCCAGCCTTGGCCAAAGCCGCGACCAAGGCCTCGGGGATGTTTGAACTGGGTATCCGCCCCATGTACCTGAAGCTCCACGACGCGGAAGTCCCCAGCAGCGTCCTGGGGCGCATCACCCTCGTGGAGGACCAGGGCAGCAGCAAGATCGTCAGCGTTCGGGTCAACGGCACGCAACTCAAGTCCTGGCTGTCCGAGGGCAAGCCCGTGCCCGCCGAGAACTGCTGGGTCGAGTTTCCGGCGGAGCGCACCCGTCTCTTCCGCAACGGCAAGCTGGTCAAATAGGGAAAGACAGCCATGGAAAAATGGGAAAACAACCGAGGCTGGTTCCTGATCATCCCGGTCTTTGTCATCGTCGCCTTCAGCGCCATCATCCCCCTGATGACGGTGATCAACTACTCCGTGCAGGATATTTTCGGTCCTGGCCAACGCTTCTTCGTGGGCACGGAGTGGTTCGAGGAGGTACTCAACGACAACAGACTCCACGACGCGCTCTTGCGGCAGTTCCTGTTTTCCGGGCTGGTGCTGCTCATCGAAATGCCCCTGGGCATCATGATCGCCCTGTGCATGCCCAAGAAAGGCTGGGGTTCCTCGGCCAGCTTGGTCATCCTGGCCCTGCCCCTGCTCATTCCTTGGAACGTCATCGGCACCATCTGGATCATCTTCACCCGCCCCGACATCGGACTGCTGGGCTACAGCATCAACAACCTCGGCATTCCCTTCGATCACACCGCGCACCCCACTGACGCCTGGGTCACGCTTATGCTCATGGAGGTCTGGCACTGGACGCCGCTGGTGGCGCTCCTGGCTTATGCCGGCCTGCGGGCCATTCCCGAGGCCTTCTACCAGGCGGCCAGGATCGACGGAGCCTCGCGCTGGGCCACCTTCTGGTACATCGAGCTGCCCAAGATGCGCGGCGTGCTGACCATCGCCCTGCTCCTGCGCTTCATGGACAGCTTCCTGATCTATGCCGAACCCTTCGTGCTCACTGGGGGCGGGCCTGGTAACTCCACGACATTCCTCTCCATCTACCTGGTGAAGATCGCCGTGGGGCAGTTCGACCTGGGACCGGCGGCCGCCTTCTCCCTGGTCTACTTCCTCATCGTACTGCTCTTCAGCTGGCTGTTCTATCAGGCACTGCAAAACGTCGGAAGAGGAGAAAAGGCATGAACGGAAAACTCAGAACTTTCGCCCTGATCTTCTACTTCATCCTGCTCATGCTGCCAATCTATTGGATGCTGAACATGTCCCTGCGCACCAACGCGGACATCCTGGGGAGTTTCGCACTCTACCCGCATTCCCCCACCTTGGCCAACTTCGAAAAAATCCTCACGGACTCCTCCTGGTACTCGGGATACATCAACTCCATCATCTACGTGACCATCAACACACTCATCTCCCTGGTCACGGCCCTGCCCGCGGCCTACGCCTTCTCGCGCTTCAAGTTCATCGGCGACAAGCACATCTTCTTCTGGCTGTTGACCAACCGTATGGCTCCCCCCGCAGTGTTCCTGCTGCCCTTTTTCCAGCTCTACTCCACCTTCGGACTCATCGACACGCACATCGCCGTGGCCCTGGCCCACTGTCTGTTCAACGTGCCCCTGGCCGTGTGGATCCTCGAGGGCTTCATGTCCGGCGTACCGCGTGAGATCGACGAGACCGCCTTCATCGACGGCTACAGCTTCCCACGCTTCTTCCTCATGGTGTTCATTCCGCTGATCCGCGCCGGCATCGGCGTCACCGCCTTCTTCTGCTTCATGTTCTCCTGGGTGGAACTGCTCCTGGCGCGCACCCTGACCACCACCCAGGCCAAGCCTATCGCCGCCACCATGACCCGCACCGTCAGCGCCTCGGGATTGGACTGGGGCCTTCTGGCCGCGGCCGGCATACTGACCATCGTCCCCGGCGCGCTGGTGATCTGGTTCGTCCGCAACCACATGGCCAAGGGCTTTGCCCTGGGCCGGGTGTAAGCCAAAGGAGCGCAAGGCATGGACCTGGAATGGATGGCCTGGACCCCTGTCACGGCTGGGTTCTTCATCATCATCTTCCTCATGCTCGTAGGCATGGCCGTTTGGGAAGTCGTCTCCCCCAACGTCGAGCGCAGAGGACTCTTGCCCATCGCCACCACCCGAGGCGACCGCTTCTTCATCGGACTTCTCGGCAGCGCCTACATCACCGTCGCCTGGATCGGCTTCACGGACTGGAGCCTCTGGTTCTCGCTGCCAGTTTCGGCTTGCTATCTCATCCTCATGATGCGGTACGGTTGATACGCGTCACGACTCGAATCATCCATCCGGAGGTAACGGGGGTCTCCCCACCCACGTATTGAGGCAGGCACTTCAACCCAACATCAAATTCGAGGAGGTGGCTATGGATTGGCTGTTATTGAAACGTGCACCGCGTCTGATCCTGACAGGCTTGCTGCTGGTGGCGTTCGTCGCCGCGGCCGGTTTGGCCCAGGCCGACGACGCCAAGAACCTGGAGGCCGCGAAAAAATGGATCGAGCAGGAATTCCAACCCTCCACCCTGAGCAAGGAAGAACAACTCAAGGAAATGGAGTGGTTCATCCAGGCCTCGAAACCCTTCCGCGGCATGGAGATCAAAGTGGTCTCCGAAACCATCCCCACCCATGAATACGAATCCAAGGTCCTGACCAAGGCCTTCGAGGAGATCACCGGCATCAAGGTCACCCACGACCTGATCCAGGAAGGCGACGTCATCGAAAAACTGCAAGTCCAGATGCAGTCCGGCCAGAATGTTTTCGACGCCTACATCAACGACTCCGACCTCATCGGCACCCACTACCGCTACGGCCACGTAGTCAACCTCACCGACTGGATGGCTGGCGAGGGCAAGGACGTGACCCTACCCACCCTGGACATCCCCGACTTCATGGGCATCTCCTTCACCACCGCCCCGGACGGCAAGGTCTACCAGCTGCCTGACCAGCAGTTCGCCAACCTCTACTGGTTCCGCTACGACTGGTTCCAGCGCGAAGACTTCCAGAAGCAGTTCAAGGAGATCTACGGCTACGAACTGGGCGTACCCGTCAACTGGAGCGCCTACGAAGACATCGCCGAGTTCTTCACCAAGCACGTGAAGGAAATCGACGGCATGGCCGTCTATGGCCACAACGACTACGGCAAGAAGGCCCCGGACCTCGGCTGGCGCTTCACCGACGCCTGGCTCTCCATGGCCGGCGCCGGCGACAAGGGCCTGCCCAACGGCATCCCCGTGGACGAATGGGGTATCCGCGTGGAAGACTGCCGTCCCGTTGGCGCCAGTGTCGCCCGCGGCGGCGCCACCAACGGCCCGGCCGCCAAGTACGCCCTGCGCAAGTACATGGAGTGGCTGCGCCTCTACGCCCCTCCGGGAGCCCTGGGCATGGACTTCTACCAGTACCTGCCCTTCCTGGCCAAGGGCAACGTGGCCCAGCAGATCTTCTGGTACACCGCCTTCACCGCCACCATGGTCGAACCTGGCCCCACGGTCAACGAAGACGGTACCCCGAAGTGGCGCATGGCGCCCTCGCCCCACGGCCCCTACTGGGAAGAAGGCCAGAAGCTGGGCTACCAGGACTGCGGTTCCTGGACCCTGCTCAACAGCACCCCACTGGAGCGCCGCAAGGCAGCTTGGCTCTTCGCCCAGTTCTGCGTAGCCAAGACCACGTCCCTCAAGAAGACCCACGTGGGCCTGACCCCCATTCGTGACAGCGACATCAACCATGAGTCCTTCACCGAACGCGCCCCCAAACTGGGCGGCCTGGTGGAGTTCTACCGCAGCCCGGCCCGCGTGGCATGGACCCCCACCGGCACCAACGTGCCCGACTACCCCAAGCTGGCCCAGCTCTGGTGGCAGAACATCGGTGAAGCCGTGTCCGGCGCCGTCACCGTGGACACCGCCATGGACAACTTGGCCGAGGAACAGGATCGCATCATGGAGCGCATCGAACGCTCCGGCGTCCAGAAGGTCTGCGGTCCAAAGCTGAACCCCAAGACCGACCCGGAAGAATGGCTCAAGAAGCCCGGCGCGCCCAAGGCCAAGCTCGAAAACGAGAAGCCGCAGGGCGAAACCGTGAAGTACGACGACCTCATCCAGGCCTGGCGTGAAGGCCGCGTGAAGTAGTCTCACTCCCCGCCTTACTCCGAAGGGGGCCCCAGCGGCCCCCTTCTCTTTTCCGCAACATGCCGTCCGCGGTTCACCCTACTCCGTGAAACAAATAACGCAGCACTCCGGACAAGCAATAACAAGAAGAACCACGTTTCTGGATACTCTCGGATCATGCAGCATGCGGTAGCGACCATGCCAAAACACGCACTCACCCTGCATCCGTTTCCCGTTACATTCCATCTCGCATATCCACACCGCGTACATATGCAGCTCTCTCCCTCCATATCTTCTGTTGCCAACGCGCTGCATATTGGATAAAGCACCAAGACATGCTCTCCGCTGCTTACCATGCAGCATTCTACAGGGCCGGATACCTGCTCATGACCAGGACACTCTCCCCCCGCATTCAGGATCTCCTGCGTAAGGCCGAAGACCTGCAGGGCCTTGACGCCGCCGAAGCCGTGGAACTCCTGCGTCTCGACCTGCGTTCTCCCGAAGTCTACGCCCTGATGCACACCGCTGACAGCATCTCCTGCCGAACCTTCGGCCGCAAGGCGGAACGCCATTTCCACATCGGTCTCAACGTGGAGCAATGTCGCTTCAACTGCCTCTTCTGCTCTCTCACCGAAAAAGCCGCCGTGTTCCACGAGAAGATCGACTTCGGCATGGAGCAAATCCTGGCCTGGGCCAAGAGCGCCGAAGAACAAGGCGCCGACGCCCTCAACCTCATGACCACCGGCTTTTACAGCTTCGAACGGCTTCTCGATGTGGGGCGCACGCTCCGCGACTCCGTTGCCGTGCCCCTGGTGGCCAACACCCGCGACATCGACCACAAGGAAGGCGAGGCGCTGCTCGATGCCGGCTTCCTGGGCTGCTACCACGCCATCCGCCTCGGCGAGGGGCGTGACACGCCCTTCAACCCCGAAAAACGTCGCAGGACCGTGCAGGTCTTCCGCGACGTGGGGCTGCTCTGGATGAACTGCGTTGAACCCGTGGGACCGGAGCACAGCCTGGAAGAAATCGCCGGGCTCATGGTCTATGCCAGGGAAATGGGCGCCACTTACTCCGGCGTCATGCGCCGCATCAATTTTCCCGGCTCACCCATGCAGCGCCACGGCATGATCACGGAGCGCGAGATGGCCCGCATGGTGGCCGTGAGCCGGCTGGTCATGGGCCACACCCCCCGCGCCCACTGCACACACGAACCCCACGCCGCCTCGCTCCTGGCCGGCGCCAACCTCTTTTTTCCGGAAGTGGGCTCCAGCCCCCGCGACCTGGCCGCGGACACCGGCGAGGGGCGCGGACAAGACCTGGAACGCTGCGCCCGCATCTTCCGGGAAATGGACCTGGACCCGTCCCTGCCCTCCAACTGCTTTCCTCGCTTCCCACAGGAGGTATGATGCGCCGCTGCCTCATCTTGCTGTTTCTGCCGCTCCTGCTGCTGCCGCTCACGTCCTGGGCCGGCGACTCCTGGCGCGTGGGCACCTGGAAAACCGCCCAGACCATCCAACCCTTTTTCTACGAGCGCTTCACGGACAGCGCCGTGACCGTGCTTCCCTTCACCAACCCCGCGGACCAGAAGGCCGCGCTCCTCGCAGGCAGCCTGGACATCTGCGGCACCACCCTGGCCCACGCCATTGCCTCGGCGTCACGGGGCGAACCCGTGGTCGTGGTGGCCTCTCTCTGCGAAAAGTGCTCGGCCCTGGTGGTCAGAAGCGACGGCCCGGTGCATGGCGTCGAGGACCTGGCCGGCAAGACCATCGGCTACGTCCCCGGCACCATGCACGAGATCCTCCTGCGCGAGACCCTGCGCAAGCACGGCCTCGCCCCGGACAGGAGCGTCACCCTCCTGCGCGTGGACTTCTTCGACATGGGCGCGGCACTGGCCAAGGGGAGCATCGATGCCTTCCTCTCCGGCGAACCCTTCCCTTCCCTGGCCGTGCGGCAGGGCTTCGGCCGTGTCCTCGCCCACCCCTACTACGACGACGGCATCGGCCCACTCAACGCCGCCTTGCTGGTGACGCGCCAGGCCGTGCGAACCACGCCCGACAAGGTCCTGGCCCAGGTGGCGGCCCATGCCAGGGCCACCGAACTCCTGCGGGCCGACAGGGAACTCTGGCTCCGCCAAGCCACTCAATTCGGCATTGACAGGGACGTCCTGGATCTCGCGATCCCCAACATGGAACTGATCTGGGACATGGACGAGGACTTCCTCGGCCGTGTCAAGGCCCTGGGCCAGCGTATGCTCGACCTCGGGATCATCGAGGTCGAACCCGATTACGACTCCCTCGTGGACCGCGGCTTTGTCTCACGCTATAGACAGGAGCCATGACCCGGTCCGTACAATCCGCCTGCCCCAGTCGCCTGCTCCTCCCCCTCATCCTGCCGGTGGCGGTTCTCGGCCTCTGGTCCATCCTAAGCTATGGCGGGATCGCGCCCCCGTACATGCTGCCCCCGCCCCATGTGGTCGGCAAGACCCTCTGGATCTACGCGGCCGCGGAGCCCGGCAGCACCGCCTTTGCCGGGCGCTTTCCCGGCGACGCCTGGGCCAGCCTGGGCCGTGTGGTTGTGGGTTTCGGATGTGCCACGCTCCTGGGCATCCCCCTCGGCGTCTTGTCGGGGCGTCTGCGCGTCGTACGTCTGCTGCTCGACAACTTCATCGGCGGCCTGCGCTCCGTGCCCGGCATCAGCTGGCTGCCCCTGGCCCTGGTCTGGTTCGGCGTGGGCTTCCGGACAACGGTATTCCTCGTGGGCCTGGCCGCGTTCTTCCCCATCTACCTCAACACCATGGCCGGCGTGGCCGCGGTGCCCCAGTATTACATCCGCGCCGGCGCCATGCTCGGCCTGGGCCGGTTCGGGCTGCTGCGCCACGTCATCCTGCCTGCCGGGATGGGCAGCATCCTCACGGGCTTGCGCCTTGGACTCGGGCTGTCCTTCGCCTATCTGGTTCTGGGGGAACTCACCGGCGTAGCCCAGGGCCTGGGCGCGGTGATCATGGACGCGCGCATGCTCGGCAGGGTGGACGTGATCATCGGCGGCATCGTGCTCATCGCGCTCACCGGCTGGCTCTGCGACATCCTGCTGGTCACGGCCATGCGCCTGTTCTTCGTAAGCGCGCGGAGGCTCTGATGTCGGCACCGCCCCTGCTCTCGGTCAAGGATGTCAGCCTGCATTACGGTCGGTCGGAGCATCCGGTCCTGCAAGACGTCTCCTTCACCATACATGCCGGAGAGATCGTCGCGGTGCTCGGCGCCAGTGGCTGCGGCAAGACCAGCCTGCTCAACGTCATCGCCGGCTTCCTCGGGCCCCAGGCCGGCGAGATTCGCCTGCAGGGAAAGCCCTCCACCGCCCCTTCCCCTGCAAAGGCCGTGGTCTTTCAGGAGCACGCCCTGTTCCCTTGGCTCAAGGCCTGGGAAAACGTGGCCTTCGGCCTCGGAACCCAGGGAGTTTCCAGGAAGGAGCGCCGTCGCGCCGCCTGGGACATGCTCGCCAAGGTGGGCCTGGCTGGCTGCGAGGAGATGCTGCCCGCCTCGCTTTCCGGCGGCATGAAGCAACGTGTGGCCCTGGCCAGAGTCCTGGTGTTGCGCCCATGCCTGCTGCTCATGGACGAACCCTTCGCCTCCCTCGACGCCCTCACGCGGGAGGACATGCACGAGCTGCTGCTGCGCCTGCACCGGGAGCTTTCCCCCGCCACCCTCTTCGTCACCCACGACGTCACCGAGGCGGCAAAGCTGGCGGATCGCGTGCTGATCTTCGGCAATGGACATGGGTGGATCACAACCGACCGCACGATGCCGCACCCCCGCCCCAGGGACATGGAGCACCCGGATATCCGTGCCTCCATCGTGGATCTGCACGCCCTGCTGCGGTAGGCGTGGCTGCTATCGCGCCCAGACCTTGCCTGTGCATCTGCACTCGAAACCGAACATTTTTTGTTGACACTCCCCCCATCAAGGGCGTAGAGAATCTTTC
>CAZSRS010000022.1:0-61480 GCA_964609625.1 uncultured Desulfovibrionaceae bacterium
ATGTCAAAGATCAATGGACGTTGCTGCATGAAGGGCAACTCAGAAAGTCAAGTTAAATACTCATTCTCGGCGAACTCACTGCTAACAATGCGTGGAATGATCTTACATTATACTCTTGGTAAAAGCCACGAGAAATCGTGGTGCGCCAGTGAAAGCAAGCGGAAATGCACTTCTCGTACAGCCAAACTGGGGCACGGACAACTCGCTCGGAATTTTCGCTCTCCGGGATAATCAATACACATCGGCCCGCTTTCCATTGCCGGGGCATCTTCCCTAGCCCTGACAATCACAAATACCCTCTCCTGACCCTGGGCGAATATGGGGCGTTTCACGCCGTCGAATTTGAGAGCCCCGCCGTGCGCGTGCAGGCATGAGAATTGCTGACGCTATGTGGCATCTCTGAGTGGTTTGCCGCGGGAGGCCTGGAGCATTACAGCAAATCATGAGCCTTCAGATAGCCTCCATTCGTATAGACGAGCATTGCTATTGGCTTTGATGGGCTCGGTTTCCTGGCACACAACCGCTTCATGAGCTGAAACGACGACACGCTACCTATTGCGCAGGATAGTACGAATTATGGACACATTGTAACGTATGCCTTTTTCATGAAGGATAGCATTGAATGATGGGCGCGATGAAGACAGCACTGGATATTGAAGCCGGAGTGGAGATTCTCAAGCAGATCCCAGTGGTTAAAAGGATACTCGAGACACGTCCTGTTGGTGAGCCACGCGACGGGATCCTCGAACACTATCTCCATACCCTTATGTTCCTGACAGATCCACGTGAAATTCTGCTCAATACATTCAATCTTCTAACGTACTTGTCTGATGGGCGCTATTCTGGAAACGAATTCGCGCATCAACTTCTTAACCTCCTGGTTGAACGCGGAATGCTCCCCAGCGATGTCATCATCGTCAACAAACAGGAGTACCACAAGCTGCAACAGATGTCCATTATTGACGAGCTTACAAAAGTTTACAACCGAAGGTACATCATCGAATCCCTCGAAAGGGAACACGATCGAGCAATCCGCACGGGCGTGCCCTACTCCATAGCTATTTTTGACGTGGACGACTTCAAGTCCTTCAACGATACCCACGGGCACCAGGTGGGAGACGCTGTCCTTCGTGAAGTTGGACGCCTGGCACAGGAAACCTTGCGTAAAATGGACTTGGTCGGTCGTTACGGCGGTGATGAATTCCTCATCATTCTCCCGGAAACCACGGAGGAGGATGCTATTTCCGTCGCAAGGCGAGTACACCGGGCAGTAGAGGGCAGTGACATTGTCCAGGGACCAATCCGCGTCAGCATGGGTGTGGCCGGCTCCCGCAAGGGAAGCAGCCTGGGCGAGATCATCCTGCTGGCGGACAACGCCCTCTTACGGGCGAAAAAAATCGGCAAGAACAGCGTTTTTTCCAGCAAGGACGACATGCGTAAGAGTTCCCGCTTCTCCGTGAATACCATGGTAGGCATCATTCCGCAGCACACAAATGAATACTACACTGCCAGACTTCTTAACATCAGCAGCACCGGAGCCTGTGTCAATTGCGATGCATACAGCCCAGCATGGGACATATTGACCATGCGTTTCGATGTCGGGGGAACGGAACCCATAACAAGTCCCGTGGCGCGAATCGTGCATGTCACAAACAAACAGAATGGCAGGGTTTCGCAAAACATCGGGCTACAGTTTGTAAAGAATGCCGATATTGCAACAATTATCGAGGAGCTGACGCAAATATCTGGTTACACAAGCTCTTCATCTCCGCGCATGTCTTACTAAAAATTAATGCTCAACAACCGACATGAATTACACATACACCTCGACTGAAACACGACTCAACGAGCACACGGAAAACATAAGGAGAGCCTTCGTGCAATTCCGAAAAGACCGCAGGATGTTCTCCAGAAAGGCGGTTTTCCATACCGGGATTGCTCAAAGCACTTCCAGGGAACGGGCTTACTTCGTCCAACAAGTCATCGTCGACGATATTTCCTTAGGGGGAGTGAAGGTTACCGTTTCGTGCAGCGGACACTTCCAATCCATAAAAGTCAATGACCTGTTCGAGCTTATCTATCCTGATGACAGGAATGAAAAGCCCCTTGTCTTCACCTGTGCCGTACGTCGTATCCATAAAAACGGTTCCAGCATCTCCTTTGGTGCCCGCTTTCTCGATTGCAGTCTTGAAGATTTCCAGGTGTTGGCCTGCATGTTCATCCAGGAGATGAAAAGATAGGGCAAGCCCAGACGCCCTTCACCGTGGTGCATAATCACTACGCAAAAATGCGCCCCCCCTTCGCGATGGGGGGCGTGGTCGGCTCCTCTCGCCGAAGTTGTTCTCGAGCATGCAAAACGGCTTGTGTCGGCGCGACATCAACAGTCTCAGCAGCCGATACACCTATGGGAGGAGAGACAGTTGAAGAGCAGCCCCATGCTCGCCAGGAACGCAGTGCCCCTGTCGTGAGTCGGATCACCTCGGCCAAGCATTGTCAGGCCCGCCAAAAAGGCCCAGGTCCGCCCTGTGCGAGCCCTGCCCCGGCGGCTGTGCCGCGTCATTCTGATCC
This sequence comes from uncultured Desulfovibrionaceae bacterium, assembly GCA_964609625.1. Classification (GTDB taxonomy): domain Bacteria; phylum Desulfobacterota; class Desulfovibrionia; order Desulfovibrionales; family Desulfovibrionaceae. The sequence goes on from CAZSRS010000022.1 coordinate 2,569, forward strand.
TCGGGCCCGCCATCCACCCCGCTCCCGTCGGTCGTAAGCCGGTACCGCGCCAACATATCCCCACCGTCCGTGGAGCCCACGATGGGTGCCTTGCCCGAGCGCGAGTGCGTGTCTTGCCCCAGTTTCCGCCACTCCGTGAAAGAGAGCATGCCGAGTTCCTTGCCAGAGGCAACCGGCGCTCCGGCCGTGTCGAAGTGATTGTGGTCCGAATTCAGTGTGTGCAGGAAGTTCTGTGAAACCTGTAAGGGAACCGCCTTTCCCGGCAGGACGATGTTGCCCGTGAAGATGGCCCGGGTTGCCGCCCCCACGGCAAGGAGTACGCTCCATGAATATCCGTCGAATATGTTATTCCGGATTGTTAGGTTTGCTCCACTGTTCGTGATGCATTGCCCGTGAATATTGAGGAAAAGGTTGTTGGCGATCAAGCCGTTGCTGGCACCCCCGAAAAAAGTTACACCTGCTCCCCCTTCGGGAGTGGGATAGGTCCCGGTCCTGTCGAGGACGTTGCGTATCATCCGTACGTTGTCCAGCTCGCCGTTGATGTGGATGCCATTGACATGAGTCTGTCGGATGACGTTATCCAGGATCAGGACGTTGCTTCCTTGTCCGCTTAAATAGATGCCATGTTCCTTGCGGGAGCGTTCGATGACGTTGCGTTCGATGGTTATGTTCGAACTGCGGTAGGACATGATGCCGTAGTTCGAGACGTCCCGCACATGACACTCCAGCACAGCGACATCTGAACACTTCCCAAGGGTGATGCCCCGCTGACCGCCCACGATCCCCAGATTCCTGAGCAATACGTGTGAGGAATTCTCAAGAAGAATACTGCTTCCCTCGTTATCCTCCGGATCCCCCCCGAGAATAGTCCCGGACTCACCCTCGAGCACGATGGGCGCTTCGGCCGAGCCCTTGAGACCGCCCACCCTGATCTTCCCAGGGTAGACGCCGGCAGCCAAGTGGATGACATCCCCGGGGCGCGCCTGTTTCAAGGCCGCGGCCACGGCATTCATGCCGTCTTCCGGGGTCAGGGTGCGTGTGGCCGCTGCTCCGTTCAGGGTGGGGAGCAGCAGAAAAACGGTCAGCATGGCCAGGGTCAGGCATTGATGTCGCAGCGGACGGATATTATTCATCATGACTCCGTGCATCGTTTCAGGATGAGCGAGTGTATACCTGCCGTGCAAGCGCTTGTTCGTAAAGGGATTCGTAACGTTCAGCGATACGATGCCAGTCGTGCTCCCTGGCGTAGGCGACAAGGGCGTCAGTGTCCCACCGACGCGAGAGCCCTTCTTGCAGGCCCGCTGCCAGGGTCTGCGGAGCATTGTCCTTGAGCAGGATACCACTGCATGGCTGTACAAGGATTTCCGGAATACCCCCCACAGCGGATGCCACCACCGGCAACCCGCAGGCCATGGCCTCGAAGATGATCGTCGGCCAGCCCTCGCTGTGGCTGGAAATGGCCAGGACGTCCGCGGCCCGATAGTACACGGCCAAGCGTTCGTGGGGCACGGTTCCGGCGAAATGGACGCATCCCGCGATACCCAGGGCTCCAGCCAGTCGCTCGAGGCCCTTCCGCTGACTGCCGTCACCCGCGAACACCAAATCGACGTCGCCTTGCAACAAGGGCAACGCTTGGAGCAGAAGGTCATACCCCTTGACCGGCTCGAGACGTCCCACCGCGAGGATGATCCGTCGCCCGGTCGGCAGCCCAAGTAATTGTCTGGCCTCCTCCCTTGGGGCTGGTGAAAACTTCTCCAGGTCCACGCCGTTGGGAATATGCCGGATCCGTGCAGCGGGCACGCCGAGTTCCTGAACCTTTATGGCGAGCGCCCTGGAAACCGCGGTCACGATTTCCGCGGCCCGCAGGGTCTCCGCAATGCGTTTGCCCCGCATCGGACATTGCGCCAACACGTTTATGTCAGACCCGTGGACGGTGACGATGCAAGGGAGGTTGCTTCGTTTGGCCAGAATCATGGCCGCCGCCGCGTCCGGATAGGCATAGTGGGCATGGATCAGTCGCGCTCCTCCGGCAAGGGCCAGGTCAAAGGCCCGCTTGCTGCACATGGCCACAAGCCGGGCATCCAGGCCTTTCATGATTTTGGGAACCGTAAGGCACACGGGACGCAGGACGTCCCCGGCTGCTTCGTCAGCTTGGCGCACCGGCTTCCTTAGGGAAAAGAGCAGACGCAATCCATTTTGCGGGGCGATCACCATGACTTTACGCCGCAGGGCCACGGCCCGGTACAACTCGCTGACGAAAATTCCGTGCGTGGGGTTGTGCTTGCTCGGAAACAGGGAACTGAAAAAGACAACCTGTGGGGAGTCGCATGGAGGGGTGTCACGAGCTGGCCGATGCATGCGCTTTCCGCCTCAGGTTCCCTGAAGAAGTTCGTCGTAGATACGCTCATAGGCGCGGATCATGGATTGCAGGGTGTAGCGCGTGGCGACTATTTCCCTCCCGCGTAGGCCCATGCGCCGCGCCCTGTCAGGAGCATCAAGCACCTGTTCCAATGCTGCGGCCAGGGCCTGCTCGTCGCCTGGGGGTGCGAGCAGACCCGAGCTTTCGTTTTCCAGAACCTGTGGTATCCGCCCCACGGAACTGGCCACCACAGGCCGTGCCGCGGCCATGGCCTCGAGCAGGGCGAAGGGCAGCCCCTCGGACAGCGACGGCAGGACCACCACGTCGAGGCCGCGCATGATCTCCGGGATATCCGACCTGGTGCCCAGCAGATGGACTCGCTCGGCCAGCCCGGCTTCGGCCACTGCCTGGAGCAGGCTGTCGCGTTGCGCCCCGGTGCCGGCATAGACCAGCCGTGCGTCCGGAAACCTGTCCGCGATGCGGGCAAAGGCGCGCAACAGGGGCAAGGGACCTTTGATCTCTTCCAACCGCCCCACCATGCCCACGAGCAGGGAGGACTCTCCGCAGCCGAGTTCCCGGCGAAAGGCCTCGGCGTTCGCGGTATCGAAGCGTTCGAGGTCCACGCCGTTCTCGATGACCAAGACCTTGCGGGCAGGGATGCCGTCACGGGCCACGGACTGTTCGGCCAAGTGGGGCGAGACTTCCACGAAACGTTTGGTGAAGAGGCCGAGGAAGCGTTTTTCCAGGCGGCGAAGCAGACGCTCGTCGATGTAATGCCGGCTGTGTTCGGTCATCATCACGGGTATACCCAGGCGAAAGCCTGCGAATGCCGCATAGGAAAGGCTTGTCAGGTCGTGGGCGTGGAGCAACTTGATTTGATTGCTTCGTATATAATAAAAAATATTACGCATACAATTAATATCAAATTTGCATTTACGTCTCTTTATTAGAGATAGGCTTATATTATTAGTGTAGAATGCCATATCAAAAGAATTTATATTATCAAGGCAGATGACTTGTTTTGAATATCGATCATGGTTCACGCCGAACGATAAATCACGCACGAGTTTTTCAGCGCCCCCAAATCCCATGTCAAGGATAATTTGCGCTACACGAACCGGTGCTCTTTTCATAATTATCTCAAAGAAATTGGGTTGCTGAATAGAAATAGTATTTCAATGATGATCCTTATTGAATTGGCGAAGCAAACTCCCAACCGCCCATCGCATCTTTTGGTACCGGATCAGAAGATGTCCCATGGTGGTCAAAGGAATCATGATACGGCAAAGGTTGGTCGGGATGGCACCCCAGGCGGTCTTATGCTCACTAATTCCGTAACCGAAATCGATGCGAGTATAACCATGGTTAATGTATTGTTGGATTGCAAATTGGTTTAAGAGATTGCCAATGGAATAGTCCCTAAAATTTGCATCAAATTCAGAGATGTAAAACAATGTTGACTTCATATGGTCAAATGACCAACGCATGGCACATGGCTTTCCTTCAATTGTGCAATAGAAGAAGCGGACCTGAATTCCATTTCGTAGTGCTTCGAGAATTAAACGCTGTTTATCCTTGTTTGAAAATACTGAAATCTTTTTATTGCCTTGCCAACTATTACTTGAGACATCATTGCTGATCTCAAAACAGTTACTCAAACTTGTCAACGAAGGAAGAATTTCTTGAAAAAGAAAAGCCCCAGGGTAATCCTTTGTCAGTCTTCCCATTCTATTTCGTAGGTTTGAACGAAATTTTTTATGGAGACTCTTCTCAAATGCTTCCCATGATCCAGGAAGTCTTAGAGAATAACAGATTCCATCGCTTCGGATAATTCTTACGTTGGCTTCAGGACATATTTGGCAAGATAATGCGATAGGAACTCGGCGCAAATCAAGCAAATCAACGTCAGATGGAAGATCAATAAGTGCGAGTGTAGGGTGGTCGCTATGGCTGCATACAATGGGAGCCACACGTGATCTTGTGTCAGCGCCAAATGCTTCGATGATGTTTACACCACGTATTTTTCTCCTGCATAACGGCCAGGCAGTATTGCCATTAATAACTATGAGTAGGGTGCAGCCTTTCGTACTTTGTGCCGAGAACCATTGCGGCGAGTCGACAACATTCACATCTTCAGGATATTCAAGTTCATAAAAAACCTTACTTGTTGCAGATTCTATAATACGAGTCATTTATAGTTCCCTATGATGCGCAGTATAAAAAAATATCATGAGTATGCACTTGATCATCAAATTTAAACAACACGCTCCGTAACGCAATGAGACGATACTAATATTTTGAACTTGATGTTGCCCTGCCCTGGCAAAGTTATATTAGACCATAGGATGATATTCGTAGCAGCAGGACACAACCAATACCCACGTATAAAATTATAATATATACTTTTCACAACTATGCAAGCTTATTTAACAGTCAAAATATGGCAATCATCCTCTGTATGAGTGCTGTACTGCTTCCATGACACTATTGCAGACCGAGGTTGTGGCGACCTGAAAATAGTGCCTGTCAAACGTATTGCCCAAGAGAAGATAACGCGCGTCCACCCGTGGCAACAGCAGGGGGTTGGTGTCTGGTTTCACACGACCATAGGCTGTCGTGAAGGCCGCATGAATGCCGCACTCTTTGGCCAAGCGTTCATGATAAGCAGGCACGTCTCCGCCGGGATAGGCGAAGAGCCGACTCTGCATACCCAGTTCCTCGTATACCCTGCGCATGGATTTCCTGACCTCGGCCACGGCCTGGTCCAACGAGATCTGCGTGAGCAACGGGTGTGTTGCAGTATGGGGAGCGAAATCCATCAGACCGCCTTCCTGCATCTCCCTGACCTCGTCCCAGGTGAGCATCATCCTTTCCCCACCTTCGCCGTTGCGCTCGCGCATGGCCCGGACAACACTTTCCCGCACCTTGTGCGGCATGTTCCGCATATCCCGGCGGATACGCCGCGAAACTGCTGCCGTGTCTTCCACCCCGTTCGTCGATGAATGTGGGGCCTTGGTCTCGAACCAGCGGGAAAGATCACTGGGTAGGGTTTCGAGCATGGCCTGCGGCCCTCCGGGGTTACCGGTGAAGAACAATGCCGCCTCGTCCCACCAGAGCCTGCGGGTTGGCATGTCCAAGTGGTCCGTGGCGAGGAAGATCGTCGCCGGAATGCCCAATTCGCGCAGAATCGGGAAGGCCGTCTGATAATTGTCCCGGTAGCCGTCGTCAAAGGTGACTGCCACCGTGTTCCTCTGTGCCGCCCTGCCCGTGAGGACTGTTTCGGTAAGCCCGGAAAGTGAGATGAACAGGTCCTTGTCCGCGATGTAACGCATCATTTCTCGGAACGCACTCTGGCTGACCATGAGCGGCCTGTTGGGGCTGGATAATTCTGTCCCGTCCGGGACCACCCGATGGAACATCAACACCAGAGGGGCGCAGGGCAACAATGCTCGAGTAAGACGTACAATCCCGGTGCGGCCCAGGACGGCGGCAACAAGTCGTTTGACTGCTGCTTTCATGGGGTGCTCCGTGTGACGGGCATTCCACCCCGGATGATTTTCTGGCTGCGGTGTTGACGAATCATGCCTTGGCCTTCATTTTTTCCGCCTTGGCAAGGGCAAACAAGCTGGAAGAGAAAACCAACAACAGGTACAGGAAATCCGAGTACTCTCGGCTGACAAAGGAGGCGCTGACGCAGTAGGCAAGAAGGGCGCAAAAGATCCCGGCGCCATTGTAGGCGAGCCAGTCGTCGCCGAGCTTGCGACCTGTGCGGTAGGCCCGCAGGGCCAGGAACATCCCGCTCAGGATCATGGCGAGAAATGAGGCCAAGCCGAGGTAGCCGGCCTCGGCCCCGACCTGGAACCATGTGCTGTGGGCCACGATTGGTGTTGCGTCGGGGTCGTAGAGCATTTTGACCTGAGTGAAGTTGCCCCAGCCCACGCCGGTCAGGGGATTGTCGTTCATGATTCTATAGGCCAGCTTCCACTCCCACATGCGTTGGACCCCGGAGTATTCCTCGTCCTTGAGTTCTCCAGACAGGGCTTCGTCCGTTTTTTTAGCTTCCTCGAAGATGCTGGTGAACTCGGTGATGGTGTGGCTGGGCATGTAGTAGGCAACCAGGGGGGAGAGCACGAGCAGGAGGATGAGTATCTGCTTCTTCTTCTGCTCGAGGAGAAAGAGGAAGGCGAAGCTCACGCCGAAACCGAGAAACCCTCCTCGAGAAAAGGTCAGGGAAAGGACCAGAATGCCCCCCAGGAGGGAGAGAAGGTGGAATGCCTTCATCTTCTTACTGTTGGCGATCCGGAATGCGGCGTAAAACAGGGGGAAGACCATGACCAGGGCCAGGGCCCAGTCGTTGGAGTCGCCGATCCAGCCCCCTGAGCCCCTGACGTAGCCCCAGCGGCCGATGGTCTGTGTATCGGCGAGATTGTTAACTATTTTATACAGAAATGCTAGTAAGGTGGCGAAAAAGAGGATGGAGTAGTCTTTTCTGGTCCCGACCATCTGCATCGTAAGCACGGTCATCACCGTGATCTTGATGAATTCGTAGAAACGTTTTTCCGCCAATGAACTGTCCTGGGCATCAACATAGGACAGGACTGAGGCCAGGAAGAAGATCAGTATGAAGGCCAGATTGGAATCGAACTTGAATTGTGCTTTTTGGATATGGACAAAAAACACGATGATGGAAACGAGTGCCGAGATCTGCACCGGCTGCATGGCATTGAGGATAGCACTCTGCGCTTGGGGATTGGTGATGGAAAGGATGAAGTACGTCGCGGGAGCGAGGATCGGATAGCGGAATGCAATGAGCAGGAGCGTGCAGCACAGCAAGACAAAAAAAAGCGTCAACGTGGCGGAGTTGTAAAAGTATTGCCCCAAGAGATAGAGTAGTTTGTGCATTTCTTTAATAGCTATGTTGTTTAATGCAACTCCAAAAATTATGCGAAGCAGCTCTTATATTATGATTGATGCACATTGTCATAATGAAGCATACTTACCAATCATTGTTATTTTCATAGTCAAGCGCAACAACAATGTCTCCATGTACATCTTTAAAATGCTTTTTGTTCAATTCAGTAAAATAATTACGCCAGTCTCCAGGGGTTCCTTTTCGATAGTGAGACCGCTTATCCTCTTCTCCAGTTTTCCGCCCTTGCGTAATTCTAGTAAATGACTTGCTTAATATCTCCAATGCTATTACGGCTTCAGATAACTTTTTAGAAAAAATGTTTGAAACAAATTTTCCACACTTGTTCCTGCATAGTTTTCGTTTCAGCGCTGCTTCCATTATATTAAGAATGCTTGGAATGGCTTTGGTACCCTCTTTTAGTAAGTTCATACGCCGAAATATTTCAATGAAGGATTCGACTGGCTGCACAACAAGTTGCTCCATTTTTATCTCAAAAATATACATATCGTTATAGTTCCACGAACGCATGAGATCAAGCTGCCATTTTCTAAAGTCAATCTCCGCATTTATTCCCTTTTCCATGGGCATGCTTTGTAATTGCTTTCGGTGCTCAACTAGAGAATCCCAGTTTTCCGTAGAATGCGAATGCAAATGAGAAAAATATGCAGAGGTAACAATATCTCGCGGGTCACGGATGATATGAAAACCAGTATATGGCAGTCCCATTTGATCAACATAACAGTAGTCAGCATTCGTGTATGAGAAAAACTCAATATGCTTATGCTGGATAATTGCATCAATTGAATTGCCGAATTCCTTATTGTTACTGAAACTTGCAAAATTCAGGCCCAATTGACTGCAAAGGGACATCAGAATGCTGTTGACCCAAGAGGTTGCACACTTATGGTGGCCAAAAAAACAGTATACCTCGTTTGGATTCATTGTGCATTCCTCTTAGCACTTTATGTATTACGTTTGACTTCCAAACCTGCTACACCAGCCGGCACAGAGATCAATATGTAGTAATAGTATTTATATTGTATATTAACAAGCTCTACTTGGTCCTCGTCAATCTTTTCCCTGAGGAGTTGACACCTAGACGGTGGAATGCCTTGCTTTTTAAAGTTTATCTTCTATCAAAAGATAGCCGCATAAGTCCATATGCATGTAATATATCGTTCCAATCTTCCTTGAGCAAAGTAACGAGAAACTTCAGCTGCGCAAGGTCATTATGGGCCAATATCAAATATACTATTCCACTCTCTTGTGCGTCATGCGATATGCACTTGGATTTTTGAAGTGCGGAACTCATATTTTAAAATGCCACCCTCTCTGAGTACCTTTGATGCCTCGTGCAGGAAGTGCCCTGCAGAATCGACGTGTTCAAAACCATCCTTGCACTATATTACAGAAATAGTATTCTGTTCTAGGAAGGTACAGTGTTTGTTAATGTCTGCAACAATATCCTGACCGAAATCTAGGGCATTGACATTGATCCAGCCGTTCATTTTATTAGGCCGAAACAAGGATGCACCTTCATGGTTTTACTCCATAGATCGTAGTGGAAGTTATTGTATATTTTTCGTCTCGTTTCATGCATTCTATCGAGAAAGTAGTCGTGTTGCCGATGAAATATAGGAGTTCTCCACCAACTCCGCATGCCGCGCGGCGCTGAACTCCCCGGCCACGGTCTCCCGAGCCGCCTTGCCGAGCGCGGCGCCCCGGTCCGGCGCGTTCCGGATATCCAGGATCGCCCCGGCCATGGATTCGGGATCCTTGGGGGCGGTCAGCAGCCCGTTCACCCCATGGCGGACAAATTCCCTCGGTCCGCCTGCATCCGTGGCGATCACAGGCCTGCCCAAGGCCATACCCTCGAGGACCACCCGACCGAATGGTTCAGGCGAGATGGACCCATGTACCACCAAGTTGCAGGCCGCCATTACACTGGGAACATCGGAACGGTGCCCCAGCAGGCAGGCCGAATCCCGCAACCCGTTCGCCCGCATACAATGCAGCACCGCGTCCTTGTAGCTCTCGCAGCCCGGCGGGGAGCCGCCGACAAGCAGCGCCTTCATGTCCGGCGCTTGCCGCAGGGCCAAGGAAAAGGCCTCGAGGAACTCCAACTGCCCCTTCCAGGGCATCAGGCTGCCGAACATTCCCACCACAAAGGTTTCTGGTGGCAGACCGAGTTCCCCGCGTACCGTGGCACCCTTGGCCGAGGCCGTGAATGTCCGCACATCCAGGCCCTCGGGGACGATGTCCATGCGCTCCGATTCCACACCGAGTGCGGCCACGGTATCGGCCACATATCGCGAGACAGGAAGATAACGCGCCACTCGTTTGGCCAGAAATGCGCTGACTCTGCTGGGAAACTCCGGGCCCCGTACATGCACCACGCAGGGAACCCCGGCGATGTGTGCGCCGCGGATGGCTGCGTCGTTGATCAACGTGCCGTTGTTGGCGTGCACGATATCGATGCGATGCTCTTGCACATACCGGGCAATGGCGCGAGCGCATACGCGCCCCGGCCCCAGTGCGTCGGCCAGGTAGGCGATGTTCCCGCCCCTGTTGCCCGCCACGAGCCGCATGGCTTTTTCAAGGCGTGCGTTCGGGCCGTAGACACGATTGCGCGGCAGCACGCCAACTGCGTCGAGAACCCCTTGCGGCCGAAAAAACTCCTGTGGGTAGGATGTGAGCAGTTCATAGCGCACCCCCCGCCCCTCCATGCCCTGGAACAGCGCGGCAAGGCTGGTGAGCGCACCGCCGAAGCCATTGCCCTGTTCCACGACAAGTACGCGCAGGGGGCGTGATCCCCACTTCCGACTTGGTTCATTCATGACCCGATCCAGCATGAGCGGTACTTTGCAAAAAATGTTCCCTGTGAACGGCGGCGGCAGTGTCCCAGCGGAACATGCCGATACGCGTGGCGCCCAACGCTGTGAGTCGTTCCCTGGCTTGGTCGTCGCGGAACAACTCGCTCATGGCCAAGGCCATGGCCTCGATGTCACGCGCGTCGATCATTCGTGCCGCGTCTCCCACCACTTCCGGAATACTGGCCGCATCCGAGGCGATCACCGGCGTGCCCAGGGCCATGGCCTCCAACGGAGGCAAGCCGAAACCCTCGAAAAGTGATGGATACAAGAAGAGCAGCGCGCCCTGGTAAAGGGTGTCACGCGTCCTCCGATCCACGAAGCCAAAGAGCCTGGCCGATTCCTGGATGCCCAACTCGCGGACAAGCGTCTCCATCCCAGCCCTGACTCCGGGCTGCAAACCCGAGACCACCAGCCGCAGGTCCGGATGCTCGCGGACGGCCAAGGCAAAGGCCCGAATGGCGCCGGCCGTGTTCTTCCACCAGCTCCGCGCACCAAGGACATAGACAAAGGGCGGCTCGATGCCCAGTTCGCGCCGCAAATACCCGCAGGCTCCGGCGCGGTCGGGAAACGGACGCTCAGGCAGGCTCGCTCCGTTCGGGACAACGAAGACCCTCTCCCGGGGAAGGCCGAACACGCCCCGCACGCGTCCCGCGGCATGGCGGCTGACGGTCAAGACCCGGGTGGCATGCCGACGGGCCAGAGCAGGCACCAGCCGGCGGTGGTACAGCCGTTCAAGGTGGCTCAGCTTCGCCATTTCCTGAAGCAAGGTGTCATGGATGGTCACCACCTGGGGCACGCTTCTGACTGGAAATGCCGTGTTGGCAGGGCTCCAGAACACGTCGAGTTCCTGCTCGGCCAGGAAGCGGGGCAAGGCCCACCAGTCCCAAATGTGAACGCGGCTGCCCCGTGGCGCGGCGACTCGGGCAGGGACAAGCCTCGCCGGGCTGGAAAGAGCGGCTGGAAACGTACCGTCCTCGTACAACAGCAGAAACTCGTCACCCGACTCCGGCCAGGCGGCCAGGATTTCGGTGAGATACCTGCCGATGCCCCTGAGTTCGGGATGGACCAGTACCCGGGCGTCCACGGCTATGCGCATGGCCCCTCCGGGGAAAAGAAACGTCCCAGGATGTCCAGGGCCTCGCGGACGCGGACCTCCCACTGATGTGCCATGGCCGCTTCGCGACGTGGGGCGATCGCCTCGGATGGTTCGGCAAGTGCCTTTGCGATGGCCGCTTCGAATTCCCGCGCATCTGCGGCCACGTGCACGTGTTCCCGCAGATCGGGATGCATCGCCACATTCGTGGAGACGATTGGTCGCCCCGTGGCCAAATAGTCGTAGAGCTTGATGGGATCGAGGGTGGCGGTCAGCTCGTCCACGATATGCGGCAGCAGGCAGACGTCCGCTTGTGCGGCCACCCTGGCGGCTTCGTTATAGGGCAGCGGGCCGGTGAAAACAACGTTGGGCAGAGGACGCAAGGGAGTCAGGACGGATTCCCTGCAGACCACCGGCCCCACGAGCAAGAAGGTCCAGTCTGGCCGCGCGCGGGCCACCGTGGCCAGCATGGAAACATCCAGGCGTTCCGTGATTTGCGAAAGATACACCAGCCGCGGGCTGGAGATGTCGGACAGAACTGGTTGAAGCGCCTCTCCAGGCCCGGGGGGGCGGAACACCGTGGGATCCGTGGCGTTGGGCAGTAGATACGTCCAGGGACAGACCTTCGCCGCCCGCCTCCGCAGCGCTTCGGACACGGTCAGGACCACGTCCGCGCGGCGCAGGAGTTCCTCCTGGTCACGCTCCAGCCGACGACGATCGGCTTCAGGCAACCAGGCTGGAAAGGCCTGGGTCCAGTCGTCGGTCCAGTCGTAGACGATGAGTTCCGCCCGGGCGCCGAGGATTTCCAGGAGGGACAACTGCGAGGGGTGGTACAGCCAGAGTATGTAGCCTCCGGTCAGTCCCTCCCTCTTGATGGCCCTGACGATCTGCCTTGCCAGGGAGGCGGCGTTGGCCCGTGCCGCGGCCCGCAGACTGCGGTTGCCAGGGTAGGGCAGCACCGGGCTGAGGAGGCGGAAATTCTTGCCAGGAGAAAGGACTCCCGGGCGCAGTGCCCGCCTGAGGCGCGCTCCCAGGGGTGTGCGGGATAGCAGCAGGTGGGCTCCCTCCACGATGGCCGTACCCGTGACCGGCGGTTCCACGTACAGGGTCTTTCCGGCCCTGTTGCTTGCCGCGAGATCGTAAAGGAGCCGTTGTTTCCGCTTCCACAGATCGCTCCACTGGTCCCAGCTCAGGCAGACGATTCCAGGCAGGGGACCGGGTGTTTTCCCTGGGCCGAGGCGCAGGCGCATGCGCCCCTTCACGGCGCCCTTCTTCTGTTGGGGCGAGGTTTCCTCCACGGTCGCGGACTCCATGGCCGCGATTTCCACCAGGCCTGAGGCGGCCATGGTCGTGCCGCGGGGTTGCAGTTCCAGCAACGTCGGATTGGAAACGGCCCGGACTACACTCCGGCAGGTGGAGGGGCCGAAAAGCAGGGCGCTGCCCGAGTGCGCGGTCAGGGTGCCCTCCTTGGCGGCGATGTTCACGGGGCGAAAACGGTCGGCCCGTGTTTCCCCTTCGCTGGAAAGGATGTCGCGGAATTCCAGAAAACGCTCCCCACAGAGAATCGTGCGTTTCCAGCGCAGACCGTCACGGCTGAAGACAAGGCCATGGGTGTCTGCCCCGGCGAGTTCGATTGTCCCGCTTGTCCCTACAGGGGCGAGCCAGTTTCCCCGCACCAGGGCCAGGGGCGCCCATAGGTTCTGGAGCTGGCCGGATGCCTCGGACTTGGCGTATTCCCCGTATTTCCCAGGACCAGGGCCGAGGGGGCGGCGGAACAGGGCCACACCTCCGAAATACAGGTCATGGGGCGTGATCCCGGCCTCGGTCAGGTATCCCTCTCCTGGGCGACCCGCGCTGAACAGTGCGTAGTACCGGCGCCTGCGGATCGCGAGCAGCCCGGAAGCTGCCAGGATCTCGTCGCCTTCCGGAGGCGGCGCGGGTTCGACAATCGGCGTTTCCAACATCGCGGCCTTGAGCAGCCAGACAGCGGCAAAGGCGTTGTACACGCTCAGATGGTGGTAGTCGTACCATCCTGCCCGCGCTGTGTGAGGGGCGGTGTTGCAGACAAGGGGAAACAATCCGTCGCTCCCTTGCCAGGAGGCCAAGAGTCTGGTGGTGGCTTCCGCGGCCCAAAGGAGCCGGGGGGCCAGCTCCGGGCAAAGCGCCGAGACAGCGCGGAAGAGGTAGATGGCGGCAGCGTAGCCGAAGATCTGTCCCTGTCCGCGCCCCAGGGCGTTCATCTCGCCGTCGGGCGCGGTCACGGCCAGAAGCCATCTGGCGGCCTTGATCACGGCCGGCACTATCTCTGGACGTTCATCGCGCATCAGGTGCAGTAAACAGGCCGAGTAGGCGTGGTATTGGCTGGGCAGGCTCTTGCCAGGGATGTCCTCGATGCCGCCGTCCATGTTCTGGGCCCTGAGCACGAACTCAAGCCACTCCGAGGCAGCTTCGCGTTGTCGCGGTTCGTCGCGCAAGGCCGCGCGCAGCAGCGCGGCCCTGGCGCGCATGGCCACCCAGTTCACCGCGAAATGCTTATTGGTCTTCCAGCTTCCCATGGCCACGAGGCATTCCATGCGTAGTTCCGCGGGCAGGGAACCACCCGCCAGAGCAAGGCCTTCGGCCAGGGCCAGATTGTTGAAATCCCAGTGGTAGTCCCAACTGCCCGGTGCGTACTCCTCCGGGCTGGTGCGCAGGTGGAAGCGCAGGGCCCTGGCCGCGGGATCAAGCCACGCGTCGCCCCCTTCAAGGGTATGCAGCAAAAGGCAGGCCCAGGCGAAATGCGTGGCAGCGTAGTGTTCCCCAGGAACCGTTGCGCTCAGGGGGTCACGGATCCCGCCATGGTCAATCCCCTGCTCTTCCACTTGATGGCGGGAGAGGGCGGAGATTGTCGGTTTGGCGAGGGTTATGAGTCCCGTATCCATTCCGTTGCCTGATCAAAGTGTTGGAAAAGTCCGTTCTGGTCTTTTCAATTCGAGTTGGCAAAAGCGCGGTCTTGTCCATGCTCACGGGCTGTTTTCAAAAGACTGTCATGATGCGCAAGCAATGACGCGAGTCTTTCCTTGAGCGCATGGAATCCGGCCGGAGTTCCGAGATCGGGCCGCGCGAGACTCTGTCGCAGTTCTGTTGCGTCAATGAGCTTCCTGTCCAGGGCCAGCGCCCCATAGTCCAGAAGGTTCTGGGCCTCGCGTATGGCGAACAGACGCAGTGAAGGCACGGGTCCCTCGATGCCGAACCAGATTCCAGGGTAGATGAGATCGCGGCCACCCCCGGCGTTGGAAAAATAAAGCGGTACCGCTTCAGGGGGCGGCCCTCCGGGTCCGAAGTCCTTGTCCTTCCAACGGTCCACCATCCATTGGGCGTATCCGTCCAGGCCGAGTGAGTACGCGCGCAGCAGCGGTGCCACCACTTGGCAGGGAGTGGTTCTCACACCGCCGGCCACGAAGCCCGGCAATTCGCCATAGGCCAGGGAAAACCCGCCTTTTTCGCCAGCCGCATCGGCGAAGAAGGCCGCCGCCGCGGCATCCAGGTACTTCCTGTCCTCGGAAACCGACCAGACTTCAACACCTTGGGCCAGGGATTCCAATCCCGATCCGAGGGCACGCCAGTCGGAAATGTCCACCCGATAAAGCACACTGCCTTCCTTGGAGGTGCCGTCCCTGGAGCGGGCAAGAATCCCCTGGAAAAGCGCATGCCCGGCCAGGTCTTTTTCCGTGCGGGGTTCGTCCAGCCGCCAGGGGGCCTTGGAGCCGTGCTCCGGGTTTTCGTTGTGGAATTCCTGAAACACGGTTCCGGTCCATCCTTTTTCCTGGATGTGCCGGATGGCCTCGCGCCTGGCCCGGATGTTCAGCTCACGGTACAGCTGGGCATCCGAGGCGAGAAGCCGCCCCTCTACGGGCCAGTCATGGGAAAAGGGCATGAGAAAATGGTTGACCGGGATGTTGTCCGCAAAGGCCGAGCCGTCGAAGAGCCCTGCAAGGGCGGTGTCGAACCGCTGCCAGTCCAGAATCTCTCCGTTCCCAGGGTGTACGCGGGCAGCAACAGAGTTGTCCAAGGTGACGTGCGGTGCCAGGTATTGCTGGGGCACCTCTCCTGACTGGCGGTAAGGTACCTGGGTGAACACGCAGCGGAAGCGGCGGAAGAGCCGATGCAACTCCAGGAAGGTTTCGACATTCTTTCCCAAAAGGCGCGTGTAATCCCCATAGGAGTTCATCTCCACGATGAAGGCGGGTGCCGTGGGCATGCTGAACGGATACACCTCTGCCTCGACAGGGAGCACAACGGTTCCTGAGTCCGTCATGACCCGGAGTTCTCCCTGTCGCGCCCCGGGCGTGGCATCGACGGGGATTTCATACTCGAGCCACAGGGACCAGACCCGGACCTGATCGCGAGTTTCGGACGCGCGCTCAAGGGGGATGGAACTCGGGATGTGCAGGGCAGGTCCGACTGGCGGCAGGGGAACGGCGACCTCGAAAGTGTTCCAGATACGCCAGGCCCGGAACGCTCCCAGGAGGTGGAATCCTGGAATGTCGGCCTCGAGGCGCACGTTGGACAGGAACTTGTCCTGTTCGGGGAGGATCAGTACCTGCAGGGCACCGCGTTCGCCCCTGGCTCCATGGAGGCGGGCGGAGTTGTCGCCCAGGGCTGGACCTGTGCCCTTTGGGACCTCCGTTGCAGCCGGCGAGGGATCCACGCTGGTCATGGGGGAGAGCGGAACGACCGAGAAGGCGCTGACAGGAGCGTGGAGCGAGAGCAGCCAGAGTGCGAGCAGGCCGACGAAGCTGTTGCGCATCACGCCCCGCTTCGCGTCTGTTTCGGTTTGGGAGTGAACATCTTGCCGATGTGGCCCAGGATCGATGGCTTACTCACCCGCGCGTAGCCCTTTGCCTCGAGCATGGGACCGGCGATTTCCTCGTAGGCCCGGATGTGTTGTGGCGAGAGTTCGGTTTTCCAGATGTCGATCCGGCTGGCATCCGGTGTCCGCCCCACCAGGGGGTGCAGTTCCTTTTGCTTCTCCGGGATCGCATCGGCATATCCCGAGGCCATGTCCGGTCGGGCCAGCGCGGGGTCAAGACCCAGGGTCCGAAAGATTCGTGGCAATTCCCGGTCCTGATTCCTGACCAGGGATTCGAAGGCCACCTCAATCAAGGTCGCGTCCGCAGGCAGGTTCTCAAAGGCCCGTATGACCCGGACCCAACGGTTTGCCGCTTTTTTCGGGTCGGATTGCATGGGCCGCCCTGTGTCGATGTTCTTGAACTTTCGTTTTGAATTGAAGACCCCCCTGCCGTCACGGTAGATGTGAATTATTGCCGCCTTGGGCCAGCGGCGCAGCAGATGCGGCAGATGATCCGCCAGGAGCCCCTGCTTAAGGGCGAGCCAGCGCGCCCCGGGTTTCCGCTTTGCCAGGGTCGCCTCGAACAGGCGCTCCATGAGGGCTTCCGCGTCCATTTCTGGGTCTTTGGCGAGCATGTCCTCGACCAGTTCGAGGGTCCCTGGTCCCCAGTCGTGGAGCTTCAGGTCCTTGGCAACCAGGAGGGCCAGGGTTTCGCCGGATACCGCCCCCTGATTCAAGTTGTATGCCTTCAGGAGGAATTCCGATTCGAGACTTATGCAGAAATGAGGATGTGTGTCCAGAAGGGAAGCCAGATGGGTGCTTCCGGACCTGGAATCGTAAACAAGAAAGGCCATGCGTTCGGAAATGGGTACAGTGTTTTGCATTCCGGTCTCCAATATGCATTATGCGCGGCGCGGCAAGGCGATCCGGTCGTAAAGATCCATGATCCGCGCCCCGACGATTGACCAGGAAAAGCGTTCCTCAACGCGCCGGCGACCTACCTGCCCCATGCGACGAGCAAGAGCGCGGTCGCTCCATAACGTATGCATGTGTCGGGCCAAGGCGGGTGCGTCTCCGAAGGACGCGAGCAGTCCGGTGACGCCGTCTTCGATAATCTCCGGCGTTCCGCCGCAGACCGAGCCTATGCAGGGCAGTCCAGCGGCCATGGCCTCGAGAAAGCCCGTGCCAAAAGGCTCGTTGAATGAGGGGAGCGCAAAGAAATCCGCCTGGTGCAGCATGGCGGGCATTTCTTCGTGGGGCACGGTTCCGGCAAACCGCACAGCTTCGGCGATGTCCAGGGCTACTGCCAGGTTACGGCATTTCTCGGCATCCGGACCACTGCCGCAGTACACGAACCGCAACGGCATGCCCTTATGGACAGAGGCGGCCACCGCCTCGAGCAGCGAAAACACGCCCTTCTGCGCCTGCAGCGCCCCGGCAAAAAGCCCCACGAACTCCCCGCCATCGCCGCCCCCGCTCGCCTTCCTGTCCGGGGCGAGGCTGAACGTCTCGCTATCCACGGCATTGGGAATGCGTTGGATGCGCTCTTCGGATATCCCGCTCCGGTGCAGTTCACGCTCCTCGTGGGCGTTCAGGGCGATGACCGCGGCCGCGCTTGCCTGGGTGGCCCGCCAGAGGGTGCGCTTGTACAAGGCAAAACGCAGTCGGCGCAGGGGTGATTCGAAGCCCGCTGAACTGTGCAGGAACAACCAAGTCCCATGCATGGTGATGACCAAAGGAATGCCAAGGCGGTGGCAAAACCAGGCGCTCGCGGGTGTATGGCGCCAGATGCCATGGGCATGGACCACGTCCGGGGCCTCGGCTCGAAGCGCCGCACCCAGGGCACGGAGGTCATGGAATGGAATGCGCAGGACACGGATCCCGTCACGCTGCTCCTCCGCGATGCCGTCACCCCAGGTCAGGATGCAGACCTCGCGCCCCGACCGGAGCAATTCGCGGGAAAGGCCGGCAACGTAGCTGGTCACGCCTGTAATCCGGGGATGATAGTACTTGAGGACATGGGCGATCTTCACGAAGCCTGTTCCTCCAGATCTGCCAGGGCCATGCGCGCGAGTATCTCCAGGGCCCCGGCATACGCGCAGACTACCGGTCGGTTGCGGAAATAGATGATGCACCCCTCGGCGGAGCGGTCCACGGGGAGGGGCGCGAGTTCCGCCGGCGTCTCCGGCACATTGCTCGCTGCATCGAGAAATACCAGGGCCTTGCGTACGGAGGAGAGGGGCGTACGGTCGCCGGTGACGGCCGCGTATTCGCACAGGGCCAGGGCAATGGCCGCCGTCCCTTTCACGCACAGACCCATTTCTGGTTGGTGTCCGCTGTAAAGCCAGCCACCCCCACTGTCCTGAACCGTGCAGAGATGTGCGGCCAGGTTCGCGGCCCGTTCCAGCAGGTCCGGGGCCTTGGCCATGCGCAGGGTACTGGCGAGTCCCAGAAGGACCCATGCCTGACCGCGGAGGAATATTTTCTGGACTACCCTGCGCGGATGCCGTTTCCATTCCGGAAAGAGCGGCTGTCCGGTGAGTGCGGCGCCGGAGGGGCGCCACCATGCCCGGAGAAAAGGACCAGCGTCGGTTCCGGCCAACTCAATGAGGAAACGCATGGACAGGAGTGCCGCCCCGGCATGGAAAGTTCGGCCGGTTATCGCGGCCACGGCCGCAAGTCCCCTGGGCATGATCCCGGAGTCGTTGATCTGCCCCAGGTAACGCCAAGTCCCGGATTCCAGAAAATAGTAGCCGTATAGACCGCCGACGGCAGTGATGCCCCTGGTCGCGGCCAGGTGCGCGGACCGCCTCGCGGCCTCGAGGAAGCGCTTCTCCCGACTCGCCAAATACAACCGCGCCAGGCCGGCGGCCACGAAGCCTTCGTTGAACGGAGCCACCCATTGGGTGATGGTGTCGACCTTTTCGGTATAGCGGAGATCAACCCACTCCGGGGTTCCGCCCAGGCAGGCTTCCTCCGTGACTTCCAATGCCAGGAAACGGTCACCAACCGCCACGGCTGTCTCGAGCAGGGAGTCATCACCCGTTGCCGTGGCTGCGGCGGCCAGTGCCTCCAGTACTATTGCCGAATCCCAGCGCCACTGACTCAGACGGAAGCCGTGGTCCGCGAGGTCGTAAAAGGACCAGACATCGCCCGCATTGTTCCCCTCCGTAATGACAAAACGACGCAAAGCCAGGGCAAGGGCGTGGATACGCTCCTGCTTCCGCGTGGTGGCGGGCAATGGTTCGACCGGAATGGGTTCCAGGGGGCGTCCGTCGAGTGTTTCAACGCTCCAGGATGGGGCGCGGAATGGAAGGGAATTCTTCCGTGAAGGATCCAGGACCGGCGCCAGGGAAATCTCGCCCGCTGCCTGACGCACCGCGACGATATTCTCGTGGTGGTTGAAGAAGGACGGCGGGAGCAGATAGCGGTTCGGTCCCACGACCTGGGGTTCGGCCTGGATGCCGTTGACAACGATCCGGCCCGGAGACGCCTGGGAGATGAGCAGAACGCCCTGAAGCTGTTCGGGAGCCAGGGGAAGGATGGGGAAGTGCAGCGCTCTGCGGCCCAGGCGGTCGGCAATGGAACCGGAAAGGCGAGCCAAGAATCCCGCGGAGCGAGGAAGAGTGTGGGACGACTGGCCCGGAGCAACGACGTTGCCAGGTGCAATTTGGCGCAGTGCGATGAGATCGGAGCCATTCATCGCGGACCTCCGGTAGCAAGGATCGATGCGGCGATCTCGGTGACGGTTCGGGCGTTCTTCTTCCAACTGTTGTGCGCCACCACCGCGCGTCGGGCAGCGGCGCCCATGGTCCGCCGCAGTTGCGGGTCACGGCAGAGCACTGCAAGTGCTTGCACCCAGGCCCTGTCCTCGTCCGCGTCCACCAGCATGCCGGACACGCCGTGTTCCAGGGCCTCGGCCATCTGACCCATGTTTCCGGCAACCACGGCCAAGCCGCAGGCCATGTATTCGTAGAGCTTCATGGGAGAGAAGTAGAAATCCCTGCGCGGGGGATAGGAAACCACCCCGATGTCGAGATCCGCCAGCAGGGCCGGTGCCTGTTCGTGGGGCACGGGGCCGGTGAAATGGACTCGATCGGCAATGCCCGTCTCACGGCAATAGGCCCGCATGTCCGCCAACAGGGGGCCGCCGCCGATGACCACGCCCACGGCTCGCGGCTCTTCGTGCAACAGCGGCGGCAAGAGGCTCAGGAACCGCCGCCCTCCTCTTCCGGACGTCAGGGAGCCTATCCAGCCGATGAGCACGTCATTGTCTCCGGCCAGGCGCCGCAGGCTCCCATCCCCTCGCTCTGGGGAAAACTGCTCCACGTCCACACCATTCGGCAGGACCCATGCCCGGTCGGCCTTGGCGCCGCAAGCCAGGGCCTGTTCTCTGAGCCTTTCGGAGACGCAGAAGACCGCGTCGGCCTTGCGCCAGAGCTTGGTTTCGTCCCTGCGCAGCAGCGTTTTCAAGGACATTGGCAGCCCCGTGGAGGATGCCCGCTCCCGTACCAGGGAGGCGTTGACCTCGAGCAGAAACGGCAAGCTCCGGGCGCGGGCCGCGCTCCAACCTCCGGTCTGCCCCAGGGCGTAACGCTCGTAGACGAAGTCGGGACGGAACTCGTCCATGAGTCGGGCCGCGGCCCTGCCGAATCGACGGCGAAAGCAGACGAGTTCCTCGATGGCGTCGAGGTGTCCGGGGAGAAGGTCATAGTACAGACGGGAGCGCAGCGAAGGCCGCCGGTCTTCTCCCTTCGGTCTCGCCGGCTGGGCGGGGACCACGGAAACAGGCGCCGCAACAGTGTCGGGCGCAGTCACGGTCCGGTGTGCCTCAGCCCCGCGCAGCCGTTCGATGAAACCTCGGACTCGCGGCCACCAAAGGCGTTTCGGAACTACCCGCGGCACGCCCCCTTGTAAGGGGGGGCCGTTGTCGGGCCGTGCCTCTCCCAGATGGGCCACGAGCGATCTGGTCTCGTGCCCAAGCTCGTTGAACGCCTTGACCATGCAGCGGAAATGGACCGAAGATCCGGCCGGGCCATGGTAGGGAAGGCCCCAGTCCGCACAAAGCATCAGGACGCGCATCGCCCGGCCTCCGCATGTGTCTGAGCATTGGTTATGCAGCGGAGAACACTGCTGGCCTGTGTCTCGAGCGTGTAGTCCTGTTGCACGCGTCGCCTGCCCGCACAACCGAGTTCGCGTCTCAGGCCCCAGTCCCGCAAAAGAGGTTCGAGGGCATGGGCAAAATCCTCGGGATCGTCCGGACGTGCCAGGGCACCGCAGTCGCTTGTCACCAATTCCGGGATTCCGCTGAGGGCGGTTGCAACCACTGGCCTGCCGGTGGCCATGGCCTCCATGAGTACCACGGGGATGCCGTCCATGTCCCCGTTAGTCGCGCGTTTGCAGGCCAGGGCGCAGATGTCGCAGGCGCGCATCAGCTCCAGGGTGGCATCTGGCTGCAGGGGGCCTTCGAAGCTGACTTGTTTTCCGAGATCAAGCCGGAGTGCGAGTTCCTCGAGTTCCAGGCGCAGCGGGCCATCCCCCACGATGACAGCTTGGAAGGCCAACCGCTTTTTGGCCAACAGAGACAGGGAGCGCAACAGGACGTCGAAGCCCTTTTTTTCCACCATCCTACCCACGGAAAGGATCACGGGTGTCTCGCGCAACGGTGGTGAATGGTAGGGGAAGCGCTCGAAGGGGATGCCGCAGCGTACCACCTCGATGCGCTCGCGGGCAATGCCAAGGCTGGTGGCCAGGTAGTTTTTGTTGAATTCGCTGATGGTGAGCACCCTTGAAGCCGCCCCGAGCAGTTCCGGCACCCGCTCGTTGTCCATGAAGATGTCGGCGGCATGGGTTGTCACCGTGAAGGGAATGCCGGTCAGGGCTTGGATGATCTCGAGATATTCCAGATGGGGCCAGGCGAAATGGGTGTGCAGGTGGGTGACCCCGCGCTCCACGAAATGGCGTGCCAGAAGCGTTGTTTTTACGCGCTCGCGCAGGCCGGGCCTCTGTCGTGTGCCCAGAGCGGCGGTGGTGGAAAGCGGACGACGGGAGAGAAATCTACCTATGCTCATGGTTATGCCGGGAAGCCGACGCTTGTCGATGTCATGCAGATACAGGCAGTCCCTGGCCAAGTCACTTTCGGACATACTTGCCGCCAAGGTTCCGGGGCGATAGAGGGAGGCGACGGTAGGGGCAAAACCCGTGAGTGCTGCCAGAAGACGTATCTCCCGGTTGATGAAGGTTTCCGAAAGTACGGGAAAGGCGTTGAGCAGGTAGCCGATGCGCATTCTAGCCGCCTCAAGGAGTGGACGCGGTGGTGTCGTCTGTCCGGGAAGGCGTTGCCTCCCGAATGTTCCCTTGGGATTTGGGAGGGAGCATGCTCCAGGTGACCGGAATCGTTGTGAAGCCGTCCAATTCGGATTCGCTACGGCTGCGGTTTTCGTCGATCACCCTGAAATGCAGCAGATTTTCCACGCTGTAGGCCTTTTTATGGAACCTGCCGCGTTCGATGAAGAACCTGACGCAATACACCCCCGGAAGGAGGTTCAGTTCCCGGGCCTGGCATTCCACCTCGTATTCGCCGGCCGGCAGGTTCCCTCCGCCGTTGGGTTGCCAGCGCTGGGTGGCGATGAAGATGAAGTCCGTGGTATGGACGCCCATGGCCAAAACTGGCACATCCAGATCCTTTCCCAGGGAAAACCTGAACCTGAACCTCGGACTCTCGCCGAACCTGACAGTCTCGGTCGGTTCCCCTTCCTCGTCGACAATTACCGCGTCGAGAAGATCGATGTCCGAGGACTTCAACTCCCGTTTGTTCCGTGCGACCTGCTGTCTGATTTTTCCATCCATCTTTTCGTAGTACTGGTTGCAGACACGGGAAGTTTCACCGTCCTCCACCACACGCCCCTTCTCCAGCATGATCACCCTGCTGCAGATTCTCTCAATCTGGCGGATGTTGTGGTGCACGATGAGCACGGTCTTGCTCTCGTTGCGGATGATCTGCTCGATCTTGTCGAAGCACTTGCGCTGAAAGGCCAGATCACCCACCGAGAGCACCTCGTCAAAGATCATGATGTCGGCGTTGACGTTGATGGCGATGGAAAAGCCCAGACGGATGCGCATGCCCGAGCTGTATCGCTTGACCGGCGTGTCGATGAAGTCCTCGAGTTCCGCGAAGTCCACGATCCGGTCCACGCTGTTCTTGATGGTGGAAATGGGCATACCCAGGATCGAGGCGTTCAGGAAGATGTTCTCCCTGCCCGTGAGCTCCGGGTGCATGCCGGCGCCGACCTCGATCAGCGGGGCGACTTTGCCCCGCACCTGGACCTTGCCGGACGTGGGTGTGATGATTCCTGCCAGAGCCTTGAACAGCGTGCTCTTGCCCGCGCCATTGGAGCCGATGATACCTACCACCTCGTTCCGCTCCACCGAGAAACTGACGTTGTCCAGCGCCTTGAAGCGCACCGGCTTTTCCGGAACCCGGCCGCGAAGCCGGCCCAGAAGGGAAAGTGCCGTGCTCTTGATGGTGGCGTGTTCGCCGAGCCTGAACTCCTTGGTCAGGTTGTTGATGGTAATCACGCTCATGGTGGCCTCGTTCAGATCACGTCCGCAAAATGTTGTTCTGCGCGCCGGAAGTAGAGGCTGCTCAGTGGCAGCAACACGCAGGTCAGGACCAGCCCGGGAAGAATGACCCCGAAGTCGGGTGGTTGGCCCGCGAGCATCGCTTTCTGAAACCCGTCGATAATGCCGGCCAGGGGGTTCAAACAATAGAGCATGTATATCCAGTCGGAAAGCGACCCAGCGGCCTGGTTTTCGAGCAGGGTCTTCTTGACCAACGCCATGGGGTAGATGATGGGCGATCCGTACATGAGCAGTGATATGGCCACGGGCAGGATGTTGGTCACGTCGCGATGGTAGACGTTCATTCCCGCGCCGAGCAGGCAGACCGCCAGCGCTATCACCATGGAATAGAGAATGAACACCGGAGCCCAGAGCGCCTGGATGGTCAGCCCCATGTCGTACCACAGCATGAGCAGGGCCAAGATCAAGCAGTTGATGCTCAGCTCCACGAGCTTGGTCATTACGGCCGTGATGGGGAATACCTCCCTGGGGAAGTAAATTTTCCTGACCAGGGGAGCGTTGCTCACCACGCTGATTACTCCCGTGGACACGGACTCCTGGAATAGCACCCAGGGCATGAGCGCGGCGAATGTCAGCACCGGATAGGGAACATCCCCGGAGTCGATGCCAACGAAACCCCTGACCAGGGTGAAGATGAGCATCAACAGGACGGGTTTGATCACCACCCAGGCAACGCTCAGGTAAGCCTGCTTGTACCGCACCGAGAGTTCCTTCCAGGCCAGGATGACGAGGAGTTCTCGATATTGCCAGAGTAGTTTCAGTCGTCGGAACATGTGCCATCTCGCTCCGGATCAGAGAGAAATTGATTTGCGGACCAGGGCGCCGATTCCGGTGGCCAGGGGAACCGGAAGCCGCCTCCAGGCAGCGGCGACAATTCGCCGCAGGACGGATTCCCGGACCGAACCCAGAACGGCCGGGGCCAGGGTCGCTACTCCTTGCCAGTACAGGGGGGCGGGTTGGGCTCCCCATTGCATCTTGAAACGAAAGGTGTTGCCTCCAGGAGTGGAGCGCCCGAAATCAAAGCCGGTCATGCCCTTGTCGGCAGCGTGGGCAAGGAACCCCCAGTAGAGCAGCATGTTGGGATTGCCGCGGTTGTAGCGGCGTAGCGATGAGGCCCAGGGGATGTACATGGTCTTTCCATGGGTCAGGACCATACCCGCGGCAGCGGGGCTTCCGTCCGGCATGCGGACCAAGCCGATGTGGGCGTCGGTTCCGTATCCCCTGACCACCGCGCGCAAGAACCCGGCTGAATGGGCCGGGGAGCCGATGTCCCGCATGTTTTCGGACCAGACCGCGTAGAAATCCACAAACAGTTCCTCGTTGCCGAGGTTGAAGCTGAGACCGTCGCGGGAGGGTTTCTTCACCTGGCTGCGAAGCTTGGCCTTGAAGCCCCGCAGCAAAGCCTCGCTCGAACCGGGAAGTTCCAGAAGCATGCGGACCTTGGTGGGATGCGCCGGAACATCGGCAAAGGGATGCATGGCGCGGATGTCGGTCTTTCCCGAGGATCTCGCGGTCTCCAACAGTGCCTGCCGCGCCTCTTCGGTGTCGGCCAGGGGGCCGGCCGCGTCGCAATAGGGCAGGGAAACAAGCCTGGCGGACATCAGGGGCCCGCGCATCCTCGTCAAGGGCAGCAACCCGACAAGGCGTCCGTGTTCTTCCACAACCAGCGGCGCGGCCTGAAAACCGTAAGCCTGCTCGATGGCGTGCATCCAGGCGAAACGATGGTAGGGGCAAGCCAATGGATGATTCAGGACGTATTCTTCCCAAGCTGGGATGTCCTTGGACGATGCAGGGCGCACGTTCATGCGGTTCCCCCCGTCACGCCGGTGCATTCAAGAACACTGTCCAGCGGCGCCAGACATGTCTCCCACTTGTAGACACGCTCCATGGCTGCCCGGGCCTTACGTCCCATGCGCCCGGCTCTGTCCGGATCGAGAAGAATGTCTGCCGCGGCCCGGGCATAAGCCGCCGGGTCCGCCTTGCACACCTCCAATTCCTCTCCGGGCGTCGCACGAATGCCTTCCAGGGACTCCGGCGTGCAGAGTACGGCGCGACCCATGGCCATTGCCTCGAGCACCTTGTTCTGGATCCCCCTGGCGATGTGCAGCGGCGCCACGGACAGCGAGGAGGACCAGACATGGGGGCGGACGTCCGGCACCTGCCCGGTGACCGTGACACCTTGGATGGCCGAGAGTTCGCGCACCTCGGGCCTCGGCTCGCGGCCGACAATGCTGAACACGGCATGCGGCACCTGTTCACGGATCAGGGGCAGGACCTTTTTGGCGAACCAGCGGACTGCATGGACATTGGGTGGATAGTCCATGGCACCGCAGAAGGAGATCTTTCCCGGAATCGGGGATGTCTGCGTCGGTCTGAACCAGTCCAGATCAACGCCGTTGGTCATGGCGCAAATGCCTCGGGATATACCGCTCCCGCGACGGAGCAGGTCTGCCTCGGCCTCGGAAACCAGGTAAATCTTGTCGAAAAAGGAGCACAGTCGTTTCTCATAGGCCCCGAGGAGTTGTCCCTCGAGGGCATGGACCGGCCACATGGGGCTCTTCCGGTTCCTGGAATATTCCCGCCATTTCTCGGAGTCCACGTCGACCATGTCCAGTAGCAGCTTCGGCCTGCCGCTGCCCTGGAGGGAGCGCAGCGCCGGGCTGGAGAGGAGGTACTCGGCCATGGGGCTGCAGAAGCAGAAGATCGCGTCCAGGTGGGTGCCCCGGAGCAATTGCTCGAACCGCTGTTGCAGGGCCGGGCTGAAGAAGAATCCAGCGCTGAGGGGTCGTCCCCGTAGGGGTGAGAGGAGGGCTCGCGCTTGGCGTCGCTTCGGATTCAAGAGAAACAATTCCACGCTTTCGCACAGGGATTCGAGGGGAGCGCGATTTTCCAATTCCGCAGCGTTGTCCGCCAGCGCCAACAGCCGCACCTTGACACCGCGCCGGGCCAAATGCCGGATGATGTTGTAGGAGCGGATCTTGTCCCCCTTGTCGGGCGGAAAGGGCGGACGATGGGCGAGAAACACGAGGTCCAAGGATCAGGCCTCCCTCACCGGAGGTGCTCCTCCGCCTGCCGGGCCAAGGGGTCTATCGAAGAGCTTTCCGAGCAGGTCGCCCATGGGCATGAAGCGGAAGGTCGCGAGAAGAGCCTCCAGGCGTTTCTCGGTCTTGTGCAAATTGATATAGTGGCGGAATCTGGAGCGCCAGCTACAGGGAATCCTGGGCTGCTTGGGGTCTACCTCCCAGGGGTGGACGTAGATCGCAACGGGCATGTCGTCGACTTTATGAATGCGGCGCAGTCCCGCGAGCGTGAGGCGTGTGGGGTAGAGCCTGAGATACCCGCCCCCTCCGACCGGTAGCCGGATGGACTTGCCGAACAACCTGGTTGGCATTGTCGAGGGAGGGAACTCCAGCAAGGAGCCGTTTTCCCTCTCGAGGACATGCGGCCGGAAGGGTGCGCCCGGGATACCGTAGGTGTCGTGGTACGTGGGAAAGATGCTGGAGTCGAAGACAAAGCCCTCCTCGATGAGGATGTCCAGAGCCCAAAGCGAGGAATTGGTGATTGAGTAGCTCGGCGCCCTGTAACCGAGCACGGGCACGCCGGCGATGTCCTCGAGCAGGGATTTGGCGCGGCGGATGTCCTTGCGGAAGAGTTCCGGGCCGATCCGGAAAATCAGGTCGTGTCCGTATCCGTGGCAGGCTATTTCATGGCCGTGCCGGGCAATCTCCCGCACCAGGGTGGGACGGCGGCGGGCGATCCAGCCGAGGACGAAGAACGTGGCCTTGACCTCGAAACGCGCGAAGAGATCCAGGATGCGCCTGGTATTGTCCTCCACGCGCAAGCGGATGGAATCCCAATCCGAGCGGGGGACGAAGGGGACCATGGCGTTCACGTGGAAATAGTCCTCGACATCCACTGTCAGGGCGTTGTGCGGACCACTGCGGTGTGTCTTGTCCGCCCCCTCGGCCAAGCTCTGCAGTGCCAGTCCGATCATTCCTGCTCCTCTCTGGAGCTTGCGGTGTCGGAGCTTTCATTCCACAGCTCGAAACTATCCACGGAGTCTCGTTCCAAAGAAAGGTTCGAGAGATGGATTTCAATGCGATCAAGCCGTTCAGAGATGGTCTTGGTTACGCGTTGCATTTCCTCCATGAAGGGCTTGAAGGAGTCGAGTTGGCGTTCCATACCAAGCAGGACTCGGCTGAAACGTTTCCTGACACGGTCCATGTCCGGAGACTGTGGTGAATTCCCGGTTCCTTTCTCGGGTACTAAATCCCAGTACGTTGCCTTGAAGTCGAGATCCTCTACAACTCTTTGGACACGCTGGACGTTGATGTTGTTGGTGGACTCAACGTAGGCGTCCAGGAGCAGATAGTCGCAGAGGATGTTCACGAGGCGGGGAATACCTCTCGTGGCGTTGAATATCTCGCCTATGGCGTCAACCGGGAAAGTGGCTGCCGCGCGGTTGCCGGCCTTTTCCATGCGGAAGGAGATGTAGTTCTCGAGTTCGTCCAAGGACAATGGGTGCAAATGACAATTAACGCCGATGCGCTGACGCAGTTGCAGGAGCTTGGGGTCCTGGAGAACTCCGCGCAGTTCAGGCTGCCCCACGAGGACGATCTGCAAGAGCTTTTCGTAGTCGGTTTCCAGGTTGGACAGCAGCCGGATCTCCTCCAAGCTTTCAACGGATAGGTTCTGGCTTTCGTCGATTATGATCATGGAACGTTTGCCCTCGGCAAAGCGTTCGATCAGGAATGCATTCAGCTCGTCGAGGAGTTGCAACCGCGTCTTGCCCGAGGCGTCGAGTCCGAAGTCCGCGTTGATCAGGCCCAGCAACTCGGAGGAATCGACCTTTGTATTGTAGACCTTCGAGATCATCAAATCCTTGCGGCGGAGATTGACCATGTTTCTGATGATCGTTGTCTTTCCCGAGCCGATGTCCCCGGTCAGCAGGATGAAACCGGCCATGGAGGCGATGCCGTAATCCAGATAGGTCATGGTCCGCTTGTGGGAGCGGCTTAAATAAAGCATCTCCGGGTTCGGCAGCAAATCGAAGGGTTTTTTTTCGAAAGCGAAAAATGATTCGTACAAGGAAAACGCTCCGGGCCGGAAGGTTCGCTCAGTAGTATGAGTTCATTCCGTATTGGCTGGCGCCAGTGAAGCCGGCGGCTTGGTTATATACGAGTCCAATGATTTTCGATTTTTCGAGAGTCTCGAGACCTTTTTCCACCTGTACAAGGGAACTTCCGCCTTCCTTGATGATGTAGATAATGCCATCGACGTTGTGGGCCAGAATCCGTGTTTCCGCGAACGGAATCACAGGGGGCGTGTCGATGATGATGTAGCGGTCGCTGTAACGGTGCTTCATCTCGGAGAGTAACTCCGTCATGCGCTTGGAGGAGATCAGCTCCACCGGATTGGAAGCCGGTGCTCCGGCGGGCAGGATCCGCAACTTGCCGATGTCGGTTTTTACGATTGCCTCGCTCAGGGTTGTCTTACCGGTCAAACATTCCGTCAGTCCGGCTCCGCCTTTTATATCGAGGAAGGAGGCGACCGAAGGTTTGCGCAGGTCGGCGTCGATCAGCAGCACCGTATAGTCGTACTCCCTGGCCAAGCTGATGGCCAAATTGATGGAGATGATGGACTTGCCCTCATTGGCGAGGGAACTGGTGACCATCAAGGTATTTTTGAAGCTCGCTCCCCTGGTGGACTTGATCAGGGATTCCTTGAGAATGCCGAACTGTTCCGCCGCGGCGCGGTTCTGCTCGCCTCCCATGAGAAACAGGGGATCGTTCTGGATCCAAGTTGGAATGGTATGGACAGGGCCCTTATGCTCGGCCCCTTCCGTTATGATCGGAGAGTCGTATGGCACTTCGCCGTCCGGAAGCGCCTGGAGCGCGAGGGCTCTCTTTCTTTTTTCCAGAGCCGCGCTGATGGTGTCTTCAAGTTTGCTCATGTCTCGTGTCCTCAGGGAAAGATGGCCGTCGCACTCCCTGCAACTGCTCAGGCAGCGGCAATGGCATCCCGCAGCCATTTGAAGAATTGGATGTTTTGGAGTTGTTTCTCCAGAATTCCACTACCGGTGATTTCCAGGTAGAGAGCCCCCCCGGCGCAGGCCAGGGGCACGAGGACGAGAACCAGCATGGCGGTGTTGATCCGCAGGTTTCGCAAGCGGTCCTTTGGCTTGGCGATGAATGGGAGAATGGCGAGGACGCGAACGCCCGTTGCTCGCAGCTCGTTGACCGAGTTGATGGTGCCCTTGAGAAAGCCCAGAAGCAGGATAAATCCAATGGCGCCGGCCGTGCCGAACACGATTCCTGCCACGATGATTGCCGGCCGATTGGGACTGGAATGCGTCGTGGGCAGGATCGCGGGATCCACGATACGGAAACTCATGGCCTTGTCCTCGAGTTCCATCTGCTTGGAAACCTCGGACTGCCCATAGCGGGAGACCAACTGCTTGTAGATGATAGCCTCATTCTCCTTGATGCGGTTGAGTTCCATGAGTTCAGTCTGGATATCGGGAATTTCCCGGATTTGTCGCTTGTTCTTCTCGATGCTCTCCTGCAGCTGCGCGATTCGCTGATCAATGGAAGTGAGTTCCACGTCTATCAGCTCCTTCTGGAGAACGATGTCTTCTTGCTGCTCCGGTGGCGTGTCGGAGACAGTCTGGACTGTATCGGCATCAGGTGCACTGCGGAGCTGCTCGAGTTCACTGTCGATCTGTTTGATCTTGGGATGCTTTTCGGAATACCTGCCCGCCAGGACCGCACGTTGCTCCTCGAGTCCCTCTATCCGTTTGCGGGTCGGCGAGGGAACGGTGATTGTTCGACCGGCTGCTCGCTTGGGAACCTTCTCCAGCAGATTTCGTTTGGCCTCCAGGTGATTGCGTTGGATGGTCAACTTATTGATGCCTTCCTCGGCTGCCTGGATTTCCCTCCGCAGTTCGCCGATATCCAAGGTCAGGCTGAGTCCCATCCTGGCCTTGTATTCGTTGATGTCCTGCTCGGCCTTGTCCATGCGCTCCTTGAACAACTCGATCTGGTCCTTGAGAAAGCGCGTGGCGGCCAGGGATTCGTCCCGCTTCGAGGCCGTGTTGATCTCAATGTACTTGTTGACCAGGGTATTCACGAAGTCCCGGGCGATGTATGGTTTTTCATGGGAAATGGAGACCGAGAAAATGCCGCGTTTTTCGTCGAGGCTTATTTGGACAATGTTCTGGAGGCGGGTGATGAGCATCTCCAGTTCGTTGCTGCCC
The DNA here is from genome assembly GCA_964609625.1 of uncultured Desulfovibrionaceae bacterium. Lineage (GTDB taxonomy): Bacteria > Desulfobacterota > Desulfovibrionia > Desulfovibrionales > Desulfovibrionaceae. Next base: position 33,533 of record CAZSRS010000022.1, read on the forward strand.
CCAAGTCCCATGTCCATATCCAGCTTCTTGGTAATTTCAAGAAGCATCTCGCGACTGAGCATGGCCGTCTTCATGACCCGGATCTTGGCGGACATGGACGGGGTGATGGCGATGCCCCGGACGAGTTCGGAGATCACGTTTTCTTCGACAAAAAAAGTGCATCGCGCGGAATAGGTCTTTGGCAAGGCATAGCTGAAGATGATGCTGGCAAGGACAATTGCCGCGAAGATGACCCCGAACAATATCCTATGTTGCTTGATCGTCTTGAGATACTTCTTGTATTCCAAAAGGATGTTCGTATTCATCTGAATGCTGTTCCCTGTCCCTGATTATGGAGTTCAGACCGCTGCATCTGCTTCCTGGAAGCGGCCTTGGGTTCCTGACTGGATTCTCGGGCATGAGGCTCCCCGAGCATGCATGAGCCATGCCACCCTCCAGGCGCTGCAGGAATTCCAGGACCCACCACATCGGGCGCTATTGCTGCCGTGACTCCAGCTCACTCAGAAGTGTTTGCGCGGCCTCCCGCTCCTGGAAGTCAATCTTGACGCTGAGCGCCTTTTTCAGTGGCTCCATGGCCTTCTCGGGCTTACCACTGCGATGATAGGCCTTGGCGAGATGATACAGGACACTGGGATTGGACGGCAGTCGCAGAGCTGCCGCTTCCAAGGCGTTGAGGGCCTGCTCGTTCTTACCGTTGAGCAGCAGCGCATAGCCCAGAGTGTCCAAAACCCCCGGGTTTTCCCGGTTGAGCATGAAGGCCCGGAAGGCGATTTCCAGGGCCTTGTCGTATTTCGTTTCGTCCCGCAGGTAGAGCATGGCCAGGTTGTTGAGGGCAAGCTGGTAGTCGCTGCGCAGTTCCAGGGCCTTGAGGTAGACCTTCTCGGCCTCTTCCGACTGCTTCAGGAGTTCGTAGATAACGCCCTTGTAGAACCACGGGCGAGGGTCCTTGGGTGCAAGCTCGATGACCCGCTCATAATGCCTGAGGGCCTCGGTGTATTCGTTGGATTTGGCGTGCAAGTTTGCCAGCTGGATGATCGAGTTCACATTTTCCTGGTCCTTGGCCAAGGCGTTGTGGACAGCCTTGAAGGCAATGTCGATCCTCCCCAGGCGTTCCGCGACCTGGCTCTGCAGCTGATAGCCATCAAGGCTGTCGGATTGCATGGCAATGAATTCATCGGTGGCTGCCAAGGCCTTGTCCGGATCGTTGTTGGCCATGTGCAGCTGGATTTTGCCCGCGATGCCGCGTTTCTGATCCATGGCTTCCAGGGTCTCGAGGGTGGCGAGGGCGGCTTCCGTATCCTTGAGATCGAATTGGATACGGCTCTTCAGCTCCAGGATCTGCGGCGTGGTTTCAGTCTTGGCCTCGAGTTCGGTGATCAATTCCAGGGCCTTCTGGTGTTCTCCCCATCCCGCACAGGCCGAGGCCGCTACCAGGAACGCCTCTGGAACCTCGAGGGCGGTCAGCTGGGTGAGGATGTCCGCCGCTTCTTCTTCCTTCTTGTCCAGGCGCAGGGCGTTGTATAAATACAGATACGCCTTGATTTCCTTGGGATTGTTGGCAATCAACGTCTTCAACGTCGCGACGGCCTCACCTGGATTGCCCTCGTTGAAATGGATGTTTGCCAGGATGAAATAGGGTGCCGGGAAGTTTGGATCCGACATTATCGCCTTTGCGAGGTTGGCCTTGGAATCCTCGATTTTTCGCTGCTGCAGATCCAGGGCCCCCATGGAATAATACAACACGGCATCCTTTTCGCTGCCGTTCAGCCCACTGGTGAGGGTTTCCCGCGCCTCGGCCACCTTTCCCTCGCGCAGTTGGACCGAAAAGAGAAGCAGACGGGCGCGCAGGTCTCCGGGATCGGAATCGACCGCGGCGCTCAGGGCCGAGAAGGCCTCTGGAAGACGTTCCTGTTTGGCGAGGGTGAGTCCACGGCGGAAATTGGCCTGGAGAGAATCCGGACCCTTGGCGCTGGCTTTTTCCAGTGCCTCCAGCCCCTCGTCCAACTTTCCGGAAGAAACGAGGGCCGTGCCCAGAACGAGGTAGGCCTTGGAGTTATCCGGATCAAGGTCCAGCACCTTTTTGGCCTCGCGCTGGGCCTCTTCAAGTCTGTTCTGGCGTAGGTAGATGTCCGCCACCAGCAGACGCGCGGGCACATAGCTGGGCTTGACACCCAGGACACGATGGAAATCCGAAAGCGCGGTTTCGAGCCTTCCCTTGCGCGAAAGGATGTAGCCCGAGATGAAAAGCGCTTCCGTGTCTCCACCGAGCCTGAGGGCCTTGGCAATGTGCTGTTCGGCTTCGTCCAGTTCGTTTTTGCGGATGGAGATCATGGCCCGCAGCATTTCCCCGCCGGGCCATTTCGGGTAGGCCTTGCTCAGGGAGTTCGCGACCTTCGTCGCCAAGTCCAACCTGCCCATGTCAATGGAGAGGAGGCCCGCCTTGTACGCCGGATCACGCTGTCCGGGATCGATTTCAAAGGCCGAGGAATAGAACGCCAGGGCCTCCTCGTCGTTGTCCTGAAGATGATAGGCGTCACCGAGAATCCGCATGGCCGTGGTGTTTTTCGGATCCTTGTCGAGCACGCCCCTGGCAAGAGCCATGCCCTCGTCCAACTCCGACTGCATGACATATACGTTTGCAAGCTCCAGGGAAGCCTTGATGTGCTCCGGATTCAGCTCCAGCGCCTCGCGGTAGGCGGCAATCGCCTGATCAGGGGCGTTCTGCTGCGTTTGGGCCAAGCCCAATAGATACTTGGCGTCCGCCTTCAGTTCAGGGTTCGTGGCCTTGTCGAGGCACTCCACGGCATAGTCGATTGCCAAGGCGGCATTGCCGTTCTGCAAGCTGACCATGCCCGCTTCTATATAAAGCGGCACTTCCTCGGGTGTAAACGGACGCAGGGCCTCGAATTCCTCCAACGCCTTTCCGGGCTTCCTCGAGAGCGCATAGACTCGGGCAAGGCCCAGGCGGGCAAGCCGCGACGTGGGGTCCTTGTCCAGGATGTTGCGGTACAAAACCCCCGCGCCGTCTATCTTTCCCTCTTCGATGTACGTCTGCGCCCGGAGCATATCCTCTTCCGCGGTGCTGCCACAGGCCACGAGGTTCAGAAGCGACAATAGGCTGATCATCAAAACAGTGGTCGGGATGCTTCTCGACATGATGCCTCCTGCTCTAAGCGCCAGGCGCCAGGCTTTTCCAGTTCGGACTGGGTCAAGTTTGTCCAAAAAAATTACTCTGAGTAAAAAATACACTCGAAACAAAAAAATGAGTGGCTTTATCAGACTTCTCTTCCGCTTCATCGTCCTCGTTCCATGCAAGCCAAACCCTTCCCAGGCGCGGTACGGCTTTCGCCAGGGTGAATGGCGACTGACCCAAAACTCTGCACGCAACTTGCTTGTGCAAGTTCCGGTTACCCACGGTGTTGTGCAAAGTGCGTGCGAGACAGGTCACGGAAAACTGAAAGAGGACTTCGAACCCCATGAACACCGGTATATATATCGGGGGCTGCGCTTGCGTCGCAGTGTACGTTCTCTATTCGATTTTCCGGAAGAGAAAGGACTTGGCGTTGCTGTCCCCCGCGCTGGCACTGATCTTCCAGACCATTGCCCTGCTCGTCGAGGTAGTCTTTCTGGACTCAGCAGGCGCCCGAATCGCAGCCCTTTACCTTGCCGCGAACATGGCCGGCGCCATGTGCTGGCTGGTCTTCGTCGATCTCTACCAGTCCGGCGACCGCAGGCGACTGCGCGGCCCAAGCCTGTTTCTTCTGATTCTCGGGGCGGGACTGATCGTCGGCGTACTGGCCATGCCCGAAGCCTTTCTGGAGGGGACCTCACACGGGGCGGATTCTTTGATGCCGGTTCCCACGCCTTTCGGCATGACGGCCATGGGAGTCCTGGCGGCCACCCTGCTCTACTCATTGGTTGGCCTGGAAAACATCTATGTGAGCGCCCAGCACGGACAAAAATGGATGATCAAGTTCGTGCTCGTGGGGGCAGGTTCGGCCATGGTCGGAACGCTTGCGGCCGTTACCTACTCCATGTTCAGTTCCGAGCCCATGGGCAGGGATTTCCACTCCATGCGCATGCTGGCCCTGGCAGTATCCTCACTGCTCCTGCTTTTTGGCTGGACACGCCGGGAGCGCAGCGTCAGGATCAAGGTGTCCAGGCAGATCGCCTACCGCTCCGTGGTGTTGTTCTTCTTCAGCGTCTACTTGATCGCCTTTGGCCTGGTGCGAGAAATGAAGCGCCTGGCGGGGATAGGCCTCGAGGAGTCGACACTGCTCGTGCTGGTTTTCATGGTCGGCATGGCCCTGATCATCCTTCTCCTTTCCACGAGCGTGCAGCGCAAGGTCAAGGCCTTCATCCACAGACATTTTTATGAAGACAAGTATGATTACCGCGCGGAATGGATGACCTTCACCGAACGCTTAGCCAGGGCAGGGGACAATGATTATCTCACCTCGATCCTGAGGGCCTATTGCGATACGTTTGGCCTCTCGGGAGCCGGAGTCTTTCTGAAGGCGGAAGAAAAGGAGGATTACGAACTAGCGGCAATGCATGAACTCCCGGAACAATGTCCAGCAGTCGTGGACGGGACTGGGGCACTGGTCCGTACGCTGGGCGACAGGCAGGCGATCGTGGATCTGCGCGAGCGGGATCTGGTCGATCCGGCCAGGGAGGTTTTCCTGGAGCTGGAGGCCTGCTTCGCGGTACCGCTCATGGTCCAGACACGGTTGGAAGGGTTCCTCGTCCTGGGGCGCCCAGTGGACAACAAGGAACGTTACGGCGACGAGGACTTCGATCTTATGATAGCCATGAGCGGCCAGGCTGCCTCCACCATCACCAACCGCCGCTTGACCGAGCGCCTGGCCCTGGCCAGGGAGATGGAGGCCCTGGGCCGTATCTCCGCGTTCATCGCCCACGATCTCAAGAACCATGTCTACACCCTGAGCCTGCTCCTGGAAAACGCGACCAGGCACATCGGCAATCCAGAATTTCAGGAAGACATGCTCTCCACGCTGGAAAATTCCCTGTCTCGGATGAACATGTTGATTTCGCAGCTCAGGACGCTGCCCGCCAAGGAGGTTCTGAACCGCGCCAAGGTGGACCTTCTGGAACTCGCCTTGGAAGTGGTCGCCCAGTTCCCGGGCGATTCCGTCCAGGCAGGAGGGCAGGCCGTGATCGCCGAGGTGGATCGGGACGCTTTGGTAAAGGTCTTGCAGAACATCACGCTCAATGGGCTCCAGGCCGCGGGGGAAGATGGCCGCGTCCGGATCGTGGTCTCCCGGAATAACGGCTTCGGCCGTATTGAAATCCAGGATAATGGCCACGGAATGTCCAAGGAATTCATCCGCAAGGAGATCTTCCGCCCCCTTCGCACCACCAAAAAGAAGGGGCTGGGAATCGGGCTTTACCAGAGCAAGCGATTGGTGGACGCCCACGGCGGGACTATAGACGTGCTCAGCGAGCCTGGAGAGGGCTCGGTGTTCATCGTCAGCGTCCCCCTTTCGGAGGGCGGAGAGAGGACGGCTAGAGGCGGGAAAAACCCGGGAAGGTAACGATGCCCAAGAACAAGCCTGTCATATTGATCGTGGAAGACAACGCGGACATCCGGAAGCAGCTGAAGTGGGGTTTGTCCGAGGACGAATACGAACTGCACTTCGCCGCGGATGCACTCGAGGCCTTGGAGATTTACCGTCGGTTCAAGCCCTGGGTCGTGACCTTGGATCTGGGACTGCCACCGTACGAAGACGATGTCACGGAAGGTTTCAGGTGTCTGGAAGAAATGATGCGCCTGGGGCGGCATGCGAAGATAGTGATCATCACGGGCAAGGACGAGAAGCGTAACGCCTTGCAGGCCGTGGCCATGGGCGCCTACGATTTTTACACCAAGCCGATCAATCTGGACGAGTTACGGGTGATCATCGCCCGTGCCGTGCACGTAAGCGGCCTGGAGAGCGAACGACGCAAGATTTCTCGGGATGCCGCGGAACGCGACCATGCCTTTGGGATCATCGGCGATTGCCCCTCCATGCAAGCCGTGATCAATACTGTCCGGAAAGTCGGTCCATCCGAGGTGCCCGTGCTGATCCTCGGTGAGTCCGGCACGGGCAAGGAGCTTGTGGCCAGGGCCCTGCATGCCTCCAGTCCACGCTGCAAGGGGTCCATGGTCTCGATCAACTGCGGCGCCATACCTGAAAACCTCATCGAGGCCGAATTTTTTGGGCATGAAAAGGGTGCCTTCACAGGGGCCAACTCCCAGGTCAAGGGCAAGGTCGAATACGCGCACAAGGGAACGCTTTTTCTGGACGAAATCGGCGACCTGCCCCTGCCCTTGCAAGTCAAACTCCTGCGCTTTCTTCAGGAAAAGGTCTTCCAACGGGTCGGGGGGCGCGTGGACATCAGCCTGGACATTCGGGTGGTCGCGGCCACCAACATCCAAGTGGAAAAAGCTATTCGCGACGGCAGGTTCCGCGAAGACCTCTATTATCGGCTGGGTGTGGTCACCATGCAACTCCCCCCCCTGCGGGAGCGTGGAGATGACATTTTGATGCTCGCCGACTTCTTTCTCGCCAGGGCGGCAGATGAGTTCGGCAGCGAGTCCGCGATGTTCAGCCCGGCGGCGCGTGAAGCATTGTTGCTTTACGACTGGCCCGGCAATGTACGCGAATTGGAAAACAAGGTCCGCAGGGCAATCATCATGAGTTCCACGAGCACCATCACGGCCACGAATCTCGGATTGACCGATGGCCACGACGTTCCCGATGCGTTGACCGAGGGCTCCACCCTAAAACATGGACGGGAAATGATCGAGCGCCGAATGATTTCCCAGGCGTTGCGTACCTATGACGGAAACGTGAGCAAGGCATCCAGGTCTCTGGGCATAAGCCGGCCAACCCTTTACGAAATGATCAAGAAATATGACATCGCCACTTGACACGCTCCTGCCGACGTTCGGCGACGCATTGCGCGAGAGGATGTGGTACGTGCTATTGGTCCTCGTGGCCTTCACCGTTGCCTACGGTTTTCTCTTGCCGGAAATGGTCCGGGATTGGATCAATGATCCAAATTCCTCGCACGGATTTCTGGTCCCCCTGATCTCCGGGTATTTCATCTGGCAACGGCGTGGTGAACTGCGAGACACCCGGGTCGAGCCCTGCGCCTGGGGCATGGCCCTGGTCCTGCTGGGCTTGGCCATGCTCGTTGGCGGCAAGGCCGGGGCCGAGTACTTCAGCATGCGCCTGTCCATCGTGCCCATTCTGGCGGGTGTGGTCCTGTTCACATTCGGATCCAGGGTCTTGAAGATCCTGGCCCTGCCCATAGCGTTTCTCGCCTTCATGGTACCCTTGCCAGCGGTCCTTTACGACACAGTGGCCTTTCCGCTGAAATTGCTCGTAACCAAGGTCAGCACCACGGCCTTGAGCGGGATCGGGATCCCGGTGATCCGCGAGGGCAATATCATCATGTTCGCCGACATCACCCTGGTGGTGGCTGACGCATGCAGCGGCATGCGCTCCCTGATCTCCCTTCTCGCGCTTTCCGTGGCCTATGCTTTCATCTTTGACTTTTCCAGGATTTCCCGTTTCTGCATAGCGCTTTCCGCGGTTCCCATCGCTGTGCTCACGAACATCCTCAGGGTCATCATAACGGGCATCCTCGTGGAGTATGTTTCTCCCAAGGCCGCGGACGGCTTTTTTCACGAGTTCGCCGGAATGAGCGTATTCGTCCTGGCCATGATCCTGCTTCTGATCGAAGGAACCATCTTACGAAGGATATTCAAATGATCTCACGCTGGCGTTTCATCCTGCTTGCAGTGGTGATCCTGACGGCAGCCGGTTTTGTCCATCTGCGTGAAGGCGTAGCAACGCCGCAGGCCCGTCCTCTTTCCGAATTCCCCACCCGCCAGGGAGCCTGGCGTTCCACGGGGGAGCACGAGTTCGACGCCGCGGTGCTCGACCTCCTGCGCCCCACGGACTATCTCTCCAGGACCTACACCCACCCGGAGTTGGGAACGGTGCAGTTGTACATCGGCTATCACGATGGCGGGCCGGAAAGCGGCCCAATCCATTCGCCCAGAAATTGCCTACCGGGCAGCGGATGGGAGGAGTTCTGGAGAAAAATCGAGGTCGTGGACGTGCCCGGCAGACCCTTGGAAGTCACGGGCGCGCTGTTCGGCAAGGAAAAGGAGAAGATATACCTGCTGTACTGGTTTCAGACCCAGGGCAGGCAGTTCCGCAGCGAATACGGCTTCAAGGCCGCTTCCGTGCTCAACGCCCTGCTGCGCAACCGATCCGACCAAGCCTTCATCCGCATCACCGTCCTCGACAATCCTGATTCGCCAATGGCCCCGGAGCGTGCGCGGGCCTTTGCTCGGGACTTTTCGCCCCTGATAGATGAGTTCCTTCCCCACTGAGCACTGCCCGCAATGTGTAAAAATCACCGACATGGATTATGCGGTACTTTACAGGAATTGCCCTTGCTGAACAGGCCTCATCTGATGATAACTCAAGTAATATCCTTCGGTTACACGCTGGCACGGTGATTGCTTAAAGGTCGCCAATCACAACGCACACACTATGCCTCAAGGAGGAGTGTCATGTTTAGGAGAATCGCGTTTTTGTTGATGGTGTTAACCCTCACCCTGGGCACGAGTGCCCATGCCTATCTGCTCACAGGGTGGACCCTGGACTTGAGTAAGTATGGTGGCGATACCTTCGGGCCGGTCGATTTCTTCACCCTCGCTGGGTACTCTACCCTTACCCAGTCCTTTGGCGACAACGGTGTCCTGGACGCGGGTGATACCTTTGTTCAATCCGACGTGATCATGAGCTTCACGTCCTGGAGATACTCCGGCACTGGAATCGACCTTTCCACGGGCATGCCGGCCTATGGCGTCAGCGGTGGAGCTCCGATCGTGGTAGAAAACCTCTACTTCACGGTGCAGGCGCTGACCGGCAAGATCGTCGACAGCCCCGCCGGGCTCGCCTACGTCTACGACGCGGCGTACAACATCCCCTTGATTTACTACAACGGGACAGAGTCATACACCATCGCCACGTTCAGCCTGCTGCCTCCCAGCGGCGGCCTGAACAACGACGACTGGCCCGTGGGCGATGGCACCGGGACCTTCAACCTGATCGGCGAGTTCACCTCCATAGAGCCTGGGATTTTCTTCGATGACCAAGGCGAGGACCTCTCCGAGCTGCCCAAAATCACATGGCTGATTCCTACCGTACGCGGCTCCATCAACCAGGAAGAGGAAACGCTCATCGTCAACACCGACCCGGATGGCAAGATCATTGAAATCATATCCGGCGTCAGCTCCTCTGGAAAACTGCAGTTGCACGTCACCCCCGAACCCGCCTCCATGCTGCTCCTGGGCAGCGGCGCCCTGGGCTTGGCCTTCCTCCGACGTCGCAGGAAGAACGCCTGAACACAAAGTTGAACACGAATGCACGAGGGGAGCGGAGAACGCTCCCCTTTTTTGCTTGCAGGGCACGGCACGGTGAAATCGAATGATGCCTGATTTTGTTTCGTTTCTCGGGGATGCCAAGCGTATTGTGGGCAGTGGACGATGCCGCGACGAGCCTGGGTATCTGGAAGCGCTCTCCCGGAACACGCTGGCTGTGAAACGCACGCTGCTTGCCGTGGTCCGACCGCGAGCAACCGACCAGGTGGCCGCGCTCGTCAGGCTGGCCGGGCGGATCGGAATTCCGCTCTACCCGGTAAGCAGGGGGCGCAACGTGGGCTACGGCGACAGTGCGCCCGTGCTCGACGGGCACGTGTTGTTGGACCTCTCGGACATGCGTTCCATCCGCGAATATGACCCGGACTTGGGACATGTGGTCATCGAGGCCGGGGTCTCCCAGCAGGACCTCTACGGTTTTCTCCAAGAACGAGACGCCCCCTTCTGGATGGACGCCACTGGCGCCGGCCTCGATGCCAGCATCGTGGGCAACACGCTGGAGGGGGGGTTCGGGCATACGCCCCTCGGCAACCACCGTGAGGAGTTCACGGACGCCGAGGTCGTGCTCGGCACGGGTCAGGTTTTACGGACCGGCAGGTTCCCCGGCTTTGGCCCGGATCTCAAGGGACTCTTCGTTCAGTCCAATTTCGGAGTGGTCACGGCCATGCGCATCCGGCTCCTGCCCAGGCCCGAGCATTTCGAATCCTTCGTACTGCGCGCGGACCGCACCACGGCCCTGGGGGACATGGTGGACACCCTGCGGGTGCTGCGTCGCGACGGTGTGATCACGAGCTGCGTGCACATCGCCAATCCGGTTCGCTATCTTGTCTCCTCGCGGCTCTGCCCGCCAGAGTTCGCCGACAGGGTCGTCACGGACCAGGATGCCATGCGCGTCATGTCTTCGCGCCTGCTCCCCGTGGGGCACTGGAACGCTGCGGGGGGCCTCTATGGTTTGAAACAAGCCGTCGCCGCGCATCGGAGAAAACTGCAGAGGGCTTTCAAGGGCCTGGCATCGATATGCTTTTTCAGCGACTCGAAGCTCAACCGGATGCAAGGGTTGGCCCACGGCCTCGAGGGGATAGGCCTTTCCGCCGCCCGCCGCATACGTGAATCCCTGGAGTCCTTCCGCCACATCCACGGGCTGATGCAGGGAATTCCCTCGGACGAGGCCTACAGGAACATCCTCTGGCGGGTGTGCGCATACGAGGAACTGGGGCTGATTTGGTTCGCCCCGACCTTGGATGCCAAAGGCCGCGAGGCGGAGAAACTGCTCGAACTCGCAACCCCGGCCTTTGCGGAACATGGCTTCGAGATGCCCTTGACCATCACCCTGGTGACGCCGGACAGGCTGGTGGGCGTATTCAACATCGTCTTCAACAAGACCGCGCCGGACCAAGTCAGCAGGGCCCATGCGCTCTATGCGCGGCTCCGCCGGGATTTCGGGAGCAAGGGTATCGGTACCTACCGCTCCTCGATTCTGGGAATGGAGGAGCTGCGCCCCACGGACGATGGCGTGGATTGCATCCTGCGGAAGATGAAGTCGGTTCTGGACCCGATCGGCGTCATCTCGCGGGGGCGCTACGGTATCCAATCCTAGATACCTCGGGCCCCGGGAACCGGCAGAGCGTCCACTCCAATTATACCTGTCGGCGATTTTTACACCATTCCTTTCCTCTCCTGAACAGTCTTCATTTCTTTCGACTCTCGTGCTCGGCCAGACGTCTTTTATACTTCGAACCCATTGAAATTACGTCATCATCTCAATAAGTTAAGCAAATTATCATAAAAGGCGCGCACTCGGTTCCCGGCAGAGGGGATGATGGCACGGACATTGCTCAATCTATGGAAATACAAACCCACGGAGTACTACGATGAGAGCCTCGATCATCATGATCCTCGTTGCCCTGTCCTTGGTCCTGTGTACCGCCGCCGCTTCCGCTGAAACCATAAGCTTCGGCGACAGCACCATCATTTGGCCCAATGCACCCACAACCGTTTCCCTGAGCGATGACACCCACGGCATCCCAGACCTTATAGGCGGTTCTTTCAACTTCGATGGCCACGTGCTGACCCAAATCAGCCTGAACTATTTCCTCAACGAAAGCAGTTCCCAGAGCCTCTGGAACAGCTTCACTCCCGGAGATTGGTTCTTCGACTTTGATCAGGATGGATACTGGGACGTGGTCATTCACAACACCGGAAACAACAACTACTCCCTGTTCACGGGGGCGTGGGGCTATGGCTCAAACGGCTACGCCGCCACGGACTACGTCTTCGCGACTGCCGGCAATACCCGCATGGGTCATCCCACCTACGCCAAGGTCGAGGGAGTGGGCACGACCGTGGCCTTCGATGGCTGGCGCTCCTTCAGCGAAGTCAGTGGGGGCGGCGTGGTCACCTCCACCTGGGATCTCCATCTCGATTTGAGCGGCTACTCCGGACAGGGCTTTGTCTACGGCTTCACCATCAGCTGCGCCAACGACGTGCTGTTCGGCGAGGCCACGGTACCCACACCCGAGCCCGCCAGCATCGTCCTGGCCGGAATCGGCCTGCTGGGTCTCTGCGGTTTGCGCAAGAGAGCGAAGGCCTAAGAGGCTGTTGAAAACGGCCCATGCACGCCAGACGGCTTATCCGACTGCGGGCATCTCGGACCTCAACGCCACTGACCGCGCCCGAATCCGTGCCACATGGCCAAAGTGCGCGACACCGCCCCCCGGACGGAAGACGGTATTAGCCTGAAACACGTCGAGGGAGATCAAGCGGTTCAGAAACAACCCGAAGCCGGTGATCCTTGCTTCATGCCGCCGGCTTTGGGAACAAGCTTACCCCCGACCTTTTGCCCGAGGTCATCAATAAACCTCAACACAACAGCCATGCCATGAAAAAGAAAATTCTCGTCACCGGCGGTGTAGGGTATATAGGAAGCCACACCTGTGTTGAACTGCAGAACAACGGCTATGACGTGGTCATCGTCGACAACCTCTGCAACAGCTCGCCTGTGGCGCTGGAGCGCGTGCAGCAGATCACGGGGCGGGAGATCAAGTTCCACAGGATGGACATCCGTAACGAGACGCTGTTGGACGACCTTTTTCAGCGGGAGCGGATCGACGCCGTGATCCATTTTGCCGGACTCAAGGCAGTGGGAGAATCAGTGGAGCTGCCCCTGGACTACTACCACAACAACATCATCAGCACCCTTGCCCTGTGCCGATCCATGAAAAAGAACGGCGTGCGTAACCTTGTATTCAGTTCCTCCGCCACGGTCTATGGAACACCGCACACGGTTCCGATTCGCGAGGATTTTCCAACGCAGGTTACCAACCCATACGGCCGTACCAAGCTCATGGTGGAAGAGATACTGCGGGATGTCTCCGCTGCCGACGGCGGTTGGAACATCGCCCTGCTCCGATATTTCAATCCCGTGGGGGCACACGAGAGCGGGCTCATCGGCGAGGATCCGTGCAACACGCCAAACAACTTGGCACCGTACATCAGCCAGGTGGCTGTAGGACGATTGCCCTACCTTTCCGTGTTCGGCAACGACTACCCTACCCCGGACGGCACCGGAGTGCGCGACTATATCCACGTCATGGATCTCGCCGCAGGCCACGTCAGAGCCCTGCACAAGCTGTTCACCAACAGCGGCCTGGTCATATACAATCTCGGCACCGGCAGGGGCTACAGCGTTCTGGAGATGGTTGAGGCCTTCGAGCGGGTCAGTGGCCGCCCCATTCCTTACAAGATCAAGGCCAGGCGTCCGGGCGACATCGCCGTCTGCTTCGCGGATCCCCGCAAGGCAAGGGAAGAACTCGACTGGGTCGCCTCCCGCCCCCTGGATGCCATGGTGCGCGACGCCTGGAACTGGCAGTCGAGCAATCCCTGCGGGTATCGCGGGAACAGTCGCGGGACGCCCCTCCCAGCAACGCGGCCAACGGAAGAGATGATCCCCTCCATACTCACGGAGAGCAAGGACGTTGCGCGTCTCGAGGCATGACCCCTGACAGGGGCGTCGCTACGGCCCACAAAAAATCAATGCTCGCCCCGGCGTGGTATTTCCATGCCGGGGCGATTCTTATTCGAGCTTCAAACCAACACCACGCCAACAGTCATGCTTATTCACGGCAGGCAAACACGTGGTCATACCTGCCGCGGCGAAAGACTACGTCTTTCGAGCGCGCCGTCCTGGTGTACCATCCGCTTCAACTTCGAAATTACGTCTGTATTCGGGGGATCGTGTCCGTCGCTGTGGAGCGCCTTCCTGGCACGCGGGCTGTTTTCCAACAACCTGCCAGGGCATCAGGAATGACGACGAGGGTGGGGGTGCGGCGCGGAACGAGTCCGGCATGCCGCGCGCGATTGGCTCCGCCAGGGTCGGTGCGCGGCTGCCGTGAGGAGGGGGTTCAACGGCCGGCACCCTTCAGGATGACCTTTACCGTCTTGAGGATGATGAACAGATCGAACAGCAGGCTGTAGTTCTTGATGTAGTACATGTCGTAGCGAAGCTTTTCCTTCGCGTCCTCGACCGAACTCCCATAGGGGTAGGAGACCTGGGCCCAGCCGGTGAGTCCTGGCTTTACGGCGTGACGCCCCGAGTAATAGGGGATTTCTTTTGCCAGGCCTTCCACAAACTCGGGACGTTCGGGGCGGGGTCCGACAAAACTCATGTCCCCGCGCAGGATGTTCCACAACTGTGGGATCTCGTCGATCCGCAGCTTGCGGTAGATGCGCCCCACACGGGTGATGCGAGGATCTCCCTTCTGAGACCACACCGCACCGGTGAATTGTTCCGCGTTGCGGCACATGGTGCGAAATTTGTACAGCTTGAAGGTCGTACCTTGCTCACCCATGCGGTACTGAGAGAACAGCAATGGGCCGGGAGAGTCGAGAAGCAGGATCAGCGCGATCAAGGGGATGAAGGGTAGAATAACCACCAGGAGCAGAAGGGCCGCAAAGACGTCCAGTATTCGTTTGAGAACCAGCTTGATGGGCGTGATATGAAACCCGTCCGAAAAGATCAGACCGCTGGGAGTGATGTTCTCCACCAGGAGTTTTCCAGTGATTTTTTCGTAGAAGGCAGGAGCGTCATAGATCTCGATTCCGGACATCTTGCAATCCAGGAGATCCTTGGCCGGGAACACACCCCTGCGTTCGCGCATGGAGACGACCACGGCGTCGGCCCGTTTGTTTTTAACGATCTGGGCCAGGCTTTCGGCTCCGCCTACCACCCGGTCCGGCTTCACCGCGACAGTGTTCCCACAGGACACGTAGCCCAGAAAATCATAGGGGCTGTTGGCCCGACCAACGATTTCGCCGATGCGCTGGGCCAAGTCCCCGTCCCCGAGAATGACCACCCGCTTGCCAAAGGCCTTGCTGGCAATGAAACCGTGATTGATCCCATGCCAAATGATGTGAAAAAGACTGAAGAAGCAAAGCGTCAGGGCATAGATCGTGAACTTGCGGTCACTGAGCTGATCGAAACTGTACAAAGCGAGCAATAGAATCCCGGTAATGGCGGTCATGGCGCCGACCCGTGAGATCAACTGTCTGCTCCCGTAGTTTTTCCGGCCGTCGTAGATTTCGAGGAAAAAGGAGGCCATTAAGGAACAAAACAGAATGATGAAGCTTTGGGTATTGAGCATCTCTATGACAGAGGAGTACTCTGGATTGGCGTAGTAAAATGCTGAGAATGTGACATATAACAATAGTACATATGCTGCAATGTCTCCTGAAAAAAGCGCCAGGAATCGTTTTGAATTGGGCATTGGAGGCTTCCTTTGCTTTTCTGGAGTTTGACGAAATAACCGTTGAACGATTTTGAATCAGGATCGAGACAGAATTCCTTACAATTTCCGCATCCATCTCTTTCATGAGACTGCGACACCCCCTACAAAGCAAGGAGTGGGCCAAAAAACACGCTCCGCCTTCGCGCTTCCAACATCCTGAAATAACGAATATTATGCGAGTCGTTTTCTGATCCGTCAGGGAAATCTCACAGACACTTGGGGGATACCGCCTGTTCAGAAGAATTGGAGAAATGGAATGCGTATACTTTTCTTGCTTCATTCTAAAAAAATCGCACAGCTTCCTGCACTCATGGTCTGTGGGCAGCTTCGCCCCCCAAGGCGTCGGGCAGGTGCGTCACGACATGATTGAGGTTGGCCGCGCCAGCGTACACGGCTGATCCCCTGGACTTCATGGAGCGATTATAAAATCAGAATACCGTTGCAGCGAGCCGGCATCGGCTTGGACTTTGCACTAGCCCGGATGCCGCGACGCCCGACAACCAACGCGGAAACGGATGCTCATAACTGGATGCGGGCTTGGAACCCAACCGGGAGTCAAGCGCGAATCGCATACAGCACCCGTTGCCCAGGCAGCAGTTCGAGGTGCATATGAACAGGACCAGCTCTCCACAAGACGCGCTTGAAATGATGGTGTCCAAGAAAATCGTCATTTTTGATCTCGATGGAACCCTGACCGAAAGCAAGGCGAGCATGGATGCTGAAATGGCGGAACTTCTGACCGCCCTGCTCGAGAAAAAGGCAGTGGCGGTCATCTCCGGATGCCGTTTCGCTCAGTTCGAGGATCAGTTCCTGCGCATGCTGTCGCCGGATGCCACGCTCGGGAATCTCTTCCTCTTCCCCACGTGTGGCGCGGCATTCCATAAATACGCGGACGGGGTCTGGACCGAGGTCTATGCCAACACTCTCTCTCCACGAGACAAACGCCGTATCTACAACGCCTTTGACTCGGCCCTGTCGCTCTTCGGACATGCTCCCAAGGAGGTCTGGGGGGAGATCATCGAGGATCGGGGAAGTCAGATCACCTTTTCCGCCCTGGGACAAAACGCCCCCCTGGAGGCAAAGAGAGCCTGGGATCCGAACCAGAAAAAACGCGAGAGGATCATCTCCCTGCTGCGACAGGAGTTGGACGACTTCGATGTCAAGTACGGCGGCACGACGTCGATAGACATCACCCACAAAGGGATCGACAAAGAATATGGTATCAACAAAATCAGGGAACATCTCGGCCATGCGCTTCAGGAGATGGTCTTTGTGGGAGATCGGCTAGAACCCGGGGGCAACGATCACGCCGTGTTGGCCACGGGAATCGACTGCTTCTCTGTCGCGGATCCGGTCGAGACAAAGGACCTGCTGCGTGTCATGCTGTGCGGGCATGTCTGCCCCTCCCAGTAGTCCCGGGTCTGGACATTCCAGTGCCGCTGTCCTGGTCGTGGACAGGAGTACGCGCCAGATGCGTGAAGCACATCGCGGAACGACTGCCCACGTTGCCTTCGAAGAGCATGACTTGGGAACGCGCGGCAGGAGCCCGCGCGACGAACGAAGCCCGCGCAAGACCACGTGAAATCGCGTTTTCGCCAGGAAGCTGTAATCAAATCACGGGATGTGTTTTGACATCGTGGTCTGATCTGTAAAAAGTGTCTCCCCCACGCTCCCAGGACTACAGATATCCTTTCATCTTGAGTTGAATGGTTCTCTCGTCCATTTCAAGTTGCACGCTGTCCTGAGATTCGATGTCGAAGGACTTGGTGGCGACGTAGTGCTTCAGGTTGTTTCGCTTGGGATCCGGCAGGTCGAGGAACTCACAACCCAGCACGCCTTTGTGCATGCGTACAACCCTGGCCTGCAGGTCGTGGAGGAGAGGGTCATTGTCCATTATGCTGAAAACAAGAACCTGCCCCCTTGTAACATCAACGTCCGAGTTAGGGGCCTCTGATCCCACACCTGTTACGCTTATATCCTTGAGTTCCGCTATGCCCATTACAAAGCCGAAATTGAGGAAGACACCCTCCACAACCACTCGCCTTGACTTGCGACGCTCACCCCCATCTTTTGCAATGTCAGGCGTCATAACGAAAACTGTCTTGCATCGATGGCATTTAACATTTCTAAATAGGGAACCATCCGGCACTGTTCCAATACTATTGCAATGAGGGCATCGGATTCTCATAACGCATTTCTGGAATTAGCTTTTCATTTCAGAGGGTGCTGTATGCCGCGTATAGCATAATAGTCGTGGTAAAAAGTGTCTCTCGCATCACGTGTTGGGAAGGCTCTGCTTATCGCCATTACCTGCTCGAGCAAACAAACAGTTCCGCTACGAGTAATAAAACTGGACGGTTTCCATCTTCGTCCACTTCGCTTAGAGGGCGCGATAGATGGAAAAAAACTCTTTCATCTCTCAATTTCAATTTACAAACCAAAGAGATGGGCAGGATTCTTCTCCGCAGACACACTGCCGATCAAGAACCTCCCGGTAACTATCGAATTCCATTGCAAGGCCTGTTCCTGTTTCCAACAGGAGTCTCTGGCGGGTACCCGCTCACGGGTCTGGAATGATGACCACGATCGTTTCCAGCAGCCGGGAGAACTCGAATTCCCAGAAGCAAGTATCGGTTCGGGCGGAGTCAACACCGTTACCAGTACCGTCACCTGGATCGTTGCCTTTACCGCGGGCAGTAGCTGTCGTTGCCTGCTCCACGATCGTCGAGGCGATCGCACCACGTACCGCTTCGGGTGTGATAGGCTGTTCAGGGCTGATCCACGTTAGGTTAAAGCTATATACATCAAGTTCTTACGATAGATCGCAAAAAATGCTTGCAACCGAGCGGCGTTTTGCGTAGACCGTGCACGACAATGGGAATGAGAATCTTTCTCATTTACAGGCGCCTTCTTCTGGTCGCTTGCAAGGTGCTATCTCTTTCAACCTTCTACCGTCTGGAGGAATTTCAATGAGAATTGTGAAAATGCTCGGTGTCGTCGGCATTGCGTTTGCCATCGCTCTTACCGCCACAGCGGCTTCCGCCCATAACCTCTGGGTCAATGGGGAGAACAAGGAGGTCTTCGAGGCCGACATTATCTATGGTCACGACTTCCCGACACCGGAAAAAATCGCGGAAGAACGACTCCAGCTTTTCGAACCGCTCAAGGTTATTGGGGAAGGCTACAGCGAAATCCTCTCGCAGCAAGGCGAAAACCACCATTACGCGGGCAAGTCCAAACTGTCCGAGGGCACCTATTTGTTGGAGGCATACTACAAGCCGACTCCCTGGATCGAGGCCAGCGGCGGCAAGTGGCACATGAACAAAACCAGAAAGGATTTCAAGGAGGACGAGGTTGTCTCCTGCAGTGTTGCGAGCATGCAGTCGAAAAGAATCGTGGTCATCGGCAATGACGATGGCTCCCATGCAATGACACCAATCGGCAGGGGGCTCGAATTCACCCCCCTCAACAAGGCGAGCGAATTCCGCCAAGGCGAAGTCGTCAAGTTCAAGCTGACCCGGGATGGCAAGGGGGTCAAGTTGGCCAGCATCAAGGGCACTTTCGAGGGCTATTCCTCGAACGAGATGAGCTTCGCGTTCTATGCAAAAACAGATATTGATGGCACATTCGAGTTCAAACCGTTGCACCCCGGCACTTGGTATCTCATCACGGATACCGAGAACCCTACAGACGATTCTGATTGTGAAATCCGCCTCGAAAAAGCAAGCATCGTTTTCACGGTGAACTAATCGCATCCCTTTTACAACGTTGCAATCAAAACACATCCCGTGTTTTGATTGCAACGACCTGGCGAGAACGCCGTTCCATGAAGCCCAAACAAACAAGGCCGGTGCATCTGTCCCACCAGCCTTGTTTGCGTACGATGCAGAAGAGCCACCGTCACGTGACCAACCTCCGCACGATGGCCTTGGCGGGAATCAGTCCCGTGGCCGCCGCGCCCACGATGTTCCCGGCCACCCCAGGGCCGTCCCCGGCCACGTACAAGCCGTGCACCGCGGTTTCCAGCTCGTTGCTCGTTTGCACCTGCATGGCGAAGAATTTGATCTCAGGGGCGTAGAGCAGGGTCTCCTCGTTGGAGACGCCAGGCACCACCAGGTTGAGTTTCTCCAGCCCCTCGATGAGATTGGTGACGATGCGCTCGGGCAGGGCCATGGCGATGTCACCGCAGACCACGTTGGTCAGGGTGGGCTCGATGGAGCTTTTCTGGACCCGATTCCAGGTGGAGCGCCGCCCCCGTTTGAGATCGCCGTAGCGTTGAAGGATGGGGAGACCGCCGCCGATGAGGGTGGCCAGGCGGGCGATGGCCTCGCCGTATTCCTGGTTGCTGGAAACCGGTTCGGTGAGCACCACCTTGGAGAGGAAAGCGAAGTTGGAGTTGTCGGACTTTCGGTCGGCATAGGCGTGGCCGTTGACACAGACGAAGTTCTGGTAGTTCTCCAGGGAGACGAACCCCTCGCGGTTGGTGCAAAAGGTCCGGGTCTGGTCGTCGTACTTCGCCGTCTGGATGAAGAAGGTGGGATCGTAGATCACACTGGTTAGGTCCTCGAGGATATCCTTGTGCACCTCCACGCGCACGCCGACCTCGATGCCGCGTTGCTTGAGTTCGATGCCGTGCCTGCGGGCCAGGTCGCTGACCCACTCGGCGCCGATGCGCCCCGGCGCCAGAATCACGCTCTTTGCCCGATACTCGCCCTTGTCCGTGCGCACACCCTGGACCCGGTCCTCTTCCACAACCACGTCAAGCACCTCCTCCCGGGTGTGCAGCTCCAGGCCGCGTTGCACCAGGGAGCGCGTCATGCGGCCGATGTGGGTGGGCAGGCGGTCGCTGCCCAGGTGTTTCTGCCGGATCAGCAGCAGGTGGATGCCGTTCTTCTTGGCGTCGCGGCGCAACTGCATGGCGGCCGCCATGTCCGTGGGAAATACCGGGCCGTCCATGCCAAAGGCGTTGAAGATTTCCTCGGTCTCGTGGATGAGTTGTTCCGCCTCCGGGCGGGGCATGAATTGGGTCAGATCCGTCTTCCCCAACTTGCTGATGTAGTTGAGTTTGCCGTCTGAAAACAGACCCGCCCCGCCGACTCCAGAGAGGATATTGCACGGGGAGCAGTGCTTGCAATCCATGTTGTTCTTGATGGGGCAGAAACGCTTGTCCACGTCGGCGCCCTTTTCCAGGAGCAGCACGGAGAGCGCGCTTTTTTCCAGCAGATGGTGGGCCGCGAAAAGCCCCGCGGGGCCGGCCCCCACGATGATCACGTCGTATGTCTGCATCGCTCTTGCAACCTTTGCCGCCGTATTCAGCCCGTGGATCGGGATTTCCTGTATTCCTGCACCAGTTCGACCACGGTGCGCAAGAGCAAGGGGCGGTCCACGGGTTTGGTGATGCAGCCGTTCATGCCTGCCTCCAGAAAGCGCTTTCTGTCCTCGCGCATGGCGTAGGCAGTGAGGGCCAGAATGGGGATGCTCTTGTCAAAGGGCGGATTGTCGGCGTTCCGGATGCACTTGGTGGCCTCGATGCCGTCCATTTCCGGCATCTGGATGTCCATGAGGATCAGGTCGAATGGTTGCAGGGCAAAGGCGGCCAAGGCCTCCTTGCCGTTGGGAACCGTGGTCACCCGGTGCCCGGCGCTCTTGAGGAAGTCGGCTATGAACAGCTGGTTGATGGCGTTGTCCTCTGCGAAGAGGATGCTCGCGGGCTCGTTGAGCCGCGGTATGTCGCCGTCGTCGTCCCTGTCCTGCTCGTGACTGTCCCGCCTTGTTTTCTGGCTGGAATCCTGTTGTCGCGACTGAGGACGAAAGATGGAAGTGAAGGAAAAGACGGATCCCTTGCCTTCGTCGCTCTCCACCCAGATGGTACCGCCCATGAGTTCCACGAGCTTCTTGGAGATGGCCAGTCCCAGGCCGGTGCCCTTGTATTTCTCCTGATAGGTGCTGTCCACCTGGGTGAAGCTCAGGAACAGCCTGTTGATCTTGTCCTGTGGCACGCCGATGCCGGAGTCCGTGACAGAGAACAATAGCGTCACGGGATCGTCTCCAGGTGCTTTTCTGGAGACAGAGATGGTGATGCTGCCGTTTTCCGTGAACTTGATGGCGTTGTGCACCAGGTTGCGCAGCACCTGGGCCAGGCGCCCCGGATCGCCATTGAGTACCTCGGGTACGTCGGGCGCGACCTCCAGGTACAGGGTGTCGTTCTTGCGCGCGGCCTGGGTGTTGAAGTTGCGCATGGTCCTCTCCAGGGCGCGGCGCAGGTTGAAATCCACATGCGCCAGGGAGATGCCCCGTGCCTCGATCTTGGCCAGATCCAGGATGTCGTTGATGATGTCCAGCAGGGACACCGCGGAATCCAGGATCATCTCCAAGTTGTCGCGCAACTCCTCGGAAAGCTCCGCCTCCAGGGTCAGCTCGGCCATGCCAATGACGTTGGACAACGGCGTGCGGATCTCGTGGCTCATGGTGGCCAGAAACACGCCCTTGGCTTTGTTGGCCTCCTCGGCGGCGTTCTTGGCGCGTACCAGCTCCTCCTCGAAGCGCTTGCGCTCGCTCACGTCGCGGAACATGACCTGCACCAGGTCGTCAGCGATGAGCTTGACACTCAGCTCGCAGGGAATATAGGCGCCGTTCTTGCACAGGTAGCGACGCTCCATGCGCATGGTATCGCCCTGGCGGACACGGTTGAGCACGTGCTCCACCGGTAGTTCCGCCAGGTCGTCGGGGTGGATGATCTCGCCGGCCTTTTTCCCCGATAATTCCATGAAGTCGTAGCCGAGTATGGTCAAGGACTGGGGGTTGGCGTCCAGGATCACTCCGTCCATGTCCATGAGGAAAATACCTTCGCTGGCACGCTCGTATATGTCGCGATACTGCTTTTCGCTTTCCTGTAAACGCTCCTGGGTCAGGGTGAGTTCCTCCACCTTTTCGCGCAGCCCCTGCAGTGTCTGTTGGAGCTGTTCGGTCATGGAGTTGAAGGCCTGCACCAGCTCGCCCATTTCGTCTCTATTGTCCAGCGGGCCGGGGATCGGCGCCCTGATGAACAGGTCCCCCTCGCGCACGGCCCTGGCCGCGGCAGCCAAGTCCTGCACCGGCCGCACGATGCGTCGGATGGAGATGTAGCCCACGCCCAGCGCCGCGATAAAAGATACCAGCACCAGAGCCATGATGGTGCGCAAGGTGGATACGGCGAGGCCCAGGGCATTGGACAGCCGACGCTCCGCCACCACCGTGAAGTGGTTGTCCCCGATCAAGATGGTGGAGCGCGCCCCGATGACCCAGGCTCCTTCCGGCCCCATGCGGACGCCGCTGCCGCTCGCTCCAGCGAGAAAATCCGCCAGTGCCCCAGGATGCCCCTGCGGTGCCCCTTCGGGCGGCTTGTAGGCCATGAGCGTTCCACCCCCATCGAGCACGTACAGGGTCTCGCCGTGGCCGAGGTCCATCTCCTCCACCATCTTCCAGACCTTGGAGACGTTGGCCTGCGCCACGATGACTCCCTCCATGCTGCCCGTGATCTTCTCGTGCAGCGGCAGGGACATGTCCATGACCTGAATCCCGGCGGTGTTGGTATACACCAGCCCGTAATGCACGGACCCCTCACGCAACGGCAGGAGAAAGGCGGGATCCTGCGACCAGTCTTTCTTGGCGTCGCTGTGGTGCAGATCCCTGGAGACCCAGACCTTGGGCTGACCGTTGAGGTCCAACAACGTCAGGGCGGTGAAGGGATGGTCGTCGAACAGCAGCAGATGCAGCAGTATTTCGCGTTGCTTCTCGATGGGCAGGTTCACGATGCCCGTTGTCTTGTCCACCAGGGCGAGCATGTACTGCAAGTGCCGGAAATGCTCCTTGAGCCGCAGGCCGGCCTGTGCCGCCACCTCGCGCTCCAGATTCAACGCCTGGTTCTTATGCACCGTGAAACTGAGCCAGGTCACGACAAAGGCCACGACGAGCAACGGCACCACGGCCAGGAGCACGGAATAGACGAACAGTCTGCGTCGAATACTTCTGGGCATTGTCTTGTTTTGGTTGAACTCAGGTGACCAGGGAACACAGGGACTTGCGTGAATGCAGACGCCTCCTTGTGCGGCACTCGGTACAATGTTGCATAATGGCAGGCCAAAGCCAGCATGTCCAGCGCTCTTGATCCGAAACCGTGGACAAAATCACGGGTCGGGCGTACGAGGCTCCGCAGCCCATGGAAAACCTAAACAAAATAGTAGCGCACATGAACTCCGAGCAGTCGAGGCTCTTGCCCGTCCTTGCCCTGATCGCAGCCTCCATCATCTGGGGAAGCTCGTTCATCGCCATGAAGGTGGCGGTGATGGCCTTTGCGCCCCCTCTGGTGATCTTCTGGCGCATGCTCCTGGGCTCGCTGCTTTTCTCGCCGCTGCTCTTCAGGCTGGACAGGGTGAGCTATAGAAAGGGGGACTGGCGCTGGCTGGCGCTCATGGGCCTGTTCGAGCCCGGACTCTACTTCCTCTTCGAATGCTATGCCCTGCGCCTGACCTCGGCCTCACAGGCGGGTATGGTGGCCGCAATCCTGCCGCTCATGGTGGCGGCCGGTGCCTGGGTTTTCATCGGGGAGCGGCCCGGCGCCAGATGCTGGTGGGGCTTTACCCTGGCCGTGGTCGGCGTTGTCTGGCTGAGCATCGGAGGGCAGCCCAGCGAACACGCACCCAATCCACTGCTGGGCAACTTCCTGGAATTCCTGGCAATGGTCAGCGCCGTGGGCTACATGCTGCTGCTCAAGCGCCTGAGCGTCAACTACTCGCCCTGGTTCCTCACGGCCGTGCAGGCTGTGCTGGGCTGCGTATATTACCTGCCCGCCCTGCTCATCTTCCCGCTGGAGCCGCGCGCCATTCCGGTGGAAGCGATACTGGCGGTGGTCTACCTGGGGTCGGTGGTGACCATCGTGGCCTATGGCTTCTATAATTACGGCATGAGCAAGCTGCCAGCGAGCCAGGCCGGCGCCTTTGTCAATCTCATCCCGGTCTGCGCGGTGGGCCTGGGCTGGCTGTTGCTCGGAGAGCGCTTCACCCCGCAGCAACTCCTGGCCTCTTCCCTTGTGCTGCTGGGCGTGCTGCTGAGCCAGGAGCGCGGCCGCCGCCCCCAGGTCACAATCCGTACACCGTCGCGGCCTTCTTCTCCAGATAGCTGATCAGGAAAAGGGTGGAGATGATACCTCCTGGGAGGGGTATAACATCCTGCGCAGGCTCTCATCAGTCATCTTTCGAGACGTCGTTGGCGTCTGTTGCTTGAAGTGTTATCATCAGCGGTAATGCCGCCTGCACACGCCATTGGTTGCCGCTCTTCAACTTGACGCGAATTTCGTGCCGGCCCGGCTCTTCGACGAATAAGCCCGACAGGTTGAAGTTAACCCGATGAAAATCGGTTGTGAACGTGATGTCACTTGTCTCAATCAGTTGGTACTCCTTGCCGCTGGGACGATGAAGACAAAGACGTATGGCCACCAAGTCTTCCGGCCTGTCTCCGCCCCTTTCCCAAAGAGTTGCCAAGCATAACGGGGGCAGATCCCTGGGAAGCTTGTGCGTGGTCAGTCCGTTGACCACATTGATCATGCTCAGAAGATTTGTATCTTTGTCGGTGATAGTGCTTTGGCATGTGACTGCCCATAGAAGCTTAGCCATATCAAACTCGCTCACTGCTTTAAGGTAGTTTCTCCCTGGGCTGAGAATAGGATCATTTCGGACTTGCGAGTTAGATTCTCGGGGAGTTGATATGAGTGAGCCCCCGCTTCCTGTTTCAAACCGATCTGCCAGCTCATGGCAGGAGAACGCAAAGCCCTTTGTACCGCCTGAATGAGGAAGGTATTGATACTCAGATTTCTCTTGGAGGCTTGAAGAGCTATAGCTTTGTGCAATTCTGCTCCGCAGCGGAAAGAAACCACTCCGCCATAGGGCCGCTCGGGCTGATCGCCGCACTCCTTGCAAAACTCGATATAGCCTTCTATGGCTTGTGCCATTTGCTCTTTTAACGCGACGATGTCTTTTCCCTGAAAGCCAATGACGTCGTTTAAATTGTCGACACGGCCGTACAGAACATTCTCCTTTTCGTTAAAACCCACAATACTCGCAGTGTATTCTTTGTATTTCAGTTTGTCATGCATCATTCCAAACTCCACAGTCTGTAAGAAACTTCCTGAAATCCTTGATCGCACCGGGGTCGAGTACAGGCGGATTATGTGGCCGATGAATCACCAACTTTCTGCCACGGAGTTTCATGGCAATTCTGGAACCACTCCCTTCGGACACAACTCCGGCAAGCTTCTTTACAAGACTTTCTATATCATGCGTTTTGATGTCGGTGGGCGGAGGGTCCCGGAACAATTTTTCAACAAGCCTTTTATGCTTGTTGTTGAGAATAGCGCTAGCATCGTATGATAGCATTATGTCCACGCTTTACAGGGACGTCAAGTGGCAAAAAAGCCCACGAGCCCGATGTTACTTCAGCGTTGCGCTTTCATAGCCCTTGTTTCGGGGTTTCACATCCGCCGCCCCCAGGTCACAATCCGTACACCGTCGCGGCCTTCTTCTCCAGATAGCTGATCAGGTGCCCCGAATCCAGCTCCTCGCCCGTGGCTTCGCGGATCAGATCACGGGGGCGGAAGCGGCGACCGTGGGCGTGAACCCGCTCACGCAGCCACTGCAGTAGGGGCTTGAAGTTGCCCTTGGCGAACAACCCTTCCTGTTCCCCGAGATCGCGCTCCGCGGCCGCAAAGAGCTGCGCCGCCATGATGTTCCCCAACGTGTACGTGGGGAAATACCCGAACAACCCCGCGGACCAATGCACGTCCTGCATCACTCCGCTGGAGAAATCCGGCGGCGTGAGCCCCAGCAACTCCAGCATCTTGGCGTTCCACGCCTCGGGCAGGTCCGCGGGCTCCAATTCCCCGCGGAACAGGGCCAGCTCCAGTTCGAAGCGCAGGAGCACATGCAGGTTGTAGGTCACTTCGTCGGCATCCACGCGGATCAAGCCGGGGCGTACCTCGTTCACCGCCCTGAAGAAATACTCCAGGGAGACGCCCACCAGGGCCTGAAAACGTTCCCGCGCCTTGGGCAGGAAGTGTTTCCAGAAAGGTCGCGAGCGACCCACGATGTTTTCCCACAACCGCGACTGAGACTCGTGCACGCCCAGGGACACTGCCTGCCCCATGGGTGTGCCCCAGTTCTCGGCCAGCAGGCCCTGCTCGTACAGGGCGTGGCCTGTCTCGTGGATGGTGCTGAAAAAGGCCTCGCTGAAACACTGCTGGTTGAAGCGCGTAGTGATGCGCGAATCCTTGGGGCCGATGGTGGTGCTGAAGGGGTGGGCGGAAATGTCCATCCGGCCGGCCTTGAGGTCGTACCCCAGGGCACTGGCAGCGTGGAGGGCGAAGTCGCGCTGCGCCTCGATGGGGAATTCACCCCTGAGCAGGGAGGCGTCCGGCTTGCGACGGGCACCCTTGATGCGCCCCAATAGCGCTGTGTTGGCCGTACGCAGGGTGGCGAAGACAGGCTCCAACCGCCTCGCGGTCTCGTCCGGCTCAAAGGCGTCCAGCAAGGCGTCATAGGGCTCTTCGACGTAACCCACGGCCTCGGCCTCCTCGCGTTTGAGCCGGAGCAGGCACTCCAAGTGGGGGAGGAAGCTCTGCCAATCGTTCTTGGGGCGCGCCTGCTCCCATACGGTCTCTGCCTCGGCCGCGGCCTTGGCCAAGGCCACGGCCAGATCGTGAGGGATCTTCACCGCGCGCTCATAATCGCGGCGCCATTCGCGCAGATTCACGGCCACGGCTCCGGTGGACGCGACTTCTTCGGCCAGGTGTGCGGCCTTGTCCAGGGCCTCGCCGCGGCGGGAATCCACCGCGCGTTCGTGGATCAGCCCGGCCAGTTGGGCCAGCATCTCGGTGCGGTGCTCGTGCCCCTTGGGCGGGATCATGGTCCGCTGGTCCCAGTGCAGGAGCGCGGCCATGGATTCATAGTTGGCGGATTCCCGGCTGTGCGTGACCAGCCAGTCATATGCTTCGTTCGGTGTACTCCAACTGGATGACGACGTCATGATCCTCTTCCGTGGTTATTGTTGGTTGGGGGTGGTCTCCTGGGGAGCCTGGCTGCCGGCGTCCTGGGACTGGGGTACTTCTGAGGGTTGCGGTGCCTGGGGTACTTCGGGGACCATGGGCGTCTGGGGTGTGTGGGCGCTCCTGTGAGCCTCGCCCTGACTCAGGGTGCCTTGCTCCCATTGGCCCACGATCCGCGTGCCGTCGGCTTGGGTGTACTCGCCCTGGCCGTGGGGTTTGCCCTCGGAAAACTCTCCGGCGTAAACGCTGCCGTCGGCATAGGTCATGCTGCCGTTGCCGTGGGGCACATCCTTGAGGAACGCGCCTTCGTAGCGTGAACCGTCGGGCCAGGTATAGACGCCGTGCCCCTCGCGCCAGCCATCGACATAGGTGCCTTCGAAACGCTGGCCGTCGGGCGTGGTGTAGACGCACTCCCCGTGCTTGTTGTAACGCTTCCACCCGCCGGTGTAGACCTCCCCGCCTTCGTAACGCATGGAGCCGATGCCGTGCACGAAGTCGTCGGTGAAGTCGCCCTCGTAGCGTTCCCCGCTGGGGCGGGTGTAGACACCCTTGCCGTGGCGGAAGCCGTTGACGAAATCGCCTTCGTAGATGGAGCCGTTGGTCCAGCGCATGGTGCCCTTGCCGTGGGG
>CAZSRS010000023.1:0-59181 GCA_964609625.1 uncultured Desulfovibrionaceae bacterium
CTCGCCGATGATGCGCAGCAGTCCGGTGAGCTTGGCCAACTCCTCGATCTCCTCACCCATGCGCTCCACCGTGGTCAGGGAGCGGTGCATGCCCTGGGCGGTGTCCATGGAAATCCCGCGCACGGTGTCCATGACGCTCTTCAACTCGCGCCCCGTGCTCGCCTGCTGTACCGAGGCCACAGCGATGTTGCCCACCTGCCGCGAGTTGGTCTCCACCAGGTGCAATATCCCGTTCAGGGCCTCACCAGACTCCTGAACAAGCTCCCGCGCTCCGTTCACGGCCTTGTCCGCCTCTTCGACGTTCCGCAGATTGGCGGTGGTGCCCTGCTGGATGGAGGAGATCACCCCGCCCACTTCCTTGGTGGCGGCCATGGTCTTCTCGGCCAGTTTGCGGACTTCATCGGCCACCACGGCGAATCCCCTGCCGGACTCGCCGGCCCTGGCCGCCTCGATGGCCGCGTTCAGCGCCAGGAGGTTGGTCTGATCGGCGATGTCGGAGATCACGTCCATGACCCTGCCGATGGAGGAGACCTTGGTGCCGAGTTCCGTCATCTGTCCCTTGAGTTCCGACACGCGTTGGTGCACCAGCCCTATGGCCTCGATGGAGCTGTTGACGATCCCGTGCCCGGTCCGGGCCTTCTCGCTGGCGTTTTCCGCCGCTTCAGAGGCCCTGGCCGCGCTCTCGGCCACATCCTCCAACGAGGTCATGACCTGGGCCAGGGAGACCGCCATGCCGGCAATGCTGTCCTTTTGCTGCTCAGCTCCTCCGTCCACCTGTTCGGCCTCGACGGTTAGCGCTTTCGCGGCTGTTTGGATCGCAGTGAGTATCTGCTCCAGGGAGCAGGCAGCCGCCACCAGCCCCTTGCGCCGCGCCTCGTCCCTGGCTTGGGCACGCTGGGCCTGCTCCAGGGCCTCCTGGGCCTGATCCGCTCGACGCTCCGCCTCGCGGCCGCGATTGTCGGCAGTCTGCATCTCCTGCCGCAAGGTGTGCACCATGTCCTGGAGCGAATCCCGCAACACCAGAAACCTGCCCGCATAGTATCCCGAGGGCGCCGTGCCGAACTCGCCCCGTGCCACCGCGCTGGCATACCCTGCCAACCGCTCCAGAGGGAGCAGCACATTGTGACGGATGACCAACACATTCACCAGGCAGACGATCACCAGGCAAAGCAGATTCACGATCAGTGGAGCCGCGCCAGGGGTCTGATCGCCCAGCCCCATGAGCAGTACGTTGACCAGGGCGATGAGCACCGCGCCTCCGAGCGCGGGGGCGGCGAGTCGAAGAAACATGGCACCATTCATGTCTACACTCCTGTCAGAATTTGACGACATATGCTCTTGCACCCGGAGTCATTGCATGGCCGGTGCCATGACAAAAACAGCTGACATTACAGCATGATGCAAAGCAGGCATTGCGATTCTTTGTAGCTTAACCCTGGATAGTTCGCAAATATGCACATTATGGTAACTACTTTCTGACATAAATGTTACCGTCTTGCGCTTCTTCCACTTCCCTCCCCGAAACCACGGCAGCAAGGGGATGGAACTAATCAAGAAATTGTGTTATTCTGTTCATGGAATCATAGTGTCCAATCATCTGAGCACACGGCCTGCCGGGCCTGGATGTCCAAATGCCCTTGGACCAGAACCGTTTCGCATCACGAGGGAAACATGAACACGAACTGTTCGTGGAAAAGTTTGAGAATTTCGGCCTTGCTGTTCCTGATCACTCTGCTGCCAGCCACGGGCCTTGCCCAGGAATCTGTGCTCCTGACCATGGGCTCCTGGCGTACGGACGACATCCGCCAGATGCAGGGCATCCTGCAGCGGTTCACGGAGCAGCACCCCGAGATCAAAGTCGTTTTCGATCCCACTCCCGCCACCGAGTACGATGAAGTCCTGCTGGCGCAGTTGCAGGGCGGCACCGCGCCCGACGTCTTCTACCTGCGCTCCTACGGTGTCTCCCGGAACCTTTACGATCAGGGCTTTCTCGTTCCCATGGATGATCTCCCCCATCTGCACGAACACTTCACAGTGGAATCCCTGGAGCCCTGGACAACCGACGGCGTGACCTACGGGGTTCCGATGATCGCCACGTCCCATGGCATTTACTACAACAAGGATATCTTCGCGAAATTGGGTCTTGGCATTCCCGAGAGTTGGGAGGAACTGCTGCTCACGGCGACGATTCTCAAGGAGGCCGGAATCATTCCCTTTGCCAATGCCTCGGGCGACGCCTGGACCATCAACGAGATCGTCTTCTACAACATCGCGCCCAATTTCATCGGCGGCCGAGCCGGACGCCTGGAATATCTGGAGGGCAAACGCTGTTTCGACGACACGAACATGGTGGCCGCATTCCAGGCACTGGCCGATCTGGGGCCGTTCCTCCCCCCCAACCAGGCCCTGCTCGGGTACACCGACAGCTTGCAACTGTTCCTCAGGGGCAAGGCCGCCATGTGGCTGGGTGGCTCCTGGGACATCCCCCTGTTCGAGGCCAGCGCCCCCACCTTTTCCTGGAGTGTGTTCGCGCCGCCACCACCCCGCGGCAAATCACCGCAGATAACCTTTCACCTCGACGCGGCCATGGGCATGAACGCGGCATCACGGCACAAGGACGCGGCCCGCACCCTGCTGGAGTGGCTGTGCAGTCAGGAGTTCGGCGTGCTCATGGGCAACGAGCTGCCGGGCTTTTTCCCCATGCACAGGGTCCCCCCGACATTGCAAAGCGCCCATGCGGCCGCCTTCCTGGCCCTCAACGAGGGGCGCGGCCTGGACGTGCGGCTGGTCTGGGACAAACTGCGCGACGGCCGGCCTTCGGGCTACGATCTGACCATGGACGCGGCCGTGCACGTCCTCAACGGCCGCATGACCCCGCTTCAGGCCGCGGAATCCCTGCAAAAGGGGCTTGCCCAATGGTACGAACCAGCACAGCGTTGCGACCGCTGAGTCGGAACCCGGCGGCATCTTGAGACAAAGGTAACCGGACAAGATGCTCACCTTCTTCACGCATAAGGTCGGACGCAAGATAGCCCTCGGCTATTGCATCGCCTGCGTGCTTCTGCTCGGGGTGGGACTGTTCGCCCTTTCCCGGTTGGCGTACATCACGGACCAGGTGGACGAACTCACCCACGATCTTTCCGTGGAAATGGTGCTGATCAAGGACATCGCCACCAGGACCCGCCTGGCTCGTGCTCACGCCAACACCTTCATCGCCACAAGAAGCAGGGACGCGGCCAACAGATTCCAAGGAAACTTCAACGAACTGCGGCAACTCCTCGACGCGGCGGACAGGCAGATTCACGATCAGGAACGACGCGAAAGCCTTCACGCCATCGACACCGCTGTTCGCGCCTACGGCGAGGCTTTCTACCGCCTTACCGGTCTGGTTCGGGAGCAACAGGAAGCCGAGGTCGGGGAGATGCGCGTCAACACCTACCTGCTGGAAAACAGGCTCGCCGCCATCAGGGTGGACGTGACTCCGCAAAGCGGTTCCCACATCTTCCTCTCTTTCGGCAACGCCCAGAATGCCTTCCTGCAGATGCTGCTGAACACCGCTCGCTATCTCCACGATGGTGACGAACGCCACGCGGTGCTGCACCGCAAGGCCTCGACACAGGCAGCCGCGGCCTTTCTCAGCCTGGAACAGGCCTTCTTTGACCCCGCGGACAAGCAACGGGCGCGGGAAGCCCACAGCGCCATCCAGGCCTATGCCGCGAGTTTCGAATCCATCCACGGCCTGAACCACCGGATACGGCGACTGCTCGCCGACACGTTCCAGGTCCTGGAGCCCCTGATCCGCGAGGAAGAGGAGCGGATCGTCGAAAGCATCGAGGCGAAGCTGCATCAGCACAATGCCCAGGCCAGGAAACTGCTCCTGGGCTCCAAGGTGCAGCTCACTGCATCCATGCTCGTGGCAGTGCTGGCCAGTCTGCTCCTGGGCCTGTTCATCACCCGCAGGATCACCCTGCCTCTGCGGCGCGTGATGCTCGCATCCGAAGACTTGGCCAACCGCGACCTCTGCGGACTCACGGAGCGCCTCGACGCTCTCTCCAGGGGCGATCTGCGCCCCGGTTTCAGCGTCACGGCCAAACCCTTGGACATCGCGCAAGAAGACGAGGTCGGGCAGACCGCCAAGGCCTTCGACGCCATCATCCACCGCATGCAGGAAGCCGAGCGAGCCTTCCTGGGCATGTCCACCTACTTGCAGCGCATGACCGACACGGCGCAGTCCGTTGCCTCTGGGAACCTGGACCTCAATATCCAGGTCCACTCGGTGTACGACCGCCTGGGTAACGCCGTGGCCGGCATGGTGCACAGCCTGCGCCGCGCCGAAACCGAGGTCAGGAACTACCAGGAGCATCTGCGGGAACTCGTGGCCGATCGCACGCAGCAGTTGGAGGAGAGCCGGCGTTCCCTGGCCACACTCATGAGCAACCTGCCGGGCATGGCCTACCGCGCCGGCCCCACCGGCCACCAGGACATGAAGTTCGTCAGCGGCGGCGCATTGGAACTCACGGGCTACAGCCCGGCCCGGCTCATGGACCGCGATTCCATTTCCTACGCAACACTCATCCATCCCGAAGATGCCGAACCCGTACGCCAGGCCATGATCGCGGCCCTGAATCAAAACGCCCCCTTCACGTTGCTCTACCGCATCACCACGGCCCAGGGCACGGAGAAGTGGGTCTGGGAAAAGGGACAAGGCGTGGAGCAAGCCCAAGGTGTCAGCAGCACCATCGAGGGATTTGTCACGGATATCACCGAACGCAAGCTGGCTGAGGAGGCGCTGGCCTCCTATACCCAGGAACTGCAGGAGGCCAAGCAACTGGCCGAATCCGCCACTCAAGCCAAGAGCGAGTTCCTGGCCCGCATGAGCCACGAGATCCGCACGCCCATGAACGGCGTCATCAGCATGACCCACCTGGCCCTGGACACCCAACTCGACTCCCGGCAACGCAATTACCTGGAGAAAATACTCTTCTCGGCCCAATCCCTGCTGGACATTCTCAATGACATCCTGGACTTTTCCAAGATCGAGGCCGGCCGGCTCGAACTGGAGTACATCAACTTCCGCCTGGACGAAGTGCTGGAGAATCTCTCCACCGTCACCTCGATTCGCGTCGATGATAAAGGGCTGGAGCTGGTCTTCTCCACCGATCCCACAACCCCGCAATATTTCAAGGGCGACCCCCTGCGACTGGGGCAGGTGCTCGTCAACCTGGTCAGCAACGCCGTCAAATTCACCGAATATGGAGAAATATCCGTGTTCGTGCGCCTGGAACACAGCGACGAGACCAGCGACACCTTGCATTTCTCGGTCAGGGATACTGGCATCGGTATGGACGAACAACAACAAGCCAAGCTGTTTCAATCTTTTACCCAGGCCGATGGTTCCATCACCCGCAGGTACGGCGGTACCGGCCTGGGCCTTGCCATCTGCCACCGTCTGGTGCAGCTGATGCATGGCAACATCTGGGTGGAGAGCACCCCTGGCAAGGGCAGTACCTTCCACTTCACCGCCCAGTTCGGCAAGGGGGAACAACTCCACCTGCCGGCCATGGACGCACTGCTCGATCTGCACGGCATGCGGGTCCTGGTGGTGGACGACAACGCCACCTCCCGCGAGTTCCTCTCCACGGTGTTGCAATCCTTTTCCTTCGAGGTACAGACCTCGCGAAACGGGCTGGAAGGACTGGAAATGCTGCGTCATGCCTCGCGGGAGGGACACCCCTTCAGCCTTGTACTCATGGACTGGAAAATGCCCGGTCCAGACGGCATCGAAACCACCCGCCGGATCAAGCACGACGACGAACTCAAGGATATCCCCGCCGTCCTGATGATCACGGCCTATCACCGAGACGAGATCAGCAGGGCTGCCCAGGACGCCGGTGTGGACGGCTTCATGCTCAAACCCGTCAGCCAGTCCCTGCTCTTCGACGCCATCATGGACATCTTTGGCAAGCCAAGCTCCGGCAGGGTTACCGCAACCCGCCACACCATCGACGTCTCCATGCTGGCGGACCTGGCCGGGTCACGCATCCTTGTCGTGGAAGACAACAGCATCAATCAGATTGTGGCCAGGGAACTGCTGCAAAAGGCCGGGATGCTGGTGGACATCGCCGAGAACGGCGCCCAGGCCGTGCAAAGGGTGCGGGAATCGTCATACGATCTCGTGCTCATGGACATCCAGATGCCGGAAATGGACGGCCTGGAGGCCGCCAGACGCATCCGCGCCACCCATTCCCTGGACGACCTGCCTATCGTGGCCATGACGGCCCACGCCCTGGCCGAGGACAGGGAAAAAAGCCTGCACGCGGGGATGAACGACCACCTGAACAAACCCGTGGAACCTTCGGCCCTCTACGCCAACCTCCGCCGCTGGCTCAAGCCGCGAACAACACCTGCCCAGCAGACCGCTTTCCAGGAACCACGACCGGAAGACATGCCCGAGAAGCTCAACCTGCTCACCCAGGTGGACGTCAAGACCGGGTTGCGCCGCATAGGCGACAGTGCCCAGCTGCTGCTGCAACTCCTGCGCACCTTTGCCCAGGAATATGCAAACGCGCCCGCCCAAATTCAGGAAAGCTTCGTGGCCGGCGACACGGCCACGTGCCGCCCCCTTGTCCATGCCATCAAGGGCGCGGCCGGCAACGTGGGCGCCACGCGCTGCTTCGAGGCCGCCAAGGCCTTTGGCTTGGCCCTCAAGGAGGGGCGCCCCGCGGAAGCAGAAAAATGGCACACCCTGCTGCAACAGGCCCTGGCCGAGCTGTTGACCGAGTTGCAGGGCCTGTAGGCAGGTTACCCTTGAAGTACGGAAGATATCCTAGCGGCGTCGGTGCAGGAGGGCCACGCTTTCCACGTGCGGGGTCTGGGGGAACATATCCAGGGGGCGCGCTTCCACCAGCGCATAGTCCGGCAGAAGCAGTTTCAGGTCGCGGGCCTGGGTCGCTGGGTCGCAGGAGACGTAGACCATGCGCTTGGGGCGGCGCTCCAGCAGGTGTCGGATCAACTCCGGATCCAAACCGGCACGGGGTGGGTCCAGGAGCACCAGGTCGGGGCGACCGCGCTCCCTGGGCAGGGTGCGCACTACATCGCCCGAGATGAAGCGGCAGTTGCCCAGACTGTTGGACCGGGAATTGGCCTCTGCCCAGGAAACGGCCTCCTGGCTGATCTCGAAGCCCCTGAGCCGGCAATCGCCGCCTGCCTCCCGCGCCACGTACAGCCCCAACCCGCCCACGCCGCAGTAAACGTCCCAGATCACTTCTCCGGCGACGGGCCGGGCCATGTCCCGCACCAGGGTGAACAGCGCGGCGGCGCTCCCGGTGTTGGTCTGGAAAAAGGAGTTCACCCCCGCCTCCAGGGTCAGGCCATGCAGCTCAAAACGGCAGACAGCGTGGCCCGAGACGTGCGGGGTGCGCTGTCCCACGGCAATGGGCACGGCTGAACGCCGTACGGAGTGCGCCACGCCGAGAAGGAAGGGCATTCCGGCGTGGAGTGTTTCGCAGACCTGCCGCGCGCTGTCCTTCAGGCCCGGGACATCGGCGGTGATCAGCTGTCCCAGCAGTTCCCGGCCTTGGGAATCGGCGTGCCTGAGCACGAAATGACGCAGGAAGCCGCCCCCGGTATCCGAATTCCAGGCCGCGAGGCCCGCGGCGGCGCAGGCGTCCCGGACAGCGGCCACCACCTCCATGGCCGGAGCGCGCATGAGCAGGCAGCCTGGCGTGTCCAGCACCGCGCTCCCTTTTCTGGGGCGCAGGCCCAGGCGTAGATCCGCCCCTTGGCCTGAAAAAGCGAACTCCATCTTGTTGCGGTAACCATACTGCTCCGGAGAAGGGGTGGTCGCATGGACCACACGGTTCCGGACGTCGCCGATACGCCGCAGGGCCTCGGCCAAAAAATCTCGCTTCCACTCCAGCTGCCGCCCATACTCCAGATGTTGCCACATGCAGCCCCCGCACTCGCCGAAGTGCGGGCATGGAGGGGGAATCTCCCCCTCGCCGGATCCGAGCACCTCCAGAAGTTGGGCGACCGCATGACGCTTGGCGCGTTTTTCCAGACGTACGCGGACACGCTGGCCCGGCAGGCCGCGCTCCACGAAGACCACCAGCCCCGGACCATCCTCCGTGGGCAGACGCCCCAACGCGCTACCGCCGAGGGCCATCCTTTCCAGGTCGAGTTCGATTTCTTGACTGATGCTCATGATCTTCCAGAATGTGGGGGTGCGGCCCTCCGGGATTGCCTGGACATCACGCAACCGATGGAGCATGCCGGCGGCAGGATTGTCACAGGCCCATGGTTTTGGCAAGGGAAAACCGCTTGCATTACGCGGGTATTATGCTTTTCTGAGCAGCCTGCGTTGAATTGTTGCGTGAAAGAAGATATGGACTTTGTTCGCCCCGTACCCGGCAGGTATGAGTGCGTTGTCCTACCGCCCGGAGCCTTGAACGGCGAGGATTGTGTGTCGGATTGTCTGGCGGGCAAACGCGGTGTCCTTGTTTTCATACGGCGGGTTTCCTGCCTGCGGTATAACGTGATGCAACTGTAACAACAGTCTAAAAAGGAAAGTATTCATGGCACTTGACGAACGGATTATCACAGAGGCTATCGTTGACGAGTATTTCGCCAAGTTCAAGAACAGCCTCGATCTTGACGTGGCTATCGTCGGCGGCGGTCCCTCGGGACTCACCGCGGCATACAAACTGGCTTCCAAGGGCCACAACGTGGCCATCTTCGAGCGCAAGCTCTCCATCGGCGGCGGTATGTGGGGAGGCGGCATGACCTTCAACGCCATCGTAGTCCAGGACGTGGCCAAACATCTGCTCGAGGAGATCGGCGTTCCCCTGAAAAAGTACTCCGACGACTACTGGGTGGCCGACGCCGTGACCACCACCACCACCCTGGCCTCCAAGGCCTGCCTGGCCGGGGCCAAGGTCTTCAACTGCATCAGCGTGGAGGACGTGGTCCTGCGCGAGGTGGACGGCACCAAGCGGGTCACGGGCCTGGTGATCAACTCCTCGCCGGTGAGCATGGCAGGCCTGCACATCGACCCCCTGGTCCTGCACAGCAAGTTCGTTGTCGAGGCCACGGGCCACGACGTGGAAATGCTCAAGACCTTGATCCGCAAGAACGACGTGCGGCTGAACACCCCCTCGGGGGGCATCGAAGGCGAACAATCCATGTGGGCCGAGGTGGCCGAGACCAACACCGTGCGCAACACCAAGGAGATCTTTCCCGGTGTCTGGGTGGCGGGCATGGCGGCCAACGCCAGCTTCGGCTCCTACCGCATGGGTGCCATCTTCGGTGGCATGCTGCTTTCCGGCGAAAAGGTGGCGGAAGAAATCTCCAAACAGCTTGCCAAGTGATGGACTTCGACCCGAACCTCTATCTCGTGACGGACCGCCCACTCTGCGCCGGGCGCGATCTGTTGGACGTGGTGGCCCATGCAGTGGCTGGCGGCGTTACCATGGTCCAACTGCGGGAAAAGCACGCCACCACGCGGGAATTCCTGGAACTGGCCCGGCGGCTCAAGGCCTTGCTGGATCCCATGGACGTGCCCCTGCTGATCAACGACCGCCTGGACATCGCCCTGGCCGTGGACACCTCGGGCCTGCACGTGGGGCAGGGCGACATGCCCTACGCCGACGCCCGGCGCCTGCTGGGGCCGGACAAGATCATCGGCCTGACCATCGACAGCGAAGACGAACTGCGCGTGGCCGAAGGCCTGGACGTGGA
This sequence comes from uncultured Desulfovibrionaceae bacterium, assembly GCA_964609625.1. Lineage (GTDB taxonomy): Bacteria > Desulfobacterota > Desulfovibrionia > Desulfovibrionales > Desulfovibrionaceae. The sequence goes on from CAZSRS010000023.1 coordinate 9,736, forward strand.
CTATCTCGGTGTGGGGCCGGTCTTTCCCACCACCACCAAGGAAAACCCCTCGCCCGTGGTGGGACTGGAGGGCCTGACCCGTGCGCGCGGGTTCTCGCGCCACCGCATTGTGGCCATCGGCGCCATCAACGTGGACAACGCTGCCCAGGTCATGGCCACGGGGGTGGACGGCGTGGCCGTGGTCTCGGCCCTGTGTTCGGCCCAGGATCCACGGGCCATGGCTAGGGCCCTGCGGCGGGAAGTGGACATGGGCGCGGCCCTGGCTCGAACTCGATGAACCGCCCTGCGGAAGTGCTTTGCGGGAAATCTGCAAGATGGGCGAGATTCCCCTGCCCAACATCTTGACGAGGGTCTGCGTTTCTGGCATTAATTCTCCTCTTTTGCACTGGAGGTAAAGGGATGTTTGCGATCATAGAGACAGGCGGAAAACAGTTCCGCGTTGAAGAAGGCGCCGAGATCGTTGTGGAGCGGCTCAAGGCCGAGCCGGGCAGCGAACTGGCCATTGACAAGGTCCTGATGCTCGGGGGCGAGAACGTCACGGTGGGCAGCCCGTATGTGCCCAACGCGTCGGTCACCTGCGAGGTCATGCAGCACGGCCGTGGCAAGAAGATCGTTGTCTTCCACAAGTGGCGGCGCAACGACTCCCACAAGAAGCAAGGGCATCGTCAGGACTTCACCAAACTCAAGGTCAAGGCCATCCAGGCCTAGCCCCGCGTCTCGCGAGGCAGCCTGAGCAAGGAGGACGACATGGCTCACAAGAAAGCGGGCGGCAGTTCCAGAAACGGCCGCGACAGTATAGGGCAAAGACGCGGGGTCAAACGTTTCGGCGGCCAGCAGGTCAGCGCCGGTAACATCCTGGTGCGCCAACTGGGAACCAAGTTCCACCCCGGCGAGAACGTCGGCCTGGGTAAGGACTACACCCTGTTTGCCCTCATCGACGGCGTGGTCTCCTTCGAGAAGTATCTGCGCAACAAGAAGGTCAAGACCAGAGTGCATGTGCGCCCGGCCGCGGCTCCTGCCGAAGCCTAGCGCATCACGCGGCGTAAGTCATTCCAGCCCGCGGTCCTCGAGGCCGCGGGCTTTTTGTGCTCGGTTCCGGACATCCCCTGCCGAGCCGGCCCGCACCGCTTTCAGGGGACAGTGGTGGGCTGAAAACAGCACAGCCCCGCGGGGATACGGGGCCGTGCTCGTTGTGGGGTGGGGGATATGCATTGGTATGATGCTGGAGATACTCTCACCCATGGAGCTTACACCGACATTGCCCCTGGATTAATTCTGCTTCATCCTTGCTTTCCCTCGTTCCGCGCCGTGGTGTATGCACCGGTTCGGCGCATCCCGTAACACACCATACAAAGGTGAACACATGCGAACCATCGCGCACATCCCGATACTTGCCCTGCTTCTGCTCCTGTTCGCGGCGGCAGATGCCGGGGCCGAACTCAGGAACATCTCTCCGGCCGAGGCCAAACAGCTCATCGAGGAGCATGACCGCCTCCTGATCCTGGACATCCGCACCCCCGAGGAGCGCGCCCAGGGTACCATCGCCGATTCCACCCTTGTCAGCATCTGGGACATCGCCTACAACCGGGAGCGGTTCCCCACGGACAAACCCCTGCTGCTTTTCTGCGCCACGGGCGGCCGCAGCTTCATGGCCGGGCAACTCCTGGCGCGGCGTGGCTACCGGGAAATCTACAATCTCAGTGGAGGGATCGTGGACTGGCACAGGCAGGGATTGCCCGTGGTGAAGTGAATCTACAACGGAGATACAGCGAAATGAGCCTCGACGTCACCCTCTCGTTCCCCGGCGGCAAGCGCGTGGACGCCCGCATCGGCCAATGGGACATCCCCACGGACCAGGCAGCGGATTCCGGAGGTGGGGGCACGGCCCCGGAGCCGTTCCAGTACTTCCTCGCCTCCATCGCCACCTGCGCCGGCATCTACCTCCTGGGGTTCTGCCAGGCACGTAAGATTCCCACCGAGAACATCGCCATGCGCATGCGCAGCGAGTGGAGCGACGCGGCCAAGCGCGTGGAGCGCATCGTTTTCGAGGTGGACCTGCCCCCGGACTTTCCGGAGAAGTACAAGGACGCCGTGGTCAGGGTCATCAACATGTGCACCGTGAAGAAGCACATCATGACCCCCCCGGAGTTCGCGGTGGAGCTGGGCGTGGCCTAGCTTTCCCCGCCCTCTTGTCACATGGGTTTGAACGACACGGTGAAGGTGCTGCCCTTACCATAGTCCGAGCGCACCGCGATGGTGCCGCCGTAGCGCTCCACGATCTGCTTGCAGATGGCCAGCCCCATTCCCGTGCCCTTGCGGATGTCCTTCACGGTGTCGTTCTGCAGTGTGCGGTAAAATTCGTCGAAAATCCTCACTTGGTCCTCGGGCTGGATGCCTATGCCCGTATCGATGACATCCATGCGCACCAGCCCCTCGTGCCGCCCCACGCGGAGAGTCACGGACCCCCTGTCCGTGAATTTCAGGGCGTTGCCCAGCAGGTTGATGAGCAACTGGTGTATCTTGTCCGGGTCCGCGTGGATCTCGGGGAGATCAGGTTCCACCTCGGCCAGCAGTATCACGTCGGGCTTGGCCTCCTGCTCGCCGCGCATGGCCGCGATGGCCCGCTCCGCAGCCAGGGCCGGCGACAGCGGTTTGTCGAACCACTCCATCCTGCCGGATTCGATCTTGGAAAGATCAAGACAATCGTTGAGCAGTCTGGTCAAGCGGCCGCATTCGTCCACCACGGTCTTCAGGTTCGCGGCGATACGCTCCGCCTGCCGGGCCAGGGCCGGATTCTCTTTCGCCAGGGGCGTGAAATGCCGCTCGAAGTCACGCGCCGTGAGTTTCACGAACCCGAGGATCGAGGTCAGCGGGGTGCGCAACTCGTGGGAAACCTTGGTCAGCAGCGAGGACTTGACCGCGTCCGCGGTCCGCAGGCGCTCGTTGGCCGCCGAGATGTCGGCGTTCTTCCGTGACAACTCTTCCACATAGAGCATGCCCGCGCGCCTGTGCAGCAGCAACAGGGGCAGCGAGGTCAGCACGAGCAGCAGGGCGGCTCCGGAAGCCAGACCGAAGTTCACTGCCCGCTCGTGCCTGATGTGGCTGATGTCCATGTCCACGCAGGACAGGTAGCGGCGCCCCCCCGGCGTGCTCTCGGGAATGGCCGCGGAGCGGAACGTACCCCACTGGTCCGTGTAGCTGGAGTAGGTCTCCACACCCTCCCGCATGGCCCGCACAAAGCCTTCGGGCACGTCTTCGTAGGGGTAGAAATACCAGCGCTCCCGCTCCTGGGCTTCCTCCTCCGTCACCGTTGGCGCGGCGAAAAAGTAGTCTCCGTCCTTTTCCACCAGGGTGTAGACGTAGATAAACCCTGCCTCGGCCGCGAACTGGGAGATGGCCCGGCGGTTGCGCATCTCTTCTTCCAGGGAGATGGAGTCGGCGTCCACGGCGCGGTCGTGGAAGTCGTCGGCCAGCATGAACTTCAGCCCCCTGGCCGCCGCGGCCAGGCGGGAGTCGTTGCAGGCCAGTTGCCGACGTTCCTCATAGACGACCCAGAGGGTGGCGAACACGACTATGACGAGCACATAACAGAAAAAGGCGAACGTATATTTTTGTATTGTCCACCTGGCTTGGTGGGACGTCTTCACAACGTGCATACCGTGCTCTCCCGAAGCGTACTGTCAGGTGCTGCAAGGCGTGTATCCTGCCTTGCAACACCGATACATCAAGAAACTACACGTGAATCGATCATATTTCCAGCGCGATCTTCAACCCTGACAAGGATTGTGCAGTCTGCGATACAACTCCGCATATCGTGTCACGGCATGCTCCAAAGAGTAGCATTCCTGAATACGGAGTCTGGCATGAACCCCCAGCAAAGAACACCGCTCCCTGCCGAGTTCCGCCATCTCGAGGATCCCCAATGCCAGGGCCTGTGCGTCGTTCGGAGGCACGACCCTGCCCGTGTCCCCGATAATGGCGGCAGTGTCGCCCACATCGCTGCCCACGCAAGGTACGCCGCAGGCCATGGCCTCGGCCAGGGCGTTGGAAAAGCCCTCGCCATGGAGCGAACTGGAGCAGGCGATGTCCAGGGCCGCGTGCAGCCGTGGCGTGTCCCCCCGGCGCCCCAACAGCTGAAAGGTCTCCAGTGCGCCGGCCTGTGTCAGGGCGGTGGTGAGTCCCGCATTGCTCCCGTCGATCCCCTGGCCGTAAAGCAGGAAGCGCAAACCGGGATTCCGCCTCAGAGCCAGGCCCGCGGCCCTGGCAAAGACCGCGTGCCCCTTCATGGGGTCCCAGCGGGCGGGCAGCCCCACAAGAATGTCCGTGTCCGCCAGTCCCAATGCGGCGCGCACTTCCCCGCGCGCTTCCGGGTCCGGCTTGAAGACTTCCAGATCGATGCCGTTGGGGATCACCGCCGAGGCCCTGGGCCGATAGCCCAGGCCCTGGTGGTGCTCCAGGCCGGCTTTCGAATTGGCCAGGACCATGTCCGGCAGGCCCGAGAGCCAGGCGCAGGCGCGCACCACCAACCGGGTGCGCCGGCGGTAATTCGCCAGGCACAGGTCGGAGCAGCGCAGGTTCCAGACGATGCGGGACACGCCCAGGAAACTGGCTCCCAGGCCCACTAGATCGGCGTGGTACAACCAAGTCTGCACGATGTCCGGCGCGAAGCTCCGCAGGTCGCGATACAGAATGCGCAGTCCGTTCGGGGAGAGCCACCCCCTGGGCATGCCGCAGCAGGTCACGGGCAGGCCCGCCTCCCGCAGCATGTCCGCGGCGAGGCCCCCCTTGCCCAGAGCGCCCACGGCGCACGGAATGCCGGCCGTCACCAGACGGGGCGCCAGTCGGGCCAGAAACAACTCCGCGCCGCCGGGCGCGAGATCGGTGATCAGATGATAGACGCGGGGCATGGGGTGCGCCGCCTGGGACCAGGGGGCAAGGTCACGCCGGCACCCCACGTTTGGGGCAGATGTCGGCCAGCTCGCACCCGCCGCAGCGAGGGGAGCGCGCCGTACAGACCTCACGGCCGAAAAACACCAGCAGATGGTTCACGTTCCCCCACTCTTCTCGTGGAAACAAGGGCATGAGGTCCTTTTCGATCTTCACCGGGTCCGTGGCCAAAGTCAACCCCAGGCGAAAGGAAAGCCGCTTGACGTGGGTGTCCACGGCCAGCCCCTCGTGCAGGCCGTAGGCGTTGGAGAGCACGATGTTGGCGGTCTTGCGCGCCACGCCGGGCAGGGTCAGCATTCCTGTCATGTCGCGGGGCGGTTCTCCGCCATATTCCTCCACGATACGCCGGGCCGCGGCAATGATGTTCTTGGCCTTGTTGCGAAAAAAGCCGGTTGAGCGAACCACCGCCTCCACCTCTTCCTGGCTGGCCTGTGCGGCATGGGCCACCGTGGGCCAGCGGCGAAAGAACTCGGGCGTGACCTGGTTGACGCGCACGTCGGTGCACTGGGCCGCGAGCATGGTGGCCACCAGCAACTGCCAGGCATCCCGCCAGTGCAGGGCCGGTTCCGGGGCGGGATAGCGCCCGCGCAGACGCTCGACAATCATGGAGGCGCGTTCTTCAGGGGTCATGGAGTGCCGCCTTGTGCAGAATGATGTCCTTTCTGCCTAGCCCATGCACGGCAAACTTGGCAAGAACGCGCAAGTGTTGTAAATCGTTTACCGCTGGGGGCAAAAATCAATCGATTTCCGCTTGCGCTACTCCCCATACCCCGGCACACGCACCGTAACCACATGGAGCCTGCATGAAAACCTATCTGGTCTATATGACCGCCGCCGACACGGACGAGGCCGAAAGAATCGGCCGTGTCCTGGTTGAGCGGCGCCTTGCCGCCTGCGTGAACATACTCGCACCGGTACGCTCCTTGTACTGGTGGGACGGCGCGGTACGGAACGAACAGGAAACGGCCTTTGTGGCCAAAACCGCGGAAGACCGGCTCGATGCCCTGATCACGGCGGTGCAGGAAACGCACGGCTACGATGTGCCCTGTATCGTGGCCTTGCCGTTGGAAGGCGGCAGCGTCGAGTTCCTGGATTGGATCGTGGACACCACCCGGCCGCGCCAGTGAGCGGCTTCCGCACAACCCGCAACAGAGGATTGCCCCGATGCGCATCTACATTTCCGGTTCCCTGGCTTTCGACCGTATCATGGACTTTCCCGGCAAGTTTTCCGAGCACATTCTGCCGGACAAGATCCACATGCTCAATGTCTGCTTCGTGGTCAACGGTCTGGATGAAAAATTCGGCGGCACGGCCGGAAACATCGCCTATTCCCTGGCCCTGCTCGGCGAGCGCCCCCTGATTTTGTCCTGCGTGGGCAGGGACTTCGGCCCCTATGAAAAACGCCTACGCAAGCTGGATCTATCCCTGGACGGCATCCGGATCATCGACAAGGAATTCACGGCCGGCGCCTACATCACCACGGACAAGGCCGACAACCAGATAACCGGCTTCAACCCTGGCGCCATGAGGCACAGCTGCTTCCCGCGCATCGACCGTTCCAACATCGGCGGCAGTTACGCCATCGTCTCGCCGGGCAACGTGGAAGACATGACCGGCCTGCCGCGCACCTACAAGGAACTGAACATCCCCTATATTTTCGATCCAGGGCAACAGACCACGGCGCTCACGGGCAAACAGCTGGAAGAGGCCATCACGGGCTGCGCCATCCTGGTGACCAACGACTATGAACTGGAACTGATCGTAAAGTCCACGGGCCTGAGCAAGGAAGCGATCCAGGATCGCGTGGGCGCCGTGGTCACCACCCTTGGGGAAAAGGGCTCCCTGGTCAAGGCCGAAGGTCGAACCTTCGAGATCCCGGCAACACCGGTACAGGCAGCCGTGGACCCCACGGGCGCGGGCGACGCCTTCCGCGCCGGCCTGCTCAAGGGGCTGGTGCTGGGCAGAGATCTGGCGCAAGCCTGCCGGCTGGGCTCGGCCTGCGCCGCCTATGCCGTGGAGCGCCACGGCACCCAGGAGCACACCTTTGACATGGAGCAAGTCACGGCCAGATACCGGGCCGCCTTTGGCAGCGACTGGGACGCCTAGTTAAACGCGCGGGCGCGCGTCGCCCACGACCGCGTGGCTCTTATGAACTCCGGGGGAAGTTCACCCACTTCCCCCGGCATGCGTTTCCTGGCTCGCGAAAGGTAGGGGAACCGTGCGCGCCTTGGGATGTGCTCACGAGCCGGATTGTCGTTCCGGCTCCGTTTCGTCGGAGCGATCCTCTTCGCACAACTCCCGATCATCGAAGCTGGATGCAACGGGTGCGGCATGCTCCGGCAGAGCCTCCGGCTCCACCAGTCCTTCCTGGGCAACAGACCGCTCCTTTTTCACGAACTCATGTCCCTCGGTGATATCCGGGTCCTGCTGCCGGGCAAAGACCAAAAATCCAGTGTGCGCCACCATGCGATCGTCGGGGCGCAAGCGATCGGGCACCGGCTTCCAGCGCCGCACCAGAATTTCCAGCACCTCGATGCCGGCAAAGGGCCCTTGCTCCAGGCCGGCCAGCAGTTCGCTGACCTGGCTGGTGGTGGGCAGCAGAAAGCCCATGGGCGCGCCCGGACTCACGGCCGCCACGGCCTGCTCCAGGTACTCCCATGGGGTGCGGACATCCAGGAACAGGGCGTCGGCGTCCTGTTGCAGAAAGCCCTCGCCGATGTCGTGGTCGAACTGCTCCACGTTGTCTCCCAGGCCGGCCCACTCCAGGTTGCGGCGGCAGAGCGTGGCGAATTCTGGCCTGCGCTCGTAGGTATGGACCCTGCCGCGCTCCCCGGCGAACCAGGACAGGGCCAGGGTCAAGCTACCCGAGCCGCTGCCCGCCTCGATGACCCGCACGCCCGGGCCGATACCCAACTTCATGCAGATGTAGCCGATGTCCTTGGGGTAGATGATCTGGGTCTGGCGTTTGACGCCCTTGACCAAATCGTACAATGTGGGGCGCAGCAGGCGATAGGGCTTGCCCATGTGCGTGGCCAGTGTCGCGCCGTAAGGCGCGGCCATGATGGCCTCCATGGTTATGACACCGTCGTGGGTGTGCAGCGCGTCTTCCTTGCCCACGCGGACAAGATATCGTTTGCCCTTGGGGCTGACCATTTGAACAAGTTCACCGTGTGCAGGCATGTGGTGCCTCCCCGCTCTTCTTCTCCCCCGACCCAGACGCAACGCTCCGGGCCAGGGGGCGTTGCAGAAGCGCTAGTGGTTCCCCTCCCGGCTGTCAAGGAAAGCCTCCCCGAAGCGTTCCAGGAATCCAGCCGCGCTCTCCTGGAGCGCCGCTTTCTGCGCCGCTACGCCGAGGTGCTGCACTCCCTGCGCCAGGCATTGGCGGACGACGACCAGCCCACTGCCCCGGCCCTGATCGATGCCGTTATGACCGGCCACATGCTCGAAGCCTCAGGATTGCCCCTCCCGGTCAGAGAAGTTGTCCAGGCACTACTGCTACCCGAGGCAGTACCCCTGCCCATGGCTCTGGCAGAAGTCCGGGATCTGGCAGCGCCCCTGTTCCGTGAGTGTCGATTTTCCCTGCGGCCCGAGAACAACGAATCCGACGATTTCCACCAGAGTCTGGGACCAGAGGCCATGGCCTTGGCCTTTGAGCGCTGCGTCCTGGAACTGGAGCAAGAGCAGGGGCAGAGCCGGCGCAAGCGTTCGGGCGCCTTCTACACACCCCTGCCCTTGGCGCGGGAGCTGTGCCGCCGTACCCTGGCCGCCCTGCAGGAAGGCGTCTCCAGGACTCCCCTGATCTGCGACCCGGCAGCCGGCGGCGGGGTCTTTCTCGTGGCCATGCTGCACCAACTGCTGGAGGGGGCAGCCTCCCCCGGCGAACGCTGTCTCAAGGTGTTGCGCAACCTGCACGGGGTGGACCTGGACCCCCGCGCGGTGCGGCTCTGCCGGGCGCGGCTGCTGTGCAACGCCCTGGCCCTGGGCCTGCCGCCCGCCCATCTCCACGAGGCCGTAGCGCTATTGCAGCGTACCATCACCCCTGGCGACAGCCTTCTGGAAGAGCACGGCCTACAACCGGGATTCTCCTGGCCCACAGCCTTTCCTGAGGTCCTGGAGGACGGCCCCGGCTTTGACCTGCTTGTGGGCAATCCGCCGTTCCTGCGCATCCAGCGCCTGGCGCCCGCGACACGGGAACTCTGCCGCCGGCGCTTCACAGTCGCCAGGGGCAAGTTCGACGCGGCAAGCTGCTTCGTGGAGCAGGGGCTGCGCCTGTTGGCGCCCGGAGGCGCGCTGGGCTTCGTGTTGCCAGGGCGGCTGTTGATCACGGCCCACGGCCGAGCCTTGCTGGATTTGCTGGAGCGCGGGACCACGGTCTTCCTGCGCCAGGACATCTCGCCGGAGTCTGGCGGCTCGCCATGTGGCAGCGATTTCGACGCCGCGAGCTATGCCTGCCTCCTTGGGGTGAGGCTGGCGGAACAGGACGGACCACGCTCCGGATCTCCCGCTCCAGCCGTGCACACATCCACCAAAAATCCCAGGACAGCGCCCCTGCACCAAGTCTGCGAGGCCATATTCCAAGGCGGTATATCCGGGGGCGATCGCTATTTCCTGCTGTACGACCTGGAGCAACGGCGCCACGGCCTGCGTCTGGTGCGCTCGGCGCATCTGGGACGCGAGTTCTGGCTGGAGGAAACGGTACTGCGCCCCCTGCTCAAGGGCTGTGACGTGGCGCGCTACGCGCCGTTGCGGCCACGGCTTCTCGCCCTGTACCCCTATGCGCCGGTTTCAGAGGGAGGTGGGTTGTTGGAGGAAGCCTGGCTGCGTTCCGAGGCTTCCAGGGCCTGGGAATATCTGCTGGAACTGCGGCCCGAGCTGTCGCGGCGGGGCACGGCGCGCATGCGCTATCCGAGCTGGTACGCCTGGTGGTGTCCGCGCTCCCCAGGGGCCTTTGCCCGGCCCAAGGTTCTGGTGCGGGCCCTGGCGCTACGTCCTGCCTGCACCTTAGACAGCGCCGGCGGTCACCTCTTCAGCGGCGGCGGCAACGCCGGAGTCTACGGCCTGTTGCCCCGGCCGGGAGTACTGGGAGCGGAGTCAGAGGCCTGTCTCTTCCTCCTGGCTCTGTGCAACTCCCGACGCATGGAAGCCCTGGTGTCGGAGCGTTCCCCGGTGTTCCGGGGTGGATACCGCTCCCATGGCCGGCGCTACATCGCGGACCTGCCCGTGGCCCTGCCCGGCGGAACCGAACGGCGGGAACTGGCCCGGCTGGCGGCCTTGATTCTGGAAACCGGGGAGGAACGCCGCGCCCCCTTGGAAGAGGAATTGGACGCGCGTCTCACGAAGCTTTATATTTGATAAAGGATAACGGTACGGTTTGCATGGACTATCGGTATGTTTTCGGGCCCGTGGCCTCCGGCAGGCTGGGCCGCTCCCTGGGTTTGGACCTCCTGGGGAGCAAGATATGCAGTTTCGACTGCCTCTACTGCGAGGTGGGGCCCAATCGGCTCCGGTTCGTGGAGCGCGCTGCGTACGCGCCCCTTGACGTGTTGTTGGAAGAATTGCGCCATTGGTTGCACCACGTGGCCCTGCCCCTGGACTACGTGACCCTTGGCGGCTCGGGCGAACCCTGCCTGCACAGCCACCTTGGGGAAATCCTCCAGGCGGCCGTCACGCTGGCTCCCGCGGCCTCCACCGCCGTGCTCACCAACTCCAGCCTTCTCCATGACCCCAAGGTCCGGCGCGAACTCGCCAAGGCCCACGCCGTGCTCCCGTCCATGGACACGCTGGTGCCCGAGGAATTCCGCAAGCTCAACCGTCCTCACACGTCCATCGATCTGCAACGGATGGCCAAGGGGCTGCTGGACTTCAGGAATGAATATGAGGGGCGTATCTTCCTGGAGGTGCTCCTGGCCAAGGGGTACAACGACAGCGAGGAAAACCTGGCCCTGCTGGAGGAGTATGTACGCAAGCTGCGGCCCGAGCGCGTGGATGTGGTGACCATGACCCGCCCCGGCGCCTATGTCGTCGCCAAGGCGGTGGATCCGGCCACCCTGGAACGCTTCCGCAAGGTTCTGGGCACGGGAATCGCGCATGTTACCCCCGAACCCCACGGGCCGGGCATTGCCATACGTGCCGCTTTGGTGCAAGAGAGTCACACCTGTGCCACACATGAAATTGTACAGGGAAACTCGGTGGCGGCGGCCGTGTACAACTCCCTGAAGCGTCGGCCCCAGACCGCGGCACAACTGGCCCAGGCACTGGGCCAGGAACAGGGGGCCATTGATGACGCCCTGGAAGACCTCGGCCTGCGCGGCAGTGTACAGGTTCTTGCCGGAGACGGACCGACGTTCTACAAGGCCGTCTGAGGTTCGCGACAACGAAACCTCGGGCAAGGCGGCGGAACACGCCGCGACTGCGAGTTCACAACGAATCGTCACGTACGATTCTGATATTTTCCAATGAAAGGATTTTTCTCATGTCACGAAGCAAGAAAAAGAAACGTAAGATGTTCGTCAGTGTCCTGCCTGGAGAACAAGTGGAGGTCGTCCTCGCTGAGGACGGCAAGGTGCAGGAATATTATGTGGAAATGCTGCACCAGGCCAAGACCAAGGGCAATATTTACAAGGGCACCATCCACAACGTGGACCCCTCGCTCCAGGCCGCCTTCATCAACTACGGCGCTGAGAAAAACGGCTTCCTTCAAATCGACGAGGTGCACCCGGAATACTACGGCCAGTCCCACGACCCGAGCAAGGGCTACAAGTACCCGTTGATCCAGCGGGTGCTCAAGGCCGGTAGGGAAATGCTGGTGCAGGTGGTCAAGGAACCCACCGGCACCAAGGGGGCCTTTCTCACCAACTACATCTCCCTGCCGGGGCGTTGCGTGGTACTCACGCCGGGGCGGGAACAGATCGGCATCTCCCGCAAGGTGGAAGACGAAGAGGAGCGCGTCAGGCTCAAGGGCATCTTTGAGAGTCTCCAACTGGGCGAGGGGCTGGGCGTCATCGTGCGTACCGCCAGCGTGGGACAGAACAAGACCGCGCTGTCCAAGGACTTGCAGTTCCTCAAACGCCTCTGGAAGGAGGTGCGGCGCAAGGGTGAAAGCGAGCCTTCTCCAGCCCTGGTTTACGAGGAGCCGGACCTGGCCTCCCGCGCCGTGCGCGACTATCTCACCGACGACGTCGGCGAGGTCTGGATCGACGACCCCGCCACGGCCGAGCGTGTCAACGAGTTCAGTTCCTTGATCTTTCCCCGCCGAAGCAGCCTGGTAAAGGTGCACAGCACCGCTGACCGCTCCATGTGGGAGCGCTTCAACATTCAGAAGCAGCTGGAAAACATCTACTCCCGCAGAGTGACCCTGCCCTCTGGCGGGGAGCTGGTCTTTGACCAGACCGAGGCGCTCATGGCGGTGGACATCAACTCCGGCAAGATCGGCGGCAAGAGCAGTTTCCACGAAATGGCCTTGAAGACCAACCTGGAGGCTGCCGAGACCATCGCCCAACAGCTGCGCTTGCGTGACGTCGGAGGGCAGATCGTCATCGACTTCATCGAGATGAAGGACCGCAAGCACTGGCTGGAGGTGGAAAAGTCCCTGCGCCAAGCCATGAAGGGCGACCGCGCCCGGCACGACGTGGGCAAGATGACCAAGTTCGGTCTGTTGCAGGTGGTACGCCAGCGCCTGGGTTCCTCGGCCATCTCCTTGAGCACCGAGGCCTGCCCGTGCTGCGGTGGCTCGGGCGTGCGCCGCAACCTGGAATGGCAATCCATGCAGGCGCTCAAGGACGTCCACCGCCTGATGCGCCAGGACAACACTTCCCCCGTGTGTTACCAAACCAACAAAGAGCTGGCCTTCTACCTGCTGAACCAGAAACGCCGCACCCTGCTGGACCTGGAAAAGGAATTCGAAAAAGAGATCATCATCGAAAGCGCGTGAGCCGTGCTTCGGCACACGCAGTCCAGGGATCATGAAACACCCCTTGTTGAAAGCCGCCAAGGCCGCCGTGCTGCTGCTCGGCTGCCTTTGCCTGGCCGTGTTGCTGTACGAACTTCTGCTCCGCGCCCAGGGCCGCTCTCCAGTTCAGGAACTCTACACCCGCAGCGAGGGGGCCGGTGCGCGTTTTCTGCCCCACCTCGACCTGGAGCGCAAGGGCATCCAACTGCGCACCAACGCCTTCGGCATCCGTGACGAGCAGGACGTTTTCGGCGACACGCCCACTGTGCTGGTCTTCGGCGACTCCAACGTGGCCGGCCTGTTTCTGAAGTTCGAGGACACCTTCACCGAACAACTTGAGCGACAGTTCGCTGCACGGGGCCTGAAGGTCGAGGCCTTGAACTTCGGGGTCCCGGCCTATGGTCCGGACCAGAGCGTGGCCCTGTTCCTAGAGGTCATGACCCAGGCCGAGGCGGGCGAAATCGACCTTGGCAGGCCCCAGGCCGTGGTCTTGCACGTGTTCGCGGATAACGACCACGGCGACCTGTACAAGAACAACATCCTGCGCCCTACGCCGGATGGCAGCCACGCGCTGCACCCCTTCAGACCCGATCCCAGCCTGGACTGGCCCACGCTCTGGTACACCCGCTATCCTTCCCTGGCCGCGTTGGTACGGATAGCAGGCATGATCAGCGGCGTGCCGCCCTCGCGCATGCTCTTTGCCCTGGCGCCCGACGATTTCTACCATCTGCGTTTCGAGAACGACTGCAAGGCCGGCCGGCCCGACAGCTGCGACGAGGTCGGCGTCCGCGCCTTCATCACCGAAGGCCTGGAGTATGGCCGGCGCATCCGCGAGGCCTATGACCAGGGCAGGTACACCACCTGGCTCGACGACTACTACGACTTCGACTTGGCCCTGAACGCCCCCCTCGGCCGCGAGGAGCAGACAACGGCCATGCTCGCCGACCTCTTCGCCCTGTTCAAGGCCGCGGCCGAGCGTCACGGCCTGCTCCCGCTGGTGCTTGTCCAGCCCTCGGAGTTCGACGTGGCCGAGACCAACGCCGTCACCCCCCGCATCCTGAAGGAATACGCCAGGGAACACGGGCTGGACTACGCGCCGGACAACCTCGTACGCATCGCCGTGGAAGCCGCGGCGCGGGCCGGGATCCAATGCCTCGACCTCTTCGACCTCTACGACGGCAGCACGGGCAACTACTTCACCCTGGAGGAAATGGGCTTCGACAACCACTGGAACCCTGCGGGCGTGGAGCGCGCCGCCTCCTTCCTGGCCGACGAACTGGCTCCGCAGCTGACCCTGTCCTTGCCCCCTGGGAGCGCGCCATGAGCGGAACACGCCTGCTGTTGCACATCTGCTGCGGCCCCTGCGCCATATACCCCCTGGAATCCCTGCTCGAGCAGGGTTTCACGGTCACGGGCCTGTACTACAATCCCAACATCCACCCCCTGCGGGAGTATCTGCGCCGGCGCGAGGGCGTGGAGCAGGTGGCGGCGCGCCTGGGCGTCAAGGTCATCTTTTTGGACAAGGAATACGACCCGCAGCGTTATTTCCGCGAGGTGAACCTGCGCGAGCCCAGCCGCTGCCTGATCTGCCACGGCCTGCGACTGGAGAAGACGCGCTCCGTGGCCCGGCGCGGCGACTTCGACTTCTTCAGCTCCACTCTGCTCTACTCTCGGCTCCAACGTCATGAAACCATCCGGAACCTGGGGCGGGACATGGCCGGAGGCGGAGCCCCCGCCTTCCTCTACCAGGACTTCCGCGAAGGCTGGCAACATGGCATCGAGACCTCCAAGGCCTGGGGCATCTACCGCCAGGAGTACTGCGGCTGCCTGTACAGCGAGTTCGAGCGCTTTCACCAGGAGCTGACGGGCGAAGCGCCTGGTCATCCCTGACCTGCTGGCCCAAGGTCCGGTGCATGCTCCTCTACCTCCACGTCCCTTTTTGCCGGCGCAAGTGCGACTACTGCGCCTTCTACTCCGAGCCCGTGACCGACGCGGCTCGCGAGGCCTACGTCAGCCACCTGCTGCGCGAGATATCCTTCTGGGGGCGCACGCTCGGCAAGCCCGAGATCGAGACCATCTACATGGGGGGCGGCACGCCCAGCCTGCTGCCAGGGGCCGACGTCATGGACCTGACCCGCGCCCTGCGCAAGCACTTCAAGCAGGCCAAGGACTTGGAGTTCACCTTCGAATGCAACCCAGAGAGCGTCACGGAGCAGGAGAGCGTGCGCGTGCTCAGGGCCGTGGGCGTCACCCGCGTCAGCCTGGGCGTGCAGAGCTTCAACGACGCCAATCTGGCAATGCTCGGCCGGCCCCACACCGCGGCCCAGGCCATGCGCGCCTACATGCTCCTGCGCCACGCCGGATTTTCAGCCATCAACCTGGACCTGATGTGGGGACTGCCCGGACAGCGCCTCAAGCTCTGGCTCGATGAACTCAAGTTCGCGGCCGAACTCAAGCCCGAACACTTCTCCTGCTACGGACTCAGCGTGGAACCCGGTACCCCCCTGGAGCGACGCTGTCTGGCCCAGGAACTGACCTTGCCCTCCGAGGAAGAACAGTCCAGGATGTTCATCTACGGCGCCGAGTACCTTGAATCCCAGGGCTACCTGCAATACGAAATCTCCAACTTCGCCAAGATGGGCTTTTTCAGCCGGCACAACCTGGGCTATTGGGAAGGGCGCGACTACCTCGGCCTGGGCCCGGCCGCGGTCTCCACCATCCGGGGCGAGCGTTGGGAAAACCCGCCGGATCTGCGTCGCTGGATGGACGCGGTACAGAACGTATGCCTGGGGCGGGAACGCGAGGTCCTGGACCTGGACGCAAGGGTCAAGGAGCTGATCATGCTCAGGCTGCGCACCAGCCGGGGGCTGCGGCTCAAGGCCTACCGCGAGATCACTGGCCACGAGTTCATGGAGCGGCACGGCCAACTGGTACGTGCCCTGCACAAGCACAACCTCGTGCGTCTGGCCAAGGGCTATCTGCGCCTTACCAAACGCGGCATGGTGGTCTCGGACACCATCCTGGAGAATTTCTTCCGCTCCCATGACGTTGGCTCCCATGACGTTGGCTCCCCTGACGAAGCCTGAGCCAGGTTGCCCGTGATCCAGGAAGGCTTTGCCCGCGCCCGAGCCCTGGACAATACCCCGGTACTGCCTTATCTGCCCCTGTGCCCACACCTTTCCGCCCGAGACCGGATCCATGAACAACGACATCGTCAGACAGGACTGCCCAACCACCTCTCCACATCCCGGGAGGGGCGGTTCCAGCCGCGATATCTGGCGCCTGACTTGGCCGCAGATACTGATGATGCTGGTGCATTTCTGCATCGGCTTCGTGGATGTGCTCGTTGCCGGCCGCATCGGCACTGGGGTGCAGGCCTCCCTGGGCATGATCAGCCAGAGCCTGATGTTTCTGCTGATCATCGCCATGGCCGTGGCAAACGGCGGCGTGGCCTCGGTGAGCCAGTCCCTGGGGGCCTGCCTGCACAAGCGGGCGCGGCGCTACGTGGGGCTCATGCTGCTGTTGGCCCTGGGTCTGGGCGGCTGCGTGGCCTTGGCCGGGTTCTCCCTGCGCGGCCCCTTGTTGGACCTGCTGCGCGCGCCGGCCGAGATTCGCCCGGTCACGGAGTATTTCCTCGACGTCTACCTCCTGGTGCTGCCCGGCTACTATGTCCTGGTGGTGAGCAACGCCGTGTTCCGCGCCCACAAGTGGGTGTACCTGCCGCTGTTCGCCATGTCCCTGGTCACGATCGTGAACACCGTCCTGGATTTCGGTCTGGGCCTGGGCATGTGGGGCATGCCCGACCTGGGCTACCAGGGCGTGGCTTGGGCCACCTTCTTTTCCGTGTCAGCCGGCGCCCTCTTCAACCTCTACCTGCTGCGGCGGCTGGGCCTGCTGGAGAAAGGGGCGTTTCCACCCTGGCGTTGGTCCAGGGTGGCCTGGCGCTATCTGTTCAAGGTGGCTTGGCCGGCCGGCACCATGCAGGTGCTCTGGCAGACCGCCTACCTGGTGCTCTTCGCCATCGTGGCCTCCCTGCCCGTGGAGCGCATCCACGCCCTGGCCGGCATGTCGGCCGGGCTCCGGGTAGAGGCCATCCTGTTCATGCCAGGCTTCGCCTTCAACCTGACCGCCTCCATCTTGGTGGGGCACTTCATCGGCGCGGGCGATGCCGTGGGCGCGAAACGCACTGGCTACAGGATCCTAGGCCTGGGCGTGCTTTGCATCTCCCTGCTGGGGCTTCTGCTCTGGCAGTTCGTGGATCCCATCGCCGCGCTGCTTTCCAGTGACCCCACGGTACAATTCCAGATTAACGACTATCTGTTCTACAACATCCTGGCCATTCCCTTCACCATGTGCAGCATGATCCTGGGTGGGGTCATGGCCGGGGCGGGCGCCACCCTCTACAACCTCTGCATCTTCGGCGTCAGTGCCTGGCTGGTACGCCTGCCTCTGGCCTGGTGGCTGGGGCACGTGCTCTGGGCGAATGCCTCCGGCGTCTGGGTGGCCATGCTCGTGTCCCAGGCGGTTCAGGCCATGACCATGCTCTACTTCTTCCAGTTCAGACCGTGGCAACGCTTTGGCATGCGCCGACGCGCCCCCGCAAACTCCATGGCTCCGGCCAAGGAATAAGGAGTCTCCCGGCCATGAGCCGCAGCTTCAGCAAACCCTGTATCGATGACCAGAACCGCTACCGCGAGTATCTCTCCCGCTGCGTGCAGAAGACATCAGACTACAGTTTCGCCAACATATATGGCTGGGCCCAGGAATACGGCCTGACCTGGTGCTTCGACGAGCACTGCGTCTGGATCCGCCAGGCCCGGCCCGAGCCGGTGTACTGGGCGCCGGTGGGCGACTGGGAGCGCATGGACTGGGAGCGCTGCGACCTGCTGCGCCCCGGCGTGACCATCATCCGCGTGCCCGAGACCCTGGCCATGCTGCTGCGCGAGAGCCTGGGCAGCCGTCTGGAACTGGCGCCGGAACGGGAGCACTGGGACTACGTCTACCGCGTGGCGGACATGGTGACCCTGGACTCGGAGCGCCTGCGCAAGAAGCGGGAACTTCTGGAGGAGTTCCAGCGCTCCTATGCGTATCAGTACCTGCCCATGGGGGCGGAGTGCGTGGAAGAGGTCCTGGAGATGCAGGAACAGTGGTGCACGTGGCACGAGTGCGACGACTCCGGGGCACTCATCGCTGAGAACCAAGCCATTGCCCGCGTGGTGCAGCAGTGGGATAACATGGACGGTTTGCTGGGCGCGAGCCTGCACGTGCACGGTGAAATGGTGGCCTACACCGTGGCCGAGGAGCTGGCCCCGGACACACTGGTGGTGCACTTCGAGAAGGGGCGGCCGGAATACAAGGGCGTGTACCAGGCCATCAACCAGATGTTCCTGGCGGACAAGGGGCAGGGCTACACCTACGTCAACAGGGAGCAGGACCTGGGCGACGCGGGCCTGCGCAAGTCCAAGCTGTCCTACGATCCGCCGAAATTCATGAAAAAGTATGTGGCGCGAGTGGTGTAGGGGGGCACAAAGTAAGCTTCTGAATACAGCTTCTTGATAGCGTGCTCGATCTTCGTCAAAACATGTGGAATTCATCGCTTAGGTTGCTATTCCACCTGTTGGTTCAATTTGGGGATAAATGAATTCAAAGAGGTTGGGGCGATTGGCCTCGTTGACATGATAACAGTGGGAGCAACTCTTGGAGGTAGTTCCAGAAGAGATTTCTGAAGTGCCCACCAGGACGAGTGTGCATCTAGATCAACCATATCAGCCTTGTGCCCTTGAGAGGGAGCGACCAAAAGAGGGGCTGGTGCCAATTCCACATGATTCGACGAAGAACCATGATAATCCACGCCATTGTGGACGCGTTGGGTAATCCGCTTCGTCTTGAATTAGAGATTGTCTCTAGGGCGGCTCACGAGCCGCCCCTACGGTCGTGATCGAGGGACGCGGGGGATTTCAGGGGATGTTTCCTGGCCGGATGACGCTCCATATGTTGGTGGTCAGCGCCCGTGCCGCTACTTCATCCTCCACCCCCCGATAAAAGCGTAGGGGCGCTTTGCGAAGCGCCCGCCGTCCTTATTCCGCGTCTTGCCTCGCGTCGGTGAGCTGCTCCAATCCCGAGGACGGCTCGCGAGCCGCCCCTACGGTCGTGATTGAAGGACGCGGGTGATTTCAAGAATTTTCCTGGCCGGATAACGCTCCATGTGATGGTGGTCAACGCCCGTGCCGCTGCTTCATCTTCCACCCCCCGATAAAGGCGTAGTGCCCCCATCCAGGGCCTTCCCCTCTTTCGTAGGTTCCCTCACCTTCAGCCCGCTTCCGGAAACAACCCCTGGGTCATGGCGCCGAAGCGCACGGGTTCGAACGTATCGATCGTTATCTCGCGCACTTGCTCCATGTGCTCCCACAAAAGCCGGTATCCCTTCAATCTCCTGAAATATCGAAACGGCTTGACCCGCTCTTGCCACAGGTGCAGTTCCGCCGATGTGGCAGGTCGCCTGTCTCCGGCGCGGCCGTAAAGCCGCACACCCGGCAGGCTCTCGTAACGCCCCCGGAAAAGCGCCTTGACGAATGACCTGAAATCGCGCTGCACGGCAAGGATGCACAGGCGCTGGTCATGTTCGAGATTGATCCGTGTGTTCTTCGGAAACTTCTCGAAATAGAACCCCTTGCCAGTCTCCAGAAAGAACAGGGAGCCAATGGGGGCGACATGGGGCGAGCCGTCCGCCCCCACCGTGGCCAATGCACAAAAATGCGTGGTGCGCAACGCCTGTTCAACGATTGTCCGCAGGTCGGTCCAGTGCTGTAATGCGTCCATGTGTACTGCTCCTTGCCTTGTTTTTCATCCGGTATTTACCCTCGCAGTATGAACAGCCGGCTTCCATCACGCAGCGAGGGTAGTCCGGGCATGGCGTTCCCTGGCGTTCTTCACCATGCAACGAATCACCAAGTGGTGGAATGGCAGGATGGCGGTGTAGTAGAGGCGCCCCCGCCAGTTTCGCCAGGTCGCGCCGGAAATACAATGAAAGCGGTGAGCACCCTGCCCCTGTTCTTCCACAACCACGCCCAAGTGGCCCGTGATGATCTCGTCCCGCGCCTGTGCCAGCCAAAAGCGATCTTCCTGTGCCGCGATGACGGTAAAGAATGCTGCCGTGTGCCCGGGCGTGAAGGGCACGTCCCGCGGTCGGATGTCCTCTGCTTCTGGTATGTCGTCCTGGTTCGCGCCGAGCAGGGTGACGAAACGTTTGCGCATTCTGTACAAGAAACGCATCCAGCCGGGCATGTAGGACAGGAGCGCGGCCAGGAAATCCCGCAACGGCATCCGCGAGTCAAAGGTCAGGACGTGCAGGTCGTCGGCCTTTTCCCACAAGGCGGCCAAGGCAGGGAATTCCGCGCACAGTTCACGATTTTTCATGGAGACCTCCGGATTGTTGAAACGTTGTTCGGCAGCCCTTGTTGACATCCAATCTAAAATGTGTTCATAAAAAGGTCAAGTTTTTTGGATTTAATAAATAGCATTTTCGGAGTCAGCATGAAAATCAGCGCCTCGCAAAAGGTTGAGAACAGGCAGGCCATTCTGGACGCGGCCGTGGACGTGATCATCGAGAAGGGGTTCCGCGCCGCGAGCATGCGTGCCGTGGCGCGCAAGGCCGGCGTCGGCGACGCAACCATCTACAATTACTTTCCGACCAAGGAAACCTTGTTGTACGGCTATTACCAGGATGCGCTGGAGACAGCGGCCGAAGCTCTGGTGCGGGTGGAAGGCATCGAGTCATTCGATTCGCGCGAAAAACTGCAAGTTTTTTTCGATAGCATTCTCGATGGCTTTCTCAAGGATCGGGAATTCGTGGCGCAGACATTTGCCTCGGTGTTCTTCCACCCCATCCCGGTGGACAAATCCATCAAGGCCATACGCACGCGCTTTGTCGCCGTGGTGGAGAACATCTTCGAGCAGGCGGTGGAGACCGGGGAGCTGCCAGGGGTCATGTTCGAGGAACTGGTCCATCTTTGTATCTGGGATTTCTACATCGCCACGGTGCTGTACTGGCTCAAGGACGATTCCGAGCGGTTCACCAACACCACCGTGTTCATCGATAAAAGCCTGGATTTGGGGTATGCCGTGCTGAAATCCGGTGTGCTGAGCAAGGTAATGGGGTTGGCTTCCTTTCTGTTCAAGTCGCACGTGCTCAGCCGCATGGACCTGTTCACGGAGCAGCGCGACGCTCTCCAACGTATCACACGGGAGTTCATGGACCATGGCGAGCGATGACACGCCCAAGGGCAGCCTGGCACGGGGCTTGGTCGGCGGCAAAACCGCGGTGCGCATGGGCGGCGCCTATCTGAAGTATGTCGTTGAGAAACCATTTCTGTCGGAGGCTGCTCGCGAATCCGCTCGGCGGCGGACGGCGGAGCAGAACATGGAACGGCTTTTCCAGGGGCTGTGCCGGCTCAAGGGCATGGCCCTGAAAATGGCGCAGACCCTCAGCCTGGAAATGGACATCTTTCCCGAACACATTCGCACCCACCTCGAACGTGCCTACACTGACGTCCCACCCATGAACCGGGCCCTGACACGCAAGGTTCTGAGCACGGCCTACGGCACTGCGCCCGAAAAGGTCTTCCAATCCTTCGAGGCCACGGCCTTTGCCGCGGCCAGCCTGGGACAGGTGCACAGGGCCGTGGGAGGG
This sequence comes from uncultured Desulfovibrionaceae bacterium, assembly GCA_964609625.1. Taxonomy (GTDB): domain Bacteria; phylum Desulfobacterota; class Desulfovibrionia; order Desulfovibrionales; family Desulfovibrionaceae. Next base: position 31,320 of record CAZSRS010000023.1, read on the forward strand.
AGCGGCGAACCCCTGGCGCTGAAGATCCAATATCCCGGCATCCGCGAGACCATCCGCAGCGACATGCGGCTGGTCAAGGCCCTGCTGCTGCCTTTTCCCGAATACGAGTCCATGAAGCCGGTATTTGCCGAAATCGAGACGCGTTTCCTGGAGGAGACCGATTATCGTCTCGAGGCGGAAAACGCCGCCTTTTTCCACGCCCGGTTGCAGATGGATGGGATCCGCGTGCCCATGGTGCACTGCGACTTATGCACGGAGCAGGTGCTTTGCCTCGCGCTGCTGGAAGGGAAACCCCTGCATGCCTGGCTCGGGACGAATCCCGACGCCCAGGCCAGGGACGCGGTGGCGCGGCGGCTGCAGGATCTGTTCATCCGCGGCCTCTACGGCCTGCACTGCATCCACGCCGATCCACATCCCGGAAATTTCCTCGTGCTGGACGACACCTCCACGGGCCTGGTGGATTTCGGCTGCGTGAAACGCCTGGACAAGACCTTTGTCGAACCCTATCGGCAACTGCTGCTCGCGCTCACCAGCGGCGACGATGACGCCTGTCTGTCCGTTCTGCGGATGCTCGGCACGATCCCTGAAAGTGCGGACGCGGCCCTGGAACGGGATGTGCGGGAGGCGTTCATCCGATACGGGAACTGGCTGCGGAACATCTTCAGCGTGGAGCGGTTCGATTTCAGCAAGAACAAGGACTTCATCAAGGAAGGCAAGGTAATTTCCATGACCATGAAGCATGTCTTGCGTAAACTGCGCATCAATCCGGACTTCGTGTTTCTGGATCGCACGCGGTACGGGTTACTGAGACTTTTCGAAAGGATGGAGGCTCGCGTCTCGTTCCGGAACGAATATGAGTGTTCGTGAAGCATTGAAACGGCTTTGCATGGAAGTTCATGGGGTCAGAGTACCCATACTGCCGTGGAATGCTTCGTTGCGTGGCGGGAGTCCTACAACACCCCGCGCAGCAGATAGTACGTCACCAGGCCCGTGCCCACGGAGCCGTAGAGCAGTAGTCAGGGCACGCAATACTTCCTGAGTTTCCACAGGGCCAGGCCGGCGAAGGCTCCCCCGGCGAGGAACGCGGCGATCAACGCAATACCCTGGTTCACAATACCACCTCCATTGCTCAAGAAGATAAGCACGAGGCGGTTTTTGTCCAGGGAGAGCGTAAATACCATTCCCCGGATGGGTACGGATTCCGTGAGGCCGTGCGGGGAAAGCCAGCGTCGAAATACAGCATGTTCCGCAGTCCGCGCGGGGAGCGGCAAGGCCAACACCCCGGAATCGGAAAGATCGGCGCAGGCCCTACCAGCCGGTGGGCGCGCCGCCGTCCTCCACGATGCGCACCGGGATCGCGCCGGGGCTCATTTCCAGACGCCAGAGTTCGGTCTTTTCGGGATTCAGGGCGGGTCGCCGCTCGAAGACAATGGCGGCGCCGTCATCCACGAAGGTAGGATTGCCCCCCTCGACCAAGTCCAACCGGATGCCGGACTCGAGGTCGATGACCAGCACGGTGCCCGCTCCGCCGGTCAGGGACGGCGAGTGGCAGAGCACCTGCTCCCCGCCCAGGGTCAATTGCGGCCGCCAATAGGGGCGGTGGTCGTCGGCATCCCTGGGATAGCGGAAGATTTCCCGGCCGGCGGTGTCCACGATGTGGAATCCGCCAGACACGTCGCTGCCACTCTCCTGCCAGGCCAGGGCGCGGCCGTCGTCCGAGAAGCTGGGGTTGTCGAAGAGGTACCCCGCGTCCAGGAGCACATCCTTTTCCGTGAGCACATGCCGCACCCGCTCCCCTTGTACTTCGGCCACGGTGAGGGACATGTCGGCCACGACCATGCCCTCCGCGTTCCGGCGCACGTTGCGTGCCGTGACCAGGGCCAGGAGCATGCCGTCCGGGGAAAAGGCCGGGGACGAAGCGCTGTGCACATCCGTGAAGGTCAGGATGCGTGTCTCGCCGCCGCTGGTGGGGGCGAGCTGGATCTGGCCGAGACCGGTGTCTGGATCGTGGCCGCTGGCCACCGCCACCCATTTCCCGTCCGGGGACAAGGCCGGCGGGGAGTGATCGAGTTCCTCGAATGCGGCGACGCGACGCTGTCCCTTGCCGTGCGTGTCACTGACCCAGACCTCGTTGCCGCGCAAAAAAGCGAGGCCAGCGGCCTGGAGCGGAGAGGCGGACAGGGTGAGCAACAGGAGTGTAAAAAGAATGCGGAAGCGCATGGAGACCTCGTTGGGTTTGCAGGTTATCCTTCCTCATGGCACGTCACGGGCTCCGGCGCAAGAGGCTTACCGAGCCGTAGCCAGGGCCACATGCGTCCTGTCACCCCTGTCTGGCGGCGAGGCGTTCGCGCAGCCTGGCGAGCAGCGCAAAGCGGCTGTCGGTCGTCAGCTGGCGCATGCGTCGCTCCACGGCGGAGCGGTTCAGGGCCACGATGTCCGGTGCTGCCTCGTAGAACGCATAATGAATCTCCACGAACTGGGCCGGTGAGTACTCCTTGTTTTGCAGGAGGAATGTCTCGCGGCAAAACCGATCGGGCATGCCCAACATGGCCGCGATCTTGGGCGGAAAGAGCCACTGCGTGTGAGCCATGATGCCGGCAGTGTCCTGGCGGACCTTTTCGTCGAGTCGGCCCAGTCCCAGGCGCTCCATGATCTGATCCGCGATGTGTTGGAGAACGTGCCCCGCGGGGTGGTTGATGGTGTGAAACAGCACACCCTGGGTGTAGCGGGGGCGCAGGTAGTCGGTGATCGTGACGTCCCAGTGACGCTCCCTCCGGCGCAGCTCCCGCATACCGCCGGCGACGTAGCGGATGAAGGAGCTCCTCAGCCAGGTTCCCTGACAGAGGTCCCGCGCGCAAAGCTCGGGCGAAGTACCGGAGATGTACGAAGTGAAGACATATGCGGAGTGCAATCCGAACAGTGGCTCCGTGAGGTTCCTGCCCTGGGCGTCCTTGAGGAACATGGCGTCGGGGTGGTAGCCACTGAAAAAACAGGTGGGATAGACGATGAGCGCCCTTGCGCGGGAGCGCACGTCCACGGTGCGCAAGGGGTAGTCCTTGTGCATGATGTTCTGGGTCAGCACGACATCGACCGCTCCCACCACGTGCTGGAGCACGCCCTGTTGCAACGCCGCGGGCATGGTGTGCAGGAGCGGAATGTTGCGGATGGCCGCGTAGTGCTCCTGGAACGGGGCGTGCCGCATGCAGATCTCGCGCAGGGGTGTGGACTGGCAATTCCCCAGGAACAGGGCCGCCATTTTCCCGTCCGCGCGGACGGTCTCGATTTCTTCGTGGATCAGGGCGAGAATGCGGTCGATGCGCCCATTATTCGCCAGGGTTTCGAGAAAGATGTTCAGGACGCTCTGGTTTTCGGGTCTGAGGCGTGTGGCCCGCTCCAGGTATTCCTCGGCCTCGAGGGTCCTGTTCCCGCGCAGGAGCGCCTTGGCACGCTGCATGTTTTCCCGGAATCGCATGCGTCAACTCGCGTGGGCGGGATCGATACCAGAGGTGATATGGCGGGCGGACATAAGGAACACACGGAGCAATGAGGGGTGGGCATGATCGGCCCGGGCTGCCCGCGGGCCGCGTCGCGCGTGCGAACAGGCGCCGGGCGTCGGAGGTGTACGTACCAAGGCCGGGGAGGCGATAAGGCCGATCAGGATTGCAAGGCCTTGGCCATGGCCATGGAGACCTTGTTTTTCAGCTCTTCCAGTTCCACGGACTTGACCACGTAGTAGTCCGCGGCAATGGACTTGAGGTCGTGCTGAAAGCTGTCGTAGGCCGTGCTGAGAATCACGGGCAGGTCCTGGTCCTTGCTGCGGATTTCCTGCAGCAGGTCGAGACCGGAGAGGTTGGGGCCGAGCTTGATGTCCAGAACCACGACCAGCGGCTGTTCCCGTTCGATCACCTCCAGAATTGCTTCCTGGCCGTCAGAGGTGGAAACCACGTATCCTTCCGCTTCCAGCTCCTCTTTGTAGAGCATGCGGATGTGCTTTTCGTCGTCCACCACCAGGACTCGCTTCTCACTCATTGCCGCCTCCGTGTTTTCCAGGGCGCCGCATTCCCGCGTGGATGTCGGAGATCCGCAACGCGCACCGACTACTCCCGCTACTGCCGCCGTATCGTCATCAGTCGTTTTCCCTAATATAGCCATGGAAAAATGACAAGCAAGGGTTCGGCGGGGCGCTGGCCGCGGCCGGCAGCTCCACGAATGCATGGAAGAAACCCAGGCCAGGCGGATACGGCATTCCACCGCCTCCCGGTTGGCGACGGTGAACCCAAAAATCATTCCTTGCGGAGCTTGACAGCCCTGAGCGGCTGGCATAGATACACTTTATATTTGGCGATTTCGCCAAGGAGTATGCAATGAGTGCAGAGACAACGATACCATCGCGGGTGCGGGAGTTCGAGGAACGGGCCATGGTCATGAAAGCCATGGCGCACCCCTCGCGGCTCTTGATCATCGACGAACTCTCCCACGGAGAGCGTTGCGTCTGCGAGCTGACGGTACTGGTGGGGAACGACATGTCCACCGTGTCCAAGCACTTGGCCGTGCTCAAACGCGCAGGCATAGTGCAGGACGAGAAACGCGGGCTCCAGGTCTACTATCGCCTCAAAGTCCCTTGCATCCTCAACTTCTTCCAATGCGTGGAGTCCGTGATCAAGGCCCGGTCACGCTGATTTTTTTTGCGCATCTATTTGGCCATTTTTTCAAGTTTATTCGTAATCCTGGAGGAAAGACGATACATGTTCTGGAAAAACGAGTGGAAGGCCCTTCTCGTCGTCATCGGCGTATTTCTGGCCTGTTTCTATCTCCCTGTGGGGGAGGGCAGGTTCGACAACGCCCTGCTCGAGGCCATGCACTTGGTCAAGTGGTATGCTCAGGAGCACGTCTTGCTCTGCCTGGTGCCAGCCTTTTTCATCGCCGGCGCCATCGGTGTGTTCGTCAGCCAGGCCGCTGTGATGAAGTACCTCGGACCCAAGGCCAACAAGGTCTGCGCCTACGGAGTGGCCTCCTGCTCCGGGTCCATCCTGGCGGTGTGCTCCTGCACCATCCTGCCGCTGTTCGCCGGCATCTACCGCATGGGCGCGGGGCTTGGGCCGGCCACGGCCTTCCTCTACTCCGGCCCGGCCATCAACGTTCTGGCCATCATCCTCACGGCGCGCATCCTGGGGCCCCAGTTGGGCCTGGCGCGCGCCGTGGGCGCCATCGTCTTCAGCGTGGTCATCGGCCTGCTCATGCACCTGATCTACCGCCGGGAGGAAGGGGAGAAGCTGGCACAGATGGCGGCCATGCCCGAGCCCGAGGTGCAGCGCGCCCTGTGGCAGAACGCGGTGTACTTCGCCACCATGATCGGCGTGCTGGTGTTCGCCAACTGGGGGGCGCCGGCAGAGAACACCGGACTGTGGGCCTCGATCCACGCCGCCAAGTGGGGCATCACCTCGGTCTTTGCCCTGGGCTTCGCGGCTTGTCTGGTGGCCTGGTTCAATGTCAAGCTGTGGCACATGGCCCTGGCGGCGCTGCCGGCCGTGGCCCTGGGCCTGGCCTTCCCCGAGTCGCCACAGATCGCCTTTGTGGCGGGCGTGGTGGGCCTGAGCCTGCTCACCAGCACCAGGGAGGACGAACTCGGCGAGTGGTTCGGCCAGAGCTGGGGCTTTGCCAAGCAGATCATGCCGCTCCTGCTGTACGGCGTGCTCATCGCCGGCGCCCTTCTGGGCCGCCCCGGCAATGAGGGCCTGATCCCCTCGGAGTGGGTTTCCGCTGCCGTGGGGGGGAATTCCCTGCTCTCGAACTTCGTGGCATCCTTTGCCGGCGCGTTCATGTATTTCGCCACACTGACCGAAGTGCCCATCCTGCAGGGGCTCATCGGCAACGGCATGGGCCAGGGTCCGGCCCTGGCGCTGCTGCTGGCCGGCCCGGCCCTGAGCCTGCCCAACATGCTGGTGATCCGAAGCGTCATGGGGACGCAGAAGACCGTGGTCTTCGTGACCTTGGTGATTGTCATGGCCACCCTGAGTGGTATAGTTTACGGCAACATCGTTGCTTAATGGAGATGGAGATGAAAAAGATTCTGGTATTGGGCCCTGGCTGCCCCAAGTGTGAAAAGCTGAAGAAGGACGTGGAGAGCGTTGTCCGGGAACTGGGCCTGGAGGCCGAGATCGGCAAGGTCTCGGACATCTCGGAGATGATGCAGTACGGCGTGATGTCCACCCCGGCCCTGGTGGTGGACGGCGAGGTCAAGGTGGTGGGCAAGGTGCCGTCCGTGGCGGAACTCAAAAAAATGTTGTCCTGATCTGAGCAACGGAGAGACAGACATGAGCGTTCAATGTGCATGCGGGGCCGCACCCAAACTGATCTTTGCCTGTTCCGGAGGGGCCGATGTCGGCGCTCTGGCCGACCAGGCTGGAAGAAAACTGACCCGTGACGGCTGCGGCAGGATGTTCTGCCTTGCCGGCATCGGGGGCAGGGTCTCGGGCATCATGAAGTCCACCGAGGCCGCTTCCATGATCCTGGCCATCGACGGCTGCCCCCTGGATTGTGCGAAAAAAAGCCTGGAACAGGCCGGCTTTACAAAATTCGAGCATCTGCGGCTTTCGGATCTGGGGCTGGAAAAGGGCAAGAGCGAGATCTCGGAAACCAACATCGCCCTGGTGGCGGGCAAGGCCGCGGAGTTGCTCGCATGAGTGAATCCTCTGGAAAAAAGCAGCTATTCGGCCTGGCCGTGGGCCTGCTGGTCCTGGGACTCTTCGGCTACGTGGCCTTCTACGCCATGACCGACAACCAGGAAGTCGCGCCCACCAACGCCACGGCAGCCCCGGCTCCGGCCGGTGAAGTCCCCGTGCAGGGCATGGTGACCATGGTGGACCTCGGCGCCAAGAGTTGCATCCCCTGCAAGATGATGGCCCCCATCCTGGTGGAGCTGGAACAGGAATACAGGGGGCGTGCCGCCATCGTGTTCATCGACGTTTGGGAAAACCATGACGCGGTGAAACAATTCGGCATCAACGCCATCCCCACGCAGATATTCTACGATGCACAGGGAAACGAACACCTGCGTCACGTCGGCTTCATGGACAAGGATTCCATCGTCGCGGTGTTGCAGAAGCTCGGAGTTGAGTGAGGACATGGATCAACTGTTCCTGACCATCAATCTGTGGATGTCCGGCGGGCTCCTGCTGGGGGCGCTGGGGTGTTTCCTGTGGGGCGTGGTCAGCGTGCTCTTCAGCCCCTGCCACTTGGCCTCCATCCCACTCATCGTGGGCTACGTCGGGGGGCAGGAGGGAGCCGTCGAAGGCCGCAAGGCCACCCTCTACGCCGTGCTGTTCACCATCGGGCTGTTCATCACCATCGCCGCCATCGGCATCATTTGCTCCCTGCTGGGGCGCATGCTGGGCGACGTGGGCCCCTACTGGACCATCCTCATCGGCCTGATTCTGATCTGGGTGGCCCTGGGTATGCTGGGCGTCTCGAAATGCTCCATGTCCGGCGGGCTCATGGGGCGGCTTCAGCTCAAGGGCCTGTGGGGCGCATTCATCCTGGGCCTGGCCTACGGCGTGCTCTCAGGCTCCTGCACCTTCGGCTTCATCGCCCCCATCCTGGCAATCATCACCATCCAGGAAAAGGTGTTCACGGGCATCGTGTTCATCGTGCTTTTCGGCATCGGGCACTGCATCCCCATTGCCGTGGCCGGGAGTTCCACGGCCCTGGTCAAGCGCTTTCTGGCCAACAGCGCCTGGCAACGCGGGGGGCAACTGTTCCGCAAACTGGCGGGGGCCACCATCGGCCTCCTAGGACTGTACTTCATCGCATACCCTTTTATTCCCGGCACATAAAGGATCGTCATGCGCGGAATCATTGTACTTCTCACGCTCATCCCGCTCCTCGCGGCAACGGGCATCGCGGTCGCCGAACCGCCCCTGCTGCGCATACTCTACACTTCGAATACCTTCGGGTACTATAATCCCTGTCCCACCTGAGGCAGCAGGACAGTGGGAGGCGTGGCCCGGCGGGCCACCATCATGGAGACCCTGACGCAGCAGGTCGGCGCGGAGCGGGTCCTTGCCGTGGGGGGCGGTTTCGAGCTGCTCTCCTCGGAAGGCGTTCCCGCGTCGGATTATTACCCGAAACGGCTGGAGGAGTTGTACGCATTGCTGCATTACGATCTCGGCCTGGTATCGCCGCAGGAAGCTCAATGGCTGGAACGCAATGGGCTGAACCTGCCCCCGGTCTGGGCGACAGAATCCTCGGACGTCACGGTCAGGCTCGTGGAAAAGGGCGGCGTCAGGGTGGCTTTCGTGTTCCTGCCCCTGATCCATAATTCTTCCGAGGAGCCCGAGATGCACCGGCGTATGCTGGAGGCGGTACAACAGGTAAAGGAACAGGCCGACCTGCTCGTGGGCGTGAGCCTGCTGGGCTCGCTCTTCGAGAGCCGCCTGTTGCAAGGTTATCCCGACTTGTTCCACATCCTGCTCGGCAGCGGCGCCGGCAAGGGCAATGTCGGAACGCAGAACGCGCCCGGCCAGACTCTCTGGGTCCGCCCCTATTACAAGGGCGCGGCGGTGTCGCGCATCGACGTCAGGAACCTGCCGGTCAGTGCCGCGACCCAGGGCGCATGGACTGCGGGCAGGGACGTCGAAGTCGTTATCGTACCGCTCTACGATGACATAGCCAGCTCCATGAAGGCCCTGGAGTTGATGCAGAACAACTGATCCGCAAGGAGAGCGTCATGTCGCTGCTGTACAAAATCGCGTTGCAATCCCTCTGCATTCTCGCATTTTCAGCGGTACTGGCCCTGGGAGTGAACGCCCTGCGTCCGGACAGCCTGCCTTTGTTGTATGCCGAGCAGAGCGCCGTGCAGTTGGAGGGCGGGGATGGCACCATCGCAATCAAGGACGCGGCCATGCTGTTCCTGTCCAAGAGGGCCCTGTTCCTCGACGCCCGCTCCCAGTTCGAATACGACGAGGAGCATGTCCAGGGTGCCCTGTCCCTGCCGCCCGAGGAGTTCGGGCTCTTATTCGAAGAGTTGCGCCAGGAACTGGTGGGTAAGGAACTGCTCATCGCCTACTGCGACGGGGAGCGCTGCCCCCTGAGCCATGAGCTGGCGGAACTCCTGCGAGGGGCGGGCTTCGACAACGTGCGGGTGCTGGTCAACGGCTGGTCGTTGTGGAAGGCCGAGGGCCTGCCCGTTGCCAGCGGCAGCCTCGGGAACTGAACATGTCCTTGGTGTCCAGGCTGAAAACGGCCGATGTGTTGCTCCGCCTGATCTTGGGGGGAATATTCATCGTGGCCAGCGCGGACAAGATCATCCATCCCGCGGAGTTCGCCGCCATCGTGCGGGACTACCGCGTGCTGCCGCCGGCGTTGACCAATCTCGTTGCCCTGGGACTGCCCTGGCTGGAGCTTGTCCTGGGGGCGCTCCTGCTGTCCGGCAGGTGGCGCGAGGGCACGCTGTTGTTGGTCAACCTGCTGCTCGTGACCTTCTGGACAACCCTGGTCGTCAACTACTTCAGGGGCATCGATGTGGGCTGCGGTTGCTTCTCAACCAGCCCGAGCCAGGACGCCGACATGGCTTGGTACGTGCTGCGAGATGGTTTCTTCGTGCTGCTGGGACTCACGACGGCACTGGTATCCTGGAGAGTCCTTGGTGGGACGCAAAAGGCCTGATACCAAGTTGCCTTCTTCGACAGCGACTTTGTCTCAATTATCCATTATATAGTACAAGGGGTTCACGACCCGGCCGTTCCTGTGCACCTCGTAGTGCAGATGCGGCGCCTGGGAGCGGCCCGTACTGCCCACGGAGCCGATGATCTCGCCCCGGGCTACCTGCTGCCCCACTTGGACCAGAATCTTGTGCAAATGGGCGTAACGCGTCTTCAAGCCGTTGCCGTGGTCGATATCGATGGTGTTGCCATATGACGAGAACCATTTGGCGTAGGTGACAGTGCCATTGGCCGGCGCCCTGATCGGCGTGCCGGTCTTGGCGGTGATGTCGATGGCCTTGTGGAACTGCACGCGCTTGGTGAAGGGATTCTTCCGATAGCCGAAGATGGAGGACAAACGCCCCCTGGTGGGCCAGATGGACGGCACACGGGTAAGGTTGTCCTTCTGTAGGACGATTTCCTTGATGACTTTTTGCTGATGAATTTCCTCGAGAAGAATGCTGGCATGGAGTTGATCGAACTTCTTGTGTGCAAGGCGCAGCAGGGCGGGGTAGTGCAGCGAGGCCGTCTCTCCGTTTGGGCTGCGGCCGAGGCCGAATACATCTTCCGGCGCGTCGATGCTCTCTTTCTCGTCCAGGTTGAGCATCACCCCCAGCCTCGTATTCAGGTCACGGATGCGATGATAGTCCTTTTCCAGGTTCAGGATTTCGAAGGCAGTCTGGTAGATGGGGAGATACTGTGCATCGATTTTCTTCTCGAACTCCTGAAAAACACTCTGGGCTCGGTTATATGCCTCGTGATAGGGCCAGAGCAAATAGTTTCCGGTCGCCAGGACAACCACGAGCAACAGCGCGGCAGGGAGCACCCAGCCTCTGATCCGGATGCTGCAAAGCATTTCGCCGTTTGGTCTGAAAATTAGGATATTGTATCGTCTGAACAGCATATCGCCGTGGAAGGCGTTTCACGGTGCCGGTGTTTCGTGTGAAGGCAGTTCCTGAAAGCCTTGCCTCCAGCGCCGCCGCGATTCATGTCCCGCTGCAATCCCTTGCCTTTGTCAGGCTTTTTGACTAACTCTGCCGGATTGTCGCTGTGGACTCTTTGTATACGATATACTTCACACCGGAGAAGCGCAAGCCCCAACACTCCCCTTGGGGTTGTCCGAACACCGCATGCCCGGAGACCTGGCCCAGGAGCCGGGGCCGATGAACATCCTGAGTTTTCAATTTGCCCTTTTCTTCCTGGTGGTCCTGCCCCTGAACTGGATCCTCAAGGGGCGTACCGGGTACAGGCCTTTTCTCCTGGCCGCGTCCTATCTGTTCTATGGCTCCTTTGGCCTGGAGTTTTTATTTATCCTCGTGCAGTTCAGCTTCTTCACCTGGCTGTGCACCAGCCTCATGGCCCGCGCGGCCGGCCCGGGCATTCGCCGGCTCTGTCTGTACCTGCTCGTGGGCATCGGACTCGGCGGCCTGGCCTTTTTCAAGTACTACGACCTGATCTTCATGACCACGGACCGCTTGCTGGTAGGCGTGGGCTTGTTCAATCCCCTTCCCATGTTGGACATGCTCCTGCCCGTGGGCATCTCCTTTTTCACCTTCCAGGGGCTTTCCTACGCCATCGACGTCTACCGGGACCCTGCGGCAGCCATACAAAGGCCTTTGGACGTCTTCCTATTCGTGGCCTTTTTCCCCACGATCCTCAGCGGTCCCATCCTGCGCGCGCATCAACTGGTGCCACAGCTCGACAATATCGCACCTTTGCGCAAGGACGCGGCCATGGCAGGGTATTTCCTGTTGCTGAGCGGCATGTTCAAAAAACTGGTGCTGTCCAGCTACCTGGCCTCCCATGCCGTAAATCACGTCTTCGACTATCCCGATGCCTTCTCCTTTGTCGGAGCGCTTTGCGGTGTTTTGGGATATACCATACAAATCTATTGTGATTTTTCCGGCTACACCGACCTGGTCCTGGGCGTGGGCCTGCTTTTGGGCTTCATGCTGCCCGAGAACTTCGACAGGCCGTACAGATCGTCGAGCCTGCGCGAATTCTGGCATCGCTGGCACATCTCCTTTTCCACGTGGCTCAGGGACTATCTCTATTTCAGCCTGGGTGGCAGCCGCGTGCCGACCTGGCGCAAGCATTGCAACCTGCTGCTGACCTTTGCCCTGGGCGGCCTGTGGCACGGTGCCGGACTGAATTTCATTTTCTGGGGCCTGCTGCACGGCCTGGGTCTGTCGCTCAACCACGGTCTGCGCGATCGACGCAAGGCCAGGGGCCTGCCCCTGGACCCGCGGCGCTCTCTGGTGATGGACGCGCTCTGTTGGCTGCTGACATTCGGATACGTCAGCTTCGCCTGGATTTTTTTCCGTGCCTCGACTTTTGAGCAAGGGTGGGAAGTGGTGACCCGGGTTTGCTCCCTTGACACCTCCGGAGAAGGTGCCAATATTGTTGTCTTGGGCATAGTGGCCCTCGTGCTCTTGAAGGAATTCCTCCGTTTTGATATGAGACAAACTTACGTCAATGTTTTTGGCCGGGTACACTGGGGGGTGCAGACCCTGGTCTTCGGCCTGCTGGGCACGATCATTCTCAGACTGGGACCAGACGGAGTTCCGGCCTTTATCTATTTTCAATTTTGACAGCCTGTTGCACACAGGAGCAAACCCGGGTTTATCAGGACTGCAACGCCGGTCAACCCTGGTGTCGGGGGGGCGAGGAATCATGAAGAAGTATACCCTACAGGGGATAGTCATATTCGTGCTGGGCCTGGGTTTGGGGTGTTTCCTCAACCTGGACAAACTCGCGCCCTGGTACACGCAGCAGGCTGTTTCCTCCGGCGATTCCCTCGAAAGGGCGCTCGACGCGGCCCGATCCTTGCGCGACACCAGCGGCGTCACCGCGCTCGTGGACCGCTTCGACTGCTCCTGCGCCTTTCTTTTCGACGACACATACAAAGACAACACCAAATGCCTGGACATGGAATCTTCGACCCCTGGCGTGTATTTCTCCGAAGACCTGCGCCAACAGCTGGCTGCCATGCCTCGAGAGCAGCGCCGTATTCTGGCACTTTCCCTATTCCGCCGCCTTCAGGAATCACGCGCCGGCGTGGTCCCGGCGGGATTCGGCCTCGCGCCCGCGCATGGGCCGCATCTCGCGGTGACATCCACAGGCTCGCCGCACAACCAGATGTCCCAGGGCCTGGATGCCAAGGACCAACCCACTGACGAACACCAAGGCAAGCTTCCGCTGCGCTCGGTGCTGGTGCTGGGTGATTCCCTGGCCCTCGGCCTGGCTACCTCCTTTGAACGCACCCTCAAGGAATACAACGACCAGATCGACTTCGCCCGTGTGGGCAAGGTCTCCAGCGGACTGGCCATCCCGCATCTCTTCGACTGGGAAAAGAAGGTCCAGGTGCTCATCGACAAGCACAAGCCCGACATCATCGTGGTGATGATGGGCATCAACGACGCAAACAACAACATCCACATCGACAACAAGAAGGCTATACTCGGCACTGCCGCTTGGCCCGATGCGTACCAAAGGCGGGTGGAACGTTTCCTCGACATCATCACGAGCAACAAAGTCCCCACCTACTGGGTCAGCCTGCCGGTTGTCCGCGACAAGGCCATGTCCGACCGGATCCAGATCGCAAACGTGGCCACGAAAAATGCATGCGCGGCCTTTGATCTGTGCCACTTCGTCGATACAGCCGCCATCTTGACAGATGACAACGGCAACTATACAAACTTCAAGAAGGATGAGAAGGGTTACAGCATCAGAATACGTGCCCAGGATGGTATCCACTTCTCGACAGATGGTGGAGACCTTCTCAGCCGTTACATTCTCGACTACATATCCAACTTCGTGGAGCTGCGGCCCGGTGGCTCGAAAGAGAAATCCATCTGAAGCCATGGAATCACGAGGCAGCATGTACAGTGTCCGATTGGTAATTGCTCTAGACCGACTGAAATCGAAACGGCCCGCCGTATTCGCCTAGCACCGGAGCAGAGCATGAGATTCATATTCCTGATAGCTACACTCCTGGCGACCATTGCGGTTTTTCCACTGCCCATCGCCACCCACGTAGCCCTGCCGAGTCTGTCTCTCCAGGATATCCTGGAGCAGGGGAACGACTTCGCGGAACTCGACTTCGACCACGAACCCCGGCTCATCGTGTTGGACGACGTACCTGTCCGGGTGCCGCATCAACCCGCCTCCGCCGAACTTCCCGTGCAGGAATCGTACAACGCCCCAGCGCGACAAACGCCTGTCCCCGAGCAACAGACCCTTGAAGAAAAACAGGACGTCGAACACCTTGCCGCCGAGACCCCGCCACCTTCCCGGCCCCAGGCCGTGATCTCCACCGGCTTCGAAAAGAACGGCCTCTCCGAGGCCAGCTTCCGTACCGTTGCCAAGGCGCAAAAGGAAATCCAGCCACCAAACGAAAAACTCCTGGTTATCGGCGATTCCCTGTCCATTCCCCTGGGCAAGCAGCTGGAGGATTATTTCTCCAAAATTCCAGGTATTTATTTTAAGCGATTGGGCAAAGTCTCCAGCGGTCTGGCCAGACCAGACTTCTTCGACTGGGAACGCACCCTGGACAAGCTCGCAGCCACCATGCAGCCCAACACCGTGCTCATCATGATCGGCACCAACGACAACCAGTCGCTGAAGCGCGGCGACGGCACTACCGTGCATTTCGGCGAAAAGGCCTGGGACGCCGAATACAAACGCCGCATGAACAGGCTCTTCGAACTCTGCGCCCAGAACAACCCAAACGTGAAGATATTCTGGGTGGGCGCCCCCATCATGGGGCGACCCGACCTCACCAAGGATGTCGAACGCATTAACCACGTCGTCCGCTCCCTGTGCGACGCCAAGCCCAATTGCCAGTTCATCGACACCTGGGACGCCCTTGCCGACGAACAGGGCCGCTTCACCAACCACATCGTGGACATCACCGGTGAGCGCATCCGCCTCCGCGCCAACGACGGCGTGCATCTTTCCCTCACCGGCGCCAACATCCTGGCGGGCCGCTGCCTGCAGACCCTGGAAGAGAGCCTGCCCCTTCTCCGGGAGCGCCCTGATTCCTCTGGCTGATGCCACCGCAACGTCCCCCCATGTCTATCGTCATTTTCGGATTCCGACGGCATGCCTGCCCGCATGCTTCACCATGAGGATGTCCATGCGCGCTTTGTTTCTGACCTTCCTGCTCGCCACCTTCCTGGGTCTGCAGCTCAGCGGCTGCACTACCGTGAAAGAACACGCCGTGAGACAACAGCCGTCGCCTCAGGAGCGTGCGGCCCTTCAGGAGGCCCGCCGCGCCCAGGTACGGCAACAAATCGCGGCGGTGTTCGGCCTGCCGGACTGGATGGAAGAGATGCTGCGCAAGCCCGAGCCGAAACCCGAACCCGTGGCGCCAACACCGGCGCCAGTCCCGTCACCGGCGCCGGCCGTGGCCACCATGCCTGAACCCACCATTCCCTCCATCATCTCAGCCAGTTCCGTGCTCGTTGTCGGCGACTCCTTTGCCGTTGGCGTGGGTATGTCCATGGGGCAGGAACTCAAGGGCATGGGCGTGGCCCTGCAGGCACGCGGCAAGATTTCCTCCGGCCTCAATTCCCCCAAGTTCTACAACTGGGAGCAGGAACTCAAGAACTTCATCCAACAGGACAAACCCGACGTCATCGTGGCCATGATCAGCGGTAACGACGCGCACAACGGCTCCGGCTCCGAGTCCTGGCGTCAGTCATACGTGGATAAGGCCCGCGGTTTCGCCAGCGTGGCCTCGAACGCCGGCGTGACCCTGTATATGGTGGGGCTCCCCCCAATGGGCAAGGACGGCTACTCGGACCGCGCCAAGGCCTTGAATCAGGCCTTGGAGGCAGCTTGCCAAGCCCTGCCCGGCTGCCACTACGTGGATGCCTGGAGCCTTTTTGCCGACGGTGACGGCCAGTTCACCCGCACCAAGCGCTTCGGAGAAAAGGTCCTGACCTTGCGTGCCAACGACGGCGTGCACTTCACCATGACCGGCTACCGCCTGCTCAGCAGGCACATCCTGGACACCATCGCCAACACCTACAGACCCTGAGCCGCGGGCCGCGCCTCGTCCGTATCGGGTTTGACCGATCCAGCCGCGTGCTCCGGACAGCTTCCCCACCGGAATCATGTGGTTTCACAATGTCGGACATTCATGTATCTCCTGAATCACCCCCAAGGCAGAGGAAGGGGTGTCCACAATCCTACACACAAGGGAGGATCTCATGAAAAACACCAAGGAAAATCTGGCCGAAGCCTTTGCAGGCGAATCCCAGGCCAACCGCAAGTACTTGGCCTTTGCAAAACAAGCGGACAAGGAAGGTTACCCCCAGGTGGCCAAACTGTTCCGGGCCGTTGCCGAGGCCGAGACCGTTCACGCCCACAGCCACCTGCGGATCATGGGCGGCATCGGCACCACCGCCGAGAACCTCAAGGCGGCGCTCAAGGGCGAGATTCACGAATTCAAGGAAATGTACCCCGAGATGATCGAAACGGCTAAAAAAGAGGGCAACGCCCAGGCCGAACGCACCTTCAAATACGCCAACGACGTGGAAAAGATACACGCGGATTTGTACCAGAAGGCCCTGGACTCCCTGCAGAGCGGCCAAGTCGGCGGCGACTACCACGTCTGCTCCGTGTGCGGCTACACCGTGGAGGGTACGCCTCCCGAAAAATGCCCCGTGTGCAATGCCAAACAGCAGGTCTTCTTCCAGGTGGAGTAGCGCATGGGGGCGTACACGCCTGAAGCGAGCCGACAAACCCCGGGATGCAACGATCCGTGCAGTTCGCGTGACGCCCTTGGTGGCGCCGTCGGTCCGACGTGGCCCGTGGTGGATAGCGAATATCCAGGGCGGGGAACCTCCTGAACAGGGGGTTCCTCCCTGGACAGCCTTTCCCGCTCCTCTCGATACACGGAGTAGGACCCCGCATCATTAGTTGCGGTGCGTTGACACCGCTTCACGGCCCAAGCTATGATATCTTTTCGACAAGGGGCTCCGGATGCAACTTTTCCTCGCAAAATGGATTTGCATGAACCACAATAAATCGCATCGGCCCTGCAATGGCCTTCTCTGAGTACACCATCCACGTGAATCAGCTCTGTGTGGGGCTGTACATTCGTGCCGACAACGCCGACAAGAAATACAGCTCGTTGCGCAAAGGGTTCCTGATCAAAAGCGAAGAACAACTCGAAAAACTCCGCGCTCTCGGCATTTCACACTTCACCTGCGTCCTGAACAAGAGCGAACGCCTGCCCATTCCCGTGGGCACCGAGGATTTGCGCAAACCAAAAAACGCCACGCCCCAGATCGCCGGAGACTCTTCCCCCAAGGAGAAGACTCCCATCTCCAGGGAGCTTTTCGGGCTCAAGCAGGAGACCATCGAAGGCAACAAGCGCCGCAAACAGGCATTTGCCAGATGCGAAAAGCGCTACGATGAAACCGTGTCGCAGGTGGCGGTCATGCTCAGGCGCGTTTCAGGTCGTTCCGACGAAGCCGTGGAACAGGCCGCCGCGGTGGTCAACAAGCTCGTGGACACCTTCCTCTCCGAGCGCGACGTGTTCGTGAACCTCATGACCAACAAGCCCAAGGAGGAAAAGCAGCACCTGCACGCCTTCAACGTCACGGTGCTGTCCATGATGCTGGGCAAGGAGCTGCGCTTCGACGGCCCGGCCATGAAGTATCTCGGCATGGGCGCCATGTTCCACGACGTGGGCAAGGGCCGCGTGCCCATCAGCGAGATGGCCATGGGCAGACCCACCACGCTGAAATACGCCGTACAGCGACACTACGAGTTGCATCCCAAGCTGGGTGCAAAAATCGTGGGCGATCTGCCCAGCTACCCCGCGGAGAGCACGTTGGTGATCCTGCAGCATCACGAGACCATTGACGGCAAGGGTTTTCCGGAAAAGCTCAAGGGCGAGGACATCTCCCCCCTGGCCAGGATCGTGGCTGTGGCCGACGCCTACGACAACCTCTGCAACAAGAGTGACCCCAAGCAGGCGCTCACCCCCCACGAGGCCATGCGCCACATGTTCACCAAGATGCGCTCCAAGCTGGACAACCGCTTTCTGGCCATGTTCATCCGCAATCTCGGGGTCTATCCGCCGGGCACCCTTGTCCAACTCTCCAACGGCGCCATCGGCATGGTGATCGCCACCAACGTGCAGAAATCCTCCCGCCCCGGCGTGCTGATCTATCACCCCGACGTACCCAAGCGCGAGGCCCTGATCATCGACTTGGTCCTGGAAGAGGAACTGGAGATCAAGAAGACCCTGCGGCCGGAGGAACTGCCCCGGGAGGTCTTCGCCTACTTGAGCCCCACTCGACAAATCAATTACTATGCCGAAACCATGACCGAATAGCGGCCCGGCAAGCCCCACGCTCCGGGGCGCTGCAAGCCCAGAACAGGGAGCCCTAGCTTCATGGCGGGTTACAAATCCCCCCTGCCGCAGATCATCCGGCAACTCCGCGACGTGTTGCGTACCACCCGCTACACCATGATGGCCGATGTGGCTCCCCTGGTGGAGCAGGCCTTCATCCTGCTGGGCTTCGAAGACCAGCAAGCCCCGCAAACCCAGGTCCATGCCTCGGAACTCGCATACAACATCGCCGTGGTCCTCGAGCGCACCCAGGATAGCTCCATCATCCGTCTGTGCATGGGCATGCTTATGAAGCTGGGCGGCCTGGGCGAAATCCTCACAGCCTCATACCTGCTCAAGGGCAGGATTCCCCGCGAATCCCTCCTCGCCCTACTGGACGGCTTTGCCCCCCAACATAAACTGTTCATGGCCAACAGGTTCTTCACTCGCCCCTACAAGGGAGAGACATGGTTCATGCACTGGGCCCACGACGTGGCCCGCTCCATTCAGGGGCAAGACCCGGAAGAGGCCTTGCTGTTTCTCGAGGCCCTGCCCAACAGCCATACCAGCCTCAGCTATCCCTTGCAGCGCGAGCTGTTGCGGGGGCGTTTCGGGGTCTGGCTGCAAAGATTGCTGCACCTGGAACTGAACACGGAGCAGCTTACCTTCATGGTCAAGACCACCCAGTGCCTCGGTTCGCACTTCGTGTCCATGAGCATGGCCCAGTCCCTGCCTCGCGCCCAGGGGAACGTATTGGCCATGCTGCTCAGGAACATGGGGCGCAGCGGCCGCAAGCAGGACCCGGCCCTGATTGGCAAGATCCTGCCCCTGGTGCGGCACGAGGACGACGATATCTGCCTGGCCGCCCTGGAGACCTTGGCCGACCTGAAAGCCGAAAAACTTCCCCAGGCCCTTGCCCTGATCCACTCCGAGCGAGGCAGCCTACAGACCAGGCTGCTCCCCCTGACCTTGCGCCTGGACGCCGTGTCCTTCCGGATCTTCATGCAGCGTCTGCCCAGACCTGGACAGATGGAACTCATGCCCAGACTCGTGGCCCTGTTCGCCACCTTCGACCAAGGCTGGCTCGTGGAGGCGCTCAAGCGCGTCTCCACGGTTCTCGGGGAACAAGGCGGGCAGTGGAGCCAGCTCGTGGATGCGGCCAGGAATTTCATCCTGGCGCATGCCCCGGTCGCGCGCAAACCTGGATACACACCCGCGCCTCTGGCCGGCCCCAGGCAGGTGGACGCGGCACCCCGCGACAGCGAGAGAGAAAACACAGCCTTTGCCCTGTTCGACAAGTTCAAACGCGGGCTCGCGGGCAAAGACGCCCCCCAGGGTCCTGCCACGGCCCGGCAACTGGGCGACCTGCTGCAACAAGGCGGCTTGCTGGAAAAGAACATACTCGAGCACCAGGATCTGTCCAACCTGCGCTGGGGCGGTGCCAAGCTGCTGCGCTGCACGCTGAGCACCTCGGATTTTTTCGGCAATCTGCTCAAGGATGTGCGTCTCGAGAAGTGCGTGCTGCGCAACCTGGACATGGAAGGCGCGCATCTGGAAAATGTCGTGTTCGAGGACTGCGAGTTGACCAACTGCCGCCTGAGCGCATCACGGCTCGGATCAGTCCGCTTCAAGGATTGCGTCTTTTATTCCGGACAGTTCACCAACTGCGAATTCAAGGAATTCTCCCTGGAGAACTGCCGGCTGGTAGAATGCGATTTCTCGGGTTCGCGCCTCGAGACCTGTACCCTGACCTCCAGCCTCATGCATTGCGCCCACTTCTGCCATGCCGCATTCCTCGATTCCAGGTTCTCGGGCATGGAGTTCACGGATTGCCGCTTCTCCGTGACCTACATGGAGCGCTGTCAGGTGCGCAACAGCGTGGCCTCCACTTCCACCTTCACCAGATGCGCCTTCCACGCCCTGGACACGGACGAGCCTTCCTTCCTCCACCAGGAGCGCAGAACAGGCGAACAAGGCCGTGCTGCCCTGGCCGAACAGGTCCGGCCCGCACAACTCCCCGTGCAGTTGGGCAGTGCCGACGGCCTGCGCCTGATGTTCCTGCTCCTGGAACAGTGGTTCTTCGAAAAAGACCTCAAGGAACGCGAGGCCCTGTTCCTGGCCAACAACCGCCGCCGCCTGGACTGGGCCATATGCATGTTGCCCTCGCCGGCCGACGACTTCCTGCGCATGCTCCCTGCCATCCTGGAGAGCGGCTGCCGGGTCAAGGGCGGCGTGTCCCTGGCCCCGGCCTGCTCCATCCATAACTATGTCCCGGACTTCGGCACCCTCAGACTCCTGGATAAGCATGGCATAGCCCCTCCTCACGAAGAAGAGGCCCGGAGTCGTGCCCTGAAGATCGAAGGCGTCTACACCATAGGCAGCACCGGGACCATCGCCCACGCACGTGCTTCGGACATCGACCTCTGGGTCTGTTTTCGCAAGGACGATCTGAGCGAGGAGCAGAAACATGCCCTGCACGACAAGCTACGGCGCATCGAAACCTGGGCCGGTTCCACCTTCGGCGTGGAGGTGCACTTCTTTTTCATGGACGAGGAGAGCGTGCGTAATAACGAGTTCGGGTACACCGACAAGGAAAGCGCCGGCTCCTCCCAGGCCCAGCTGCTCAAGGAGGAATTCTACCGCACCGGCGTGTATCTTGCGGGAAAAAAGCCGGTGTGGTGGTACGTGCCGCCGGATGTGGACAGCGCCGGCTACCGGCTCCACCTCAAGCGCTTCCACACCGCGGTAAGCTCCCTGGATACCAACGTCCTGGACCTGGGGCATTTGGAAGGCATCCCCAAGGGCGAGTTCTTCGGCGCCTCCCTCTGGCAAATCGT
Organism: uncultured Desulfovibrionaceae bacterium; assembly: GCA_964609625.1. GTDB lineage: Bacteria > Desulfobacterota > Desulfovibrionia > Desulfovibrionales > Desulfovibrionaceae. The sequence continues at coordinate 52,205 of CAZSRS010000023.1, forward strand.
CAAGGCCATCACCAGCCCTTTCAAATCCGCCCTGAAGCTGGCCCTGCTGGACAAATACACCCACGGCAAGACCACCGGCGTGCTTCTGTGCAACAGCATCAAGCGTAATGTCTTTCTTGGCGCCAAAGACCTCTGGGACATCGACCCCTACGCCCTGATGTTCCGCGAAATCTTCGACTACTACCGAGGAATCGGCAACAAGGAGGCACAGGACCTGATGCGCCTGGCTTTCCTGCACAAGACCGGCCTGTACCTGGCGGCGCAGAGCACGGGCCGCTTCTACGAAATGCAGGACTACAGCTTCATGGAGTACTTCTTCCCGTACAGCGAGGCGGACATCGCCAGCCACGTGGAGCCCGGTCGCGGCGTCCCCACGGACGAGATCACCGTAGCCAGAAGCTACGCCGAACTCGTGGCCCTGGGGCAGATGATGGTGCGCTACATGCTCAAGACCTACGACACCATCCATACGCTCTGGGACAGTCTCGACCTGGACATGCGCGTCACGGACGAGGACATGACCAAGCTCGGCCGCAAGGTCTTCAGCTATCTGCGCCCCAAGGAAAACAAGATCATGCGCGTCCCCTTCATGGACGCCTCCAAGACCCTGTTCTCGGCCCTGGAATTCTCCTGCCAGGGCATGGCCGGCACGCCCGTCACCTGGATCGTTTCGGGCGAGGCGCCCAAGCGTCAGGGCAAGCGTTTCGACAAGGAGGAAATCCGCCGCGGCAAACAGCTCGAACCCCTGCTGGCCTGGCTCGTGGCCAACGGTGTATACGCGCCGGGCATGGCCTTGCAGGGAAGCAACCTGACCTACCCCCTGTCTCTGGGCGATCTCGCCGAAGCCCTGACGGCCATCCACGACTCCTTTCCCCTGGCCGAGACCTTCGGCACCGACATCGAGGAATACCTGCGCCCCGAGCAGGTGCTGCGCGCCCTGTGCCTGATCAACTTCACCGTCCCCCGCGAGGAGCGCCGTATCAGGCACGCCAGCCTGATCTACGCCACCAACTGGGGGGAATTGTTCTGCCTGCCCGAGACACGGGAACTGCACCTCTTGCAGCAGCGCCCCTATGAGTATCTGCGCGCCAACACCGGCCTGGAGTTGCACAAGGAGCTGGAGCTGAACACCCGCACGCCCCCGAAATCCCTGTGCCCGCCGGTGCGGCTGCTGTAGAGGCCCAAGTTCTTTCCATATGCCGCGCATGCTTCTCTTGGATGCCCCATGCAAGGAATTGGGCGAGGCTTACAATGCTCGGGTGCTTCGCGAGGCACCCATGCCCTCCTATTTTCACCACGAAGTCCCAAAAAAGCACACCTCGCCCTAAAGTTCCCGCCACAGCCGGCCGATATGTCTTGAGGCTACCGTTCTCAAGGAACGACTTCAAGTGTCGCCCGTTGCCGAAGCATGGTTAACGGCACCACGTGGAAGCAGACATCCGGAGGGTGAGAATCATGGACATTCAAGGACTCGGGGCCTTCGCGCCACAACAGTTGATGCCGCAGGACAAGGAGACCTTCGGCGCCCAGTTGGTGACGCAAACGATGAACAACCTGAACACCACCACCAGCGGTGAGAAGAACGCCGACTACGCTTTCCAGACCAGCGTTCTCAATGCCGGGGCGTTGGGCAAGGGGTTGTACGTCAACACGATGGTCTAGGGCTGTTTCCTCACACAGCGACTGACGGCACGCTCCACCGGGAAATCTTGTCCGCAGCAGGGAGGCACCGCTGGAGACCTCCGATGCCCATGGCGGATCGTGTATCGACCCAGGGCCATCCATTTCCACAAGTACGCCGCGCGCCGCCTCTACACCGCCCCCGAAAATGTATGGGGGCGGTGTTGTCAATTTCCTACCCTTTTCGCGTTTTCATCTTTCCAACGCCTTGCCTTTCCCGCAGGAACAGTGCACTGTGAGACAGTGCTAAAGATTTCTCCGGGGATAGCCACGCCGACTGCTTGCCCGATGTACTTTCCGGCCGACCCCGGACGCCTTTCAAGGAAAATCCCCGAAGCTGGGCTTCAGGCCCATGTCGTCGACATGTTCACCCTAGCGGGGATTCCACCCAAACCACTGCCAGGAGCAGTCCACCATGACCATCAAAGCCAGGATCGCCGCCACGGGAATCGCCACCATCGTTGCCTTGGCTGTTCTGACCGGAATCAACTACTACGGCAGTAAAGAGGTCAGAAACACTGCCGATAGCAACACCCTGCGCGTGCATCAGGAGGAGACCTCCAGCAGCATGGAGAACGCGGCACTGGCGCTGACCCTCGAAGCCCTGGGGGCACTCATCGACCGCCATACCGGAGCGGTTGCGCAGAAGCGCCTCGAGATCATCAGCAATAGCGCGACCACATTGACGGACAACATGCGCGCCCTGCAAGAGGCGATGGACACGGAGGAGGAAAAGGAGGCTGTCCGGATCGTGGCCGACAGGGCACCCAGGCTGATCCAGGCTGTGCAGAAGGATCTGGTCTCGCTGGTCCAGAGCAGCGCGACCAGGAGCGGCGAGATCGAGGCGGAATTCGAACGCATGGACGACGTCATCGACGAACAGGGTGACCGTGTCGAGAACTCCCTTCGCGCGCTCTTCGACCTGGTGTATGGGCGGTGGCAGACGTTCGGCCTGGACATCGACCGCACCCGCGAGATGGAGCAACTGCTGCTGCTCAAAGACATGCAACTGGCCCAGATCACACTTGTGCTCGCCGCCATGGACTCGATCATCGACCGCAATGAAGGCAGGGTCTCGGATGAACGCCTGGAGATCATCAATAACAAGTCAGCGTTCCTGTTTGACGGTGTGGAACAACTCCGGAACCTGCTGAAGACAACGGCTGAATTGGCACTTGTCGAGGAAATTTCAGGCGGATTGCAGGAGCTGGGAGTCCTGGTCAAGGACCAGCTGCCGACGTTCATTGCCCGGGCTTCCGCGGAACAAAAACAGGTGGAGGAGGCTTTCCAAGCCCTGGAAAAGGAAATCGACGAGCTTTCCGAGACCGTTGTCCGCAACCTTTCCTTGATCAACAGGTCGATAGCGGCGGAGGTGCTGGAGGCCAACGAGGACATGGAGCGGCACATGGTCTCCAACTTCCGGCTGAGCATCGTCGTCTCCTTCTGCGTGGCCGTGGGCCTGGCAGTGCTGTTCCTCTTCTTCGGCCGCAGTGTCCTCGGCCCCGTGTCCAAGGCCCTGGCCTACGCCCGGAGCGTGGCCTCGGGCAACCTCGAAGAGCAGAAGCCCAGGCTCGGGACCGACGAGATCGGCGACATGGCCCAAGCGGTATTCACCATGGTGGACAAGCTCAAGGAGATCATCCACACGGCCGAGGACAAGACCCAAGAGGCCAGGGAGCAATCCGAGAAGGCCAGCAAGGCGGTACTGGAGGCGCAGCAAGCCAAGAGCGCGGCCGAACGCGCCCGCAGTGACGGTTTGAACGAGGCCGCGGACCGGCTCATGGACGTGGTCGACGCCCTCTCCTCGGCCAGCGAGCAACTCTCGGCGCAGGTACAGCAGGTCAACAAAGGCGCCGACATCCAGAACAAGCGTATGGAGGAAACCGCCACCTCCATGGAGGAAATGAACAGCACCGTGCTCGAGGTGGCCCGCAATGCCTCGGGCGCGGCGGAAAGCGCCGAGTCGGCCCGCCAGATGGCCACGGAGGGGCGGGATGTTGTCGGCAGGGTGATCAAGGCCGTGGACGCGGTTCTGGAAAGGACCACGAGCATGAAGCAGAGCCTGGGTGGATTGGGGCAGGAGGCAGAAAGCATCGGCAGCATCATGGGCGTGATCAACGACATCGCCGACCAGACCAATCTCCTGGCCCTCAACGCCGCCATCGAGGCGGCCCGCGCCGGAGAGGCCGGCCGTGGCTTCGCCGTGGTGGCCGACGAGGTGCGCAAGCTCGCGGAAAAGACCATGTCCGCCACCAAGGAGGTGGGCGCCGCCATTACCGCCATCCAGAACGGTACCCGCCGCAACATCGAGGAGATGGGGGATGCGGAGCGCGCCGTTCAGGAGTCCAACCACCTGGCCGGCAAGGCGGGCGAGGCACTCGGCCGTATCGTGGAGATCGTGGGCGCCACCACGGACCTGGTCAGGAACATCGCCACGGCCGCGGAACAGCAGTCCGCTGCCAGCGAGGAGATCAACCAGGCCGTGGAAGAGGTCTCCCGCGTCTCCAGCGAGACCGCCGACGGCATGAACCAGTCCATGGCCGCCATCGCGGAATTGGCGAAACTGGCAAGCAATCTCAGGCAACTCATCGAGGACCTCAGACGCGGGTAACCCGCTCCCTACTTTGGAAGTAGACAGATATCCAACGAACTCTGTCTGAAGACTGATCTTAAGCAGCTCGAACCAGCATGCCTCATGCATCTCCCATGCATCTATTCAGTCGCCGCTGAATTACTCCCGATCATATAGCACTATACATTCCATAACGCATGTAATCGTACTTTTTCTGATCAGGCAAGAAAGCACTAAAGAAAGCAGCATTGACGTTGACTTAATCGAAATACGTGCTATAACATTGCCAAGGTCTAACTTGAAGGACAATTACGAACTTCTACGTTGTAAATCCACTTCATGGGAGGGGGGATATGTACTTCAAGGACATCCGAATCAAGCCCAAGCTGATCATCTGTTTTCTGCTCGTAGGGCTCATCCCGCTGTTACTCGTAACAGGAGTGGCCCTCAATAGCGCATCCACAGCCCTTGAGGAAGAGGCCTTCAACAGTCTGGAAACCATCGACAACCTCAAGAAAACGCAAATTGATAATTATTTCAAAGTGTTCTTGAGCCAGATGCACCTTTTCAAGGACGATCCATATGTCCAGGAAGCACTCACGGCTTTTGCCACGGCTTTTAAGGTGGAGGGCGGAAAGGTCAAGGGCGAAAAATGGAACGCGGTGTTCAAGGAATACGATTCCAGGTTGGATGACATCCTCGATGACATGGGGTGGTATGACCTCTTCCTCGTCCATACAGATGGCGCTATCGTCTATACCCAAGCGCAGGAATCCGACCTGGGCATGATCATTCCGGACAGCGAAATCAAGGGCTCCGGCCTGGGCAAGGCCTTTTCCGCGATGCGCAAAGCTGGCGACGACGACATCGTGCTTGCCGATTTCGAGCCGTACGCGCCCTCCAACGGCGAGTATGCCGGTTTTGCAATGGCCAAGATACGCAATGGCGATGGCCGGGTCGTCGGCTATGTCGCCGCGCAAATACCCATCAGCAAAATCAACGCGATCCTTCAGGACCTCACGGGCATGGGCAATACAGGCGAGTCCTACCTTGTCGGGCGCGAGGACCAGCGCCTGCGGAGCGACCTGGCCCGCCCCGACGCCTCGGGCAAGGCCCCAAAGATCGGCACGAAAATCGACACTGAGTATGTCCGACAGGCAGGAAAAGTGGAACAAGGTCGTGGTACCTTTGTGGACACCAGGGGAGCCAGTACAATCGTGACCTTTGCCCGAGTGGACGTGCCGGGCATGCAATGGTCCATTGTCTCAAAGGTTGACGAGCAGGAAATTCACAGACCTGTGGACAATCTCCGCGACAACTCCCTGCTCATCACCGGCGTCTTTGTCCTGTTCGTGCTCCTAGCTGCCTGGTTCATCGCCCGCTCCATTGCCAGGCCACTCATTTCGCTTACCGGTTTTGCTTTGGCGGTGGCCCGGGGCGAACTCAACCGCTCCTCGGACTTGAACCAGAAAGACGAAGTTGGGCAGTTGTCCGATTCCATGAACAGCATGGTCGCCGAGCTGCGCAACAAGATCAACGAGGCAAACCAGAAGACCGAGCTTGCAGCGGCCAAGACCGACGAAGCGAACCAGGCGCTAACCGAGGCCGAAGAGGCCAAGAACGAAGCGATCCGCGCCCGCAGTGACGGTTTGAACGAGGCCGCGGACCGGCTCATGGACGTGGTCGACGCCCTCTCCTCGGCCAGCGAGCAACTCTCGGCGCAGGTACAGCAGGTCAACAAAGGCGCCGACATCCAGAACAAGCGTATGGAGGAAACCGCCACCTCCATGGAGGAAATGAACAGCACCGTGCTCGAGGTGGCCCGCAATGCCTCGGGCGCGGCGGAAAGCGCCGAGTCGGCCCGCCAGATGGCCACGGAGGGGCGGGATGTTGTCGGCAGGGTGATCAAGGCCGTGGACGCGGTTCTGGAAAGGACCACGAGCATGAAGCAGAGCCTGGGTGGATTGGGGCAGGAGGCAGAAAGCATCGGCAGCATCATGGGCGTGATCAACGACATCGCCGACCAGACCAATCTCCTGGCCCTCAACGCCGCCATCGAGGCGGCCCGCGCCGGAGAGGCCGGCCGTGGCTTCGCCGTGGTGGCCGACGAGGTGCGCAAGCTCGCGGAAAAGACCATGTCCGCCACCAAGGAGGTGGGCGCCGCCATTACCGCCATCCAGAACGGTACCCGCCGCAACATCGAGGAGATGGGGGATGCGGAGCGCGCCGTTCAGGAGTCCAACCACCTGGCCGGCAAGGCGGGCGAGGCACTCGGCCGTATCGTGGAGATCGTGGGCGCCACCACGGACCTGGTCAGGAACATCGCCACGGCCGCGGAACAGCAGTCCGCTGCCAGCGAGGAGATCAACCAGGCCGTGGAAGAGGTCTCCCGCGTCTCCAGCGAGACCGCCGACGGCATGAACCAGTCCATGGCCGCCATCGCGGAATTGGCGAAACTGGCAAGCAATCTCAGGCAACTCATCGAGGACCTGCGCAGGGGGTAGCCTCCGCCTGCACGTCGGCCAAGACACGCCGTCGTCACGTCCTGTTTCGGTTTTGTGAACTGTTGGCCAGCTGTTTGACGAAGACTTCGCCTGTGTGGGTGATGAACAGGAGTTTGCGGCCCTGGTTTCCTCCCACGTTGGTGGCGGTGATGCGCAAGGGAAAGCTGGCCAGGGTTTCGAAGGCTGCCTGGACATTTTTCGGCCCCACGCTGATCTCGTGC